>UQGG01000046.1 GCA_900540475.1 uncultured Robinsoniella sp. | reverse complement strand
TAAGCGGGCAGTGAGCTGCGAAATGCATCAGGATTTCGGAGCGAATGCCCGCGTGCCGCCAAAAAGCGCTTCGGGAAGGTTAGAAAATGCCAGTTCTGCGTTAAGCCTTCCAAACCAATGTCCTGGTCCGCCCCCTTCTCTTTTCGTACATTACCTACATCTACAAAGCGTCATTAATCAGCTAAACCCCAATATAAAGCATTCACTATACTACTAGAAAATGTACAAGAAACCTAAAAGTTTTCAACTATATTCCAGTTCGGTTAAATGATATAGTAAATGTATCAAATAACAAGGGAGGGAATAAAATGGGAAACAAAAATGGAAAATTTTTAAGTCGTTTAAAAGCGAATAAAGAACTGTTGTTTTTAAGCCTGCCCGGCGGCATATGGTTTCTGCTGTTTACCTATCTGCCGCTGTTTGGAATTTTAGTTGCTTTTAAAAAATTTCGGATAGCAGACAACGGCGGATTTTTCAAAAGTCTGATTGAGAGTGAGTGGGTCGGATTTGACAATTTTAAATTCCTGTTCGCAAGCGGGGATGCAGCCAGAGTATTTTTAAATACAGTCTTGTATAATCTGGTATTTATCATATTGGGAGTGGTGCTTCCGGTTCTGGTTGCCCTGCTGCTCAATGAGATTCGTAACAAAGGCATGGCTAAGATCTATCAAAGCGCCATGTTCCTGCCATATTTTTTATCCTGGGTTGTGGTCAGCTACTGTCTATTCGCATTCTTAAACCCGGAAAAAGGTTTTGTCAACAATATCCTGCAGCAATATGGAAAAGAGGGAATTTCCTGGTATACGGAAAAATCCTGGTGGCCATTTCTGATTATCCTCATGAGCCAGTGGAAGGGAATCGGGTACAATACGGTAGTTTACCTGGCTTCTATCTGCGGGATTGATAAGACATATTATGAGGCTGCAGTCCTGGATGGGGCAACAAAGTGGCAGCAGATCAAATTCATTACATTACCCCTGCTAAAACCGGTTATAACCATTTTACTAATCATGTCAATCGGAAAAATATTCAATGCAGATTTTGGTCTCTTCTACCAGCTGCCTAAAAATTCAGGAGCGCTGTTTGATGTGACGAATGTTCTGGATACCTATATCTTCAGGGCACTGCGCGCCAACGGAGAGATCGGCATGAGTTCTGCGGCGGCATTGTTCCAGTCAACGGTAGGATTTGTATTGATTATGGCTGCAAATAAAATCGTTTCCAAAGTGGACAGCGATAATGCACTATTTTAAGGGGGGAATGGAATGTTTGCCGGATATAAAGAAGCGAAACTTGAAAAAAAGATTCAGAAAATAGAAGCAGAACAGTGTAAATATAACAAAGTAAAGAAACCCACCAATGTGGTTTTTAATATTATTCTCAGTGCGCTCTCTCTGTTTTGTGTAATCCCATTTATTTTTGTCATGATTATTTCTTTTACGGATGAGAAAATCCTGGCTGTGAATGGTTATCAGTTCTTTCCTGAAAAACTGAGCCTTTATGCATATCAATATATCATCAATGCCGGAGAAAATATAATCCGGAGCTATGGGGTTACCATTTTTGTTACCGTGATCGGAACGGTTATCGGTCTTTTGCTCACAGGTACATACGCCTATGCCCTTTCCAGAAAAACCTATGCCTACCGGAAGTTTTTTACTTTAGTCATTACCGTGCCAATGTTATTCAGCGGCGGAATGGTAGCGAATTATTTAGTAGTTTCTAAATTTCTGATGCTGAAAGATACAGTATGGGCACTGATCTTACCACTATGCCTGAACACATTTAATGTGATAGTACTGCGGACCTTTTTCAAAACCAGTATTCCGGATGCAGTTGTTGAATCTGCGAAAATAGACGGCGCATCCGAATGGAAACTTTTCTTCAAAATTGTGATTCCAATGGCACTGCCGGGGCTTGCCACAATAGGTTTATTTCTCACGCTGGCATACTGGAATGACTGGTTCTGTGCCATGATGTATCTGGACGGGAAAGAAATTATGCCGCTGCAATACCTGCTGATACAGATTGAAAATTCCATTGACTGGCTGGCAAGCAATAAATCTATGATGGGCATTGACGGGATACAGGCGGCAGCCAATCTGCCAAAAGAGACCATTAAGATGGCGATTGTGGTTATCTCCACGTTGCCAATCGTCTTTGCTTATCCATTTTTCCAGAGGTATTTCATCAATGGACTGACGATTGGAGCAGTTAAAGAATAGTGAGAAAGCAAATTGATACGTGTAGAAATGTAAATAACCACATGGGCTGTGGAAATGAAGAAAGGGACAGGAATTATGAAATTTAATAAAATCAAAAAAGCAGCAGCAATCATCACTGCAGGAGCACTGGTTCTGGGAACGGCAGCGGGGTGCGGCAGTAAGGAAACAGCAAAAGGTACAGACGGAGAAGAGGTGGTAACGCTCATTTGGTATCAGGATGGGGATGCACAGAAAGATACTCCTCAGGTGCTGGAAAAAATCAATGAGTATACAAGAGAAAAAATCGGTGTGGAGATCAAAATCAATAATATCGGCTGGGGTGATTATAACCAGAAGATGCAGGTAGTCATTAATACCGGGGATAACTGGGATATGGCGTTCACCAGTTCATGGGCAAATGATTATCTGCAGATGGCTCAAAAAGGTGCATTTCTGCCTCTTGACGATTACCTTCAAAAAGAGGGAAAGGAAATGTATGAGAAAATTGACAAGCGGTTCTGGGATGCGGCTAAGATAGGCGGCGTAACCTATGGTGTACCAAATGAAAAGGAGATCGGCAGCTATCCAATGTGGGTATTTACCAAAGAATATGTGGATAAATATGATATTCCGGTTGAAGATATCCATACATTAGAAGATCTGGAACCCTGGCTGAAGCTCATCAAGGAAAAAGAACCGGACGTGGTACCCTTATATCTGATTAAGAGCTTTACTGCTCCAACCTATATGGATAAAATTCAGGACCCGGTTGGAATCGAGTATGGGGATGACACATTGACGGTGAAAAATCTGTTTGAAACAGATCAGATGAAAAACACCCTGAATACCATAAGAAAATATTATCTGGCGGGATATATCAATAAAGATGCGGCAACTGCAACAGATGACAAATCGGTGAAACGGTTTGTGACAAAAGGGGATGGACAGCCCTATGCAGATGTGGTCTGGGGAAAAGATCTTGGATACGAAGTAGCAAGTTCCCCCATTATGGATATGCAGGTGACCAATGCTTCAGCCAGAGGTTCCCTGACTGCAATATCAAAGAACTGTAAATACCCGGAAAAAGCAGTGGCATTTTTAAATCTGGTCAACACGGATGAATATTTGAGAAATCTTCTGAACTATGGAATCGAAGGTGTACATTATGAAAAAGTACCGGTGTCGGCAGAGGAGAAAGAGGCCGTAAAAGGAAAGCCATATGTATACGACACGAAAGTGAAGCTGATTGAGGAAAAAAGAAAAGATTACTCCGTTCCCTACTGGATACAGGGTGGTTTGTTCAATACTTATGTGCAGGATACGGAGCCGGCAGATAAATGGAATACGTTTAAAGAGTTTAACGACCAGGCGGTCAATGCTCCGTCCTTTGGATTTGACTTTGATGCCGAACCGGTGAGTACGGAGATTGCGGGATTCCGGAATATTCTGGATGAATTTGGACCGTCCCTGTTTACCGGAAGTGTTGATCCTTCAAAATATCTGCCGGAACTGCAGAAAAAACTGGAGGCCACAGGATTACAGAAGGTAATCGATGAGATGCAGAAGCAGATTGATGAATGGAAGGGGAATGTGGCAAAATAATAAAAAATAATTCTATGGAAAGGTCATGCCCCCAAATTTCTCCTGAATCCAGACAAAGTATTATTGAGGTATTAGTAAACTTGGTTTATAATATAAGTATTAACAAAAACATAACGAAGGGTTACAGGGTTTACAAAATATAATTCAGGAGGAAAAATCTATGGTTACTCAGATGTTACAGGATAACTTCAGAATGCGAAGGCTGGGGGAAGGGGAATGGCTGCCTGGGGTTGTACCGGGTACGGTTTACACGGATTTACTTTTAAACGGGGAAATGGAAAATCCATTCTGGAAAGACAATGAGGAAAAGGCGTTAAAACTTATGGAGTATGACTATGAGTACAGCACTATGTTCCAGGTGGATTCCGGGGTGTATGAAAAAGACCGGGTATTACTCCGGTTTGACGGGCTGGATACCATTGCCGATGTTTATGTAAATGGAGAACTGGCTGGACAGGCATATAATATGCACCGGACCTGGGAGTTTGATGTAAAGAAGCTGTTAAATCCGGGACCGGACAATGAGCTGCATGTAGTGCTGCATTCCCCCTTGCAATATATCCGGGATGCATTTGCAAAATCGCCCACCAGGGGATCGGAAGATGCAATGGATGGATTTGTCCATATTCGAAAGGCTCACTGCATGTTTGGATGGGACTGGGGCGCACACTTGCCGGATGCTGGAATATTCAGACCGGTCAGGCTGATTGGCATTGATCGTGCCCGGATTGACAGTGTTTATATTACCCAGATTCATCAGGAGGAAAAAGTACGGCTTCAGTTCCGGGTAGAGGAAGATAAGTGTGACAGTGTTTCCACTACCTATGATGTAAAGGTTACAGATCCGGACGGGAAATGTACAAACTATGTTAATTCACCCTCTGAAATCACCATAGAACAACCCCGTCTTTGGTGGCCAAACGGATATGGTGCCCAGGATTTATATGAAATAGAAGTCATTCAGAAAACCGGAGGAACTGTGACAGATTCCTGGAAGCGCCGGATTGGTCTGAGAACCATGACCATGGAGATCGTAAAGGATCAGTGGGGATCCTGTTTTGCCCATCAGGTAAACGGCATTTCTATGTTCGCCATGGGAGCAGACTATATTCCGGAAGATCATCTCCTTGGCAGAGTGAACAGCAAAACCACAAGAAATCTCCTGGAACAGTGCAAAGCGGCAAACTTCAACGCGGTACGTGTCTGGGGAGGCGGTTATTATCCAGAGGACTGGTTTTACGATATCTGTGATGAATTGGGACTGGTGGTGTGGCAGGATTTTATGTTTGCCTGTGCCGTTTATGACCTGACTCCTGAGTTTGAAGCAAATATCCGCCAGGAATTTACAGATAATATTAAGCGTCTGCGCCATCATGCATCACTGGGGCTGTGGTGCGGTAACAATGAGATGGAGCAGTTTGTCAAGGAAGGCAATTGGGTGAGCAGACATTCAGAAGTAAGGGATTACATTCTGATGTATGAGCGTATCATTCCGGAAATTTTAAAAGAATATGATCCCAATACATTTTATTGGCCGGCAAGTCCTTCCTCCGGCGGTTCTTTTGATGAGCCAAACGATCCAAACAGGGGAGATGTACACTACTGGGAAGTATGGCACGGAAACAAACCATTTTCCGAATACCGGAAGCATTATTTCCGTTATGCATCTGAATTTGGCTTTCAGTCCTTTCCAAGTGTCCGGACCATAGAAACCATTACTGACGATCCCAGGGATATGAATATTTTTTCTTATGTAATGGAGAAGCATCAGAGGAATTTCGGTGCAAATGGAAAGATTATGAATTACCTTCAGCAGACCTACCGCTATCCTTACAGCTTTGAAACGGTGATCTATGCGTCTCAGCTGCTTCAGGCAGATGCAATCCGCTATGGCGTAGAGCATTTCAGAAGAAACAGAGGACGCTGCATGGGAGCAATATACTGGCAGCTTAACGACTGCTGGCCCGTAGCATCCTGGTCATCCATCGATTACTGCCAGCGATGGAAAGCACTTCATTACTATGCAAAGCGGTTTTTTTGCCCGCTGATGATATCCTGTGAGGAAGAAGGACTCTTAACACAGGATGCAGATATGAACAGACAGCATTACCATATAGAAAAGTCGATTCATTTAAATGTTGCAAATGAAACCAGAGCCGATGAAGCCGTAACGGTAAAATGGCAGCTGAGGAATGCGGATGCAGTTGTGCAAAGAGAAGAAAGCAGCGATATTACGGTTCCTGCGCTGACCAGCGTATGGCTTGAGAAAGTAAATCTGCAGCAAGCAGATATGTTTACAGAATATGTCAGCTATCAGCTGATGAAAAATGGAGAACTTATATCAGAAGGGACTGTGATATTTTCCCTTCCCAAGTATTTTAAATACAAAGATCCTCAGCTAACCTGCAGAATAGAGAACGGGGAAATCATTATTCAGGCAAAAACATACGCAAAAAATGTTGAGATTTTAAACCAGAGGGAAGACCTGATTTTATCCGATAATTATTTTGATATGAACGCCGGAGAAAAGCGAATCCGGATAATCAGCGGAAAGCCGGATAAACTGCGGCTCAGAAGCGTTTATGACATTGGATAATGAAAAATTACCACCCCCATCATGAATTTGTCAAGGGCTAAAAGTTGACATAATTTTTTTCATATTTGAATATTTGAGAGCCATAATGTGAATCATTCTATTAAACAAATTAATAGGAGGATGAACGTTATGGCTCTTAATAAAGTAGAAATTTGTGGTGTGAATACATCAAAGCTTCCCCTTTTAAACAATGAAGAAAAAAATGCGCTTTTTGCCCGGATTCAGGAGGGCGATGAAGAAGCAAGAGAACTATACATCAAAGGAAACTTAAGGTTGGTATTAAGTGTAATTAAACGTTTTTCAAGCAGTAATGAAAATGCGGATGATTTGTTTCAGATAGGCTGTATCGGCCTGATTAAAGCAATTGATAATTTTGACTCCACCTTAAATGTAAAATTTTCTACTTATGCGGTTCCGATGATTATTGGTGAGATCCGCAGATACTTAAGGGATAATAATTCGATCAGGGTAAGCAGGTCACTGAGGGACACGGCTTACAAGGCAATTTATGCAAAAGAAGGCTATATGAAGAAACATTTAAAGGAGCCTACCATTAATGAAATTGCCGATGAGATTGGTATTGCGAAAGAAGACATTGTATTTGCCATGGATGCCATCCAGAGCCCGGTCAGTCTCTATGACCCGGTTTATACCGAAGGCGGAGATACACTCTATGTTATGGATCAGATCAGTGATAAAAAGAACAAAGAAGAGAACTGGGTGGAATCCATCTCTTTGAACGAAGCAATTAAAAGGTTGAACGAGCGGGAACGCCATATTATTGAACTGCGTTTCTTCCAGGGAAAAACACAGATGGAAGTAGCAAACGAGATCAACATTTCCCAGGCACAGGTCAGCCGGCTGGAAAAGAATGCATTAAAGAGCATGAAGAACTATTTGAGATAATGAATGATATAAAAGAATGAGGTGAATTCCTCAAAAAATCAGGTATGAAGGTGAGCACATGGAATCAATATGGAGTAAAACAGCAGAAGTAACAGCGATGCCGTCCCTTGCGGATAACCTGGAAACAGAGGTAGCTGTAATCGGCGGAGGTATGGCAGGGATATTAATTGCATATTTTCTACAGCAGGAAGGCAAAAAAGTAATTGTATTTGAAGCGTCCAGGGTAGGAAGCGGGCAGACGAAGAATACAACTGCTAAGATTTCATCCTCTCATAACCTGATCTACCATAAATTAATTCGGGATTGTGGTATTGAGAAGGCGAGACAGTATGCCCTTGCCAACCAGAAAGCAATCAAGGCTTATCAAAATCTGATTGATAAATATCAGATCTCCTGTCATTTTGAGGAACTGCCTTCGTATCTATATTCAGTGTCCAAATCAGAGAGTCTGGAAGCAGAGGTAAAAGCTGCTCAGAAACTGGGGATACACGCAGAATTTACGACCCATACAGAATTGCCCTTTCCGGTTGCAGGGGCAGCTAAATTTTATGGACAGGCACAGTTTCATCCATTGGAATTTCTGGATGCGATCATAAAGGAACTTACGATTTATGAAAATACAAGGGTAAAAAGTGTGGAGGGACAGGAAATCGTAACGGATTCCTATGTAATCCATGCAGAACAGATTGTATTTGCCACTCATTATCCCTTTATCAATGTACCGGGATACTATTTTATGCGGATGCATCAGGAGAGAAGTTATGTACTGGCGCTGGAAAATGCAGCTCAGTTAGACGGCATGTATCTGGGGGTTGACAAAGATAACAGCTTTTCTTACCGAAATTATGAGGATCTGCTTTTAATAGGTGACAGCGGTCACCGTACCGGAGAAAATAAAGCAGGAGGCTGTTATCAGAAATTGTGGGAAGAGGCATCCAGATACTGGCCCGGCAGCAGGGTTTCCGCGTCCTGGTCGGCGCAGGACTGTATGACTCTGGATGGAATACCTTATATCGGACAATATTCCAGCCAGACACCGGACTGGTATGTGGCAACGGGATTTGGTAAATGGGGAATGACCTCCTCTATGGTATCCGCAATGCTGATTTCCGATTTGATCATGAAGAGGGAAAATCCATTTATGGAAGTATTCTCACCCCAGCGCTTTCATCTGTCGGCGTCTGCTAAAAATGCAGTGACGGATGGGTATAAGGCAGCCAAAGGGATCTTGTATGAAAACCTGAAAATACCAAAAGAGAATATAGAGGAACTTCCGCTGTCCCATGGCGGCATTGTAGAATATGAAGGAAAAAAAGCAGGTGTATATAAAAATGCAGAAGGGGAAGTTTTTATCGTTGATACCAGATGCCCCCATCTGGGCTGCCAGCTGGAATGGAACCCGGATGAACTGTCCTGGGATTGCCCCTGCCATGGATCCCGGTTTGATTATAAAGGGAACCTCATAGACAATCCGGCGCAGGAGAATCTGAATACGGAGTAAATACGAAAAGGGGAATTAATATGAAAAAAGTCCGGCAGTATCTGACAATACCCAGAAAAAGTTTCCATGGGGAGAAAAAGAAAAAAAGTTTCTTTGAAGGATGGTATCTGAAGCATCAGGCGGGGAGAGAATCCTTAAGTTTTATCCCGGCTTTTCATATCGATGAACAGGGAAACCGTTCGGCTTCCATTCAGGTGATAAACAATGATGAATCCTTTTATACAGAGTTTCCCGCCGAGTATTTTTATGCCAGCCCTATGAACTTTTATTGCCGGATCGGAAAAAATACCTTTTCTGAAAAAGGAATCATACTGGATATTAAAACCAGGGATTTAAGAGTGATAGGAAAGATAAGATACGGTGAACTGAGAACTCCCCGGAAAGACATAATGGGACCGTTTCGGTTTGCACCATTTATGCAGTGCAATCATGGTGTACTCAGCATGCATCATGAACTGACGGGGACGGTTGTTGTTAATGGGCACAGATATGATTTCTCGGGAGGTACCGGCTATATAGAAAAAGACTGGGGCAGCAGTTTCCCCAGTGAATATTTCTGGACTGCGTGCAGCTGGAACGGCGGTGCCGCCGGAGATCTGATGCTGTCACTTGCTAAAATTCCTTTTCTAAAAGGAAGCTTTACCGGATGTATCTGCTGCATTATACATGGCGGTAAAGAATACCGGCTTGCCACCTACCGGGGTGTTCGGATCCTGATCTTTAACGCTGAAGAGGCACTGATCCGCCAGGGTAAATACTGGCTACATGCAGAAGTTATTAAGCAGAATCCCTCTGATCTGAAAGCTCCTGTCAAGGGCAGCATGGGCAGGGCAGTGAAAGAGAGCTTAAGCTGTGAAATGCGATACCGCTTTTGGAAACGTGATGAATTAATCTTTGATGTTATCAGCCCCCAGGCAAGCCTGGAAGTAATGAAGGAAAAATATACGCTGTAACGGAATGGATAAACAGGCTGTAAGTATAAAATGCTATTTTATACTGCAGTCTTTTTTGTACGGTAACAACAGCAAGACCTGGTATATAGCGAGGGAAAAAGCTTGAATGTTTCTTGAAACTTTTACCGGGAGTTATCATGTATAATAAATTTAAATTCAATTAGTAGAAAGGCAGGGAGGTGAATTGAGCGATAAGGAGCGGAGGAATTCACATTTAATAAAAAAATAAACAAATAAACAAACGAATTGTGACTGAAAATGGAAAGGAGTTTATGCTATGAAGGAACAAAAGGAATGGAAATCAGGCAGACAGCTGGGAAAAAGAGTTTTGAGCATCCTGCTTGTTTGCGTTATGGTTCTCTCATCAGGACTAACGGCATTTGCCCAGGGAGGTGGACCGGGAGAAGGGATGAAGGATTTAAGTTCGGCGGAAATCAGGATTTCGCCAGACTTTGAGGCCGTTTTTGACGGTACGCCAAAGACACCGGAAATTACGGTGGTGCTGGGGGATGGAACATCGGTAGATCCCAGTAATTATGCAGCGTCCTATAACTATAATATTAATGCGGCAGAAGGAACCTGGACAGGAGAAGTCCCTACCGTTACCATACAGGGAATTGAGGAAAATGGCTATACAGGTAAGGTTGAATCGCACTTTACCATTTTGCCTGCGGATATTAACACGGCGGATTTAACCTTTGTAAGCGATCAGGATGATCCTCTTGCGGATGTTGTGTATACGGGAGAAGAAGTAGATTTTAAAGCACAGATGCATTTAAAAAATAATCAAATTGCAGATCAGAATTATGCAGATCTCCACGACGATACATGGAGTATTGCAAATTACACCAACAATATAAATGCTACTCAGGAAGGCAGTCCCATTACGGCGGAAATCAGTGCCGATGCTGGAAATTATACAGGTACCAGAGTGGTAACGCTTCCGGTAAAGATACTTCCCAAAACGATATCAGATGAGACGTTCCTTGTAGAACTGGGGATGGATGCATCTACAGCATATACCGGAGAAGCAGTGGAACCGGAAGTAGTGGTGACAGATGGAAAAGTAACGCTTGTCAGAGACACCGATTTTACCGTATCCTACAGCGGAGAACATAAAAAAGCGGATGAAGAAGTTACCGTAACCATAAACGGTATTGGAAATTACACGGGAAAGAATGAGACATTAAAATTTATTATTGGTAAAAAGTTAATCTCACATGCTTCCATAACGATGACTCCGGAAACCATAGATGACCAGCCTTATACAGGAAGTGAATGCAAGCCGGAAATTACATTAAAAGACGGTGCAAAGACATTAGTGGAAGATACCGACTATACCATTTTGTATAAAAATAATATGGATGTTGCCCAAAATAATGAAAAAGCCGAAATTGAAATTACCGGAATCGGGGATTACTCCGGAACCCGTACAACACAGTTTACGGTTGTACCATGTGATCTTGGTAAAGAAGAGAATAAGGCGGCTATCGAAGCTATTGCAGACCAGATGTACCAAACAAAAGGCTGCAGTCCGGAAGTAACTGTTACACAGGATAAAAACGAACTGATTTTAGATACCGATTATACGGTTACATATGAAAATAATGATAAAGCCAGCACAGATTCCGTTAAGGCAGTTGCGAAAGTTATCGGAAAAGGCAATTACACTGGTGAAATAACGAAAGAATTTGTAATCCAGAAGAAATCTTTACTCTCCCCGGATGTGGAAATGACGAAAGCCCAAGATCAGGAATATACCAGTATGGACATAGAGCCGGAAGTGGTAGTTACGGATAACGGAGAAGTGATTCCTGCAGATCAATATATTATTGAGTATAAAAACAATCACGATCTGGGTACGGCAACGATTCTGCTGACTGGACAGAATAATTACAAGGGAACCATTGACCAGAAATTTACCATCATCCCGGCAGACATTAAAAATGCGAAATTTTCATACGCGATACCGGTATATGACGGAGCCGAAAAACAGCCTTTAGAGCTTAAGGCAGTTATGGTAATTGGGGATCAGGAAGTTCCGCTATCCGAAAATAAAGATTATAAGATTACCGGCTATACCGATAATACAAATTCTACCACAGCGGATGCCAAAGCAAAATTTACGGTAGAAGGAATGGGTAATTATCAGGGAACCACAGAGGTTTCTTTTGATATTGATGCAAAGGATATAGGATCAAATGATATATCAATAGCTGCGAAAGAAGGAAGCAGCTACCTATACACCGGAAAAGAAATCAAACCGGTTCTGGTTGTAAAAGACAGGGATCAGGATCTGACAGAGGGTACGGACTTTACAGCCGCGTATGACGGTGAACTGGTAAATGTAAGCGGAAACGCTGTAAAAGTAACAATTACCGGAATCGGCAATTACACAGGAACGAACAGTACGTTTGAATATACCATTCAGGCAAAGGAGCTGGAAGACCGTTTTATAGCACCTATTGCAGCCCAGACTTATACCGGCGGGCTTCTGACTCCGGCACTTACCGTAGTGTATGGAGAAAATGAACTGCAGCAGGGTAAAGATTACCGGGTGGATATGCAGGATAATATTCATGTGTACACCAATGGAGCAAAAGTGACCCTAACCGGTATGGGAAATTATACCGGCAAGGCGAAGACAACATTTGAGGTTCTCCCCAGAGATATCTCAGAGTATCAGGAACAAATTTTGCTGGAGGACGTTATTTATAACGGATCCGAACAAAAACCAAGTGATGACAGACTTCAGTTAACCGGTGCCAATCATTTACAGGTCAATTACGGGGTATCTTATTCTCAGGACGTAATCAACACTGGAACCGTAACGGTAACATTTACCGGAGGAATTGATTTTACCGGGTCATTCGAAAAAACTTATGAGATTAAAAAAATGGATATCGGGCAGGGGATGGCCAATGAAATGCAAGTTTCCGATATTCAAGATGAGATCTACTGCCAGGCACCATTTGAACCGGAGGTAAATGTTTCCGTAAAGGATAAACCGGCAGAAGCGGTATTTGATGCATCTTGTTTCGATGTAAGTTATGAAGATAATACCAATGCAGGAAAAGGTAAAGTAATCGTTACAGCGAAAGAAGACAGCAATTATACCGGCTCGGTAACAAAAGAGTTCAACATACAGAAAAAGCCATTAAAAGCGGATTACTTTGCGGACATACCGGATCAGGAATACAAAGGCGGACTGGTTATTAAGCCTGCAGTTTCTTCCACAGAGGATGCAAATATTCCAGAAGCAGAATATACGCTGGAATATCCGGAAGTATATGAAGTAGGAACAAAGGCAGCTGTAAAAGTCACAGCAGCTGAAGACGGGAACTATTCCGGAACAGTAGAAAAACCATTTACAATTATAAAACGCACCTTAACAGATGCCGATGTCACAGCAATTGCTGACCAGGAATACCAGGGGCAGGAACTGACACCTGAGATAATCGTGATGAACGGCAAGGTAAAACTGAAAAAGGGAATGGATTTTGAAGCCGTTTATAAAAATAATACCGATGTAACAAGTGCAGACTCCAAAGCTGTCGTAACCATTACGGGAAAGGGTAATTACGATGGTGTCGTAACCGCAGAATTTAATATCACACCAAAGCCTATTGCTAAGACAGCAATCACAAATCCAGACAATGCTTCTTATACCGGTTTGGCAATCGTGCCGGAGGATGTAAAAGTTACGGATGGAGCAAAACAATTAACAAAAGACAGTGATTATACTTTTGAAGTAACGAATAATATCAATGCAGGCACAGCAGCGGTAGCCGTAACCGGAAAAGGCAATTACGGTGGAACAGCAAATGTAGTCTTTACGATTCTTCCAAAAGCATTAACCGGAGTAACCGTAGAAAAGATTGCGGATCAGATTTACACCGGAACAGAAATGAAACCGGAACTATCCGTCTTGGATGGAACAAATCCGTTAACGGCAGATGTGGATTATACCCTAAACTTTGCTGCAAATACTGCAGCGGGCAAAGCCAATGTTGTGATTTCCGGAATAGGGAACTATACCGGCGCAATGAATACGGTATTCACCATATTGCCAAAAGATTTAGAGGACAGCACCATAGATAAAATTCCGGCACAAATCTATAGCGGCTACGGCATCGAACCGGCAATTTCCATGATGGACGGTGAAAAAACACTGGTACAGGGAGAAGACTTCACTGCAGTGTATAAGGACAATACCGCTGTGGGAAAAGCGGTAGTATCCATTACTGGAAAAGGCAATTACGCAGGAAGTAAAGACACCGAATTTCAAATTACCCGCAGAGGAATAGACACCGTTTCCATACAGGTATTTAATGCGATGCCATATACCGGGGAAGAAATTATTCCGATGGTAACTGTGAAGAATCAGAATCTGCTTCTTACAGAAGGCAGCGATTATAAATTAGAGTATCAGGATAATGTCAATGCAGGAACAGCAAGTGTCACAGTAACCGGCTTAAATAGTTTTTCGGGTGCCAGAACTGTAGAATTTGAGATTCTGCCAAGAACGGTTGAGAATGCAGAGATTGACCAGATAGCACCCCAGGGGTATACCGGAGCAGAAATAAAACCGCTGCTGACCGTAAAGAGTCTGAATAAAACATTAAAGGCAGATAGCGATTATACGGCTGTTTATCAGGCAAACACCAATGCAGGTACTGCTTCCGTAACGATTACCGGAACCGGAAATTATGCAGAATCAAAAACCGTATCCTTTACGATTCTCCCAAAATCAGTGAAAGATATCAAGATTGATAAAATACCGGAGCAAAACTATACAGGACAGGAAGTAAAACCGGTACTGATGGTAAAAGACGGAGAAGCTGCGCTGCAAGAAGGACAGGATTATACCGTGGAGTATACCTCTAATACCGCAGCCGGAAGTGCCAATGCAGCAGTTACCGGAAAAGGCAATTATGCAGGAACCGGCAACATCCGCTTCACAATTCTGCCAAAAACCCTGAAAGAGGTACAGATTGCACCAATTGATCCGGTGGTATACAATGGACAGGCACAGGAGCCTCAGGTAAAATTGACGGACAAAGAAATGGAACTGACAGCGGGACAGGATTATACGGTCGTATACAAAGAAAATACAGCACCGGGAACGGCGGCAGTTGTCATCACCGGAAAAGGAAACTACAAAGAAACGATTGAAACCAGTTTTGAAATCCTTAAAAAAGATCTGAGTATGGTTACCGTAGCGGCAATCGGGGACCAGACTTATACCGGTTCGGCAATCAGCCCGGCAGTTACCGTGAAAAACCAGAATCAGCTCTTAGTTTTAGGAACGGATTACAGCGTGGAATATGGACAGAACACCGATGCAGGTACAGCAAATGTAAAGGTTACCGGGATGGGCGCTTATACCGGCAGTGTAAATACAACATTTACCATATTACCAATGGATGTAAACGCACTGGAAATCGCACAGCCATCCGCACAGACCTATACCGGAAGTGCGTGTACCCCTAAGATTACCGTTATGAACAAAGGGAAAGATTTGAAGGAAGGCAGCGACTATACCGTAAGCTATACGGATCATAAAAATGCGGGAACCGCAAAGGCGGCCATTGCCGGAAAAGGAAATTATGCAGGAACCAAAGTAATCAGCTTTAGTATACTTCCCCAGAACTTAAGCGGCTTTGCCGTAACCGGAATATCCAACCAGATCTATAATGGAAATTCCTTTACACCTGCAATCAGCGTTACCAGCGGCAATATCACATTAAAGAGAGACAGTGACTATATCGTAAGCATCTCATCAAACCGCAATCCGGGAACGGCTAAGGTGGTCATTGTGGGAAAAGGAAATTATACAGGCAGCATTACCAGAACCTTTATAATCAGTATGCCAAAAGTTTCCGGTGTGAAACAAGTAAACCAGTATGCCACAACAAACAGATTGCAGTGGAATCAGCTGGCGGGCATCAGCGGATACGAGGCAGCATTCCGCAAATCCGGCGAAAAATACGGAGCCCCAATTGATGTAAAAGGGACCAGTTTCAAACACACCGGACGCAGCAGCGGAAGTATCTATTATTATCGTGTACGGGGATATGTGCTTGTAAATGGACAGAAGGTCTATGGAAGCTATTCCGATACCGTTAAATTAGTTACGAATCCTTCTAAGACTTCGGTATCTGCAAAAGCAGGAAGCAAAAAAGTAACGCTTAAATGGAAGAAAACAGCAGGCGCAAGCGGATACCAGGTTTATCGTGCAACATCCAGATCAGGTAAATACAAAAAAGTATATACCGCTAAAAAATCTTCCGTGGTAAAATATGTAAATACTAAATTGAAGAGCAGAAAGAGCTATTACTATAAAGTACGAGCATACAAGGTAGTAGATGGTAAGACCTATTTTGGATCTTACAGTACAATAAAGAAAGTTACCGTAAAATAATCGTTTCATAGCTAACGGGCCATTGCCTGCGCATTATGCACAGGCAGTGGCTCCTTTCCGTCTGTCCAGGTGCAGTATCAGAAAAATAACTTTACGACAGTAGCGGCGGCAGGTATAATAGACAGATAAATTGGTCAGAAAGAAATAACAGTCTGGAAGGTGATTGCAGAATGAATACAATGAGAATTACACAATGTCTTTTTCGGGACGGAACATTCCATACCCTCAGAGAGGAAGGGGAATGTTACCGTTATATGGGAGTTACCGATGGAAAAATCAGCTATCTCGGTGGTGTGAAGCCATATGGATATGAGAAGGAGATTTCCTTAAACGGCGGGCATGTCTACCCATCTATGATAGATGCGCATCTTCATTTGCTGTATACCATGGTGCTCTCAGCGGATAATATTGTGGCATGTGAAATCCGAAATGGCAGAATATGCCCGGATCATTTGGATGAGGCTGGAAAGCTGATAAAGAAAGAATGCAGGAAGAGAACCGGGCAAAATATCCTTGTGGTGAATCAGTACATTGCATCCGCAATGAAAGAAAAAAGGCTTCCCAACAGACAGGAACTGGATGATTGGGCAGATGGAAGAAAAATGGTTATTTACAATATAGACGGGCATAGCAGCAGTATGTCCACAGAGCTGTTAAAAGAGCTGAATATTTATAAAGAGAATCATACCGGGATTCTCACAGGCAGAGATCATGAAGTTATACAGGGCGCAGTGATGGAGCTCATTGGAAAATCAGTATCCCCATCCGCCTGGGCAAGAGGGATTGGAAGCTTTACAAATCTCTGTATAAAGTACGGAATTGGCACGGTCTGTGCAATGGACGGAAATGGAGATGGAAAGAGAGATAAGCAAACAGAGCTTTTGGCTAAAATAGCATCCCATATGGAGATTGGTGTACGCCTCTATCCACAGTTTATGGATTTAAACAAGGCGGGTTTTTACCGAAGATATCAGAAGACACCCCGGGTGGGCGGCTGTGGTGACTGGGAAATGGACGGCGCAGTGGGATCCCGCAGTGCAGCGTTTTACAGCCCGTATAAAGACACAAATGAACACGGTGACTGCTACTACACAGCGAAAAAGATTGCTGATAAATTAATGGAAGCGGATCGTGCAGGATTTCAAATCAGCAGCCATGCCATAGGGGACAAGGCGATAGACCTTTTATTGGACGGTTATGACAGCTTTCAAACGGAACGGATGCATCGCATCGATCATTTCGAATTTCCGTCAAAAGAAGCCGTAAAGCGCGTTATGGATCAGAATCTGGCATTGGTAGTACAGCCCGGCTTTGCCTGGATGGATAAATACTATCTGAAAAGTTATGGACAGGCTCTGGAAGAAAGCGTAATTAGGCAGCAGATCCCTCTTCGCACGCTGATGGAAAAGGGCGTATGCATCTGCGGCTCCAGTGATGCTCCGGTACAAAGCATCAATCCGTTCATCCAGATGCTTGGCATGATTGATTTTACCATACCCGAAGAATCCCTGACCATGTATCAGGCGCTTTGTACCTATACCAGGAACCCGGCGAAAATGCTGGGGGAAGAAAAGGAACTGGGAACGCTGGAAGTGGGAAAACGGGCAAACTTCATGGTAACGGACAGGAATCTGTTGCAGCTAAACAAAGACAACATCACGGAGGCTGAAATAAAAAGCCTTTATCTGGACGGGAAAAAGTGTAAAGAAAAAAAGGGCACGGTCCTGGAGCTTGCCAGGATGTTGGCAGACAGAAAACACAAAATATAGAAAGATATGCAATTAACATAGAAAGAAAAGCAATTAATAGAAAGAAAAGCAATTAAATAGGAAGAAACACCGGATAAAAGGGAGCGTTCTGCATTCATTTATAATTCCGGGAAATAATAAAAATATGAGGAAAAACAGAAAGGTTTCATGAGTTAGCATTTTACCACTTCATCTTAATATAATCTTAATGGCAAATCAGTAATATATATGCATTTTTAATATAGAAAACAGATAAATTATCACCGCCTTAACGGATAGTTTATTATAATTAGAACTTGCAGCAGGATGATTTTTATAAAAATTTTTAAAGTGCATATAAGAGCGTAAGCTGTAAGAAAGCAGAAATTTTAAACACGCTCCAGAGGGAAAGGACATAAATAAAATGCTGAAGCTATTGTATAAAAGATTAACGCAAACCCAGATGATTGCAGTTGGGTTTCTTACCATCATATTGGCGGGAGCTCTTCTTTTGACCCTGCCGATTTCCAGTAAGGATGGGCAGATGACGAATTTCCTGGATGCTTTTTTTACAGCAACTTCAGCTTCCTGTGTTACCGGACTGGTTGTGAATAATACGGTGGAAAAATGGTCACTGTTTGGACAGCTGGTAATCCTAGGGATGATTCAGATCGGCGGGCTGGGCTTCATGACCATCGGCGTATTTTTTTCTATTATATTAAGAAGAAAAATAGGGCTCAGAACCAGGGGGATTCTGCAGGAAAGTGTAAATACCATGCAGATTGGCGGTATTGTACGTCTGGCGAAAAAGATCATTATTGGTACGGTCTTTTTTGAAGGACTGGGAGCGATTTTGTTAAGCATCCGTTTTATCCCGGAATTTGGAGTGCTGCGGGGCAGCTTTTATGGCATTTTCCATTCCATTTCCGCATTCTGTAATGCCGGATTCGACCTGATGGGAAAAGAAATCCCCTATGCTTCCTTTACCGGGTATTATGATGACTGGATTATAAACCTGACGATTATGACGTTAATCGTTGTAGGCGGTATCGGATTTCTGGTATGGGATGATGTCTGGACCCATAAATGGAAATTCCGCCAATACAAACTCCATACGAAAATCGTAATATCAGCAACGCTGGTTTTGATTTTTGGAGGAGCAGTCTTATTTTACGTATTTGAAAACAGCCACCTCATCAGTGATATGTCACCCAGCGGTAAAATACTAAGTTCCCTGTTCAGCTCGGTTACGGCGAGAACCGCAGGCTTTAATACGGTGGATACGGCGGCACTTCAGGACAGCAGTAAGCTGCTCACCATTGTACTGATGTTCATCGGCGGAAGCCCGGGGTCTACCGCAGGAGGTATCAAGACTACAACCCTGGTAGTCATGATCTTCTATTTAAGGGAGAATATTACACAGAACCGCTGCTGTAATATCTATGGCAGAAGATTGAGCGATGATGTAATTAAGAAAGCCAGTGCCGTATTATGCACCAACCTGTTTCTGTCTATCGGTGCCGTAATATTGATCACAGCCATACAGCCGATACCCATGTCAGATGTACTGCTGGAGGTATTTTCAGCAATTGGTACCGTAGGAATGTCAACGGGAATTACCAGGGAGTTAAATGCAATTTCAAAGATAATCATTATCTTCCTCATGTACTGCGGGCGAATCGGAAGTTTGTCGTTTGCATTGTCATTGCGGGGGAATAAAAAAACAACGCCGGTAGTACAGCCGGTTGAGCAAATTACCATAGGATAAAGGAGCAGATAGACGAACATGAAGACAATACTAATTATTGGAATGGGCAGATTTGGGCATCATTTATGCATTAATTTTTCGAAAATGAATAATGAAGTTATGATAATCGATAAGGATGAGGATAAGGTATCGGACCTCCTGCCCTATGCAACGACGGCAAAAGTGGGTGACTGCACCAATGAAGAGGTTTTAAGAAGCCTTGGAATCAGTAATTTTGACCTGTGTTTTATTTGCATTGGTTCTAATTTCCAGAGCAGCCTGGAGATAACCAGTCTGGTAAAAGAAATGGGCGGTAAATATGTTGTCAGTAAAGCAAACAGGGATATCCATGCCAAGTTCCTTCTTCGAAACGGGGCAGATGAGGTGGTTTATCCGGACCGGGATATTGCAGAAAAGATTGCTGTGCGCCATAGCGCCAATCATGTATTTGACTACGTGGAACTGACAGAAGGGTACTCCATTTTAGAGATTCCGCCTCTTCCTTCCTGGGTGGGCAAGAGTATCAAGCAGGTGGATGTCCGTGCCAAATATCATGTGAGCATTCTTGGAATCAAGGTGGAACGGGATGTGAAATTACTGCCCCATGCAGATTATATACTGACCGGCAATGAGCATCTGATGATTATCGGGCAGCGAAATGATATTGACAGGATATTGGCAAATATCCAATAACATGTTAGAATAGGAAGAAAGAAGGAATTCACTGTCTATCAAATAAAAGAGGTTTGGAATGGATAAAAAAATATATCTTCAGCATTTGAAATATATTGGCAGAGTCGTAGCCATCGTTGCAGGTACGACTCTTTTTTCCGTTCTGTTAAACAGTGCCGGAATTGCAAAAGAAAACACCCTGATGATCTATATGATCGGAGTGCTTCTCACTACGGCTTATACCAATGGCTACCAGTATGGAGTGGCGGTTTCTTTCATCAGTGTCATGTCATTTAATTTCTTTTTTACAGCTCCATTGCATACCTTTCAGATCGCAGATATAAATGATATTGTCCTGATCATCATTTTTCTGATCGCATCCCTTATTTCTTATAACCTGACAGTTAAATTTCAGAAACAGCTGCTGATCGCACAGAAAAATGAACAGGCGGCGAGGCTTTTACATGAGATGTCCAAAAGCTTTATCAATGTAACAGGAAAAGATAATATCGTCCATCTGGGGATACGCTATATCTTTGAACATACGAAGTTTGAGAGTGAAGTGGAACTGATTGGAGATAAAAGCGAGGAAATGCGGGATAAAAACCACAGACTCGGTGATTATATGATGGTGCCTATTATCGGATTGGAAAAACAGTTGGGTGTTTTGAAAGTCTATAACCGGAATCAGGGCCTTTCCATAGAGCAGGAGCTTTTGATTAAGACTGCGGCTAACCAGATTGGAATTGCAATGGATCGTGAACTGGTATACCAGCAGCAGGAACGGATCAAAGTGGAAATGGAACGGGAACATATGAAAAGCCGCATGCTGCGAAGTATTTCCCATGATTTTCGAACACCCCTGACGGGAATTATCGGTGACTGCGGTTTGATTCTGGACTCTGAAAAATTAGAGAAAGACAATATTCAGATCCTGGCGGCGGATATTAATGAGCAGGCGCTATGGCTTATGAAAATGATGGAAAATATTTTGAATATGACCAAAATCGAAAGCGGCAGTCTTCATATTAACAAACAGCCGGAAGTCATCGATGATATTATCTATGAAGCAGCGAGCCATATCAGAGATCTTCATCAGAAGCGCAAATTTACAGTATCTCTTCCCGATGAGGTGATTGTGGCGAAGATGGATGGGAAGATGATGGTCCAGGTAATGATCAATCTTTTAGACAATGCGATGAAGCATACAAAAGAAGGCGGGCGAATATCTGTCCTTGCCAGTTTCCGGAACAAGAAAGTCTTTATACAGGTTGAAGATGACGGAGAAGGCATAGCTGAGACCATGATGGGGAAACTATTTGATGAGTTTGTGACTTCTGCAAGCGGTGACTCCAAACAAAAGCAGGGCATAGGCCTGGGGCTGGCAATCTGTAAGGCTGTGGTCACAGAACATGGCGGTGAAATATGGGCTGAAAATAAACCGGGCGGAGGTGCCAGACTGACATTTTGGCTAAATGCGGAAAGGGTGAATGCAGATGGAAGATAAGAAAAATATACTGATTGTGGAAGATGATAAATACATTATTAACTTTATCTCAATGAGCCTGAAGAAAGAGGGCTACCGTTTCTGTGTGGCAAAGGAAGTGCAGGATGCTGTAAGTCTGTTCTATGCAAACCGTCCCGATATGATCATTTTAGATCTGGGGCTTCCGGATGGAGACGGTATGGAAGTGATTGAGAAGGTAAGGGAAGTATCCGAGGTGCCGATTATTGTGGTTTCCGCCCGCCAGGAAGAACAGGAAAAGATCCGTGCGCTGGATGCGGGAGCTGATGACTATGTAACAAAACCTTTTTATATGGGGGAACTGATGGCCAGAGTCAGAGCTGCACTTCGTAAACGCACCGGAGGTGTGGAAAAGGTTCCGGAAGAAATCTTCCAGTGTGATTATCTTACGGTGGATAACGAAGCACATAAGGTTCTGATCGATGAAAAAGAAATCCATCTGACTCCAATCGAGTTTAAGATTTTGAATTTATTAATTGAAAACAGAGGCAAAGTCCTTACTCATAACTATATTCTTCATCAGATCTGGGGCTATACGGAAGGTATTGAACCCGGCAATCTGAGGGTATTCATGGCAACCCTTCGAAGAAAGATCGAAAAGGATCCTGCCGATCCCAGATTTATTCTGACAGAAGTGGGAGTAGGTTATCGTTTTACTTCGTAAAACGAGCCTATTCGCACTTCTTTTTAATTTTTTCTTCATCTACCTCAACCAGGATGATATCAGTACCGATTTGCGTAACACATTCCCAGGGAATGATAAATTCCGTATCCCGGCCTAAAAAGGAGCAGATTTTTCCGGGTCCCGGAACAATTAAGAAGAGAATACGCCCGGTACGGGGATCGATATCTACATCGCTGACGCAGCCAAGACAGCCGCAGGTACAAACATTAATAACTTCCTTTTGTTTTAAATCACAAATACGCATAAAAGCTCCCCAGTTATATATTTTTACATTATATTGCTCTACTTTTGAAATTATTCGTAAAATCACCTGAAAGTGGTATTTTCCAGGTAAAACCTAAGTTTATGCGTATTTTTAATAAAATTGATTGACAGGCATTAAGGTATTGGATATACTCAAAACAGAAAAAGTATACTACATAAAACGGGCAGGGGAGATATGTGATATGCTCAGGAGGAGTAGATAAGGAGGTAATGATATGAAGTGTCCATTTTGCAACCAGGATAATACAAGAGTAGTGGACTCCAGACCGGCGGATGATAACAATTCCATCAGACGGCGCAGGCTGTGTGATGAATGCGGAAAACGTTTTACCACATATGAAAAAGTGGAAACCATTCCGTTAATTGTAATTAAAAAAGATCTGAACAGAGAGCAGTATGATCGGTCAAAAATAGAAGCCGGCGTTCTTCGGGCATGTTATAAAAGGCCCATACCAGTTCTTAAAATAAATGAAATGATAGATGCGGCAGAAACAGAAGTTTTCAATCGGGAAGACAGAGAGATCGAAAGTACCTTAATCGGAGAGATCGTTATGGACAAGTTAAAGGACCTGGATCCGGTGGCATATGTAAGATTTGCATCGGTATATCGGGAATTTAAGGATGTCAATACATTTATGGATGAATTGAAGAAGATATTAAAGTAGGAAATAAAGTTAATGTTAAAGTAGGAACTAAGTAGAGATTAAAGAAAATATAAAATATAGAAATAAAAAGAATCCGAAAGGATGGAATTGCCGGACGGCGAAACCTCTTTTCGGATTCTTTGCAGATCAGTTTTAGAAAGTGTCGGAATGAAAGATTTTTTTCTTTCTTTTTTCGCCCAGTGCTTTCACAAAAGCCAGTATCGTCTGGTATTTGTAAATCAGCTGATAGCAGATCAGGTTCAGAGCAAGTGCGGCGATGACATCAATAATTGTATGCTGTTTCAGGAATACCGTTGATAATACAATGGATACAGTCAGTAAAAATACGCAGGCCTGTAAAATCTTATGCTTTTTCAAAGCTTTGCTGTTACCAATTGCGGTGCAGCACGCCACCGAATTAAATACATGGATACTGGGGAAAATATTGGTAGGTGTATCAATTGTATAAAGATAACGTACTAAATCAACAAAAATATTATCCCGTTCAAAGCTCCTTGGGCGCAGTGTGTGACCATTGGGCCAGATTAGTGAGATTACTAAAAACAGCGTCATTCCAATTGCTAAAGTGGCAAGAAGATGATAGTAATCTTTAATGTTCTTTTGAAACAGAGCAAAATAAGTTACGGTTGCGGCTATGTAAAAAAACCACAGAAAATAAGGAATGATAAAGAATTCTGAAAAAGGAATAAGGTCGTCTAAACGGGATTGGATAATTTCCCGGTGGTCAACCACATGACTTTCCAGAAAGGAAAACGACAGCAGATAAAAAATGCCGTATACTGGAATAATCCAGAGATGTTTACTGCTTTTTTTTGCATTCACGTAAAAGGTTCCTCCCATTGAAAAAAGTTTTTCATAATCGTTCAGTACAATTGTAGTTTCAATTTCTTAAGCTCCTCTAAATCAAGAAAATTATATCATAATGGAAGGTTTTGAACAATGTAGTTCACGTTAAGTTCACAATTGTTCAGAAAAAATTAAGAGGAAGTTGATGGAATATTGAGGAAAAGCAGCCATATTTTTTTTGTCGGGAATTCCTTAAAAATGTCTAAAACAAAAACAAATTGTCGTTTAGACAGTTGCGCGTTTTATACCTAAAGTGTTATACTCTTCATAGATTAAATAAAGTGCAGGTGAATCCTTTGAAAAGAAGAATTGAACAATTACTAAATGGTATTTTTGAATATAAAGCCCCCGCCATGTTAATTTCCGTGGATGAAATCCGGGTACTGGTTAAAAAAGGGGAATCATTCAGGGGCAGTTTTGAGATCAGCAATCCGGAAGAGAAGAAGATGAAGGGATTCATCTATTCTTCCAGTGCCAGGGTCGCTTATGAGCCATCTGATTTTTTTGGAAACAATGAAAAAATTGTGTATGAGATTGATACGACAGGAATGGAGGAAGGCGAAGTATTAGAAGGAGCCTTTACGATTTGTTCCAATCTGGGAGAATACCGCATTCCGTTCTGCCTGGAGATAGAGTATTCAAAGGAACAGGAACTGGCAGTAGCTTATAAGAGCCTGGATGAATTTACAGCGCTGGCAAAAGAAGATTTCCAAAAGGCATATGTCCTGTTTATTTCATCTGAATTTTATCACATGCTGCCAAAATGGACACCCTCCTATGCATCCCTCTATGAAGGTATCCGGGGACAGAATTTCAGCTATCGCAGTCTGGAAGAATTTCTGGTTGGCTGTGGAAAGAAAAAAACGGTAAATCTGCATCTGTCAGAGCAGTCCAGAAGCTTTCCGGCGATGACTCAGTCAACGAAGGAAGTGCTGGCACTCACTAAAGACAACTGGGGATTTTTGCGCCTGGATATCCAGGCAGATGCAGACTTTATTTCCATTGACCATGAAACAGTTACCACAGATGAATTTGTAGGAAGCACCTATTCTCTGGAATATGTTATCGATTTGGAAAAACTGCATGGCGGAAAAAATTACGGCAGAATTACGATTCGTTCCGGTTACGAGACGCTTGTTTTTGAAATTGAGGCATTTAAAGCGGTGAAAGGAACCGGTGAACGGAAAGGCTATAAGCAGCACAGGGCAGTTGCAAAGATGATGTCCGCTTATATGGACTTTCGCTTAAAACGCAAAAAGCTGGGCGAATGGCTGGATATTTCGGAGAAGGCACTGACGGAATACCACAATGCCGGAGGAAGCCACATGTTTTTCGAACTTTACAGGGTGCAGCTTCTTTTCGCAAGAGAGCGGATGGTAGATGCATGCATGGCACTGGAAGAGATCGAGAATCACAAGGACAGGATAGACCGGCCGGAGCTGGAAGGTTATTATCTTTATCTCACCACGTTTTATAACCGGGATACAAAATATATTGATTATATAGAAGAAAAGGTGTATGAATTATATCTGCAGAATAAGGAAAACTGGATGCTGCAGTGGATCCTTCTTTACCTGCAGGAACCATCGGTCTGCGGACCGCTGGACAGGATGACAGCAGTCCGGGATCAGTATATCTGCGGCTGTACCAGTCCGGTAATGTATGTGGAAGGAGTACAGATCCTCCAGAAGGAGCCATTGATCTTAAAGCGTCTGGATGACTTTGAAATAAAACTTCTGCGGTTCGTGTGCAAGGAAGAAGTTATGAACCGGGAGATCGCGGAGCAGGCGGCAGAACTTACCCTGCGCCACCGTGAATTTAACGAAGGACTTTTCTCCGTCTTAACTTACTGCTATGAGAAATATCCGGTTAAAAGTATCATTAATGCAGTGTGCAGCCTGTTAATCAAAGGCCATAAAACAGATAAGAAATATTTCAGATGGTATGCCAAAGGGGTAGAGTATGAGCTGCGCCTGACGGGATTATATGAGTATTATATTGAAACCATGGAGGATGATACGGACAGAATACTGCCTCAGATGGTACGGATGTATTTTGCTTATAACAATACCTTGAGTTACAATAAAAAGGCGTTTGTATATGCCAATGTAATCAGAAACCACAGCAAAGATCCGGAAACCTACAAGAGCTACCGCCCGGCTATGGAGCGTTTTATGGTTGACCAGCTGGCACTTGGGAGAATCAGCAGAGATCTTGCGTTAATATACGATAACTTCCTGACAAAAGCGATTATGAACAAGCGGATGGCAGACGGACTGGCAAGGGCAATTTTCACATACGAATTAAAGTGTGATGTTAACCGCATGAAGTCGGCAATTGTGATTCACAGCCAGCTAAAGAACGAGATACGCGCTGTGATTCAGGATGGCACGGCTTATGTGCAGCTGTATACCGGGGACTACCGGATTTTGTTCGAAGACGAAGAGGGGAACCGGTACGCTTCGGAGATTCCTTATACTTTGACAAAACTAATGGACCGTCCGGTTTTCCGGGAATATTGCAGAGAACTCTGCCCGGATAATGCGGGGCTGGTATTAAACAGCTGCTATCTGGATTCTAAAGAAATTTTGATTACCTCTGCAAATGCGGACAGCTATGGCAGGCTTCTGGAAATAGATGTGATCCGGGAGTCCTATAAAGAACAGCTTCGGAGTAAGATTCTGGAATATTATTATGACCATCCTGCTGCCGAACAGCGCTATGAATATCTTCACCGTATCGATTACCATGTGTTTGTGAAGACCGATAAAAAGAAACTAATTGAACTTCTGACCGAAGAGGGCATGTGCCAGGAGGCATTTGGACTTGTGAGCATCTATGGCCCGGAAAATATAGATCTGATCCAGCTGGTCCGCCTGTGCAGCAGGACAATTCTGGAAAAAGAATATGCGGCGGATGACATGCTGCTGTTTCTTTGTGCTTACTGTTTTTCCAGTGAGAAATACGATGAGACAATCTTGTCATATCTTCTGATGTATTATGACGGTCCGATTGAGATTATGAAAAATATCTGGAAAGCAGGCAGGGAATTTGATCTGGATGGTTTTGAAATGGAAGAGAAAATCCTGATCTTTGTACTGTTTATGAGGATGGGGGAGGAAGATACCGAAGAAATTTTCGATTCCTACCGCAAGAAGATGGGGAAAAAGCAAATCTGCCTGGCATATGTCATACTCAGTGCTTATAACTACTTTGTAAAAGAAAAACAGGTTGCACAGCCGGTATTTGATTATATAGAACGTCTGGCTGTGAAGCAGCAGGTACCGGAACGTATTTGTGAGTTGGCGCTCTTAAGAAATTATGCCAAAAAGCCGGATCTGACGGATGGACAGGAGACGGTTATTAACCGCATGATGGAAGACATTTCTTACGAAGGGCTTCGTTTTGCTTTTTTTGAGGAACTGCCGGATGTCTTTACAAGACCATACCAGCTCTCTGATAAAACCTATGTGGAATACCGTGCCAATCCAAAATCCAGAGTGATCTTGCATTACCGCTTGGGCGGGGAAGAAAATGGGTTTAAAACGGAACCCATGAAGAATATGTACGAAGGAATCTTTGTAAAAGAATTTACGCTGTTTTATGGAGATGAATTAACCTGGCATCTGGTGGAGGAACTGGATAACCAGACAGTGACCACAGAGGATCAGACGATTCACTATGCCAAAAAGTCAAAACCGGAAGGAAACAGCCAGTATGATTTGATCAATCACATGATGGAAGCGATCCAGAACGGAAATAAAAAAGCGGTAGAAGACAATAAGCAGACTTATATTGAGCAGAATTATTTTATCAGCCGTTTATTCCCGTAAGCCTGAAAACCAGGTCAGGCAGATCCGTTTGACGGATTCCGGGAGGGCAGGGGCAGATATTTTTGTGACTCATAGTATTTTGTATTTGATACCCGCTGTTTGGGGCGGGGTTTATGATTTTAAGATTCAGTAAATAAGATGGAGGCACCTATGATTAAGGAAATAAATGAGGTCATTGTCGGATTTGATCTGGGCAGAAATTTTTCGCTGATTACATTTTATAACCACAAAATTTCAGATCCGATTACGATCAGTATGGAGGAGGGAAAGGATAATTACCTGATTTCCACCCCCAGAGACATCTTCCCTTTGGTGGAGGGGAAAAAAGAACTGGGAGATGTCCTTTTAAGTAATTTTTTTAAAGAGTGCTTTGAGATGCTGGGGACAGAAGACCTGGCAAGTAATATAAGCATTATGGTTACAATGGAAAAAATGGAAGAGCCCTGGGTGAGTGCAATACCATCATCTCTGGCGATGCTGGGTATTGAGAGAAGCAGTGTGTTTTTACAGGATTACCGGGAAAGCTTTTACTATTTTACCCTGAACCAGAAAAAAGAACTCTGGAATTATAAGGTTGCCCTGTTTGAATATGAAGACTCTAAGATTACGGCATTTGAACTGGATATCGATTATAAGACCAGGCCGGCGCTGGTCAGGGTGACAAAAATGGCTCAGCTTGCCCTGGATAACAAAGTCAGAAGAGGAAAAAAGGACACTGACTGGAATCTGGAAAGAGACCGTCTGTTTCTTGGTCTGATACAGAAGATATTTGCAAATAAGATCTTCTCATCCACGTATCTCATCGGAGATAATTTTGACAAAACCTGGGCGGTGCGTTCCCTTCAGTATCTCTGCAATAACAGAAGACATGTTTTCCAGGGAAGGAATCTCTATACAAAGGGAGCATGTTATGGGGCAATGCAGAGAAAAGGGCTTGCCGATATCGGAGATTATCTGTATGTTGGAGAAGATATGGTAGAAGTAAATGTGGGGATGCAGATGCAGATCCGGGGCAAGGAAAGCTACTATCTCTGTCTCAATGCAGGTATGGACTGGTATGAGGCATATCATACTTATGAGCTGATTCTGGATGATACGGATGAATTAATTCTTTACTTTAAACCAATCGATACCAGCCCGGCAAGAACCCACAGTATTTTTCTGGAAGGACTTCCGGTACGGCCCAATAAGACCACCAGACTCGAAGTAACGATATCTTTTCTGTCGGTCCACAAATGTAAGGTGTCCATACGGGATCTGGGATTCGGAGGTCTGTTTCCCTCTTCCGGAAAGGTCTGGGAAGAGATCATTGATGTATAGAAAGGAGATAAAGCATTGAGCGGATATGTATTATGCCAGATAAAAAAGGCGAAAAATCCATATTATATCGAGAGTATCAGTACGAATATTTATTCCATCGAAGAACTGTGCTATTATCTTCAGCAAAATATTTATCTTATTGATAATACGATTATCAACGAAAAACTCTGTGACTGGATCAGGGATGAACTGGGGCTTTTAAAGCTTTACCGGAAACTCTACCAGCAATTAGATAAAGAAGAGAGCATCGGCAATTTTATTCTGCCTATTTTCAAGGAGATCGGCTATCTGTCCCATCAGGAGTTCCAGCAGATACAGGAGGAAATTTCGAAAATAGAAATCCAGCCGGATGACTTGAGAAGGAAGATGAAAGCCGATTATCTTGTTGAGTATGGCATGTATATCAATGGGATACAGGAGTATTACCAGATACTGAAGGACCGCAATCCGGGCAATCTGGGCATACAGTTTTATGCCTCTATTCTTGGTAATATGGCAGGGGCTTATGCAAAACTGTTCTTATTTGAAGAAGCCGCAAACTGCCTGTGGCAGTCCTATGGAATTGTAAAATCCAAAGATACATTCCAGAAATACCTTTCACTCCTGCCGCTGTACCTGCCAAAGGAAGCATATGAAAAACGGCTGGAGGAAGTAAAGGCGGATAAGATTATGGTAACGGAGCTTCAAAAGAGGAACGCTCAGATTTGCAAAGAAGCAGTGAACAGTGACCTGGCTAAAAGCCTGAAAGAAATGGAGCCGGAAGAAATTGTGGAGAAACTAAAAGCCCAGTATCATAAGAGTACCTGTTCTTAAAAGGACTGTTTCAGAACAATTTAGAGAATTCATACACGCCATCTTACGCCCCGCTTTACGGTAAATTTTTCATAATTGACAGCCCTGTTATTTTATGTTAGTATGATTTTACTGATTTACCAGAGCAGAGTGCTCAATCGGTAAATAAAAAAAGTGTTTGGTATAAAATGGAGGATTTGTTATTATGAAAAAGAAAATGTTAAGCATGATGCTGGGAACTGCTTTAGCAGCAGCAATGATTTCCGGATGCGGTTCATCCGGTACCGGAGAAACCAAAGCGGCAACGGAAGCATCCAAGACAACGGAAGCAGCAACAACAGAAGCGGCATCATCCGAAGCAGCAGCCACAGAGGCGGCAACGGAAGCCGGCACAACGGAAGCAGCATCCTCAGAGGCCGCAGCGGCAACAGGGGGAACCTTTACAGTAGGATTTGACCAGGATTTCCCGCCAATGGGATTTGTTGGAGATGACGGTGAATTCACAGGATTTGACCTGGCAGCAGCAGCAGAGGTTGCGAAGCGCCTGGGCAAAGAAGTAAAATATCAGCCGATTGCATGGGACGCAAAAGACATGGAATTAAATTCCGGAACCATTGACTGTATCTGGAATGGATTTACCATGAATGGACGTGAAGACGATTATACCTGGTCGGATCCATATATGAAAAATGATCAGGTAATTGTAGTAAAAGCAGATGCAGGAATTGAAACTTTAGCGGATCTTGCAGGCAAGGTAGTAGACGTGCAGACAGATTCCAGCGCTCAGGCGGCATTAAATGATAAGCCTGAACTCTCAGGCAGCTTTGGACAGTTGATAACCGTAGCGGATTATAATACCGCATTTATGGATCTGGAATCCGGAGCAGTAGATGCGATTGCAATGGATAACGTAGTGGCAAGCTACCAGATTCAGAAAAGAAATGCAGATTTCAAAGTACTGGATGAAGCCATTGCAGCTGAAGAATATGGAATCGGATTCAAAAAAGGAAATGATGAATTAAAAGATGCTGTTCAAAAAGCGTTAGAAGAAATGGCAGCAGACGGAACACTTGCTAATATTTCCAATGAATGGTTTGGCAAGGATATTACAATTATAGGAAAATAAAGGAATACGCAAAATCAGAGGGGAAACTTCCCCTCTCTTTTGCGATTGACACAATTTGGAGGAAGCAAACATGAATTACGCAATGATGTTATCAAAATTATCAGAGGGAATGCTGACGTCTGTTGCAATATTTGGACTGACCCTATTGTTTTCCATACCGCTCGGGCTGGTAATTACATTTGGTCGGATGTCAAAGAACGGTGTCATTCGAAATATTGCAAAGATTTACATATCAATCATGCGCGGTACGCCGCTGATGCTGCAGCTGATGGTGGTTTATTTCGGACCATATTACCTGTTTGGCATTAAGATTCAGGCATCATACCGTTTTATAGCAGTTATAATTGGTTTTGCACTGAATTATGCAGCATATTTTGCTGAGATCTACCGCAGCGGTATTGAGTCTATGCCAGTAGGGCAGTATGAAGCTGCAAAACTTCTGGGCTATAACAAGGTGCAGACATTTTTTACCATTATATTGCCTCAGGTAATTAAAAGAATCCTTCCGTCTATTACTAATGAGGTTATTACCCTGGTCAAAGATACTTCTCTGGCAATGGTAATCGCGGTATCGGAGATGTTCACGGTTGCTAAAGCACTTGCATCATCCAGTACCAATGTTATGCCTCTGGTGGCAGCGGGTATCTTCTACTACATCTTTAACTTCATTGTAGCGTTTTTGATGGAAAAGGCAGAGAAGAAGATGAACTATTACCGTTAATTGTTCTTCAGACACAGGGTTTCGGAATGAGGCGCAGCGGACTGCGTTTAATAACAAATGTATAAATCAGGAAAGGATTGCCCGCAGAATTCACTTCTTACGGAAGCGGGCAGTGTCGCAGTATGACTGCGATGCAAAGGTAGGTCAGATGAATTATTTGGAAATTCATAATATAGAGAAGAAATTTGAAAGTCTGGAAGTTCTGAAAGATATTTCTCTTACGGTAAAGCAGGGGGAAGTAGTGGCGATCATTGGTCCTTCCGGTTCCGGAAAATCTACGCTGCTGCGCTGTGCAACGCTGCTTGAGACGATGGATTCCGGTGAACTTTCCTATCTGGGAGAAAAAGCAGTTACCACCGGAGCGGATGGGAAAGCGGTTTACGCAAAGCCGGACCAGCTGAAGAAAATCCAGCAGAATTTTGGTCTGGTGTTCCAGAATTTTAACTTGTTCCCTCATTTTAACGTACTGAAAAATGTAATGGATGCCCCCGTCAGAGTACAGAAGCGGGATAAGGAGCAGGTGAAGAAGGAAGCAAGGGAACTGCTTGCTAAAATGGGCTTATCCGAGAAAGAAGAGGCATATCCCTATCAACTGTCAGGAGGACAGCAGCAGCGTGTATCCATTGCAAGGGCGCTGGCGCTGAACCCCAAGGTTTTATTTTTTGATGAACCGACTTCAGCACTGGATCCGGAGCTGACCGGAGAGATCTTAAAGGTCATTAAAGATCTTGCGGCAGAGCACATGACTATGGTCATTGTTACCCATGAAATGAACTTTGCGAAGAATGTGGCAGACCATATTATCTTTATGGAAGGCGGAGTAATTGTGGAACAGGGAAAACCTGAGGAATTATTTCGGTCAGACAATGCCAGAACGCAGGAGTTTTTGGGCAAATTCCACTAAAATGTAAATGCGTGTCGTATTTTAGAGAATTATTCTTGCTTTATAAATTACAATGTTATATAATTTTGTAGGTGATCGGTCTAGAGCGTGACTGCAAGCTGCACGCCCCACTATGGTCATGATACTGATAACTATATGAAGAAGGATAGGTGGATTCAAAATGGAAAAAAGAGAATTACTCTATGAAGGAAAAGCAAAAAAAGTTTACACAACAGAAGATCCTGACGTATTAATTGTAGACTACAAAGATGATGCGACAGCATTCAATGGCTTAAAAAAGGGTACTATCGTTGGTAAAGGTGTTGTTAATAACCGTATGACCAATCATGTTTTTAAAATTCTCGAGGCTGAAGGCGTTCCAACACATTTGGTTGAAGAATTAAGTGACAGAGAGACAGCAGTTAAAAAGGTAGAGATTGTTCCATTAGAAGTTATCATCAGAAATGTTGCAGCAGGAAGCTTTTCAAAGAGACTTGGCGTACCGGAAGGAACGAAATTCTCAGCTCCTACTTTAGAATTTAGTTATAAAAATGACGATTTAGGTGATCCGCTTATCAATGATTATTTTGCAATCGCATTAAATCTGGCTACAAAAGAAGAAATTGAAGAGATTTCCAAATATGCTTTCAAAGTAAATGAAGTTTTAAAAGCATATTTCTTAAAATCAAATATTGAATTGATCGACTTTAAGATCGAATTTGGAAGATATCATGGACAGATTATCCTGGCTGATGAAACATCACCGGATACCTGCAGACTTTGGGATGCAGCAACTCATGAAAAATTAGATAAAGACCGTTTCAGAAGAGACATGGGAAATGTAGAAGAAGCTTACAACGAAGTATTCTCTCGTCTCGGATTATAAGAAAAACAAAAGACACAGTGGATATTACATCCACTGTGATTTTCGTAAGAGCAATATTAATGACCAGGTAACAAGTGCATGTAGAAAGGCTGGATATATGAACAATCATTTACATGAACAAGTGGAAGAGTTTGACGGATTAAAAGAAGAGTGTGGTGTATTCGGCATCTATGATTTTGATGGAAACGATGTTGCATCCACCATTTATTACGGATTATTTGCATTACAGCACAGAGGACAGGAAAGCTGTGGAATCGCCGTAAGTGATACACAGGGTCCAAAAGGGCAAGTTTCATCCTATAAAGGGATGGGGCTGGTTAATGAAGTTTTTACAGAAGACAGTTTTGACAACCTGAAGGGTGACATCGGTGTAGGCCATGTCCGTTATTCCACAGCAGGCAGCAGTACGCGTGAGAATGCACAGCCCTTGGTATTAAATTATATAAAAGGAACGCTGGCGCTGGCACATAATGGCAATCTGATCAATGCAACGGAACTTCGTGACCAGCTGGCTTATGACGGCGCTATTTTTCAAACTACGATTGATTCGGAAGTCATTGCGTATCATATTGCAAGGGAACGGGTAAAATCAAAAGCGGCAGAAGAAGCGGTGAAGCGTGCCATGATGAAAATTAAGGGAGCGTATTCTCTGATCGTTATGTCCCCCAGAAAATTAATGGGAGCAAGGGATCCTTATGGATTTCGGCCCCTTTGCATCGGTAAAAGGGATCATGCATACATTCTGGCAAGCGAGACCTGCGCACTTGATACAGTAGGTGCTGAGTTTGTGAGAGATGTTCTTCCGGGGGAAATTGTAACCATAACGAAAGACGGCATACAATCGGATACCAGTATGTGTCTCCCCAAAGAGCAGGAAGCCAGATGTATTTTTGAATATATCTATTTTGCAAGGCCTGACAGCAGGATTGACGGAGTCAGTGTATATCATTCCAGAATCCTTGCAGGTAAATTTCTTGCAATCGATTCGCCGGTAGAAGCAGACCTGGTGGTAGGCGTGCCGGAATCAGGCAATGCAGCGGCTCTTGGGTATTCTCTCCAGTCCGGAATTCCATATGGAACAGCTTTTGTTAAAAACGGATATGTGGGACGAACCTTTATCAAGCCCAAACAGAGCAGCCGTGAGTCCAGCGTCCGTGTGAAATTAAACGTTTTAAAAGAAGCAGTAAAAGGAAAGCGAGTTGTCATGATCGATGATTCCATCGTTCGGGGAACTACAAGCGACCGGATTGTAAGTATGCTAAAAGAAGCAGGAGCGGCAGAGGTACATGTAAGAGTCAGCTCACCTCCGTTTTTATGGCCATGTTACTTTGGAACAGATGTACCCGCAAGGGAGCAGCTCATTGCCTACAACCGGACAGTGGAAGAAATCAGACAGGTAATCGGTGCTGATTCACTGGCTTATCTGGCTGTCAGACGCTTGGGTGAAATGATCGGAAACCGTCCGATCTGTAAAGGATGCTTCACAGGAGTTTATCCAATGGAGCCCCCCACAGAAGACATACGCGGCGAATACACAAAATAGGTATCCGCATTTATAAAATGCAGAAATTACAGGATAAATAAGAAGGATAATAGAGGAGATATAAAATGAGTACAGACAGATATCAAAGTCCGTTATCGGAACGTTATGCAAGCAGGGAAATGCAGTATATATTTTCACCGGATATGAAATTCCGCACCTGGAGAAAATTATGGATTGCCCTGGCTGAAACAGAAAAAGAATTAGGGTTGAATATTACAGAAGAGCAGATCGAAGAACTAAAAGCCCATGCTGATGAAATTAATTATGATGTGGCAAAAGAAAGAGAAAAAGTAGTTCGTCATGATGTTATGTCCCATGTGTATGCATATGGTGTACAATGTCCCAAAGCAAAAGGGATCATCCACTTAGGAGCAACATCCTGCTATGTTGGCGACAATACGGACATCATCGTAATGACAGAAGCATTAAAATTAGTAAAGAGAAAATTAGTTAATGTAATTGCAGAACTGGCAAGCTTTGCAAATGAGTACAAGTCTCTTCCGACACTGGCATTTACACATTTTCAGCCTGCACAGCCCACAACTGTTGGAAAACGTGCAACACTTTGGATGCAGGAATTTATGCTGGATTTAGAAGATCTGGATTATGTGATTTCAACTATGAAACTTCTGGGTTCCAAAGGAACAACCGGTACACAGGCAAGCTTCCTGGAATTGTTTGACGGAAATCAGGAAACAATAGACCAGATCGACCCTATGATTGCAGCAAAAATGGGATTCAAAGAATGCTATGCAGTATCCGGACAGACATATTCCCGTAAAGTAGATACCAGAGTGGTAAACGTATTAGCAGGAATCGCTGCAAGTGCGCATAAATTCTCTAATGATATTCGTCTGCTTCAGCATTTAAAAGAAGTGGAAGAGCCATTTGAAAAGTCCCAGATCGGATCCTCAGCAATGGCATATAAGAGGAATCCAATGAGAAGTGAGCGTATTGCTTCCCTGTCTAGATTTGTTATGGCTGATGCATTAAATCCTGCAATTACTTCTGCTACTCAGTGGTTTGAAAGAACCCTGGATGATTCCGCTAATAAGCGCCTTTCTGTTCCGGAGGGATTCCTGGCAGTTGATGGTATTCTGGATCTATGCCTGAACGTGGTAGACGGACTTGTGGTATATCCAAAAGTAATTGAAAAGCGTCTGATGTCAGAACTGCCATTTATGGCAACGGAAAATATTATGATGGATGCTGTAAAAGCAGGCGGTGACAGACAGGAACTTCACGAAAAAATCCGCGAACTTTCCATGGAAGCGGGAAAGAATGTCAAAGTGGAAGGCAAGGACAATAACCTTCTAGAACTCATTGCAGCAGACCCGGCATTCAATATGTCTTTAGAGGAACTGAAGAAAACAATGGATCCTTCTAAATATGTTGGACGCGCTCCATTACAGGTAGATAACTTCCTTACGAAGAATGTAAAGCCTATTTTAGAAGAGAATAAAGAAATTCTGGGTATGAAAGCAGAAATTAACGTATAATATAAGCATGTAAATATAAGAATCGTAAATATAAGCAGATGAAATGCCCCGGAGCGTGTTTGGAAATGTATTTCCAACTTTTGTTCGTCCTGCAAATTGGAACGTACAGATGGCAGAAAGCAATTTTAAATACCTTCCGGGAGCCGCCGTACATATGTTTAGTACAGCATTGCACAGTTAAATGTGCGGAGCTGTACTGGTGCGGCGGCTTATTTTAAATTTGCAGAAGGCCCATGAAGTTCAGTAGTATGTATAAAAAACAGGAGAGAAGAGATGATAAAAGAAGAAAATAAATCTCAATACAGAGAAGGAAGCAAAGTGGAAGGTAAAAAAGAGAACGGTATGGGAAGTAACAGGGGAAATCCGGGAGCACTGCTGCCCATTGGTGTCTTTTTAGTTATATTTATCGGGATGGGATGTGTCACCGGGGACTTTTACAGTATGCCGGCGATCGTGGGATTTTTGATTGCTCTTTTAGTTGCATTTGCCCAGAACCGAAAACTGCCCTATGCAGATAAAATCAGTGTGATCACAAAAGGAATCGGAGAAGAAAACATTGTTACCATGTGTCTGATCTTTTTGGTGGCAGGCGGTTTCTCAGGTGCCGTTAAGGCTGCCGGAGGTGTTGAGAGCACGGTAAATCTGGGATTGTCTATTCTTCCATCCAATATAGCGGTTGTAGGATTGTTTTTAATCGGCTGCTTTATCTCCATTTCCATGGGTACCTCCATGGGAACCATTGCAGCCATGGCGCCAATTGGTGTGGGGATCAGTGATAAAACCGGTATTGCCCTTCCGATCTGTATCGGAGCAGTTGTCTGCGGCGCTATGTTCGGGGACAACCTTTCCATGATCTCAGATACCACAATCGCAGCTGTTCGTACGCAGGGATGTGAGATGAAGGACAAATTTAAAGAAAATTTCTTTATTGTATTGCCGGCTGCAATTATTACCATGATTTTATTCCTGGTAATTTCAGGAGCAGGCGGAAAACAGGATTTTGGCAATCTGGAATATGATATTTTAAAGGTGGCACCTTATCTTGTGGTTTTAATCGGCGCGTTGATCGGGTTAAATGTATTCGTAGTTTTAATCAGCGGGATCGTTCTATCCCTGATAGTCGGTGTGGGCACCGGTACGATATTAATCGGAGATATCTTCAAGGTGGTAGGCGAAGGTGTTACCGGAATGTACGATATTACAGTGATTTCCTTAATCGTAGCCTGCATCGTAGCGTTGGTGAAGGCCTATGGAGGAATCGATTATATCCTGTATGTAATCAAGAAAAGTATCCGCGGTGAAAAGGGCGGTGAATTTGGGATTGCATTTCTGGCAGCTGCAGTGGATGCATGTACCGCCAATAATACGGTGGCAATTGTAATGGCAGGTCCCATTGCAAAGGAAATCAGTCAAGAATATAATATTTCGCCTAGAAGAAGTGCATCCCTGCTGGATATCTTTGCTTCGGTAGGACAGGGACTGATTCCCTATGGAGCGCAGCTATTGTCAGCGGCAAGCTTATCTGCACTTACACCTTTTCAGATTATGCCATACCTTTTCTATCCCATACTGATGGGTGTCAGTGCTATTATCTTTATTATTATCCGAAAAGGAACGAACCGCTGAGAGGAGTTCCATGATTACTACGAATCATAGAGTCTGTCTGAAAATACATTTCTGTCATCTGTATCCATCAAACAATCAGGTACGTACAGCTGGCAGAGGGCAATTTTCAAATATGCTCTGGCAGGGACAGGGATATCATGAATATAAATTTAGAATACTATAGGATTTTTTATTATGTTGGTAAGCTGGGAGGAATAACCCTGGCGGCGGAAGAGCTTTCCATTACCCAGCCAGCAGTCAGCCAGGCTATTAAACAGCTGGAAAAACAGCTGGGCATAACTCTGTTTGTCAGGACAGGGAAAGGCGTGCGGTTGACTTCGGCAGGAGAAATGCTCTATTCCTATGTTGCCAGAGGGTATGAATATATGATGCTGGGAGAGCAAAAACTAAGGGACATGCAGAACATGGAAACCGGTGAGATACGCATTGGTGCCAGTGATATGACCCTCCGCTTCTATTTGCTGCCTTATCTTCAGCAGTTTCACGAAGCCTATCCAAAAGTAAAGCTTACCGTAACAAACGGACCGACTCCGGAGACCCTGCGCTATATGCAGGAGGGGAAAATAGATTTCGGTGTGGTTACAGATCCCCTTCCAGCCAGAACAGAGCTGGAATTCTCTCCGGTTCGGGAAATTACGGATATCTTTGTGGCAGGCAGCAAATTTATGGACTTAAAAGGGCGTGAAATTTCCCTGAAAGAACTGGAAAGGCTCCCCATAATCTGCCTGGAGAAAAAAACAAGCACAAGAGCTTATATGGATAAGTTCCTTTTGGAAAATGGCGTTGTTCTGAACCCGGAAATCGAACTGGCAACCAGCGACATGATTGTCCAGTTTGCAGCCAGAAATCTGGGTGTTGCTACTGTCATGCAGGACTTTGCCCGCATGAATTTAGACGATGGATCATTATTTCAGCTAAAACTAAAAAAAGAAATTCCAAGGAGAAATATCTGCCTTGCCATAGACAGGAGAAATCCGCTGTCGGTGGCAGCGCAGTGTCTGATTGGTATGATGAAGAAATAACATAACCCACACTTATATAAAGCATAATCAATATTAATTTTACTTATGCACAAAAAAGTAGTATACTTAACCCGTAACATTGTTTTAATACGATAACTATATAAAAACAGATACAGGAGGATCTCAATATGGTACAAGCAGTTGTAGGAGCAAACTGGGGAGATGAGGGCAAGGGCAAGATCACAGATATGCTTGCCGAAAAAGCAGACATAATCGTAAGATTTCAGGGAGGCGCAAACGCAGGACATACGATCGTTAATAACTATGGTAAATTTGCATTGCATACGCTGCCGTCAGGAGTATTTTATGATCATACAACCAGTGTAATAGGCAATGGCGTCGCATTGAACATTCCTGTATTATTTAATGAAATAAAAGGGATTGTAGACAGAGGGGTTCCGGCACCAAAGATTTTGGTTTCCGACCGTGCACAGATGGTGATGTCTTACCATATTCTTTTTGACCAGTGTGAAGAAGAACGTCTGGCGGGCAAATCATTTGGTTCCACAAAATCCGGTATTGCACCTTTTTATTCTGATAAATATGCAAAAATCGGTTTCCAGGTAAGTGAATTATTTGATGAAGATGCACTGAAAGAAAAAGTAGAGCGTGTATGCATTCAAAAAAATGTTATCTTAGAGCATTTATATCAGAAACCGGCATTGAACCCTGATGATATCATGGAAGAGTTAAAAAGTTACAAAGAAATGGTTGCACCTTATGTGTGTGATGTATCTGCTTTCTTATGGGATGCCATCCAGGAAGGGAAGAACATCCTCTTAGAAGGCCAGCTGGGCTCTTTAAAGGATCCCGACCATGGAATTTACCCAATGGTTACATCTTCGTCTACATTGGCGGCATATGGCGCTATAGGAGCAGGAATTCCGCCATATGAGATTAAGAAAATCGTTACCGTTGTAAAAGCTTATTCCAGCGCTGTGGGAGCAGGTGCATTTGTAAGTGAAATCTTTGGTGAAGAAGCAGACGAATTAAGAAGACGAGGCGGAGACGGCGGAGAATACGGCGCAACCACAGGACGTCCGAGACGTATGGGCTGGTTTGACTGCGTTGCATCCAAATATGGCTGCAGAATTCAGGGAACAACGGATGTTGCATTTACTGTACTGGATGTCTTAGGCTATTTAGAAGAAATTCCGGTATGTACCGGATATGAAATCGATGGAAAAGTAACCACAGATTTCCCGACTACCTCCCAGTTAGAAAAGGCAAAACCAGTTCTGGAAGTTCTGCCTGGATGGAATTCTGATATTCGGGGTATTAAAAAATATGAAGATTTACCGGAGAACTGTAAAAAGTATGTAGAGTTTGTTGAAAAACACCTGGGCTTCCCAATTACCATGATATCCAACGGACCAGGAAGAGACGATATTATTTACAGACAATAAATTGATTCCGGCTCTTGTAGTCCATAAAGTTTGAATTATTGGGGATTCAAGCTTTATGGACTATTTGTTTTATACTTTCAGCAAAGCCTCTAATTGTTGGGCTGCTTCTTCATAATTGTGAAACAGAAAGGCATGGATTCCAAGATCGGATGCCCCTTTCACATTGTCTTCATTATCATCAAAGAAAACAGTCTCTTCCGGGATCAGATGGTAACGGTTAAGAATGGTCTGGTATATTCTGGGGTCTGGCTTTATTAGGTGATCCTGATAGGAAATCAGAGCGCCATCCATGTATTTTAGAAAATTCAGTTCTTTTCCCGTCTGGGCAAACATACGCTCTCCGTAGTTAGAGAGCGCATAGATCCCAAGCCCTTTCTTTTTCAGCTCCTGAATCCAGGGGATTGCATAATCATACTGTTTAATGCATCCGCCCACGGTGGCATATACTTCCTTTATTTCTTTTTCATATTCCGGGGCATTGCAGATAAATCCGGATAAAAGTTCCTTGTCAGAGAGTACCCCGCGGTCGCATTCAACCCAGGTGGGGCTTAAAAAGACTGCATTTGCAACAGCCTGGTATGTTTCTTCGGGATAAGCAAAACTCTGCAGATAACCGGACCAGTTGTAGTCCGCTAAAACCATTCCGATATCAAAAATTATAGATTTTATCATTCTGTAAGATCCTCCTTAGTAAGTATTACCTATTATCATAGTATGCTAAGTGATTACTTGTCAATTCTTAATATAATTAAGAAACTTTTTAGAAGTGCGACATCATGTATTCACAATTAAATGCTATAATAAACTTATAAAATGCGAACGAAAAATGTTTTGTCATTTTATACAGAAAATCTTAAAAAACATGCATGTTGCAGGGACGTCATTCATATAGTATAAGGTGGAAGATAGGGGGATTTTTCATGAGATACACCACGTATTATGAAGAAAATGAAACAGTTAGAAAAGATAAGTATGAACAAATGAAACAGGCTGCACTTACCGGACAGCCGAAAAAGAAGATTGAAAAATACAGCCTGAAGAAACTAAGATTTATGCAGACTGGTGCGGCAGGGGAGCTGCACAACGACACAGTACCAAAATACTATATCTGTATGAAGAACGACGACGAAACCCAAATCTATATAGAGAAAAAATATATACAGAATGAGATTGTATATAAGAGATGTGTAAAGATTACAAAGGAAGAAGCACAGAGGATATTAAACCAGGATGTTGAATGGATGAAGGGACATAAAAAGCAGCTGCTTTCCGATTTCTACCTGCAATATACACTAAACAGTCTGCAGCCAAAGCATATAACAGAATATCAAAGAGAGATGATGAATTACAAGAAAGGTTATATAACCTTTGCTCATCGTATCAGCCGTATAGCAGGCGGTGAGGTAGATATTTTTGGAAGTAATGGAATCCCAATCCAGTGTCTTTCGGAAGACCGGGTCAACGTCAGTTATAAATGGGAGGTCACGCTTCCTCAGATGATTATGAATCTGATTCAAACGGCAGAAGAGCCGGCAGATGATTTTGCATTTGCATTTTAGAACTTTGGTTGGCGGGAATGAATGATCATACACGCTTGAAGGGATAAGCAATCAAATTAGAACATAATTTCACAATAGAAGAGAAAAAACCAGATAACCTATTTCTTGTGGTTATCCGGTTTTTCTTTTTCTTCCCCTTTTTTTGAAATCCGGTAAAAAAGAATGTAACCATACAACAGTACCGGAACAATGATCGTACATGCCACGGAGATGCGGAACATATCATAGGCAAAGTCACTTTTTAGGAGTGAAAAAATAAGCGTACTCAGGTAAAGAGCTACCAGCAGTACAATGCCGATCCAGGCCATAATCTGTTTCTTTTTCATATTTTACATACCTCATAGCGTTTTGAAATATTATACAACAGATAGATGGAAAAAGCAAATCGCCCGGATTTTGCCCATTGTGGTATTTTTTCCTTGCTTTTTAGAGTAAAGTTTTGTACAGTAAAGATATGCATGAAAATTGCACAGGTAAAATATACCCAAATTTTATACATGAAAGAGAATAGAGGTTTGACAACATGATACGTTTTAATTGTGACTATGGGGAAGGTGCCCACGAGAATATTTTAAAGAAGCTGGCAGAAACCAACTTGGAGCAGACCCCAGGATATGGAGAAGACAGTTATTGTGAAGAAGCCAGAGCGCTGATCAGGGAAAAATGCAAAAGAGAGGATGTGGATGTACACTTCCTGGTTGGAGGCACGCAGGCGAATCTGACTGTGATTGATGCAGCATTACGTTCTCATCAGGGTGTGATCTCGGCGGTATCCGGACATATTAATGTGCATGAGACAGGTGCAATTGAGGCCTGTGGACACAAGGTTCTGACTTTGCCCAGCGATGACGGGAAAATCCAGGCAGGGCAGATTGAAAAGCTGTATCGGGACCATGTGGAAGATGAGACACATGAGCATATGGTTCAGCCGAAAATGGTTTATATCTCAAATCCAACCGAGAATGGCACGATTTACAGCAAAGAGGAGTTGGCTTTGATTGGAAGCATATGCAAAAAATATGGTTTGTATTTATTTATGGATGGTGCAAGGCTTGGATATGGGCTTACAGCAAAGGGAAATGACCTGGATCTGCCTTCCATTGCAGAAATCTGTGATGTATTCTATATTGGAGGAACAAAAGCAGGAGCTTTGTTTGGAGAAGCGGTTGTCATTACAAATCCGGCATTAAAAGAAGATTTTCGCTATCTGATAAAACAAAAAGGCGGAATGCTTGCTAAGGGACGTCTGCTGGGAATCCAGTTTGGCGAACTGTTTTGCAATGATCTGTATTTCAAAATTTCAAAGCATGCCAATGATATGGCTATGCTGCTGAAAAATGCATTCCTGGAAAAAGGATATCCGTTATTCATAGACAGCACAACGAATCAACAGTTTCCAATCATGGAAGACGGATTTTTGGAATCATTGAAAGAGAAGTATAGTTTTGCTTATATTCAGCGTTATGATGAAACGCATAGTGTGGTGCGATTTTGCACCAGCTGGGCAACAAAAGAAGAGGATGTACGGACGCTGATTTCAGATCTTTAACAGGATAACATAGGAAAAATGGATTAATTATAGGATTTAAACAGACTAGATGATGGACTTGCATCAAAAGTACAGCATTGGATAAATAAAGAAGCCATGTGCTTTGGTTATCCACAGGATGCGGTACGGGAAGTAGACTACGATAGGAGAAAAAGGGGAATGTCAAAAAGAGGTGACGAGAGCGCAAAGTTTGGAAGCAGACTTGGATTTGTTCTGGCAAGTGTTGGATCAGCAGTAGGAATGGGGAATATATGGATGTTCCCTTACCGTGTAGGACAATACGGAGGAGCAGCATTTTTAATTATTTATTTTTTATTTATAGCGTTATTTGGGATGGTTGGATTATCGGGTGAATTTGCACTGGGGCGTCTGACCGGAACCGGACCGGTTGGTGCATATGACTATGCATTAAAGTCCAGAGGGAAAAAGGGCGGTAAGATACTGGGCAGTATTCCGCTACTGGGCTCTTTGGGCATTGCAATCGGTTATGCGGTTATTGTAGGATGGGTGCTGCGCTACCTGTTCGGGGCGGTAACCGGGAGTTTTTTAAATACAGAGTCAGAACAGTATTTTAGTGAGATTACGGGAACCCTTGGAAGTATTCCCTGGCACACCGTTGTAATCTGTATCACCGTCATCATTTTAATTGGCGGGGTATTAAAAGGCATTGAAAAAGTAAACCGTATTATCATGCCGGCATTTTTTATTTTATTTGCAATTGTGGCAATACGTGTTTTTTTCCTTCCGGGATCGATGGAAGGGTACCGATATCTGCTGATCCCCAAGTGGGAGAAGCTTCTGGATCCTATGACCTGGGTGATGGCCATGGGGCAGGCATTTTTCTCATTGTCTATTACCGGTTCGGGAATGATCATATACGGAAGTTACTTAAGCAGAAAAGAAGATATACCAAAGGCATCCATGCAGACGGCTCTTTTAGATACCTGTGCAGCTCTGCTTGCGGGATTTGCTATCATTCCGGCAGTTTTTGCGTTTGGAATGAATCCAAGTTCCGGACCGCCGCTGATGTTTATAACGCTGCCGAAGGTATTTGCCCAAATGCCGGCGGGAAGGCTGATTGCAGTTCTATTCTTCGTTTCCGTTTTATTTGCAGGAATAACCTCACTGGTTAACATGTTTGAGGTATGTGCAGAGGCGGTAATGAAGCAGTTAAAAATGAAAAGAACGGCAGCCATATTGATTGTGGGAGCTATTGCTCTTGCAGTTGGTTTATTTGTAGAAAATGAAGCATATCTTGGTACGTGGATGGATATCATTACGATTTATGTTGTTCCGTTTGGAGCAGTTATGTGCGCAATTATTATTTATTGGGTCCTTGGAACCAGGAAAATAGATGAGGAATTGAATTTGGGACGGGAGAAGCCGGTTGGTAAGATCTTTGATTTTACTGCGAAATATGTATATATTTTCCTGGCTGTCCTGGTACTGATTTTAAGTGTAGTGTACAAAGGAATCGGTTAAGCAGTGAAAGTCAATTTCGATCTGAAGTTGGCGGTACCGTAAGATAAATCGGCAATGTCGCCTGAAACGTTAAACCCAGTACCCATTCGTTTGTGGCTGGATAGGATACTGGGAAACAATTGAATTGGAGGAATCTTATGGAAAATAGTACCGTATATTATGATGGACATAGTGTAAAAAGTAAAGAAATAGCAAGGATGTTTGCGGAAAGAAATGAAGGTGTTATTCTGGTAGAGGCATCTTCTGTGACAGAATCAATCATTTATGAAGAGAATAAAACCGTTGGATTTATTTTTGCAAGCGTGAAAGGGCATCTGCCGGAGTGCATGAAGCAGATGCTGGGCCGTCTGGTGGTTGATAAACAGGCATACATTTACGCATTTGTCGTAGGCGGGAATCACGAAATCAGGGTAATCAAAGAAATGAATGAGATTCTCAAACACCGGGGCATGAAACTGGCAAGTGCCTATGCGGAATATATTTTGCAGCGAATATCTGCAAACGAAGTAAAGCAGCTGGAAAAAATCGAAGAAGATGTAAAAAGCCAGCGCAGGCTCCTGGATGAATTTCATGACCAGATGGCAAAGGCAAATAAAGACGATGTGAAAAAACAGCTAAAAAGAGATATCAGGGACTACATCAAGTTTAAGATTAAAAAGAAATTTTAAAAATCCCGGGCCCGCCGCGCTGTTGCGGCCGGACCCGGTATTTGGGGGAGGATAAGTATTAATTTTCTCTTTTGTAGATGTTAGTAGTATGAGCAGAAATTTGGTTTCTATACAATTTTTTTATAAAAAATAAAATTCTTTTGAAAAATAAGCAAAAGTGTTATATACTATACGTGTTATAATTACGAATATGAAACAAAGGATGGATTAGATATGGGATTATTACAGGATTGGAGAGACGTAGCATACTCTCAGGAAACAGATAAGAAGCAGCTTCAGAAGTTTTGGACTGATTATTTTTTAATTGAAAAAGGAATCTATGAGAAATTATTAGCCAATCCGGAAGAAGTGGTAAAAGGTACCGTTAAGGAATTGGCTGAAAAGTTTGAAATTCCGGTAATGACAATGGTAGGCTTTCTGGATGGAATTGATGAAAGTTTGAAAGTGAAGAATCCAATTGAAGAAATGGATGAAAACACAGAGGTAAACTTAGGATTTGATAAAGAGCTTCTTTACAAAAATATGGTAGACGCAAAGGCTGACTGGTTATACGAGCTGCCAATGTGGAATGAAATCTTTGATGAAGAGAAAAAGAAAGTGCTTTACAGAGATGCAAAGAAAGCCAATACAATTGTCAAAGGCAAGAAGATTGGAAGAAATGATCCATGTCCATGTGGAAGTGGAAAAAAATATAAAAAATGCTGCGGTAAAAACGCATAATAAAAACCGGATGAAAGCGAGTAAGCTTTTCATCCGGTTTTTTCTGTCAGTTAATGCTTGGATAATCTTTTGACATAACAAATGTACACCCATTGAGACAACCTTTGTATACCTTGGTTATGATATAGTAAAATCAAAAAAGGAGGTATATGATGGATAAGAGTGTATGGATGAATCCTAAAAGTGAACATTCTTTAGATCAGAGTCAGGTACCATTGTGGTTCTGGAATGATAAGCTTAAGACAGAAGAACTTATAAGGCAGTTAAAGCTAAAGAGTGAAACGGGGGTGACCTGTACCATTCCCCATGCCAGAACGAATATGGGTGAAGGTTATATTGGAGATTACCTGGGAGAGGAATGGTTTGGAAATATTCAGACAGTACTTGAATATAAGAAAGCCTGTGGAGAACCGGTCTGGCTCTATGATGAGATTGACTGGCCAGCGGGAACCTGTAATAAGACCATTACCAGGAATGAAAATTACAGAGAGCAGTATTTAAAAATAGACAAAGTACAGGTTCCGGCAAACACCGTATTCCGTGCTCAATTAAAAGAATTTAACGGCAGGGATCTGAGAGAGGCAAAGGAAGAAAGTTATCAGGGCTGTGCATTTAACATTTATATCGTGGATGCAGAAACAAATGAGGAGTTAAATGCACCGGATTATTTTGCAGACTGTATCTTTGGACCGGAGTTTGAATTCCAATCAGACAGGGATGCGGTTGTATATCTCATCAAAAAGTGTGTGGATTCCTATGATCAGGGCGGGTCAGAACAGGTCAGTTATCTGAATAAAGAAGCCACCGGTGCATTTTTAAAGTCCACCTATGAAAAGTATTATGAGCGGTTTCCTACCTATTTTGGTGAAACGATCCGCTGTATGTTCAATGATGAGACAAGGATGAGCCATGCCCTGGTATGGTCAGCGGATTTCAGGGAACAGTTCATGCAAAGAAAAGGATATGATATCACGCCACGGTTATACAAATTAATCTGTGAAGGAGAAGATGCCGGTCGCCTGCGCTGCGATTATTTTGATGTGGTGGCATCCCTGTACCAGGAGCATTATTTTGGCGTGCTGAAGAACTGGTGTGCAGAACACGGAATTGATCTCTATGCCCATTTACTTGGGGAGGAGACGCTGTATGGACATGTTCGATACAGTGGTGATTACTTAAGGCAGAACCGTTATCTGGACTGTGTGGGAGCAGATCATCTGGGTAAGGGGATTGGCAGCCTGAATATCAAGTTTGCATCCTGTGCTGCCCATTCCTATGGAAAGGAAAAGACAGCGGTTGAAGTTTTTGCCGGCTGTGGCTGGGATCTGACCTTTGAGGAATATATCAGGATGATTACCTGGATGTATCAGCAGGGGATGCAGGGAATCATCAACCACGGATTTTTCTATTCCGACAGAGGGAAACGTAAGGATGACTGGCCGCCGTCAGAATTTTTCCAATGGAAAGGCTGGGATCGTATGCCCCAGGGGAATGACATGACCAGGCGTCTTACCTATGCCTTTACCGGTGGTAAAAATGAAGCAGATATTCTTATTTACCATCCCACAGAGAGCTTTTGGAAATATTATATTCCGGAGCAGTTATTTACCACGGGGTTTGCACAGGGACCCTATCTGTCAAATGAAACGTCTGCCAGGATAGACAGGGAGACACAGCTGCTCTATAACGGTCTTCTGACCCAGAATCTGGATTTTGATCTGATTCACAAAGATGCCCTGTCTAATTTCCGGGTGGACGGTAATAAAATCTGCAATATATGCAATAACCAGAGCTTTTCTGTACTGGTTCTGCCTATGTGTGAGGTGCTGCCACTGGAAGCGGCACAGCTTTGCAGAGACTTTGTTCAGGCTGGAGGCAAGCTGGTTTTTCTGGATAAAACTCCGTATCAGGGAATGAAGGAAGAAGAGGATGAAGAAATCAGACTAATTTTCAAAGAATTGTGTAATTCTGAAAATGTCCGTATGTTTTCCCCAGAAGACAAAGGGGAGGTTTATAAATGGATCCGCCAGAATATTCCCCATCCGGTTAAAATCGTAAAAGGTACCGACACTAACGAAAACAACCACATGAATTATGATTCTTACCTGATCGATCCCTATTTCCACAGAGGAGAAGATCTTACGGGAGTCATGTTTAACCGTTATCTGAAAGATGGAAAAAGAAATACCCTGTTCATGAACTACAGCAGCAGGGAAGACCAGATAGAGGTGGAGATAGTAAAAAGTAAAAGTATTCCACAAGTATGGAATACCTTTACCGGAGAAGTACGGGATGCGCAGGTGCTGCAGCAGGAGGGGGATACCTGGAGAATCCTTCTGGATTTACCCTGCTGTTATGGAATGCTTGTGGTATCCGATGAATAGAGAGGAGGCACAGGCAGCATAAATTGAGAGCAAAAAAGGAGAAACACAGCTGAGATTACCGCTGTGTCTCTCCTTTTTCTATGTCCTGTTTTGAAGCCGGTATTGTTCCGGAGTCATGTGTTCGTATTTCTTGAAAATACGGAAAAAATATTTTACATTGTCGTATCCGGCGGCTTTTGCGATCTGATACATTTTTTTATCGGTCTCAGAGAGCATTTGCTTTGCCTTTTCAATCCGAATGGTATTCAGGCAGTGTACAAAGGTTTCCCCGGTACGCTGCTTGAACAGATGACTGCAGTAGCTGCGGTTCAGATAAAAAAGGGAGGACAGGAATTCTATGGTCAGATTATTCTGATAGTGTCTCTGCATGTAAATCTTCATCTTCTCAATGATGTCCTCTGTAGCATAGATATTATCTGTTTTAAAAAGAGAGGTAATGTTGGCATAAAACTGGTGATAGTAATCCTTTATCTCCTGTAGGCTGAACATATTGTTGAGAATATTCTGCATACTGCTGCTGGCAGAGGAGGGGGTGATCTGCTCAAAGTAGGTGCTCATCATATATCGTGTCTGGTCAGCCAGAGAAAAGCAGAATACTTTTATGTCATAAAGGCTTACATCGGGGATGGTAAGAAAATAAGTAAAAAGTTCTTCTAGAAGTGAGGACGTCTGGTCTGGCATTCCCGCTTCAATACGGAACAGAAATTCTTCTGTTTTATCCCACGTAATGGAAATAGGTTCCCTTTTCTTCTCCAGCGGAAAGAAAGCTTCTGTGCTGCCGGAGACCTTTTTAGTATTCAGAGCGGTAACCGTTTCCAGGAAAGCAGTATTCAGCTCCAGGAGAGAATGGTGTGTCCGGCTGCATCCAAATAAAACCGGTGCTTTGGCGGCATAGAGGGTGCTGTTTAGCTGATGGATCAACTGTCTGCACATTTCATCTGAACTTAACACAGAATGTTCCGGCTTAAATAAGATAAAAAAGCCCAGATTCTGGTTCGTTGCGTGCTCCAGAAATAATGCCAGATCCCCAAAGGCGTTTTCCGTCAAAAATGCCGTAAGGGCGGCAAAATCCAAAGCAGTCTGTGAATAGACCGTAATCATTACCAGGTCGTGGATCTGGTTAACGAAGTTCAGGCGATTGGAGGTTATAGAAAAATCTGTGGTGTGGTAGCCCATTATGAGATTTTGCAGCATTTGCAGATCGTATTTGTAACGGGCCTGTTCTTTCTTCTCATCTGAGCTAATCAGACGGTTTTGTATGGACTGGTGGTCATTTAACTGCTTTACGGCATTCAGGACAGCTTCGATCAGCGCTTCTTTGCCAAATGGTTTTAAGAGATAGTCAACTGCCTGTGCTGCAATGGCATGTTTCATATAATCAAAGTCTTTATATCCGCTGATGACAATGGATCTTATCTGGGGGAAATCCCGGGTAAGCTGTGACAGAAAAGCAGTTCCGTCCATAAGAGGCATTTTCATGTCGGTAATTACAATATCCGGGTTCATTCTTTCGATGAGGGTAAGTGCTTCCTGACCATTACATGCTTCACCAATACATTGAACGGTGTCCTGAATGGAAGAAAGTTTCTTGATAATTCCTTTGCGGATCAGTGATTCATCATCAACTACAATAAAAGTGTACATAGAATCCTCCTAATAGTTTGGTGTGCAAAATGGTGCCCTTCCTTGGAACGAATCTTGCCCAAAGTATGACGCATATATGTCAGAAAGCAAATATCAAACACGCCCTAATTTGGGAAGCTTTATCAGTATGGATGTTCCGCTTTCCTTTTGGCTCTGTATCTGAAGCCCGTATTCATCTCCGTAATATAGACGGATCCGGGTGTGAATATTTTTAATTCCGATGCTCTGCTTGTTCCGGTGTCCCAGTTCGGTAAATTCAGCTTTCTGCTTTAAATCCTGATTTAGCTGGTTAAGCTGTGTTTCATCCATGCCGACCCCGTCATCACTGACGGAAAAGTAAAGAAAGGATGATTCCGTCCAGCTTTCGATTTTAATAAAACTCCCGTACTGGCAGTAGTTCAGTCCATGATAAAAGGCATTTTCCACCAGAGGCTGGAGAATCAGTTTCAGTACCTGCAGTTCCAGCATTTCCTCCGGAATATTCATAATTACGCGGAAGCGGTTTTCAAAACGGATCTGCTGTATGGAGATATAATTTTGGACGTGCTTCAGCTCTTCTGCAATAGTTACCAGTTCACATTGGGTTTTGATACTGTAGCGGAACATATCCCCCAGGGCAAGTGACATAGTTGCAATACTTTCCACCTCTTCAATTTCTGCAATACTGTTAATGGATTCCAGCGTATTGTAAAGGAAATGGGAATTGATCTGGGCTTCCAGAGATTTCATCTGGGAATCCAGGGATATTAACTTGTTCTGCAGCTCTTTTTCAATATACTCACTCAGTGTCTGGATCAAATGGTTATACTCGTTGTACAGTACACCAATCTCATCGTTTCTGTTCAGGTAGTGGGAAGCGGTGAGAAGCTTCTGGTTTTTTGATTCCGCCATCTTACTGCTTAAATAAGTGATGGGACGGGACAGGGAGTAGGAAAAAAAGCAGGACAGGATCATAAAAATGACGGCACAAATACCTGCAATGGTCAGAATCATAATTCTGGTAGCATCAAATTCTTTATAGAGAGCCTCATAATTTACGGTAAAAACCAACCGCAGGTTATCGGAAGAAAATTCTTTCATCAGTGTGCGGCTGTTTTTGGGGGTGAAGCTTCCGGCAGAAGAATCACTGTAGATTACCTGCCCCTCATTAGACTCGATCGTTATCTTAGCTGTTTCATTTAGCGTATTTACTTTGGAAAAATCAAAAACGGCAGGGGAACAGTCAATGAACAGAACCCCCAGAAACTTTTTGGAATATCCGTCATAAAGTGCCTTGGAAAAAGAGATGGAGGGTCTGCTGTTAATCAAAAAATCCTTTTGGGATATTCCGTCAATATGAAAGGAACCCTCCAGGTCAAGTGTTTTTTCATACCAGTCCTCTTTTTGCGGATCGTATCCGGGAAAAACATCGATATTGCTGTTTAATCCATAACCTAAGATGGGACCACTGGGCGTAAATACAAAAATGCCGTTTATATATTCGCTGCTGTAGGTCACATTTTTCAGTATAAAGTGGATGTTCTGATTACTCTGGAAAATATCGTAAAAAGAGTAATTTGCTGAACTACCCGCATATTTTCGAAGTTCTTTATTTAGTGAGATCTGGTCAGATTCGCTGTGAAAGTTGAAAAGGTCCCCGATATGCTCCAGGGATTTCAGGTTTTTTTCCAGTTCTTCTCCAGACTTTTCGAATATGTTATCGGTAATGCTGGTAATCTGTTTGTCAATCAATTTGGTATACCGGGTATATGTAAAGGTAGTAATAAAAATTACCGGTATAATGGATATCAGCAGAAATATGATTAGAAACTTATTTTTAAGTTTCATTCAGACCCCCCTCCCCTTTTCTTCCTGTGCAAACACATGAAATTTGTCATGTTATCATTTAAAAAGAAGTATATCACAAATGAAGCCGATGGTAATGATAAATTTATCATATTTTGTGGAAATAATTTCTAACAAATGTGCACCATTACTCTGAACAAAAGTATACCTGGAGTATGGTATGATAGGACTATGAAAAAGTTAAGGAGGATAACAACATGAAAGTAAAAAGATTATTAGCATTGGCGCTGGCAGGCAGTATGCTCACTCTGTCTCTGGCAGGCTGTGGAGGTACGAAGAAAGCAGAAAGCAGTGAGGGGACAGAGACCGCTGGCAAGCAGGAGGAGAGTAAAGCTTCCGGAGATAAAACCGTGATTACCATGATGTATTCCGGCACGCCCTCCAACCCTGATTTTGAAACAGAGATTTTACCGGGACTTGTGGAAAAAGCATTTCCGGATGTTAAACTGGAAGTGACAAAGCTGCCGGATGACCAGTATTATACCGCATTAAAGACAAAGCTGGCATCGGGAGAGTGCCCGGACATTATCCTGGTGCATCCGAAATATGCGGGCGCAAACGGAGTAATTAATCTGGCTAAGGCAGGTTACCTGGAACCCCTGACGGATCTGAAGGTAATGGATCTGGTTGGAGATGGTGCAAAAGAAGCATTCTCCTACGATGGGGAAATTTACGGAGTTGGCACGAACGTTTCTATGCTGGGGACTTATTTTAACAAAGATATGTTTAAAGAACACAATCTGGAGATCCCCACAAACTGGGATGAATTTTTAAATTGCTGTAAGGTGTTGAAGGATGCAGGCATTCAGCCCATCGTAATGGGAGATAAGGACATGTATGTCATGCAGTTTGGACTCTATCAGATAGCGGCAAGCAAAGTTTATGCAAAGAATACAAAGTTTGACGACCAGCTTCGCACCGGAGAAACGAAGTTTACCGATAAGGAAACCTGGGATGAAGTGATTTCCATGTATAAGACCCTGTATGACGAAGGTTACATAGACAGCTCATCATTGGGACTAAGTGCACAGCAGGCTATCCAGAAATTTGTAGATGGCGAGGCAGCTATGACATTTGACCACAATGGAGACAAGAAGGCCTTGTGTGCAAATGGCGCGGTTGACTTTGAACGTGGATACTTCCCTCTGCCGGGCAACAGTGCGGATGAGGAACTCTGGGCATCTATGTCAATCGGTGCTACACCGGCGATCTATTCCGGTTCCAAACACAAAGAAGAAGCAAAGGCAATTCTGGAAAAGTGGTTTGACGGAGAATCTGATATCTGGAAGGGTATGGTGGACATGGGTAATATCGTGGTTACCTATGGTTACGGATCGGATCAGGTAGATGAGTTCTGGAAACCTTTTATGGACCTGTATAATGAAGGCAAATCCTCTTACTGGTGCAACCAGGGCTGGCCGTCAGGAACGGAAAATGAGATGGAGGCATTATTCTCTGAGGCGATAGGCGGACAGGGAACGACTGTTGAAGATATCGTAAACGGAATGCAGCTGAAATTTGAGGAACTCTATACAGCGGAATAAGTGCAATTCCCGGGCAGGTTTTGGAGCTGTCAAAAAAGCTCCGAACCAGGCTGCCCGGTTCTGCCGGAAAGGAAAAGTTATGAAGAAATCAAAACGGAAAACCCTTGTATTTCCCAACCGGATGTATTTATTTGTGATTCCGGCTCTGGTCTTGTTTTTGATCTTTTGGATCGTACCGGTACTGCAGTTATTTTATTACAGTATGACTAATTTTAACGGAATAAATTATGATTACGATTATGTGGGATTTAAAAACTATCTGACACTGCTAAAAGATGGTTCTATGATAAATGCAATTAAAAACACATTGATTTATGCAGTCGTGGTAGTAGTCCTGAATAATATACTGGGACTGGTAATTGCCATGGCTCTGAACGTAAAGCTAAGGGGAAAGGCATTCTTTCGAACCGTAGCCTATGTCCCGGCGCTGTTCAGTGCAATCGTGGTTGGTTTTATCTGGTCCTATGTATATATGCCTGATTCCGGTATGATTGCATCCATTATGACAGCAATGGGGCTGGACGGATCGTCCTTTAACGTGCTGGGCAATTATAAGACTGCCCTGTATGCCATTGCACTGGTTGAAGTCTGGAAGGGCTTCGGCGCTACCATGATCATTTATCTTGCGGGTCTGCAGACTGTGGATGACAGCCTTTTAGAGGCAGGAAAGATCGATGGCTGTTCCCAGTGGCAGCTGATTCGGAAAATCAAACTTCCGCTGATCTCGGCAACGGTTACCATCAATGTAATTCTGGCGGTTATCGGCGGGCTGAAGGCGTTTGACTATTCCTTTATCATGACAAACGGAGGCCCGGGAAAGTCAACCAATACCCTGATGTTTTCCATTTACCGCATTGCATTTAATGATCAGATGATGGGGAAGGCCAGTGCGTTTTCTGTGGTTGCTTTTGCCGTCATTATCCTGATCACCGTGTTCATGCTGTTTTATATGAATAAAAGAGAGGTGGAACTATGATGGGGAAAAGGAGAAAAACATATAAAGAAGTGGAATCCAAGGCAAAACTTACACCGGGTATTATAACGCTCTATATTTTACTGACCCTGTTTTGCTGCCTTATTATTTTTCCGCTGTTAATCGTATTGTCCAGCTCACTTAGAAATCCCGACAATATGATATCACCGCTGCTTTTGTTTCAGGAATTTTCTTTGGACAGTTATATCAATGCTTTTACAAAAATGAAATATCCGAAGCAGATGCTGAACAGTATTATGACAACAGGGGGATCGGTATTTGTAGTGGTAATGTTTTCCACAATGGCAGCCTATCCCATCTCCAGGATAAAACGCAAAACCAGCCGTTTTTTGTATTACTTTTTTATAGCAGGCCTGATCATACCGTCTCAGATGGTTATCGTTCCCATTGCCCAGATGTTCGGGCGCCTGTCACTGCCTAACACCAGGTTTACCCCAATGATTATGTTTATCACCTGCAGCCTTCCGTTTTCCATCTTTTTGCTGGCAGGCTTTATGAAAGGAGTGCCAATCGAGATTGAGGAGTCCGCTTACATCGATGGCTGCGGACTGTGGAAACGCTTTATAAGTGTAGTTTTCCCATTGCTGAAACCGGCTGTTGTATCTGTAGTGATCACCCAGGGAATGTGGATTTGGAACGATTATTTTTATCCCATGATCTTTATATCTAAATCAGACCAGTACTCCCTGCCGGTTGGCATGATCCAGTTCCTCGGTGACCGTGAAAATCCGGCGCAGTGGAATACACTGTTTGCAGCCTGTGTACTGTGCGCACTTCCGCTGATTCTGATCTTTGCCGTGCTGCAAAAACAGTTTATCAATGGAATCGCAGCAGGAGCTATTAAAGGCTAGTATAACTCACAGCAAAACATTCGGCTATTTACTTTGAGTTATACTAGTGTAGCAACTAGTTGTCAAAAATGTTTTAGTGTGTTAATGTTAAATAAAAA
>UQGG01000045.1 GCA_900540475.1 uncultured Robinsoniella sp. | reverse complement strand
TAAGCGGGCAGTGAGCTGCGAAATGCATCAGGATTTCGGAGCGAATGCCCGCGTGCCGCCAAAAAGCGCTTCGGGAAGGTTAGAAAATGCCAGTTCTGCGTTAAGCCTTCCAAACACCTCTCCTGGTTCGCCCCCTTCTCTTTCCGTACACTACCTACATCTACAAAGCGTCATTAATCAGCAAAACCCCAATATTTGTACCTTAAATTCTAAGCTTAATCCTTACCCTTTTTTCTTTACCAAAAATTGCTTATGCTGCACAGTATGCCCGATTAATCCGATACAAAATACCAGAGCAGATAACTTATGTATTATTTTGAAGATCAGCAGTCCTGCTGACATATGGGATGCGATTCCTGAAATCAATAGGATTACAAAGGACAGAATTAAGATTTGATCCACGATTCTCAGGCTTGACGGCATATATCTGTATTTTTTCCATTTCGCATACAGGTGAACAACTGAGATGACAACTAACAGAAAACCAATCAGGGTATGCACAGCGGAGCCTGTAACTTTTACTCCAAACAGTGCGGCACATAAAATAACAGAAATAATCATAAAAGTAAATTCTTTGTGTTTTATCATTTGCATTTTCCTTTTTGTTTTATAGTCTTTTTGAAGTTGAGATAGAATCGATTTTATGCGGCAGTGGGACCGTATGCAAACGGTTCTGTGATATTGGATATACAGAAAACCTCATGGTAGTTAGGTGCGTCTAACCAATGTATGATACTATAAAATATTGGAAATGCCAAGGGGAAAGCAGTTAATAAGAAATATTCTCATTAGTTGATACAAAGCCGGTTTTCTCAGCGGGCGGTAGTCTGGGATCGTCAGCCAATCAATCCTGATATATTACCGCCAAGAACTTTCTCTGTAATTTCTCTGGAAGGACTCAGAAATTCTATCATCTGCCTGCTCAGCCAGGGTTCGCCATAAGGGGCGTCCGAACCAAATAAGCATTTATCTGGAAGTTCTGTAATTGCTATACGTGCAGCGAGAGTAGAAAATGCAGCGGATAAATCCAGATAGGCATTGGGAACCGATTTTGCAAAACCTACTGCCTCCATCCAGTGATATCCACCCATATGTCCAAATATGACGGGGACTTTTGGGTATTTTTGTGTCAGTTCCATAAGAATTTTTATTCCGTTTAATGTTACCGGCTGAAAGGTGTGAACCCATATGGGCAGAGTGGGAAAATGGGCTAAAGCCTGAAATATGGTTTCTAACTGCCGGACCTGTTCATCAGATCCGGGCGTAAATTCTCCAATACCTTTTAAACCGCCGAAAACGATATGTTTTTCAATCCAGTGAACGGTATCTTCTAACGATAAGGCAAGAGGGACAGAGCCAAATCCGTAAAATCTGTCGGGGTATTTATGCAGAGCCTGCATTAATTCTCTTATGTTTTCTTTCATCCTCTGCATAGTATCTTCTTTTGAGCCGGAGCCGGATAAAATGTGGTATAAGGAACCCATTTCAATTTGTAATTCAGATAGTGTGTGGGCTTTCTCCGGATGTGGAGCAGTGCAAAACAATATGGCTATATCTACGCCTGACTTTTCTAATTTTTCTATTTGTAATTCTGTGGGCAGCATCATATGCTGGTGGCTGTCAATTATCATATAAATCATCCTTTCTCTGCATTGACATGCTTGTTATAATAAAAGGGTAGCACGATATTCAAAGTGCAGCAAGAACGCACTTTTTTAATATAAAGTATCATTTTTGATACGTACCTATACAGAAAGGAAGATAGGATGGCAAAAGCAATTACACCAAATGATACATGCCCAATGGCGGCAGGTATTAATGTTCTAAGCGGGAAATGGAAGCTGGAAATTTTATCAATTATCCATAATAAGAAGATAATACGTTTTAATGAATTGCAGCGCACACTGGGGCAGATCACGACTAAGACATTAACAGACCAGTTACGGGAGCTGGAAGCACAAAGGATTATAAAGAGAACGGTATATCCGGAAGTGCCGCCGAAGGTAGAGTATTCGTTTACGGAATTAGGACTTACCCTGGAGCCTGTTTTTCAAACACTTTGTGACTGGGGAAAGGAGTATTTGCAGGCGTTAAATAAATCATCTGATCATTAATCGACATCTTGAATCATTTTTTGTACAAATACAATATAATACTATAATTTGCCTTATGCTTTTGCTATAATAAGCTTAATAAAGCATTGTGGGAGGAATGGAAATGAATGAAAAATCAAAAAATATTTTGCTATTATTTGTGAGTTTGCTGATTGTTGTTCCGTTATATATTTTTCTCCATGAAGGAGGACATGCGCTGGTAGCCGTTTTATGTGGCGGCAGAATAACAGACTTTAGTATTTTACAGGCACATATGAGTTCTGTAGACGGGGAATATAATACGGTGACTTCGTCGCTGCTTAAGGCGGGTGGGGTGTTGCTGCCAATTATAATTACATCAATTTATATACTTCTGTATCGGAAAGAAAATGAAAAACCGTTCTATCGGATTTTTTCCTGTCTGTTCGTTTTGGGAGCTTCTTTTTCCAGCGCAGCATGGATACTTGTGCCTATACTTTATTTAAACGGAAGTGCACCTGTGAACGATGATGCAACGCAGTTTCTGAATGTATCGGGTATAAACCCGATTGTTGTCATTGTTGTGGCTGTGCTGCTCCTGAGTGCTCTTGTTATTTTCACATGGCGCAGGAAAATTTTTCAGAATTATCTGGCAGTATTTAGGTCTGAAAGCAAAAGTTGAATCTTACATAAAATGGATTTGTGAATTATCAAGGCGATGAAAAAAGTCTTCTTAAAAAGTATTTTATCAGAAGCTAAATAATATGAGTGAACGGGAAAAGAAGCAGAAGATGAGCGAATGGTTTACGCCGGATCAACTAATAGGAAGCGTGATGGAAGGCGTGATATAAAGTGTGATAAAAAGTGTGATAAAAACCTGATAGTAAGCGCAACAGAAAGAGTGATAGAAGGCAATGATAGAAAACGTGATGAATATCTGCCAGAAAATATATTTGAAATAAAATCGCCCTGTGTTAAGTATATTGTACATACTTTAACACAGGGAATTTTTTTGCTGACGGCAATCGCTGCGGAATACTATGCCGTTGTTTAATTAAGTTTCTGTAAAAAGATTTTCCTTTTATAAACGTCACTTTCTGTACAAAGCATCCAATTATAGTGAATGAGGACAAGATGAAGAACGAATTATCAAACTAGGTTTAAGCAGGAATTTTTCAGTTACCGTTTCAAGGTCAGTCAATTGTTTTAAGAAAATAGATACGGTTCGTTGGCATATTTGTTCCAGGGGCTGCTTTACAGTAGTGAGCGGTGTTTCTAGCATGGAGGAATAAATTAAGTCATCATATCCGGCTACAGAGATATCTTGTGGAACCAGGATATGGTGTTCTTTCAGACTCTTGAGTACCCCCATAGCCATAAAGTCATTAACCGTGATAATTGCATCGGGTTTAAATTGGCTCAATATCTGTTCAGTTGCCGAGTAACCACCCTGCAGGGTCACGTCCGCAGTTACAATCCATTCCGGCTGATAGGTTAAATGGGCATCGCGGAATGCGGAAATATATCCATCAACACGAAGATTCGAAACAGGTGCAGCGAGATTGCCCACCAGATAAACAATGCTTTGATGCCCGTTTTCTAATAAGTACTTGGTAAGGCGGTAAGAGCCTTCACTTAAATCCGTCATAACACAGGGAGCCTCAATGCCCGGATAATAAGAAGTAATAAAACAGAGTGGAATATTTAATTTCTGTAATTCCTGATAATGTAGTGTATCAGATGTGAAATTATGAGAAGGTACTGCAATCACTCCGTCTACATGCATGTCAATGAATTTCTGAATTATTTTTTTTTCTTCCGTGATACTTCCCCGTGAAATTCCCAGCATAATATCATAACCATGGCTCCCAAGATCTTGTTGAATAATATCTATCATATTCCCAAAAAATGGATTTGTAATGTCCGTAACAACGAGTCCGATAATATTGGTTTTTTTTCGTGTTAAATAGCGGGCATAAGGATTTGGCTTGTAGTTCAGCTGCTGAGCAATTTTGAGAACCCTCTCCCTGGTTTCTTCATTTACGCCAGGCTTACTATTTAATGCCATAGACGCAGTTCCCACAGAAACCTGTGCAACACGGGCAACATCTTTTATGGTAGTTCCCGACATCATTTATACCTCGTTTCATTTATATTTAAACCGTTTCATATAGCTGTGTTGATTATACATTAAGAAATTATTTATTTCAATAGTAAAACCCATATTTAGAACAGTTGAAACTATTTTTATCTAAAATTTTACTGTTATTTAAAACGATTCATATTAAATTGGAATGACATTGACAAGGCAAATAGAAAATTCAGGTAAATATGGAGTAATGGACATAAATATTTGGTTATAATTTATATATTACACTAAAATATATTGTAAAATATGACATATTGACAATATGAAACGGTTCAAATATAATGAACCTATGAAAACTAAATAAGGAGCACCGCGTATGAATAAAAAAATGATTTCGGTAATTCAGCAGGAGATTCAAGATACCCTGCAGGAGAAAATTATTCCCTTTTGGCTGGAGCGAAGTGTCGACAGGAAGTATGGAGGCTATCTGACATCTTTTGACCTGAATGGGAACTTTGAAGGGAGTGATGCAAAGTATATTGTGACTCAAAGCCGTATGTTATGGGGATTTTCCCAGCTTTCTTTATTTGCAAAACCTGATCAGAGAGAGGAGATGAAACAGGCAGCCTTTCAGGGACTGCGTTTTATCATAGATCATTTTTGGGACTTAAAGAACGGGGGATTTTATTGGCAGGTTAATCGTGATGGAACACCAGCCGATCCTTCAAAATTAACCTATGGTGAAAGCTTTGCTATTTATGCTTTAAGTGAATATGCACTGCGTTATCAGGATGAGGAAGCCCTGGGGTATGCAGAAAAAACATTCGGGTTATTACAGTTGTATGCTGCTGATACGATGTATGGGGGATATTATGAAAATATGGAGGCTGACTGGAGCATTTCTCCGGGTGGAGCATGGGCAGGTGACCGCAAGTCTCTTGATATCCATATGCATTTGATGGAGGCATACACAACCTTGTACGAGGCCAGCGGAAAAGAAATACATTGCCGTAAACTGGAAGAATCCATTGGTTTGATTTTAAATCATATGGTAAATTCGGAAATCGGATATGGTTATAATCAGTTTGATTTGCAATTTAATCAGATTCCGGCAATCAATATTATGCGAACATGGAATGCGGAACGGGAAGTAAATAAAATTATTTCCCAGCCAATGGATACGACTTCATATGGACATAATGTGGAACTTAGCTGGTTAATGGACCGCGCATATCAGATTATGGGATGCACGGACAGTGAGAATCCTGTTTTACGTAAATTACTGGATCACTCTTTACGCTATGGCTATGATAACCAGTATGGCGGTGTATACCGTGACGGAATAGCAGATCAGGAAGTGCTGGTTACAGATAAGGAGTGGTGGCAGAACTTTGAATCACTGGCAGGTTATCTGAACGGATATACAAAATACGGAGATGACAGGTATTGGGGAGCATTTGTAAAAACCTGGGAGTTTGTGAAAACGAAATTCATGAATATGGAAGTGGGAGAAAGCCGGCAGCTTTTAGATCGTTATGGAACGCCAATTGTAGAAAATATGGGAAATCCCTGGAAGGGTATTTATCATACGGGCAGAGCGTTAGCGGAATGTCTGAAACGATTTGAACTGTTGCAGAATTAGGGAGGAATAGAATGGAGAAAACAATCGGATTCATCATTACTGCAGGGCATCTGGACATTGAGTGGTACCAACCGCTGAATTCTTATCGATTTTGGACTGTCGAGGCTTTTGAAGACTTGTTAGCCGCTTCCAATCGTTCAGATTTTAAGAGCTATGTTTTAGATGGACAGGTCTTTCCCCTGGAAGAATATTTGGAAGTAGTTCCGGAAGATGAGGCAAGGATAAGGGATTTAATAAAAGACGGTAAGTTAGCAATTGGACCATTTTATACGCAGTTTGATGAATGGATTCCCAGCACAGAGAATATGATCCGCAACTGCTTGTATGGAAAGAGAAAGGCTGAAAAGTTAGGAGGGTATATGTGTGCCGGATATCTGCCGGATAATTTTGGGCATCCGCTGCAAATGCCTCAGATTTTACAGAATTTTGGTATAGACAGCCTGATGTTCATGAGAGGAATGCCGGAAGTTTCAGGAGGGCATCCGGATGAATTTTTATATGAAGGCCTGGACGGTTCCAGAGTGCTGGTAAGTCATTTTCGAGAAAGTTACAGCGGAGCATTTGATATCTTTGATAAAGATAATGTTCCCATCCAGCCCAGGGATGTTCCCTATTATAACGGATATTTATCTTATGAATATCATCGGGAATTGGCAAAACATGATGACCCGGAACGGATTGCGAAAAATCTGATTGCAAATGTTTATAAAATCCGGGACAGATATCCTTCCAATGTAATTGCTTTGATTGCCGGATATGATCATTTACCGCCGCAGATTAATATAGGGGAGACGGTAAAAAAAGCAAATGAAATACAGAATGAAATTGAATTTGTCATGGGGAATGCGGAAGAATATGTGCGACTGGTTCAAAAAAATCTGAAGAATCCGGCGGTATACAATATGGAGCTGATTGGTTCCAAATACCAGAGCATTCTACTTGGGGCATTATCCACAAGAACCTATTTAAAACGGCAGAACTTCGCCTGCGAAGCATTGCTGGAACGCTATGCAGAACCTTTAGATGCAATTGCTTCCTGTTACTCTTATCAGGACAAACCAGCACTGCTGGATGAAGCATGGAAATATATGATGATCAACAGTGCCCATGATTCCATACATGGTTCCAGTACAGATGAAGTACATACAGAGATGGAGACACGTTTTGCGAAAACGAGACAGATAGCCGCCGGGGTGATTCATGATGCTATGGCACATCTTGGAAAATATACCGTTCGCTGGTGGGATAAGATGAGTGATATTCCGGAAATACAGCAGTCTGTGGTAGCAATATTTGCGAAAAACAATGGCTATATGCATCAAATCCGCCCGAAAGGAATTTTGACATATGCTCCGGTTACCACAGAATTTGCACAGCCTTCCGAACTATGGCTACCCATCGGGGATTCTGAAGTTTGTATCTGCGATTCAGAGGGAAAAGTTTTCCCAACCCAGGTAGTGGAACGGGAGAAGATAGAAGTGAATGGACTTGGACAGCCACGCAATAGTGCATTTCCTGATCCGATTTACAGAAAAGTAATATACATGCATCCTTATAATGCCGGTGCTGTAGAGTCACTTGCAGCGATACCCGGGAAATATTCTCCCTGTGGAAGCATGAAAGCCGGGGATGATTTCCTGGAAAATGAGCTGGTCCGGGTCACGGTATCCGGTTCCCGCATCTGCCTGCTGGATAAGCGCAGCAAAAAACAGTTTTACAATTTGAATATATTAGAAGAAGATGCAGACGCAGGTGATGCATGGGATTATTCACCAACATGGATACCAGGTGAAGTTGTCCGTTCCACAGCTTTTCCATTTAGCAGCAAGCTCCTGGAATGTGGCGCTGTACGTGCTATGCTTGAGATAAAAGGAGTGATGAACGTGCCCGCCTGCCTTCATGGGGATGAACGTTCAGAAGAGCATGCAGCAATTCCAGTTGTTTTTCAGATTATCCTGTGGCATGGTATGGAACGGGTCGATGTGAAATTAAAACTGGATAATACAGCAAAAGATCATCGAATCCGGCTGCGGATCCCGGCAAATCTGAGGACAGATTGTGTAAGTTCTCAAGGACATCTGGCAGTATTAGACAGACCGGTTGCCCGTTCAGAAGAATTAGAACCATGGTTTCAGCCGCCGACACAGCTGCTGCCCTGCAGAGAATGGATAGCGGTAGAGGATAAAAAAGCTGGATTGGCTGTAGCGCTAAAAGGAATGTACGATTATGAGGCAGTAATGAATCCGCTAAACAGGGAGCCGGATGTATACATCACCTTAGTTCGCGGATTTGATCTGATGGGGAGATTAAATATGCTCCAGCGGCAGAGCTCTGCTTCGGAAGCGATTTATACACCCCAGGCACAGTGTATGGGCGTGCAGGAAATAGAATGGTCCTATGTTCCCTATCAGGTATCCAAAACGGATAAGACTCCGTTTTTGCCTGTGGTACAGAGTTTCCTTTACCCTGTAGTTTCACATGCCGTCCGCTCTGAATCATTAGCAGAAAAATATGATTCATTTCCCCGTCTTTTTGGCTGGCAAGAGCCAAACCTTCAATTTTCTGCATTTAAAAAGTGCTTAAATCGTGATGGATATATACTGAGGTTTTTTGAAAATCAGGGAAAAGAAACGCAAGCCAGTATTTACATTGGAGATTTCAAAAATGCCTGGGTATCTAATATGGATGAGGCAACATTAGAAAGCCTGGAAATTTTGAATGGTTATGTAATGGTCAATGTGCTTCCATATAAGGCGGTCAGTATAAAGCTAACCAGGGAGGAGTGATCACCAAGAATATTGATTTGCTGTTTATGAACAAGATAAATGCAAAAGAAATGGGCGATGCTATTGCAGCAGAGTATGCTAAATTCGATGAGTAAGAATCAGGTCTGCATCCCATATTGAATCTGTATTATCAGTTGAATCAGCAAGACTCGGAGAGACTCCCCGCAGGAGGCATTTAAAAATGCTGCCTTGTGGGGAGTTTCTGTATAGTACGCTTTGAAAGGATTGCGCAACCACTCTTTCTATGCTAAAATGAGAATAAAATATTTAGTCGAAATAACTCAAAATATCTCTGTCATCCTAACTGCATTAACCGGAGGCATATCAGTCATTCTGATATTAAGAGCAGCAACATTTCTGCGGTCAGGCCATAGGTGTTCAGACAATTAATCAGGTGAAAATTTACTAGAGGAAATATTGTTTATGGAAAGAGGAAATGATATGAAGGAACAGATTTCTGCAAGGCAGACAGTCCGCCAATTTTGCAGCGCTTGGTTCGAACAGCGGGATGCAGTACTGACTAAGGAATTCCTGGCTGATGATATCCAATTTATCGGTACGGGTGAGGATGAGTCCGCCTGTGGGAAGAAGGATATGGCGAATTACATTCAAACCGATATTCAGGAAATTCCGGAACCGTTTACAATGGAACTGACTGTGGTTCATGAGCAGGTTTTTAACAATGCAGTTTATATTATGAATGCTGAGTTTACCCTCAGAAACTCCGTGTATGCCTGGCGCCTGCACGGCTTTTTTGCACTATGCTGGCAGAGAGACAGATGGCTGGTGTGCAGTCTTAATTTTGCAGAGCCGGGCGCCAGTCAAAGGGGCGGAGAGCATTATCCCCAGACTCTGGTGATTGAAAATGTGATGAAGCAGCGGCAGGCTATTTTAAACGATTCTCTGGCTGGCGGAATGATGGGAGGGTATATGGAACCGGGATTCCCGTTTTATTTTATCAACAGCCGGATGCTGGAATATCTGGGCTATGAAAAAGAGTCTGAGTTTGTAGATGATATTGGCGGAATGATTACCCAATGTATGCATCCCGCAGACCGGAAACGGGTAGATAGTGAAGTGGATCTTCAGATAGCGGAAAAAGGAGAATATGCCGTAGAGTACCGGATGAAGAAAAAAGATGGTTCTTACATTTGGGTACACGATATTGGACGTAAGATGACTGCTGAAAATAATAAGCCTGCAATTACTTCTGTTTGTATTGATATTACGGCGCAAAAGCATGCCCAGGATGAAGTGCTGCATATCTATAATAATATTCCGGGTGCGGTTTTCCGCTGTCGCTTTGATGCTGATTTTTCTGTGATCGATGCGAATGACGGGCTGTTTGAATTTATTGGCTATTCCCGGGAGGAATTTATGGCAATGGGCAATAAGATGTCTTCTGTGATTTATCCGGAGGATTTGTCGGTGATGACGGAGCATCTCAAGGCCCAGCTGGCGGAAGGTAACACAATTCAAAATGAGAACCGTCTGATTTGCAGGGATGGAGCTGTAAAATGGATTTCCATTAAGGCCCAGTTGATTACGGAAGAAGATAACGAACAGTTCTTCTATTGTGTTTTTGTTGATATTACGGATGAAAAACGATTACAGCAGCGGGACAGAGAATTGTATGATAAGGAGCTGGAATATTTCACAGAATTATCTTCTGCGGGAGGCAGTATCCAGGGAAGGATCAATGTAACGAAGGACAAGGTTGAGAACTATGTTGCCTCAGCGGATGTAGTGCTTGCACATATTGGGGACACCTATGAGGAGACGGTGGACCGCTTATCAGGATCAGCTGCAGACGTGGTGTACGGAAAAAAGATTCGTGATACTTTATGCAGAGAAAAGGTACTGGCGGATCATATTGCCGGAAAAGTGGATTATCATTTTGATTTCTTATGCAGGCGGGAGGGCGGAGCTTTTTGGGTCAGTATGAGTTTCCGGTCCTCTCTGAATCCGGAGACTGGAGACGTAATTGTCTTTTTCTATATGTTTGATGTTACGGAGCAAAAGCTTCAGGAGCAGCTGCTCAATCGGATTACAGAACTGGATTATGACATCATTATGGAAATAGATATGCAGCAGGATACACACAGGCTGTTTTCCTTTGACAAAAGCCAGGAAAATATGTTTCCCTGCAAGGAGGGATTCCAGAAGGAACTACGTGCCAGTGCCAAGCGGTATATGGAGGAAGCGGCAGCGCAAGAGTACCTGTCCAGGCTGGATTACGGATATATGAAGAGTATCCTGGAAGAGCAGGATACCTATACTTTTATTATAGAGATGAAAGATGATTATGGAATTATACATGTCAAACGTTTTCAGGTATTTTATATCAGCCGGGATCTGGAACGGGTGTGTGTTACCTGTGCCGATGCAACGGATATTGTCCGTCAGGAGCAGAAACAGAAAGAAGAACTGTCAGCTGCGCTGGTTGCAGCAGAGCAGGCAAATGCAGCTAAATCAGATTTTCTATCACGTATGAGCCACGAAATCCGGACGCCCATGAATGCTATTATTGGCATGAGTGCTATTGCAGCACGTTCCATGGGTGATGATGAACAGGTGGCGGACTGTTTATCCAAAATTGGCATTTCCTCACGTTTCCTGCTGGCACTGATCAATGACATTTTGGACATGAGCAGGATTGAAAGCGGGAAAATGCTTCTGAAGAAAGAAAAGATACCGGTGGAAGAATTTTTAACGGGAATCAATTCCATGTGTTATTCTCAGGCGGCAGCGAAAGGGGTGGAATATGAGTGTATTGTGGATCCGGTAATGGATGATTATTACATAGGCGATGCCATGAAGCTGCAGCAGGTACTGATTAATATTTTAAGTAATGCGGTTAAATTTACAAAGGAAGGCGGAAAGGTCACTTTTTCTGCAGCGCAGCAGAGGAAAACAAAAAATGATGCTGTTCTGCGTTTTATCATCAACGACACAGGCGTGGGGATGAGTGATGGGTATCTGGCACATATTTTTGAGCCTTTCTCACAGGAAAGCTCCGGAACTACTGCATTGTATGGCGGAACCGGGCTGGGTCTGGCTATTTCCAAGAATATTGTGGATATGATGGATGGAAAAATAACGGTCCGGTCTATAAAAGGAATCGGCTCAGAATTTACCGTGGATGTAAAACTGGGGATTACGGAGGAAGAAAAGCTCCGGCACAACCAGAAGAAAACAGACTATAATTTCTCTCACCTGAAAACGCTGGTTGTGGATGATGATGTGGCTGTCTGTGAAAGTACGACTAATACACTGCAGGAGATGGGAATCAGGGCTGAATGGGTTGACAGTGGCAGAAAGGCAATTGACCGGGTGAAGGATCTCTGGGACAAGGCACAGTATTATGATATGATTCTCATTGACTGGAAAATGCCGGAAATGGATGGTATTGAGACCGCCCGGCGTATCCGTGCGATTGTGGGTCCTGAAGTGACCATTATCATTATGACGGCATATGACTGGATTTCCATTGAAAATGAGGCGAAGCTTGCCGGGGTAAATTTAATGATGAGCAAGCCCATGTTCAAATCATCCCTGGTTTCTGCATTTTCAAAAGCGCTGGGGGATCAGGAAGAGCAGACCCGGCAGGCAGAGGTGATTATTTACAATTTTACCGGAAAGCGTGTGCTGCTGGTGGAAGATAACATGATAAATACAGAGGTGGCAGTCATGCTTCTGGAGGACAAGGGATTTGTTGTGGATACGGCTGAAAATGGACTTCGGGCTATGGAACGGTTCAGTAAATCGGAACCAGGGTATTACGATGCAATCCTGATGGATATAAGAATGCCCCTGATGGACGGACTTACTGCAGCAAATAATATTCGTCATCTGAGTAATGAGGATGCTATGACTGTTCCCATTATCGCAATGACTGCCAATGCTTTTGATGATGACATAGAAAAAAGCAAGGCAGCCGGAATGAACGCACATCTGGCCAAGCCTATTGAACCAGACCGGCTTTATCAGACCCTATATGACTTTATTTTTGGAAAGGAGGCTTGAAGATGGGGGAAATATTAAGCGGGGAAACAGGTATTATACAGGAGCTGCCCCTTTCCATGGAACATATGAAAGCAATTCTGGATAACGCACCGGTGGCTGTCTATGTCAGTGCAGTTCAGAATATGGAACTGCTCTATGCCAATCAAATGGTAAGAGATCTGTTATTTCAATATCCGAATTTTCAGGGAAATACCTGCTATCAGGCGGCAGGGTATGATAAGCCATGCCCTTTCTGTCATGCAGGAGACATGAAACAGAATGAATTTTTGGTACGTGAATTTTATCATCCGGGCTATAAACGGACTTATCAGCTTAGCGGAAAAATCATCAACTGGGGAGGGCAGCCGGCTCATATCGAGTACATATTGGATATCACGGATAAAAAAAGGGAAGAAGATCAGTCAAGAGTAGTTAAGGAAGAGTTACAGTCAACATTCGCCAACATTCCCTGTGGGCTGTGTGTTTATCAGTATGCGGATGGCTGTATCTCTCCGGTTTTCCATAACTCGGCTTTTTATGAAATCATGGGATATTCTGAGGAACACATACATCGAATGGAAAAGAAAACAGATTTTCTGGGTGTACATCCCGAAGATCTGGGACTTTTACAGGGCAATATCATGGGAGCAATCCGGAGTAATGGAATTATGCGCCAGACATACCGGGTGTTTAATGACAAGACAGATAAATACCACTGGATTCATCTAGAAGGTGCAGTTAAAGCCCAGGCAGACGGAAAGAAGCTTCTTTACGGTGTATACAGTGATGTCAGTGAGCAGGTGCATCTGGAGAAAGAGCTTGCCAGTGCTAACGAACAGATGCAGGATATCATCAATGCGATTCCGGGGGGAGTTGCTATTTATCTGGTGGAAAATAAGCGTTTTTTCCCTATTTTTGCATCGGATGGGATTATGTCACTGTCGGGACACACCCGGGAAGAGTATGTGGAAATGACAGGGGGCGATGTTTTTGACATTATATATGAGCCGGACCGGGAGCGGGTTCTGGAAGCGGCAAAGGTGGCACTCGTCAGCGGAGAGGTACTGGATGTCTCTTATCGTATGTACCATAAGGACGGTCATCTGATTTGGATTCATCTAAACGGAAGGCGCATGGGCAACTTGTCAGAGACTATGAAGTTTTATGCCGTTCTCACCGGTATGTCGGCAGAGACAAGACTGTTTCAGAATATTACAAACGAAACAGCAGATGGAATTTATGTGATTGACAAGAAAAATTATGATCTTCTTTATGTAAATGAATCCAGGAATCTTTTTAGCAAGAAGGTAGAGTTTATCGGACAGAAATGCTATACTGCACTCCACGACAGGAATGAACCATGTGAATTTTGTATCCTGCATAAAAATATGCCGGAAGGAGTAGAACAGGAGATCAGGCATGATATCTCAGGGAGCTGTTACAGTATACGTTTCCGGGAAACGGAGTGGAACGGGATTCCGGCTTGTGTCAATTATATACGGGACATTTCAGATGAGGTACGTATCAGGGAAGAAAAGGAACGCCTGGAGCAGTATTTCCAAACTTTAGTTAAAAATCTTCCGGGAGGAGTTTCTGTAGTCCGTTATGAGAAGAATAATAGCATGGTTCCGGAATTTTTGTCCGATGGTTTTGCGGAACTGACGGGAATGTCTCTGGAGGATGCGTGGGAACTTTACCAGACAGATGCCATGGCAGGAGTGCATCCGGCTGATAAGGAGTTTGTATATAATAAGCTTTCTGCATATATTGCCAGCGGTGAGAGTCAGTGCGAAATTGTATACCGTCTGAAAAAGGGTGATGGCAGTTATGTCAGTGTGAAAAATAATCTCTCCCTGTTCCGGAACGAGAATGGAGAAAGCCGGGTCTATGCAGTCTATCATGATATGACCAGGGAAATCATGGAACAGGAACAGCTTAGGCAGCAGTATAAGGATATGCTGATTGAGCATTACCGTATTCCGGTGCCGAATGCGCTGATTATCGGACACTGTAATGTTACACAGAATAAAATTCTGGAAATTATCGACCATACAGATTCGGATCTGCTGAATACCCTTGGCTCTGACCGGGAAGGATTTTTTACCGGCATAGCAAGTCTTGTAGTTAACGAAGAGGAAAGGGAAACATTCTTAAAAATGTATCTGAATGCGCCCGCCCTTGCAGCCTTTGAAAGAAACGACAGGGAACAGATTCTAAAATGCTTTATTAAGATGCCGAGGGAAACGAAAGGCCGGTATGTTCAGTTCAAGGTTAATCTGGTAGAAGTGCCCGATACGGGTGATGTCACCGGGATACTGACGGTAACGGATAGCACGGAACAGATCATATCGGATCGGATCCTGCATCAGCTGTCCATAACTGCCTATGATTTTGTCATTGATTTAAACCTGGAACTGGATACTTATACGGTGCTCACATCGAATCAGAGTTCTGATTTTCTCCCGGCAGCCCGGGGCAGCCACTCGGAAAGGATGGCGGATATGATTAGTTCCCCAGTGGTTCCAAAGGACAGAGAGCAGTATTCCAGGTTATTAGATCCCGATGTAATACGCCGGAGGCTGACGGAAAATGGAAGCTATACGTTTGCTTATTCCATGATTGATGACAAGGGAGATATCAGGACAAAAAACATGACGGTTTCTGAAGTTGATCTGCGGCTTGGCAGGGTATGCCTGGTGCGGACCGATATTACTGATTCGGTGCGGGAACAGCAGGGGCTGCTCAATATGATTGCTTATACATTTGAACTGGCCGGATTTATAGACATCTATACGAAACGCCTTATAACATATACACGTCAGACGGTACTGGAAAATCTGTCTCCGTATATTGCGGATGACTATGAAGATGCAAATTTTGCGGACGACTATGGCAATGGAACAGGGGAAGACAGAGAAGAAGTATTAGAGCAGTTTCTCATGGAACATATGATTCACCGGCTGAAGGAAAAGCCGTCCGGTTATGACTTTGTACTTCCCTATCGGTCAAAAGATGGTTTGCGCTATAAGCAGATCAATGTACTGTGGGGCGATGTAAACCACAGCACGATCTGCCTGGTACGGGCAGATGTAACGGATATGCTGACGGCTGAGCGTCAGGTGAAACAAACCCTGGAAAATGCCCTCACCCTTGCAAAAGAGGCAAATAGGGCAAAGAGTGATTTTCTCTCAGCCATGAGCCATGACATACGAACTCCCATGAATGCCATCATGGGTATGACCACGCTGGCAACTGCTCATATCGGTGAGCAGGAGCGGGTAAAGGACTGTCTGCAGAAAATATCCGTCTCTTCCAGACACCTGCTCAGTCTGATCAATGATATACTGGACATGAGCAAGATTGAGCGGTCTAATATTACGCTGAACCGTATGAAGATCTCTTTATCTGATCTGCTGGATCAGCTGTCCGCCATTATTACGCCCCAGGCGGAAGCCTCGGGACTGAAGTTTGAAATCCGGACAGAGGGGATCCTCCATGAATATTTCTATGGGGATTCTCTGCGTATCAATCAGATCTTTATAAATATTCTTGGAAATGCCATGAAATTTACACCGGAATGCGGTACGGTGCAGTTCCTGGTTGAAGAAATGCCTTCTGTCAAAGGCGAACTTTGGGCACGCTACAGATTCTCTGTCAGTGATACAGGAATCGGCATGTCTGAAGAATTCCTGGGGCATATCTTTGAACCATTCACCCGGAGCAATACAGCGGGAAATGTGGAGGGAACAGGACTTGGGCTGAGTATTACCAAAGGACTGGTAGATTTGATGGAGGGAAAAATCTTTGTAGAGAGCCAGATCAATAAAGGATCTACATTTCGTGTAGAACTGGAATGTGAGGCAGCACAGGGGGAAGTGATTCCTGACAGAAACGTTGGCAGCGGCATAGTTGCAGATGTGCCGGAAAATGAAATATTTGCAGGGCGCCGTTTTCTGGTTGCAGAAGATAATGCAATCAATGCAGAAATACTCTGCGAGCTGCTGGAGATGTATGGGGCGGTATCGGTTGTAAAGAGAGATGGCGCCGAGACAGTTCAGGCATTCCAGAATGCGGTGCCGGGAACCTATGATGCCATCCTCATGGATGTGAGAATGCCCTTAATGAATGGATACGAAGCTACACGGGCAATCCGTGAACTGGACAGACCCGATGCAAAACAGATTGTGATCATTGCCATGACGGCAAATGCTTTTGAAGAAGATATCCAGGAGGCACTGAACTCGGGGATGGACGCACATCTGGCGAAACCGCTTGATTTTATGGCATTGCATGACATTTTATGTAAATTGTTGAAATAAAAAATGCAATGTAATGTGTGGTGGTACCCGGGGTATGTAATGGACGGTGGAAGATAGTGATTAATATTGAGGATGGAATGCCTATATATTAATATTAACAATTTAAGTATGCGCTGGAATGAATGCCGCTGTACTTTCCTGATGTTTTAGACATACAGGAGTACAGCGGCATTTAAAATTAAATTCAGATCGGCTGCAAAAGACAGCACAAGCATAAAAAGAAGACATTTTTATGCTAATCTTAAATGATATGTATTGTTTAACAGAAAGGCGATTATAAAGAATGAAAAATACATTAGTTTTAGTGGAAGATGAAGTGCTTATTCAGGAGATGGTATCTGACTTTTTTACCGTACAGGGATGGCAGACAGCATGTTTTGAAAACGGCAGGGAAGCCCTTTCTTACCTGCAAAAGAATGAAGTTCATATGGTGCTGCTGGATGTGATGATTCCCGGTATGAATGGATTTGAAATCTGTAAGGAGATACGGAAAAACATGGAGATTCCGGTGATTTTTCTGACTGCTTTGGAAGCTGAAAATATGCAGTTAACAGGATATGGATGCGGTGCAGATGACTACGTGACAAAGCCTTTTTCCCTTCCGATTCTTTTTGCCAAGGTAAATGCATTGATCCAGAGGACCAGTAAGAACATGGATGAGGAAGTTATGCAGAAAGGTATCCTCATGCTTAACCAGGATCGGAGGAAAGTAACTGCAGCTGGTCAGGAGTGTATCATGGCAGACAAAGAATATCAGCTTCTGCTTTATTTTATGGAAAATGAGAACCATGTCCTGTCCAGAGAACAGATTCTAAACAGGGTTTGGGGAGTGGATGCCGAAATTCTGGACCGGGTTGTGGATAAACATATCGTTAAGCTCCGCCAGGCACTGGGTGATGCGGGCTGCTACATCCGAACGGTTTCAAAAGCAGGCTATTCTTTTCAGATTCATTAAGGGAGATGTATATGACCAAAAAGGAAAAATACCGTATTCTGATGAAATCCGGAGGCTGTTTTTTGCTCTTGTTTTTGCTTTGTGCATGTATCATAACCATCTACGATACTTTACGGAACCGGAAGCTGGGGCAGGAGGCATTTCAACAAAAGAAAAATTTTCTTTATGAACAATTAGCAAAAAGCAGCGAAGAGGATTTTCAAAAAATCATAAACGAGCTGGGAGACAGTGCGAAAAGCAGTCTGAATGGAAATTTTCAGAACCAGTATTACAGTTACCGGGTTTTTAAGGATGAGAGTTTACTGGCGGAAAGTAAAAATTACCTGAAGGTTAAAATAGAAGATGGCGAAACAGCTGCATCGAAGCTGCTATTTCCGGAAGAGCTGTTTTCTACAGAGCAGAAAACTGTTTTTATTGCGGCTATAAAAGACAACAGCAGGAATAAAACGAAACCACCGAAATACCGTTTTCTTTACAGGATGGATTGTAAAGAGGGGCAAGATTATTTGGCGGGGCTGTACGTTGAAAAATTAGAGTGGGTCAGTGAGGATCGGACTGAGAAAGCACAGCCGGATCCCTGGTTATCCACCACACGCTCCTGGAAGTCAGAGTATGACGGGAAAAATTATCTACAGTCCGGCTGTGAAATTGTAATGGAATGGACTCCTTTAGAAACAAGTGTCATTGCTGAAAAGGGAAAATACAGAGAAATGCAGATCTTGGGATTTCCATACTACCAGGATGGTTTTGAAGCGTGGAATTACTGGGAGCAGGAGGAATGGCTGCATAGTATGAAAGATGTCTCAGAGAATACCGTAACCAGACAGGAAACGATTTGGTATAATGGGAAGACCCTGACCTCCGGGTTTCTTAAAACACAAATGGAGACCTGTATGAGGTTTCCGTTACTTAATAGCAGGTCATATATCAACCTTCAAATACGGGCGAGCGGAAGGCACTTGTATACATCTTTGGAAAATCTGAAATGGGCTTATCTGGTCATGTTCTTTATTTTGAGCTTATGTGCGGTGTATCTGGCTTATGGGCAGATGAAAACAGAAGAAAAGCGGCAGCAGATAGAACAGGAGCGTAAGGATTTTATCAATGGAATGGCACATGAACTGAAGACACCGCTTGCAATTATTAGGATGTGTGATGATAATCTGAGGATCAAAGAGCTGGAATTTAAAAAAGATTATTATCTGGATATGATTAGCCAGAAGACAGAAGAGATGGATACTATGATTCGCCAGATGATGACGCTGTCCCAGATAAATTCCTTACATTTCATGCTGCGTCCGCAAAGGACAAATTTGGCAAAAATGTTATCGGATTCTCTGGAACGGATTGCCCCTTTGCTGGCGGAAAAGCACATTGATTTACAGCTGGATATTAAACTGGTAGAGAAAGAAGTGAATCAAAATTATTTTGAACAAATGGTATCAAATCTGCTGTCTAATGCGGTTTCCTATGTGACACCCGGAGGTTATATCCGCATTGTGCTGAATGAAGAGGAACTGTCAATTGAAAATGCAGGGCAACCTATTACGGAAGAGTGGAAGATAGATATGTTTGAACTTTTTTCCAGTGGAAAAAAGTTGTCGGGAGGCAGGGAAAAGCATTTGGGATATGGGCTGTACCTGGTTAAAAAGGTGGCTGGTCTGCATGGAATGAGATGTGAGGTTGAAAATACATCAGCCGGGAATTTATTTCGCATCCGATTTCATGCAGAAGAATAAAAAAGGGATATTTTTCCGCTATGATTATGAAAACAAAAGATGCCGGTAAAATGCCAGGGAGGGATGGAATTGTAATGGAAAAAGAGATCAGAAAACAAAACGGACTGAATAAACAATATGGACAAAACCATAAGAAAAAGTGGCACGTTATGATTTTGTCAGCCTTGCTATTAGGATGTATGTTAACTATAACTGCCTGTAAAAAAACGCCTGACGAAGCACCGGTTGTAAATAAATCAGAAGGACTGCCCAAAGGCTGCATAATTGACAAGGCAAAAGATGGAGAGATCAAGCAGATCGATGCACCGGAGCACTGGAAGGAAACCATGGAGCGCATGGATGGACGTGTCACAGTAGAAGCGGACGTGGATATACCCAGGCTGTCGGTAAGTAATACTCCGGTATTGGAATTGGAAAAAGCACCCTTTGATAATGAACGGTTGAAGAAGCTTACAAATTATTTTTTTAATGGGAAAAAGTTTTATCAGAAGCCTCCGATGACAAAAGAAGAGTTATCACACCAGATTACGAATATAGAAAATAAATCTGGGATATATGGAGAGAGTACTTTTCTTATGATGAGCAAAATGGAATGGAAGCCGCGTTTGGAAGAATTGCTGGAAAAAGCTCCGGATAAAAAGCCGGAAAAAATATATATGAAGCCGGAGTTTTCAAAACCGGTTCAGTCAGAAATGGAATATATGTGGTGGGGTACTGAAAATAAGATGGTACGTACTGAGAACAATTGTTTTTGGGCAGTAGTAGAAACAGGAGAAAAGGTGGAACCTATTATAAAAGCTTTCAGCCTAAATGAAAAAGCAGGAACAGGAGGTTACTTTTCCTATGCAGTTGGGGAGGTTCATGATGAAGAAGGGCTAGATTCTGAGAAAGAAATGTGTAAATGGGACAGGAAAAACCGATATCCTCAGGGGAGTAAATTTCTGGATGTAAAAGAGGAATTTTTACAGAGATGTGAAGCAGCAATGGAAAATCCTGCAATATCAATGGATGATGCCATCCAAAAAGGAGATAAAATATTGAAGGATCTGGGAATTACCGGGCTTTCATTAAAAAAATGCATGAAGGCTGTATGGTTTCCAAATCCCCCGATTTGTGGGTTTGACTATGAAGATTATGCTGATGATTTGGGAGAAAATAAAGCGGCTTATAACCTGCTCTATAGTTGGGATCTGGGAGGAATACCTGCATATATGCCGCTTAGAGGAACTTTACATAATAATATGCCTGAACTATCCTATACCCCTCCTTTTTACCAGGAAAGAATCGAAATAACAGTTACGGAAGACGGAGTTGTAGAATTTTCCTGGAACAATATGGCGGAGTTGTATCAGGTGGTTGCGGAAAATACGAAACTTCTGCCTTTTGATAAAATCAAGGACAGGCTGGCGGAACATCTGCAGTATATCGGGCTGCCGCCAGAAGGTTCAGGCGGGGTGGATAAAGATCAGACAGTTGTTACTTTTGAGGTAAAAAGTGCAGAGTTAAAAGCAGCATATTCTGTGGCTTTTAATGCTCCGGATCATGTCTGGCTGATTCCAGTCTGGGTATTTGAAGTTCAGTCATCGTACCAGGGCAGTGAAATGTATACGTTTCCGGAAACGGTATTTCTCAATGCAATTGACGGAGGTTTTGTAAATCCTTCATAAGTGATGGTATCCGGGAGGAGAAAGATGAGGAATGTATTATGTTCAGATTGGAAAAGGGCAGTTTTATCCAGGGGATTTCTGATTGGTGTTATCGGACTTGTTTTGGCAGGAATTTGCGGTGGATTCCCGGCAATGGCATATATAAAGGAAAACAGGATTTATGATTCACAGGTTAGCTGGATTTATTTAGCAGAAGCGGTGATTCATTCAGAATTGTTCCTGATGGCGATTCCATTGGTTAGTTCACTTGCTTATGGGGCTGCATTTTCGGACGAGCTGAAGTACCGATTTGCGTTATCAGGCCTTGTACGTACAGGATGGAAACGATATCTAGGTTCAAAAGTGATTGTGACAGCTTTATCGGGCTGCTTGATGGTTATGATTGGAGAGCTGCTGCTCTTTGCAGGAATTACAGTGGTGGTTTTCACAGACCTGAAACAGTGGTTTTCCATAAAAACAGAAATTTTACCGTATCTTACCGATGTGGCATGGTGGATGATACTTACTTGTATGAGCGGCAGTCTCTGGGCTTTACTGGGTGGATTTTTTGCGGCTTTCATGAAAAACAAATATATGGCATATACTACACCCTTTATTCTGTATTATGTGCTGCATGCATTTCAAGAACGATATTATACATCTCTGTATATACTCAATCCCCGTGAATGGGCAGCACCAAGGGCGATACCTATCTGGGAAGCCGGACTGATGGTATCTTTGGCGGCTTTTGCAGTATCAGCGGCATATGTGATAACCATGGAAAGGAGATTGAGGGATGCATGATATAAAGCAGTCATTTCAGATTGCAGGCTATAATTTTCACCTGTGGAAGAAAAATCCCAGAGTCATTATGACCTTTGCGCTGGCATTTGTACTTTGCCTGATGTTATCGGACAAAGCGGTATCCCTGGCGAAAAGTTACGGTACTAATATGCAGATATTAGAGGCTTTTGTATGGACGTTTGGTGATGCAAATTCCATTATGATATCTTCTTTGCTATTGATTCTTCTGTTTGCAGATATGCCGTTTATCAGCCAGGCAACCCCTTATTTTCTCTGTAGGACAAAGCGGTCTCTGTGGGTATGGGGGCAGGTAATCTATGTGGTGCTTGCCACAGTGATCTATACTTCTTTCCTGCTGGCGGTGAGTTGTATCATCTGTGCTCCGCTGTCTTTTCCGGGGAACATGTGGAGCGAGACAGGGGCACTTCTTGGCTATTCAGGCGTTGGTGTAAAGATTGCGTTGCCGGCAACCGTTAAGACTATGGAAATGTCTTACCCTTACCAGTGTGCCGCTGTTATATTTCTGCTGATTACCTTGTATTCCCTGATGATTGCTTCTGTTATGCTGCTTTTTAATCTCTGCAAAAGCCAGTTTATGGGCGTATTGAGTGTTTTTGCTTTAAATCTGTATGGGCTGCTGCTGAATCCTCAGATTTTTATGACACTGTTTCGCTTACCCCTGACGATGGAATACAAAGCGAATATTGCTGTTGGCTGGCTGTCTCCTCTGAATCATGCCACCTATTATATGCACAATTTTGGTTATGACAATCTGCCACGGATATGGATGAGTGCAGGCGTATTTGTGGGGATTATAACAATGAATTTGCTGTTTGTCAGCAAAATTGTGCGTAAATACGAATTTCATTTCCAGCAGCTTAATGAGTAGGAAAGAACTTTTTTACAACACGGTGCAGGCAGCACTAGATGGAGGATGTTATGGCTGGTAAAATGGGAGATATTGCAATCAGTATAAGGAATGTAAGCAAGAAATTTGGTGAGGAAATCGTATTAAAGAATATTACGCATGATTTTAAATGCGGGCTGGTACACGGTATTGTAGGAATGAATGGATCGGGTAAAACAGTGCTGTTAAAATGTATCTGCGGTTTTTTATTTCCTACAGAAGGACGCATTTATGTGAAGGAAAAGCGGGTGGGGAGAGATATCGATTTTCCGGAATCTCTGGGCATGATTATTGAAAGTCCGGGATTTCTTCCGAATCTTTCAGGATTTAAGAATTTAAAATTACTGGCATCATTAAGAGGGAAGATAGACGATGAAACAATACGAAGTGCGATTCGGCGCGTGGGGCTGGATGCAGAGTCTAAAAAGCATGTGGGGAAATATTCTATGGGAATGCGGGAACGGCTTGGGATTGCGCAGGCTATCATGGAGGATCCCGATCTATTAATCTTAGATGAGCCATTTAATGGTTTGGATAAGCAGGGAGTACAGGAAGTGTACGATCTGATTATGGAATTAAATGATCAGGGCAAGACAATTTTCCTGGTCAGCCATAATGCGGCAGATATTGAGATGCTGTGTGATACGGTATGTGAAATGGATGCAGGGGTACTGAAAGTTTTATAAATGGGTTTTGCTGAGGGAGGGGACGCTTTGTATACAGAGGTTGTGTACGGAAAGAAGGGAGTAGGAAAATTGCATGGTCTCCGTCAGCTTACCGCAGAACAGACACAGATCTGCTATACGCTTCCTCCGCCCATGCAATTTTCCTACTCCCATCTTTCCGAGATTCATGTTATTGCCACAAAGCTGGTTTTCTCAGCAGGTTGGAACTCTGGGCTGTGGCTGGCTGTTCTTTAGTGGATGCAGCGCAGTATGTTTCGGCTGTTTATGCGTAAAAGGAGATGGAAGTCTACTTCTTTGGCTGGAATGAAAGTCGGTGCTCATTTATAGCCACTCATATGGAGTATTCATGATTCGCTGCAATTCCTCAAAAAATGCTTTTAAGTGATATCCGTCTGTTGTTGCGTGGTGAACGGTAACAGATAAGGGCATCATGATTTTTCTATCAGAACGTTCTGTAAAGCCACCGGCTTCAAAGCTTGGAACATAGTAATTCTTTATTCCATGATTGTGAATGGAAAAGCTTTCAAATGTAAACCAGGGAATACAAGATATTATATAAGCATTAGGCGGCGGAGCACCTTTGGAAGAAAGGATTCCATGGCTTCCCCCATGCTGGTTTGTATCGGTAAGGTATTGTCTGTAAAACACTTCAAAATTATCATGGTATTCTGTCCATAAAAGGGATGTTGTCTTATCATCTTCATGAAATTGCGGGTAAGTGGGGGTGAGAGAATCCCAGTGTCCCAATATATTGTCTTGCAGGGAAACACGCAGCTCTGGTTGTTTTGAAATTGCTTTGGTCACGGAATAAAGGTAAGCCGGAAAAAATTTATACCCACGATCTTTCAGTATTTTTCTAAGAATTGTTACATCTATATTGACGTTGACGGTATAGCTTGTTGGCGCCATCTGCGTATAGTAGTAAAAAGCCTGTGCCATAGGCCATGTCTCCATATCGATTGGTTGAAAATCACTCATAATTTCTCCTTTTTCCAAATTCATTATCAAGTCTGAGTTTGTCATAAATCCTTGTCTATTTTCAAGGTTTTTGGACTTCTGCTTTCTGTTTAACTGTTTTCTCTAAATCTAAGCATATCTTTCTATCCTCACAATAGCAATAAACGCTCCGTAGAGTTTATGATTCTTGCCGTTTTCAGGTGATTTTTTTGTTGGAGAAGTTAACTGCCCAGGCAATTAAGAATTAGAAATGGGAAAGTAAAGCCGGGATACAAAAGTAAAATAATGCACATATGGATAAGATTCGGCGGGAGCTATAATAAAGATAGACATGGAAGCTAATGGCGTCTATGATATAAATTAGAAGCCGGATGGAGCATTAGCTGTTTTGCATATAAAGGATGATAAATATGAGAAGAAAGATAATGAAATGGAAAGAATCGCTGGTATTAAAGCATTTACTTGTGTTTACAATGATCATTTTATTTATAGTCGGAATTACCACTTCGATATTGGTAGGGGCAATGAACATCGCGCGGCAGGCTACCTATGATAAAATGCAGTCTAAGGGAGGATATTTTCTGCAGACGCTGGATAACGAAATAAGCCATATACGCAGCTTGCAGCAGGGATTTTTTAACGATAGAAAACTATCCTATCTCTCAGATTCCAGGATCAATATTTCGCCATATGAGAAACGGGAAGCACTGTTATCGGTAAAGGAGCGGCTGGAATCGATTGAGGAAGTCAGCAGTCTGGTTGGTGCAATCACGCTTTATCTCCCCCGGATCAATTACGTTGTAACTTCATACCGTGCTGAGAGAATGGACGAGGAAGATCGGCTAGAGTATGAGTATTTCTATGGTTATAAAAAAGATAAACTTCATGCCGCTAAAGACACTTATTTTATGCTTGAGAACGGCATTGCAAAGGATCAGATTGATGAAAATACCGCGTATCTCATGGTGGTGACGTTTTCCAAGCAGCATATTGCGGAAAAAATAAAAGGGTTAGAGTATATCGATGGAGATGGTGCATTTTTTTGCGGCGAAGAGCATGGGATTATTGAAGGAACGGATACGGATAGCGCGCTTGCCAAAAGTGTGTTAACGCTATTAGAAAAAGATGCTGAGGGGACTTATCTCAATACACAGCGGGTAGTCACTAAAAATGAAAATTATTTAGTATTTGTAGATGAATCCCAATTTCTGGGACCATTTGTGCAGTATGCCAGGGAACGGCCCATCATGTATCAGATAACTAAAATGCGTGATTTTATGTTTGGAGCTATTATTATTACAGCTGCAATGGCTATTTGGTTTATCTATTATACAAAGAGAACGATTCATCAGCCGATGAAGAAATTACTGGACGCATTTGCGAATATGAAGGAAGGCCGGTTTGATGAACATATAACACATGGACGCAAAGACGAGTTTGGATATCTTTACGATGGTTTTAACGATATGGAAGATCAGATAAACTATCTTGTAAATGAAGTTTTAGTTCAAAAAAACTTAGTTCAGAAGATGGAATTAAAGCAGCTCCAGGCACAGATCAATCCCCATTTTCTGTACAATAGCTTTTTTGTTCTAAGCAGGAGAGTAAAGCGAAAGGATTATGAAAATGCGGAGCGGTTTGCAGTTTTGCTTGGTAACTATTTTAAATTTATTACCAGAAGTGATTCGGATTTTATTTTTCTGGAACAGGAAGTAGAACATGCAAAGTGTTATGCGGAAATACAGGGAACCCGCTTTGTCCGGAGAATAAAAATTGAGTTCGGGGATCTGCCGGATAATTGCAGGCAAATAAAAGTTCCCAGGCTCATACTCCAGCCTCTATTAGAAAACGCATTTGAACATGGTCTTGAAAATAGAATGGAGAATGGAGTGCTGCGGGTTATGTTTCTTGTGGAGGAAGACCAGCTTCAGATTCATGTACAAGATAATGGAGATGAACTTACGGAAGATATGATCTACAGGATGAGAACATCTTTATCTGGTGAGGACGACCATGAGATTACTGGAATTGTCAATATTCATAAGAGATTAATGCTTTACTATGAAGGACAGGCTGGGTTGTCAATATCCAGGGCAGATATAGGAGGTCTTGATATTTGCATATGGATCAAAAAGGGGCTATTAATGGGGGATAAATATGAATAGGCTGCTGATTGTAGATGATGAAATTGAAATTTTAGAATGGCTTGAGGAGATGTTTTTATATGATGTTCCACGGGAGCTTGAGATTCATGCCGCTTCGTCTGCCAGAGAAGCGCTGGTACTGCTTGATCAAATACCCTTTGAGGTAGTGCTGACAGATATCAAAATGCCGGGAATGGATGGATTCCAGTTTTTTGACAAAATAAAAGAGAATTGGCCGGGATGCAAGGTGGTATTTTTAACAGGCTATCGTAACTTTGAAGATATTTACCGCGTGATAAATCATCAGGATGTTCGTTATGTTCTGAAAAGTGAAGACGATGAAGTTATTGTGAAGGCAGTAGAAGATTTCTTCATCCAGTTAGAAGAACAGCAATCATCGGAACAGATGCATTGTATGGAAATAGAGAAACTGAAAAGAGCGAGATACTGGCTGCGGAAAGAATTTATTGACAATATCATGATGCATCAGAACACAATTATTAAGAACGCAAATTATCAGCAGGAATTCGGTTTAGATGTTGACTTTTATGAAGATATGCTTTTAGCGCTTCTGCGGCTGGATCATCAAAACAGTGATGACGCAGTGACAGAGAATGGTTTCTACTTATTGGAACAGCTGACCGAAACATTTATAGAATGTCTTCCTAAGTGGCTTAGCGGTGATGGGCATGTTTTGGAAAATGGTTATCTGCTTTTATTTATTCAGCCAGATGCGGTGCATCGGAAAAATTGGGGGAAGGCCTTTACCATGGCGAGAGGGGCTTTAGAATTTGCACAAACGAATTTCAATCGGAAATATAATAGGACGTTTACCGCAGTGATATCCTCCGAAGCAGCCGCAATAGCCGCTGTGTCCCAGGAGGTTTCCGGTATGAGGCAGATCTTGGTTGGATATCTGGGAAATGCGGATACTGCCATCATTCATATGCAAAATATTCTGCTTATAAATGAACCGGAACAAGAACCGGGAATAGAACTGCACGATCCCGGTATGCTTAAAAATTATTTAGAGCTTCGACGTGAGGAAGAATATTTTACATTATTGCAGTCAATCTGCAGGCAAATCGCTGCCGGGAAAGGGCGGCATGATATGAAAGCAACGGAATTGTATTATCATGTGGGTATTGTCCTTCTGCAATTTATAAATGAAAATCAGATCTATCAGCAGCTGGCATTTTATACCGGACTCTATAAATTGCTAAACTTAAAGGAACATGAAAATTGGCTGGATGCCTGTGACTATCTGATAAAGTTATCAAGACATATTTTTACCCTCCTTGGAAAACACGAGGATTCACTCTCTGACCGCGCTATGAGCCGGGTGGTGAAATACATTGAGGATCATATTGACGGAGATCTGAGTCTGACAAAGCTAGCTGACGTAGGGGGATTTAATGCGAGCTATCTCTCCAGATTGTTTAAGCAGAATCACAAAATAACAGTTACAGACTATGTACTGAAGAAAAGAATGTCGGCAGCAAAAAAACTCTTATCTGAAACCCAGGACAAGATTCAGGATATCAGCGCAAAGACCGGCTATGTGTCCTCTCATTCTTTTTCAAGAGCCTTTCGGAATTATACCGGACTTTCTCCGGCAGAGTACCGGGAAGCACATTTATCCCGCAAAAAGCAATGAATTGCTACCTAAGTAAAATGATGGATATATACCAAAGAGATGCTCTGGCACTATAATTGAATTATCAATTAGCAGGGCGGTGATTGCTCTGAATAGGAGGAAAGTAAATGAAATTTAAGAAAGCAGCAGCGGTAGTATTATCAAGTGCTCTGGTATTAACACTTGGGGGATGTACATCAGGCACTGATCAGGTGAGCGAAGGTGCAGGCAGTACGAGTAAGAATTATTTTGGGTTTTCCAAAGAAGTACCGCTAAAAGTGGGGCTGGCATGGGGACAGGATTTTGAGTTTAAGAATGGTGATGATTCATCCAATAATGCCTGGGTAGATTTGTATCGCGAAAACAATATTATTCCGGAAATATTATATGAAGTTGACAGTTCACAGGGAGATACAAAACTATCTACTGCGATCATGTCCGGTGATTATCCGGATGTATTTGCGATTAAGTCCAATGAGTATGCTAAATATGTACAATCCGGAACGATTGCTGATATCACGGATGCCTTAGAAGAGTATGCGACATCTGAGCTGAAAGAATACTTAAACGTGGATGATGGCTTGAGTATGACAGCATTAGATGTAGATGGAGAAATTTACGGACTGCCCAAAATGGGAAATTCCTATGACAGCATGAAAGTTATGTTTATTCGTCAGGATTGGCTGGATACCCTGGGACTTGAAGTACCAAAGACTATGGAGGAATTAAAAAAGGTCGCACATGCTTTTACTTATAATGATCCCGATGGAAATGGAAAAGACGATACATACGGATTAGCACTGGATGGCGTTGAAGTGCTGACGGATTCGGTAGGCACTGCAACAGGTGTATTTGAAGGTTTTGGAGCTTATCCGACGAATCTGACATTCATTGAAAATGATGGTGAAGTTGTCTGGGGCGGAACCCTTACAGAGCAGATGAAAGCCGGTCTGACGCTTTTACAGGAAATGTACAAAGACGGTACGATCACAAAGGATTTCATTACAATGGATAGCAATACCATCTTTGAAGAGGCTGGCGGCGGACGCTGTGGCATTTTCTTTGCACCAATGTGGGGCGCAATGACGTCTTCTTATAACGCAGCTAAAATTGATCCGAAAGCAATGTTTACGACCTGGCCTGTACCGGATGGAACCGGAACTGGGGAAAGCAAAGCGTTATTTAAAAATAGCTGCGATGAAATCTTCGTTGTCAGCAGCAAGTGTGAAAATCCGGAAGTACTGATTAAGCTGATGAATCTATCAGTTCAAAAGCTTTGTCATCCGGAATCGGAAGAAGAGTTTATCAAATATTATGGCACCAGTGATTACGCACTTTGGAAAGCAGCAATCACACAAACGTTAGAACCGCTGAAGAACCACGATAATTATTTAAAGGAATCAAAAGCGTTACAAAGTGGAGATACATCAGCATTAAACATTGAACAAAAGTCTGATTATGAATATATGAAAGATTATCTCGATATGGTAAAAGCAGGAAATATCAATGCAGATGATCCCACATTCCAGGCAGGCAGCGGACTTTATACCGTATTTGGCAATCCGCAGGGTGCATATGCAGCTTTGGATACCTTAATAAATGGGGATCGTTTCACCTACGCTGCTTATAATACACTGCCAACAGAAAAAATGTCGGAAGTTGAGTCGACACTGAACAAAATGTTAGTTGAAACAATCGTTAAGATAATTGCCGGTGATCCAGTTGATTCCTACGATAAATTTCTTGATTCCTGGAACTCGTTAGGTGGGGAAGAGATCACCAAAGAAGCTCAGGAATGGGCTGCACAGGTTCAATAGAAAAGAGGTATGAGATTGAAATCAAAAGGCAGAAAACAATACGCAAGTGATCAAAGAATGTTTCATTTAATGCTGGCTATCCCTGTGCTAATCTTGCTGATATACAATATACTGCCTATCCCGGCGGGTATCCTTATGGCATTTCAAAACTTTCATCCCGGAAAAGGATTTCTAAAGTCTGACTTTGCAGGTCTGGATAATTTCAGGAAGCTTCTGTTGCTTCCTGATACGCTGCCAGCGCTGCGCAATACGATTGTGATTGCAATCTGGAAAATAGTTGGCAACTTAGTTATACCGGTAGGATTTGCACTGCTTCTGAATGAAATCAGGGTGAAATGGTTTAAAAAGACGGTTCAGACTGTTACCTATCTGCCCTATTTCTTATCCTGGGTTATATTAGGCGGCATATTGATCAAGTTCCTTTCGCCGGGAAGTGCAACCCAGGATTCCGGATTTTTTAATCAGGTTTTAATGAATATAGGCCTGATTGATGAGCCGGTCTATTTCCTGGGTTCCAACAGCACATTCAGGCAAACGATGGTTGTCAGTGACATCTGGAAGAACTTTGGATATAATACGATTATTTATCTGGCTGCTTTAACAGGCATCGACCCGTCCTTGTATGAGGCAACAGCGGTGGATGGAGCCGGGAAGCTGCGGCAGACCTGGCATATCACCCTCCCGGGTATCGCACCATTTATTGCACTGATGACTATTTTATCAATCGGTAACGTCTTAAGTGCCGGTTTTGAGCAGATATTCAACTTATATAACCCTGCTGTCTATGAAACTGGAGATATAATAGATACTTTAGTTTACAGGCTGGGTCTTGTAAACCAGCAGTATTCACTATCCGCAGCAGTCGGACTTTTGAAATCAGCTGTATCCTGTGTATTAGTACTGACCGGTTATAAACTGGCAGATAAATATGCCGGATACCGCGTATGGTAGGAGGCACTATGCAGAAAAATAAAAAAATATCAGTTTCAAGAAGGGCATTTCTGATAATTGATATCATCTTAATTTTAGTAGTAACGTTGAGCTGCATCATCCCCCTCCTTAATTTGTTAGCTTATTCATTTAGTTCATCATCCGCTATCATGGCAAATAAAGTGGCGCTTTTCCCGAAGGAATTTACTACGAAAGCTTATGAATATGTGATGAGCAGCAAAGAATTTTGGACTTCTCTGTGGATTAGCACAAAAAGAGTACTGATCGGTGTTCCGCTAAACCTGGTGCTGACCATTATGGTAGCGTATCCGCTGTCTAAAAGCGATGAGGTATTTAAAAGCCGCAAATATTATGTTAGCTTTTTACTGATTGCAATGCTCTTTAATGGAGGATTGATGCCAACGTATTACATCGTATCAAAAACGGGGTTAATCGATTCGATCTGGTCTCTGGTGATTCCCGGAGCGGTTCCCATTTTTAACTGTATCATTCTTATGAATTTTTTCCGCGGCATTCCTGTCGAGCTGGAAGAATCCGCTAAGCTTGACGGTGCAGGTCAATGGAAAATCATGAAAGATATTTTTATTCCGCTTTCAAAGCCGTCCATCGCAACGGTCACATTATTTAGCTTGATCAATCATTGGAATTCCTGGTTTGATGGATTGATCTATTCGAATTACACGAATAACTATCCACTGCAGTCTTATTTACAGACTCTGGTCACTTCCACAACAGAGATGATAAAATCAGGGGATGTCAAGGCAATTATGGCACTTACCAATGTAAATGATACAAATTTAAAAGCGGCTCAGATTTTTATAGCGATTGTTCCATTAATGATCGTATATCCATTTTTACAGAAATACTTTACAACAGGCCTGACACTTGGCAGTGTCAAAGGTTAATCAAATAAAAAGGCAGATCTGTTTAGATTTGCCTTTTTCAGAATTTAATTGGAGGAAAAGTTAAATGAAACCAGTTAATGTAAGGTTACAAAACTGCACGCCCGGTATGGGAATAGAGCGAGATCCGGTTATATGCTGGGAATATCACCACCGGGATGGAGAACAGCAACAGAAAGCATGTGGGATCAGGCTTTATAAAGAAAATGAAATCGTATATGACAGCAAAACGATAGAAACCGATAGACAAAACGATCATCAGATTCCAATGGAGTTAGAGTCCCACCAGAAATACAAGGTGTCAGTAACGGCTGTTAATCAATTTGGTACAGAGGAATGTAGTGAAAAATTTGCATTTATAAGTGGGATTTCCCTGCCGGAACATTGGCATGGCAGATGGATTTCCAAGGGCAGCCATGACCCGCATTATCTGGGCAAAGATTTTATTCTGGATAAAACGATTCGATCGGCATACCTCTCATGTGCCGGTGTGGGACAATACAAGATATGGGTAAATGAAAGAGAGCCGGATGACAGTCTCCTGAATGGCTCCTGGACGGATTATAATAAGCATATTCATTACCGGACCTTTGACATTACGGACCTGCTGAATGGCGGACATAATAAGATTCAAATAGAAGTTGGAAACGGCTGGTACCATGCCATAGGCGATGAAGAACGGCATTTTTACACAATGGGAATGGGATACCAGCCATTTGGGGAAGCATTAGCGGCAATCGCATCGTTAACGATTGTATATGAAGATGGGGAGAAACTGCTTTTTGGTACGGATGAGGATTGGTATTCGAGAGGTTCTGAGACACTCTATACGAACATATTTGGCTCTGAAGATTATGATGCCAGACTGGAGAACAACCCTGTCAGAGAGCCGGTCATCAGACTGCTTCCGGATAAATCTCCAAAAGGAGTATTAGTTCCCATGTGTTATCCTCCGGTCAAAACGAAAGAGGTATATGCCGGTGTGCTGATCAAGAAAATGGAAGATGGCAGCCACCTCTACGATCTGGGGCAAAATATGTCCGGATTATTTGAAATAGCAGTAAGGGGAAAGGCAGGAACAAAAGTAAGGATATTGCCAGTAGAAAAGCTGGACATTCAGGGGAATCCCTGGAAGACGACAGAAAGCTGGTGCAGTTATACCCTGAATGGAAACGGTCTGGAAAAATGGATGCCGAAATTTACATATGGCGCCGGACGTTATCTGCATATATCAGTTGATCCGGCAAATGCCGCTTCAGAATTACCGGAGATTATCAGTGTTTCCGGACATTTTATAACCAGTTCGGCAAAGGATGTCAGTGAATTTTATTGTTCCGACCATCGTTATATGCAAATACATGATTTAGTTCTAAGAGCAGTTGAAAGCAACTTAAATCACGTTCATACAGATTGCCCGACGATTGAAAAACTTGGATGGCAGGAACCGAATCATTTAATGGCACCGTCCATCTTTTATACAAAGGATGCTGCCACATTATGGGAAAAGATCAGTGGAGATCAACGTGATAGTCAGTACATGGAAAATGAATATGATCTTGACACCGGGGCGTACCCCCATAAGTACGGACCCGGGTTGCTGCCGTCCATTGCTCCCCGGTATGCCAGATTCCTGTCTGATGGAGGTGAAGGCAGTTTCTGGGATATTATCCCCTGGGGAAGCAGTATTTTATTGGGAGCTTATGAAAAGTATCGCTTTACCGGAAGCCGGTATACGTTAATCGACAACTATGATACGGCAGTTAAATATATGGAGTATCTCTATCAAAAGTATCAGGATTATCCTCAGTTATACGGCAAACCAAAACACCTGCATTTTTTATGTCATGGGCTTGGTGATTGGGGAATTGAACAGAATCGTGGGGAATCCAGAGAAAACATCGAAACGGCGTATTTTTATCGGGACCTGGTCATTATTGCTGAGATTGCAAGCTGGCTTGGGCGGGAAAACGACCAGGCTTATTATGAAGAACTGGCAGCTGAGGTTTTAAAATCCTATAACCAGACATTGCTTATATGGAATCCCCAGACGGGTGAATGGGCTTATGACTCTTTTGATAAGACCGGGATTTCACCTACACAGGCTGCCCAGGCGATTCCCCTGCAATTTAAAATGGTTCCGGAGGATAAAAGAGAATCGGTAGAAAGAAGTTTTTTGTTAACATGTGAGCAGAATCAATTACATTCCGGGGAAATTGGATTGCCCTATATTCTGCGGACACTTGGGGAGTTAAAGCAGCCGGATCTTGTTCATAACATGATATTTCAGGAGTTCCATCCAAGCTATTACCGCTTTATCCGAAACGGTGAAACAACGCTGCCTGAATTTTGGCGGGATGATTCCAGAAGCCGTAATCATGATATGATGGGGGCAGTTCTGGAGTGGTTTTATCGTTATATGGCAGGTATTTCATCGGAAGATGGTTTTCGGCATATCTGTATCTCCCCATCACTTCCCGGCGGTATAAACTGTATCAAATGCAGTTATGCGGCTATTACAGGCAGTATTGATATCACGGTACTGCAGGAAACGGAACTCAAAGCCAAAGTCAGAATTCCGGTTAATACAACAGGGGAAGTATGGTTAGGGAGCAAATGCGTGAAGATTCAAGGTGGCAGAACGTATCATTTAACAGGCGAAAAGGAGTAACCGTATGAAATATGAAGTAAGTATAGAACCAAAACCGGCGTTGCTGGAAAATCATTTAAACTTAGGCGGCAAAAATTTACTTGAAGATATACGGGTTAACAGCCGGTATATATCTAAAAATGGCATACCGTGGATTCCGATAATGGGAGAGTTTCACTATGTAAGAGTTGCGAGAGAAGTATGGGAAGAAGAATTACAGAAGATGAAAGCAGGAGGGATTACGGTTATTTCGTGTTATATTATTTGGATATACCACGAAGAAAAAGAGGGGGAATTCTGCTTTGATGGAAACCGTAACCTCCGGGAATTTATTCATATTGCAAGTAAATGTGGACTAAAAGTCATCATCCGGATTGGTCCGTGGGTACATGGTGAAGTCCGAAACGGGGGATTTCCGGATTGGCTCTTAAATAAAAATATCAAATTAAGAGAAGATGACCCGAAGTATTTGCAGTATGTAAAAATATTTTATCAAGCAATATATGAGCAAGTACAGCCTTACCTTTTTGCGAATAATGGACCGATATGGGGGATTCAGCTGGAAAATGAACTGACGGATCAGGCCGGACATCTTTTGACTTTGAGAAGACTTGCAGAGGAAATCGGGCTGAAAGCTCCTGTTTATACCGTGACTGGCTGGAATTCAAAATATGGTGCACAAATTCCGGAGTATGATGTATTACCTGTTTTCGGAGGATATTCAGACGCTCCGTGGGAAAATCATAAAAACAAACTGGAACCCAGCAGCCATTACTTCTTTCTGCCGGTTAGAAATGATTCCAGTATCGGAAAAGATCTTATTGCTGAAGTGGATGATGCGGATGTCTTTCATATGAATTATGATTTATATCCCTTTGCTACATGCGAACTGGGAGGAGGTCTACCAACCACCTATCATCGCCGCCCGGTAGCCAGCAGCGATGATATTGCAGCGCTTGCACTGGTTAAAATGGGATCCGGAAATAATATGCCCGGGTATTATATGTATCATGGAGGAGTCAATGACATTGGTGAGACAACGCTGCAGGAGTCCAAAAAGACAGGTTATCCAAATGATTATCCAATCAGGAATTATGATTTTCAGGCACCTGTTGGTGCCTGCGGACAACTGCGCAGCTCCTATCGGAAGCTAAAGCTGCAGCATTTGTTTTTACAAAAATTCGGTAAATACCTGGCCGGAATGGATGCTTATTTTCAGAAACCGCAGATTGAGGATCGTAATGACGTGACTCATTTAAGGTACAGTATCCGAACAGATGGAACATCGGGCTTTGTATTTGTAAATAATTATCAGCGGTTGGATACGCTGGCAGAACATGAAAACGTGCAGTTTATCGTTCCTACAGACAAAGGAGATATTACTTTCCCACGTAACGGTATGACTATACCAAGCGGCGCTTATCTGTGTCTGCCATATAATTTTAGATTAGGGAAAACTACGTTGAAGTACGCAACAGCGCAGTTGCTCTGCCAAAGCGGTGACACCTGGTTTTTCTTTTCGCCGTTTGGCATAGCAGCAGAATATTGTATAGCCGGGGCGGACGGAAGTGAAGCGTATTACCGTGCAGGTACCGGGCGGGCTCCCCTAAAGATTACCAACGGCAATGAGGTGATTCAAATAGTGACACTGACGCAGGAAGATGCGGAGCATTTCTATGTGGCGGCAAATAAGATTTTTATAACCAATGGCGCAGACATTTATGATATGGACGGAAAACTCATTGTCAGACAAGAAGGCAATCCGGATTTAACCTGTTATAAATGGAACGGCAGTGTCTTTGATGAGAAAGTAATCAGGCATCCAGCCGGAGACCGGAATATTGCTTTTAAAGAAATTGAACTGTCGAATTTAAAACTGCCCAAATATAAACTGCCTTATGAAGATGCGTTTTTCCTGAATGGGGAAAGGAGGATAAAAGGATATTCCATACATCTTCCTGCCGATTTGGAGGAACGGGATACTCTTTTAAGATTTGACTACATCGGCGATGTAATGCAAATCTATGTAAATGGTGTTCTGGCTATTGATGATTACTATAAGGGAAGTGCCCTTGAAGTGGGAACTCAGGAATTATTGCGGTACGGCAATGATATAGAAGTATGGATCTCAGAATTGAAAGAAGGAATATGCTATCTCGAGTGTGAGGAGAAAGAGGGCTGCAGTTTAAAAGAAATACAGTTGGTTCAGGTATACAAGGAAGTATTAGAAGAAAATTGAAATTGTAAAGGAAGGAGCCCCTTCCTTTTTTTAATGTAAAAAAAAGTGAGCCGGCGGGAGAGTCGCATTGCAATTGAGCCCCCGGTAAAATCCTCGTGAAACCGTGAATCCCAATTAAGCCACAATTAAGCCCCCAATTACCCCCATTTGATCCTAGTATAAAAATAATCAACAAAATTACAAATCAAAAATTATATATAATCAACAAAAAAATATAAAATAAACCAATTCTATTGACAAAAATGCCAGAGGAGAGTAATATTCTACTCATCACCTGTAATACAACTGACATATAACAACATACAAAACAATAAAGGAGGAAAAGGAATGGTTTATGACAAGAAGTTGATTGAAGGGCTTCAGATGAAAGCACAGCAAATCAGGAAAGATGTAGTAGTCAGCATCGGCGTAGGGGTTGCCGGACATATCGGAGGATCTAATTCTTCCGCCGATCTCGTAACTGCTTTATATTTTTACAAGATGAAGCATGATCCGGCGAATCCGAAAATGGAGGATCGGGACCGGTTTTTGTTAAGTAAGGGTCATGTGGCGATCCTGCAGTATGCAGCCTTGTCAGAAGCGGGTTATTTCCCGGTTGCCGATTTGAAGACAACGAAAGAAATCGGTTCTTACCTGCAGGGGCATCCGGATGTATTGAAAACGCCCGGAATTGAAGCCGGAACCGGTTCCCTGGGGCAGGGGCTGTCAATTGGGCTTGGAATGGCACTGGGGATGAAGCTGGATGGTATTGACCGGAAGGTATATGTGCTCTGTGGTGACGGTGAGATGGCGGAAGGTCAGATTTGGGAAGCGGCAATGGCGGCAAGTGCATATAAGGCAGATAATCTCGTTGCCATCCTGGACAGAAACGGGCTGCAGGCAAATGGTAAAATTGTGGACCGGATGGATTCCAATCCCATAATCGAGAAATGGGAGGGCTTTGGATGGAATGTGATTGAAATTGATGGTCACAACATGGAAGAGATCTTAAGTGCTCTGGACGAAGCAGATACGGTAAAGGGAAGACCGACCATGATTGTTGCCAATACGGTAAAGGGTAAGGGCGTAAGCTTCGCAGAAAATGTAGTGGGATTCCACAATGGAATGCTGACGGAAGAAAATTATAAACAGGCTATCGCAGAATTATCATAAAGGAGGCAGAGAGAATGAGCTATACAAATCAGAGAATCGCTTATGGCAAAACATTGGTGGAGCTTGGAAAAGAAAACGAAAATATTGTGGTGCTGGACGCCGATCTGGGTGGTTCTACAATGGGTAAGCTGTTTGAAGAAGCGTACCCCAACAGACATTTTGAAATGGGAATAGCAGAAGCGAACATGACATCGGTTGCAGCAGGGCTTGCCCAAACGGGAAAAATTCCATTTACAAATTCCTTTGCCGTATTTTCCGGAGGAAGGGCATTTGATCAGATCCGTCAGACAATCGCTATTGGAAAATTAAATGTTAAAATATGCGGTTCTTCTTCAGGGATGTCAGACTTTGGAGATGGTGCGACCCATCAGTGTGTGGAAGATATGGCAATTTTCCGGGCGGTCCCTAACATGACGGTAATCTGTCCCGCAGATGCCAATGAAACTGTAGAAGCGGTAAAGGCAATTACAGAATACAATGGTCCCTGTTATATCAGGCTCAATCGAAATGATTATGAAAATGTAACACCGGAGGGCAAAAAATTCGAAATCGGTATGCCGTCAGTTTTAAAAGAAGGAAAAGATATTGTAGTATTTGCTACCGGAATCATGGCAGGGCTTGCGTTGAAAGCGGCAGAAGAGCTGGAAGGAAAAGTGTCTGTAAAAGTTGTGAATGTCAGTACCATAAAACCATTGAACCGGGAAGCGGTTATTCAGCTTGTTAAGGATGCAAAGGCAGTCGTGACAGCAGAAGAACATAATATAGCCGGAGGTATGGGATCTGCAATTGCAGAGGCAATCTGCAAAGAATGCAAACCAATTGAGTTTGTAGGGATTAATGATACATTCGGCTGCAGCGCACATAACTATCCAGATGTGCTGCAATACCACGGACTGACAAAAGAGCATATCGTGGAAGCAATTGAAAAAATGAATCAATTATCATAAAAACCAGATAAGAGGGCTGATGGAAAATTATAATATAGAAAGGAAGCCACAGTGTGATTCTTTCAGCCTGTTTGAATGTGGCGCTATTGCAGACAAGGCTGCAATAGGTAATGGGTATAAAAAATGAAAGTTGGATTTATCGGATTGGGAATCATGGGGAAGCCAATGGTAAGAAACCTGTTAAAAGCAGGACATGAAGTAGTGGTATTTGATGTGATGCAGGAAAACGTGGAGGAAGCGGCAGCAGCAGGCGCGGTTTCGGCACAATCTTCCAAAGCAGTTGCACAACAGTGTAAAACAATTATTACCATGCTGCCGAATTCACCACATGTAAAAGCGGCTGTTATGGGAGAAAACGGGGTTCTGGAAGGTGCGCAGGAAGGCAGCATATTAATTGATATGAGCTCGATAGCACCGCTTGCATCTCAGGAGATTTCCAGGGCATGTGCAGGGAAAGGTGTAAAAATGATTGACGCACCGGTATCCGGCGGCGAACCAAAAGCGATTGACGGAACCATGTCAATTATGGTTGGAGGAGAGAAAGAGGTCTTCGACCAGGTATATGATCTGTTAATGGTAATGGGCGGCAGCGCGGTACACTGTGGCGACATCGGTGCAGGAAATACGACAAAATTAGCAAATCAGGTTATTGTGGCATTAAATATTGCAGCCGTATCGGAGGCCTTTATGTTATCCACTAAAGCAGGCGTAGATCCGATGAAGGTATTTGATGCAATCAAAGGAGGTCTGGCAGGCTCGACAGTTATGAATGCCAAGGTCCCAATGATTACAGCGGGCAACTTTAATCCGGGATTTAAAATTGATTTACATATAAAGGATCTGAACAATGCCCTGGAAACAGGACACGGGGTGGGAGCGCCGCTTCCAATGACAGCACTGGCTATGGAAATGCTGCAGACGCTTCGTGCCGATGGATGCGGACAGGAAGATCACAGCGCAATTGCAAAGTATTATGAGAAAATTACAGGTGTAGAAATCCGCGGATAATCTGAATATCAGATATCATCAATTAAGGGGGGCCTTTATGGACGTTGGAACTTTATTAATTATTAATCTGGTTATTTCGATCGCTATTATCTTGTTTTTAATTATGGTTTTGAAAATCAACCCAAGTATCGCTATGATCGTTGCCTGCCTGTACATGGGGATTGCATCAAAGCTGGGTGTCATGGGCACCATTACCCAGATCTCGGACGGCTTCGGCAGCATGATGTCCAGCATGGGACTGCCCATCGGATTTGGCGTTATTCTAGGGCAATTGCTGTCAGACAGCGGCGGGGCGAGTGTTATTGCAGAAACCCTTGTCAGAAAGTTTCCTGCTAAAAAAGCACTGTATGCCATTGCTTTTACAGGCTTTGTTTTATCCATTCCGGTTTATTTTGACGTCACATTTGTAATCCTCATTCCCATCGGTATTGCAATTACCAGACAGATCAACAAACCAATGGCATATACAACCGGAGCGTTAACGATTGGTGCAACAACTGCTCATTGTATCGTTCCGCCCACTCCGAATCCACTGGCTGCGCCGGATATCTTTGGATTTGATCTTGGAATCATGCTGATATTCGGATTGATTTTCGGTATTATTACCGTAACGGTAAGTGTATTTTTATACACCAAAATTCATGACAGGCATTTCTGGAATGAGGAAAAGGATGTAAACCATTCTTCCAATGTTGTAAAAGAATTAGAAGAACAGGGCAAGGTGGTTAAGGAGAACAGACCAAGCTTTTTTATCTCTCTGCTTCCAATTATAGTTCCCATTATCTGCATTTTATGCGGAACCGTGGGCACTGCAATCTTCGGGGAAGAGAATCAGCCTATAATCAGCCAGTTCTTAGGCAACAAACTGACAGCTCTCTTATTAGGCGCACTGGCATCTTACTTATTAGGGTATAAATATATCGGCAAGAAGAATATTGAAGAATCCGCAGGAGAAGCATTAAAGGCTGCGGGAGTAGTACTTTTAATTACAGGTGCAGGCGGTTCCTTCGGTGCAGTAATTAAAGCAACCGATATCGGTACAATTCTGGTTGACAAATTAGGGCTGGACACCAGTTCCGCGATTGTAGTATTGTTACTTGCATTTTTCATTGGATTTATCTTCCGTGTAGCGCAGGGGTCCGGTACCGTGGCAGGACTTACCTCCATGACGATTATGGCAACCCTGGCACCAACAGTGGGCATACATCCGGTCTACATTGCCATGGCTTGTCTGGCTGGTGGAAATAGTGTGGGACATGTAAACGACAGTGGATTCTGGGTAGCGACAAATCTGTCGGGATTAACGGTGACCGGCGGCTTGAAAACGTATACACTGGGGTCATTTATATCAGCAATCTGTATCTTTATATTAGCAATTATAGGAGCATTGGTATTTCCGGTGTTTTAGAGCGTGTTTAAAATACCGGTGCTTTGAAACCGGATCAAATCGAATACATAATAAGGAGGTTCAGCGTAATGAAAGCATTAAAATATACAGGACCAGGTAAATTAGAATTACAGGAGGAACCGGTGCAGGTGCCCGGGGAACAGGAAGTACTTCTCAAAGTCAGGGCATGCGGTATCTGCGGAAGTGATGTACACGGATATCTGGGACTGACCGGAAGAAGAATTGCTCCAATGACCATGGGGCATGAGTTTTCGGCAGAAGTAGTGGAGTCCGGGACAGGTGCCGGAAAGTTTAAGCCGGGAGAAAAGGTCATCGTTCAGCCCATTCACTTCTGCGGCACCTGTGAAAACTGCAAAAGAGGGTTGACAAATATGTGCCTGAATAAAAGGTTCTTTGGCGTACTGACGGTAAATGGAGCGATGGCGGAATATGTAGCAGTACCGGAAAAGCTACTGTATAAATTGCCCGAAAATACGGACTATGAAATCGGTGCTTTGGCGGAGCCGTATGCGGTTGCATATGGAGCAGTGAAAAAAGCAGGCAATTTAGAAGGCCAGAATGTACTGATTATCGGAGCCGGAGCCATTGGGCTTTGTATTCTTCAGATTGTAAAATTACAGAATCCGGGCAGAATTATGGTTTCGGATCTAAGCGATACGAGACTTGCTGCAGCAAAAGCATTTGGAGCTGATGAGGTGATTAATCCTAAGAGCGAAGATTATATGGATGCCGTTTCCAGATATACGGGTGGCAGCATGATCGATACTTCTATTGAAGCAGTGGGGGTTCAGGCGACAGCTAACCAGTCCATTAAGTGTCTGAAAATCGGCGGACAGGCTATCTGGGTGGGAATGTCTCAAAAAGAAATGGAAATTAACATGCAGGATATCGTTTGCTCTGCACGCAGAGTCATTGGCTCCTTTAACTATACCCATGAAGAATTTGGTGAGGTAGTGGAGTTAATTGGAAGCGGCAGAATGAATGCTGCAGAATTAATTACGAAGACAATTTCGCTGGAAGAAGTAAAAGAAACGATGGATGATTTACATACGAACCCGGACAATTATATCAAAGTTATAATTGATCCCGGCAGATCATAGAGATCAATCGGCAAATAGAATCGGAAGGGACTGCTGCAAAATAGGCAGGAAAGAGGTAGAAGCGTATGAAATTTGGATGTTGTCTGAATATGATCGCAGAGGGTGAAGACGGAACCGGAATCGAATTTCTGGAACAATTAGTCTCATATGGATACGATTATGTAGAATTACCCCTTGCGCAGATGATGGATTTAAATCCGGTGGAATTCGGCACCTTAAAGCGTCGCGTGGAGGTGTCCGGTGTGAACTGTGAGGTCTGCAATAACTTTTTTCCAACCGGTTACCGGCTTACAGGACCTGATGCAGATATGGAAGCCAATTTAAAATATGCCGCAGAGGCACTGAAACGGGCACAGGAGTTAGGTGTGAAATATGTGGTATTCGGCAGCGGTCCTGCCAAGAATGTACCGGATGGATTCCCGATGGATCAGGGATATCAGCAGGTAGTCGCCTTATTAAGGAAGGTAAATGACATCGCACATAACTTGGACATCACCATCGTGATTGAACCCCTTCGCAGACAGGAGTGTAACCTGATTAATACTTTTGAAGAGGGATGCCGGCTGGCAAGAGATGTAGATGGAGAGCATGTAAAGGTGCTGGTTGATTTCTATCATCTGACAGAAGAAAAAGAACCGGTTGAACATTTGCTAAAAGAAGGAAAAGAATATTTGCGTCATGTTCATTTTGCCAGACCGGATGGGCGGGTATATCCCCAGTCGGCAGCGGAAGAAAATTATCAGCCATTTATAGATGCTCTGAATGCAATTTCCTACGATGGCAGGATCAGCTGTGAAGCTTATACCGATGATTATGCGGCAAGCGCCCCAAAAGCACTTGCATTTTTAAATAAATATTTCAAATAATTTAACTTCCACAGCGTTGCACAAATAATCAAACCATGAACTAGCCGAAGCGGTATTATCATTATATGTGTTTTCATAAGAAAAAGCCTTAAAAACAGTTGCAATCATGCTGAAAAGAAGGTATGATAATTGTATCTGTAGGACAACGTACAGGTGGGAAATGGAGGCACATATGAGTATAAAACCAATTAAACGCGTAAATGTCGGAGAACAGGTATTTGAACAATTAAAACAGATGATTATAGATGGTGAATGGAAACAGGGCGATAAGCTTCCTTCGGAAAATGCACTGGCGGATATGTTAGGGGTCAGCAGGATCACTGTCCGCCAGGCATTGCAGAAGCTGGGGACTCTGGGACTGATTGAAACCCGGCTGGGCGAAGGTTCTTTTGTGAAAGTGATCGATGTCAGTGAGAATATGCAGGCGTTAGTGCCGGCAGTGTATCTAAGCGGCCAGGAAACAGAACAGGTATTTGAGTTCCGCCAGATCATCGATGTGGAGTCCGTAAGGCTTGCAGTTCGCAGAGCTACAGAAGAAGATATAGATGACTTAAAGAAAATCCACAAAAAGATGCTGCAGAAAAAGGATGAATCTGATTCGGCAGGCTTTGCGATAATGGATACGGAGTTTCATTTTAAGATCAGCCAGATGACCAGAAATTCTCTGATTATTAAGACAAATGAAATTCTGAGGGAAGTCATTAATTCCTACGTGACCACCATTATCGGGAAGATGGGCTGGGATCTTGCCCTGAAATACCATGGGAAAATAATTGATGCGATCATGGCAAAAGATGAAAAAGGCGCCGTGGAAGTTATGAGGGAGCATCTGGAGAATAATGTGAAATATATTGAAGAGATAAAGTCTGAAACAAAAGCGTTTCAAACTACTAATTAATGCAGGATCGCAGGCGGGATCTGGGTTATACAGGAGATATAAAATGAAGGCATATAAGCGCTGTCTGCAGGTGGAGGAATGATCGTATGAAAGTAGTGGTTGCTATTGATTCTTTAAAAGGAAGCCTTAGTTCTATGGAAGCAGGCGAAGGCATCCGAAACGGAATAAAACGGGTTTATCCGGAAGCCGAGGTGATCGTGAAGCCCCTGGCTGACGGAGGAGAGGGCACCGTAGAAGCTCTCGTAGAAGGATATGGTGGTGCTTATATAAACCGCTCTGTCTGTGGTCCGATGAGAGAAAAGGTGAATGCGGCATATGGAATTATACCGGATAAAAAACAGGCAGTCATGGAAATGGCAGCGGCTGCCGGAATCACCCTTTTAAAAGGCAGGGATAAAAAACCGTTGCTGGCAACTACTTTTGGTGTGGGAGAATTAATCCTGGATGCCATACACCGGGGATGCCGTAATTTCATAATCGGAATTGGCGGAAGTGCAACCAACGATGCCGGTATCGGTATGCTCACGGCATTGGGTTACCGGTTTTGTGACCGGGAAGGTAATCCCGTGGGTATCTCGGCAGACAGCCTAAAACAGGTGGCATCCATAAAAATGGACACCGTAATTCCCGAGCTGAAAGAGTGTACATTCCAGATAGCCTGTGATGTTAACAACCCGCTGTGCGGAACCAACGGGGCAACCTGGATCTATGGTCCGCAAAAGGGTGTTACGGATGAGATGAAAGAGGAGCTGGACAGGGATCTTGCACATTTTGCTGATATCACGGCAATTACTTTGGGACAGGATTATTCCGAATATCCGGGTGCAGGTGCGGCAGGCGGGCTGGGATTTGCTTTTTTAAGCTTTCTGGGTGGAATACTGACACCTGGAGTTGATCTGGTGATGAAAGCGGTGGACCTGGAAAAAGAGTTAGCGGATGCGGATTTTGTAATTACAGGAGAAGGAAGGCTGGACTTGCAGACTGCTATGGGAAAAGCACCGGCGGGTGTGGCTGCACTTGCGAGAAAACACGGAGCTAAAGTGATCGCCTTTGCAGGCAGTGTCTCCAAGGATGCTGTAAAATGCAATGAAAAGGGGATAGATGCGTATTTTCCCATCTTACAGGAGGTTACAACATTGGAGCAGGCAATGGACAGCCAGGTGGCGCTAACCAATATTACGAATACTGCGGAGCAGGTATTTCGGTTGATTAAAGTTTTGTAGTATGGAAAATTTTATAAATGTATTTTTGAAGCCAAAGTTATAGCCGTGACTATTGAAAGTCACGGCCCTTTGTACAGAATGTTGCTTCTTATTCTGACAGTTTTCACTTATATAATCGAATAAGATCATTCACAAATATTTCTCCATTAGTAAATTGGATTTTGTTATTGCCTAAAAATCCCTCTAATGATTGAATTGTTTTTTCCATGATAGAAATTTTCCATTTTTTACTGAGATCTTTTTTAAAACTAATATAAATTTCATTTTTTGATGGATCATATACTATGGAACACAAAGTGTTTTCCTGACTAGTTTTACTTAAAACTTCAAAGGCTTCGTTTATTCCAAAGCTATGAATATGATCGTTAATATATTCATGAGCACAAATATATCTATCAGCACCTAAACCATATACTTTATTATAATCTGCTTCCTTAAAATCCCCATTAGGAAAATTTGTCATAATAATAAAATCATTATGGATAGGAGCTACTATATTTGTATCGTTTCCTTCTTCCAGAATAAGTGCATCACCAGTTTTATCAGCGATCATAGTATGTAACCCTAAATCTGGGTATAATGGATTTCTAGGATATGAGATTACTCTTTTATTAAGAATTTCAAAAAATTCAGATGTTTTTTTTGATTTCTTTAGTGCCTCATCAAAAATATCAAAAGCAGTCCAATCATTTTCGTCACAACTTGATTTAAAATCTGAGTTATATTTTACTGCTTGGGTACAGATAAAAAGTCCCTCACTATTAAATCCAGCGATATTCCTGTATTTATTACCTGCTAAGGCTGAAAAGTAAAATAAGTTCATATCATTATAACGATTAACTTTTAGTTGTAAATCAATTTCATCAGTATCAAAATTCATACCATAAATAGCTTTTTCTCGACTGTATACTGCAAAACTTGTACACATTTTGAAACCTCCTTTTAATTTAGTCCGGACGCGTATGATTTCCATTCATACAGCGCCACATCGAATATGACGATGCCTATTTCTCAGTTAGTTACATATAACAACAGTTAGATTTTCACTCTGAGATTAAAAAGAGCCGTAAAATTGCTCTCTTTTTATATTATCTATGACCAACTTTGTAGTTCAATAATATTACCTTCGCAATCCGTAGCATAAACGAAAACGGCTTTCTTTCCATCCTCATATTCCGCATTTACCAATTCTCCAATTTGACTCCCACCTTTTTTAAGTAAATGTTGCAATGTCTTTACAACATCATCTACTTCAAATGCTAAATGCGCTATCCCGCATTTATTTAGCTTGCTATAAGAAGTATCCATTTCATCATAAGAAAAAATTTCAAGAGTAGGATGGTCTTTATCATACCCAGGTAAACAAAGGTGCTCACCTACTATGTGCGCATTAGGGATTCCAGTTAGTTTATCAAGCCATTCTCCACTTAAGTTTCTTCTTTCACCTATACTTTCACAATGAAACACATCTTTATAAAAATCTATTAATTTTTGATGGTCTTTAGCAATAATATTTGTATGTACATATCTAAACATATATTTTCCCCATTGAAATTCAATTTTCATATCATTATAACATTCTTTCAAATTTTAATAAACTAATTTTAACATAAAAATTCCAACAGGATGAAACTACTGGAGTTAGAACAGAGAAAAGCTTTGGAACAGAAGAAAAGAGAAGAAGCTCTGGGTCAGCTATATGATATAACTTTACTATTGACTAAATGGTAAGATTTAATGATTATTTGGAATTAAAACAGTATATTTGAAGTAGATTTATACTAAATTTTAGAGAATAAAAGAAATAAATTTTTGGAATTAGATTAGGGTTTCTATTTAACGTAGTAGTCTTAATTTTATAACGCTAAAATCTTAACAAAAATTATTAAGTTTTTTTGCTGTAAATAAAAGATTTATGAAAAAGTAAACAAAAAATAGCTGGAATTGTATTTGTGCATTTGTTAATTCATGCTCTTGGGAGAAGTTGACAAACAAAATAAAGAGGAATATACTTCAATTGTAATGTTCCCAAAATGCATTGTTAACCAAAGTGTGGGAGGTGATACGGTTAATTATTCAGGATATGATTGGATTAATAGCTGTGATAATATTTCTGGTTCTGGATTTTATTTATACCCGACCAATTTAAGTAAAAAATGGAATGAAGATGCGGATGGCCCAGCTCATTATTCATATAATAACGTTTCAATGAATAGCGATGGATCCGGTGTTCTATATGATATTGGTGTTGCGGTCGGGAATGATAAGGCGAAAGGAGTTACACAAGTTTCAACTGGAGCCGATATGTGGTTGTGGGCATTTTTATATGGCCTATTCTTCTAGTTCTGTTCTATAGGTAACGAAAACTAACAAAAGAAGTCTTAATGCTACAGGATTCCTTATTGATATAAGTATCCTGTAGCATAATTATTTTTCAATATGATAGTAGGTGACACTTTATGAAAAAAAGAATAAAAACAATATCATTTTTAATATTTATTATATTGATTTTTACTAGTTGTGATGAAACTAAAAATGAGAAAACGATTGATACTATTGTGTCAAATTTTTTCAATGGTAGCTATGAATACAGTAAGACAAATACATGCTGTGTTGATAATAAAGATCATAATAGTACGGTAACGGTAGTTGAAGGAAAAGTTACACGTAATCCGTACAAAGAATATGTGAGAATTGTTGAGAACGCTGATAGTGCGCTATGGACTGAGGCATATTATTATGGCAATGGAAAAGTGGTTAATGCATTAATCAAAACGTCAGAAGGGTGGCAGAAGACAAAAATGAAAGTTGAACATCCATATGGTTACGAGGAAAAATTAGATTTCAAATTTGATAGAGAAGAAAAGATTGATGGGAGTATAAATAAAGTATATACCACAGAGTATAAAATAAATATTGGGAAAAAATATCGAATTAATGAAGAGTTAGAATGTACAGTGAAACAAGAGTATTATATAGATAATGAAAAGCAAATCTTAACGCGGATTGATACTGATCTGACTGAGTTAAATCAAAAAACTTACATTGCAAATGATATCTCTGTAAATAGAGAGACTTTAGATATAGCACAAAAGAATATGGAACAACAAAAAAATTTATCTGAAATAGAGCAATTAGAAATATTTAATTTTAATGGTGAAATTGATATAGATATTCCTGAAGATGCCAGAATTCTAGTTGATAAATAATAAAAAAATAGGAGAGCAGAAATCTGTTCTCCTAAAATATTTCAAGTGAATCTACAACATCAAACTTTCGTTACGCACTCCGGCCAAAGGGCAACCCATCCATCTTTATTTTTCTGATATGCCTTAAGCAATCCCCAAATCCTATCCTGAGAATCTTTCTTTTCCTCGACAATCCCGAACGTTTTAGAAAACCAAGCATATCCTGTTAATGCAAACCAAAAATCTGCTCCTTTTTCATCATAACATTTATACTGTCCAATTAAGTAATTTTCTTTTTCCTTGAAAAATACCTTGAGATTTGAACCATTTTTAAAATCTATTACATCCATATATCCTCGTTTGGTGTGCGATGAAAATCATATGCAGTGTTTCTCTTAATTACGACGTTACGACTTTACCTGCAGTTTGAGCAATATCTTGTCATAATGACAAGATATTGCTATTTTTTTTGCCCACATGACAATATAATAGATAAAACAGCAAAATCGTCCCTTACTTTACCCATTTTTTCTTTCAATATCCAATTATAATCTAATTATAAAATAAATATGGAGGTTAAAGAGAAATGAGTGACAGTAAAAAAAATGCAAAACAGCATTTGCAATCTAAATTAGGTTGGTTTATGCGAAGACAGGAGAGCAGTATTATTATCGCTTCTGTATTGTACATAATTTTTGTTACCTGTATTAATCCCGGTTTCTTATCGCCGGATAACATTTTCAATGTATTACGTTCTACCGGTTTTACGCTGATTACGGTAATTGGCATGGCTCTGGTTTTAATCACGGGAGGGCTTGATCTGTCGGTTGGATCTGTACTGGCACTTGGCGGTGTCATAACCGGAATGGCATGTCAGGCAGGACTTCCCGTTGGGATTGCCATACTGGCTGGGCTTCTTGTGGGATGTTTTATCGGCTGCATCAATGGATTTATCATCGTAAAGGCAGGGATTCCGCCGCTTATCGTTACCCTTGGCATGCAGTATGCTGCAAGGGGGCTGGTATCCGTTTTGACCCAGGGGGTACCCATCTACCCGCTGCCCCAAAGTCTGATGAATATTGAACAGTCCAGACTTTTTCACATTCCCATGGTGGTGATCGTGGCATTGTTAATTGCAGTTATGGGGCACATCATTCTATCGAAAGCACCATTTGGCAGGGCAGTATTTGCTCTTGGCGGAAATGAGGAAGCGGCAAGAATTTCGGGAATCAACACCAGGCAGACGAAGTTTCTGGTCTATGTAGTCACTTCAACGCTGGCTGCCCTGGCGGGCGTTTTTATGGCAGCGCGCCTGGGTTCGGCAGAAGCAGCAGCAGGAAACGGATATGAACTCACGGTAATCTGTGGTGCCATCATCGGAGGCATCTCCACATTTGGAGGAATGGGTTCCATCATCGGAGCAACGATCGGAGCGCTGTTCATGGAGATCCTCACTAATTCACTGACCCTGATGAGAGTATCGGTCTATTGGCAGAATCTGGTGGTTGGCGTAATCCTGGTACTGGCGGTATTATTAGATCAGTACAAACGCCAGATGATTCTTCGAAACTCCATTAAATCAAAGGCATAGGGGGGATTAAAATGAAGGAAACCCAGGTTGTTCTCTCGGTAGAACACATTACCAAACGTTTTTTAGGTACCGTGGCGCTAAAGGATGTATCCATGCAGCTGTATAAGGATGAAATACTGGCGGTCATGGGAGAAAACGGTGCCGGCAAATCCACCTTGATGAAAATATTAAGCGGACTGTATCCCCACTCCGAATATGAGGGCAGGATCGTGCTGGGAGACAGAGAATGTCTGTTCAATTCCCCCACCGATTCGGAAAACAGCGGAATCGCCATGATTTATCAGGAGTTGAATCTGGAGCTTGATTTAACGGTTGCGGAAAACATACTTTTAGGAAAGCTCCCGAAGAAGAAAAGCGGGTTTATCGACTGGAATAAAGCGAAGACAATAGCGGAGGAGACGCTGGCAAGGCTTCACACGAATATCGATGTCAATGTAACGGCAAGAAGTTTAAGCCCTTCCATGCAGCAGCTGGTATGTATCGCCAGGGCGCTGGTGCGCAATCCCAGAATTCTGATTTTAGACGAACCCACCTCCGTTCTTACGGAAGGAGAAACCCGGAATCTTATGTCCGTGTTAAAAGAGCTTCGGCATCAGGGACTAGCCTGCCTGTATATTTCCCACAAGCTGGATGAAGTATTTGAGCTGTGTGACCGCATGGTGATTCTCCGTGACGGATGCTATATCAGCGAATATAGAAAGGAAAATGGCTATAACAGTACGCCTATTATAGAGGATATGATCGGACGGCATCTGGATGTCATGTATCCTTCACTGGATAACCGGAAGATAGGCGGTGAATTACTGCGAGTAGAGCACTACTGTGTACCCCATACATTCGCCTATGGAAAAAATATTATTGAGGATGTGAGCTTTACACTTAAGAAAGGAGAAATACTGGGGCTGGCGGGATTAGTCGGTTCCGGAAGGTCAGAGCTTATCAATGCTATTTTCGGAACCATTCCAAAGACCGGGGGAAGGCTCTTCCTGGAGGGGAAGGAGATTAAAATAAACAATCCCCGGAGTGCAAAGAAATATGGCATCGGACTGCTCACAGAGGACCGCAAGAAAAATGGCTTTATCAGTACCATGTCTATCTGTGATAATATGACCTTAACCATCTTAAAAGAAATAACCGGAACACTTTTGATCAACCGCACCAAAGAACGAAAGATAGCCAGGGAATATTTTGAAACGTTACGGGTAAAAGCCCCCGGCCTGGATACCCTGATATCCAATCTCTCAGGAGGAAACCAGCAAAAAGTAATTCTTGCAAAATGGCTGATGACCAATCTGAAGATTATACTGCTGGATGAACCAACCAGGGGAATCGACGTGGGAACCAAAGCAGAAATCTATAAAATCATGTTAGACCTGGCATCTAAAGGCATCAGTATTATCATGATATCATCGGAAATGCCCGAGCTTATTGCCATGTGTGACCGTTTCATTGTATTGGGAAAAGGAACGGTGCTTAAAGAAATGCAAAAAGAGGAAGCGGATGAAGTATCCCTGCTGAAAGCAGCATCCAATACCTGATGCGGGCTGGCTAGAGCTCCATCCGGACAGTAACGATAGTGCCAGCACTGCCTATTTTGCCATCTGCACGCCCCACGTTGCGGTATATTTGACCAGAAAATGTAACAAAAAAAATAAAAAATATCAATAATGAAGGAGATTAAAATAATGAAAATGAGAAAAATAATTGCATCAGCATTAGCCATTGCCATGACCTTATCTTTGACAGCATGTACCACAGAAAGTTCAACAGCCAAAACGGATACCGCTTCTTCTCAGACAGATACTGCAGCATCCAAAACAGATTCTGCAGAAACAAAAGCAGATGCCGGCAAAACCACCGAAAAGCTGCATTTTGTCTACGTATCACCCCTGCTGGCGCATCCCATCTGGCTGATTGCCAAGGATGGATTTGAACAGGCATGTGAAGAGCTTGGGATCGAAGGGGACTGGGTTGGACCCCAGAATGTATCTCCGGAAGAAATGTCAAAACTGGTTGAGACAGCAGTAGCCCAGAAAGCAGATGCCATTATTACCCAGGGCCTTGTTCCGGCTGCACCTGTTAAAACAGCAATTGATGCAGGCATTCCGGTGCTGGTGGTAGATTCTGATATTCTGGATACCGACAGACTTGCATTTTTTGGTAAGGATGTAAAAAAACAGGCTGAAGTATTGTATGAATCCGTTTCCCAAAAGATTGATGAAAATACACCAATTAAGGCATCCATCCAGGTGGCTGCATTGAATTACCAGATCGCTCATGATCAGATAGATGCCATAGAAGAAGTTTTTGGAAAGCATAAAGGAGGATTTGAGTCTGTCAGTATCACAGAATCCAAATCAGATAAAATGAAAGCAACTACCGAATGGGAAAATACATTTAAAGCATATCCCGATATCAATGTTGCCATCAACCTGGCTGCGGAAGCGGGCCCGGCTTGTGCCAAAGTAGTGCAGGAAAAAGGAATTCGTGACAAAGTCCTGGTATATGGAGTAGATGATACGGAAGAAACACTGGATTTAATCAAAGATGGTTCTCTGGACGGAACGGTTGTTACTTCATTTTATAATTATGGATACCAGGCAGCTTACTGGCTGTATCAGAATATTACCGAAGGCAAAAAGCCTGAAAATGTTGTGAATGATGCAGGAACCATCATTGTAACAAAAGAAAATGTTGATACTTATGCCGATGCATTAAAAGTTAAAGTTGACTTGAAATAGAGGATAACATAAAATATCAGGAAGGGGGTTTCCCCTTCCGTTGTAAGGAGGACCCAAAGAATGAACGGTTACGAGAGAGTGAAAACAGCGATCGCCACAGGAAAAGCTGACCGCACGCCCATGATGCTGCATAACTTTATGGCTGCGGCATCGGAGCTTGGAATTTCCATGGCACAATATCGCAGTAATCCCGCATGCATTGCCGATGCCCATATCACGGCGGCACGGAAATACGGTCTGGATGGGATTTTAATTGATATTGATACCTGTATTGAGGCCGGGGCAATCGGCGTACCTGTGGACTTTCCAGAAAATGAACCGGCAAGAGCGCTGGGATGTGCATCCGATGATATTGACCGGTTAATCGAAATGATGGACCCTGAGAAATTATTGAAAAATGACCGGGTAAAAATTCTCCTGGATGGGGTCAACCTAACCAGGCAGCGATGCGGAGGAGAGCTCTGGATAAGGGGGAACTGTGACCAGATGGCATTCAGCCTGGCGATGCTGGCATATGGCATGGAAGACTTTATGGCGGACCTGCTGGACGAAGATATGGAAGAGAAGATCTTCTGTTTAATGGATCGTGCCTATGATGTACATCTGACCCTCCATAAACTCATGATGGAAGCAGGTGCGGATATGACAAGCTTTGGCGACAGTTCCTGCGGACCGGACCTGATCAGCCGGAATATGTATCTGAAATTTGCATATCCCTATCATAAACGCTTGCAAAAAGATCTGAGTGAAGCAGGAATTCCCGTAGTGTGTCATATTTGCGGCAACACAGATTTAATCATGGAAGATCTTGCAAAAATTGGATTTACCGGTGTGGAAGTGGATTATAACACAGATATTAACAGGGCAGCCAGCCTCTTAAAGGGGAAATCCCTGATGTTCGGACCCATTGATCCTTCCGGTTCCTTTTATTTTGGTACACCTGCCCAAATACAGGAAGAAACGCACCGGGTCTTAGATATATTCAAGGGAGAAGGGCTGGTGATCGGAGCCGGCTGTGCACTTCCGTCCAATACACCGCAAGCTAATATAAGAGCATTTGCAGACACTGTGAAAAATTATTCCATATAAGACAGCATTAATAAAAATAACTTTAATAAAAGGATGTGTCCCATGAAGCATATAGCCCCTCTGTTAAATAAATTTAACCGGATTAAATACAAGCTGGTACTATATGCCGGCATCCTTTTTCTATTTGTTTTTATTATTGCATTTCTCTCTAATAAAGGAAATATAAACGCGCTGTATGCCTACAGCGATTTTTCCGACCAATACAGTGAACTGGGCAGTTTTTATCAAAATATGGAATCCGCTGCTGCGGATGCACAAACGTATTTATACCTTCGAGATAAAGAATACCTGAAGTCATTTGAAGATACGATGAAAATGGTGCATGAAAGGCTGGACAGCCTGACAGAATATACAGACAGCGATTCCCTGAAATGGCGGTATCAGCTGCTTCGGAATATGGTAGATTCTTATTCAGAGGGATTCTATGATTTAAAAGAACAGAGAAGAAGCATGGATGATTTTTACGGATATTTTTCCCGTATTCCGGAAAATATCCAGGGAACTTACATCGAATACTCCACGCTGCTGACGCATGAGATGAATCTGAAAAGAGATGATATGATCCAGCGGCTGAAAACGTCAATTGCAATTACGATCATTATCATCACCTTGATGTTTTTAATCACCATTCTTTTTGCCGTTATTTCCATCTGCACAATTACCAGGCCCCTGGGTAAGATTGTTGAAAATATAAAGGGCATTAAGCATGGTAATTACCAGCTTGCAGGTATAAACAGCGCAGACAATGATCTGAAAGTGCTGTGTGAAGCAATTGAAGACATGTCTGTAAGCATCCAGAAAAATATTGAACATGTCAAAGAAAAATCGGTCCTGGAAAAGCGCATCCTGGAGAGTGAAAATGAGAATCTTAAAATCCACGATCTGCTGACGGAAACGGAACTGAAAGTTTTACAGGGTCAGATCAATCCTCATTTTCTGTTCAATACTCTGAGCCTGATTTCCAGGATGGCTTATCTGGAAAATGCCCCAAAGACGAAGGAACTGATGGAAATCACTTCGGAACTTCTGCGCTACAGTCTTGAAAAATCAAACAGTACTTCTGACTTGATGGGGGAAATTGCCTGTATTAAAAATTACCTGGAAATCCAGAAGAAACGATTTGGACACCGGATACAATTCCAGCTCTTTGTGGAAGAGGGACTGCCTGATCCGATTATGCCCGGTATGGTCATTCAGCCATTGGTGGAGAATGCAGTTATCCATGGGGTGGCGGATATGATGGAAGATGCGGCGGTAGATGTAGTGATCTACCGGAAGCATGATAAAATCTGTGTACTTGTGGAGGATAATGGGGTTGGCATGGACAGCGATATCCTGGAAGCCATCACCTCCGGACAGCTAAAGGAAACCGGCACACGTGCAAACGGCAACAATATTGGACTGAATAATGTAAAACGGCGGCTGGATGTATTTTACGGCACGGAGGGAATATTGACCATAGAGAGCAGCAAGGGGTGTGGTACGGCTATTTCCATCAATCTGCCATTTGAAGAAGAAAATGAGGAGCTGTCATGATGTTTAATTTGCTGATAATTGAAGATGAACCCATAGAGCGGGAAGTTTTAAAATTAATGATTCAGACAAACTGTCCCGTTGTCGCACAGATCATGGAAGCAGAAAATGGATTTCAGGCAATTGATAAATGCAGATCCTTTCTTCCGGATGTGGTGCTGGTGGATATTAACATGCCTGGTATCAACGGTCTGGACACCATCCGGGAATTGAAAAAAATGAAGGGAGATTTGTTTTTTCTGATCCTCTCTTCCTACAACCGGTTTGAATATGCCCAGGAAGCGGTGAAGCTTGGAGTGGAAGATTTTATCCTGAAACCGGTTAAAATAGAGACCTTAAAGAATGCATTTGAACAGATCGGAAAGAAGCTGGAAAGTGCAAAGCAGAGCCGGACGCAGAATTCCCTGCTCTTAGACCGGATGGAGAGTATCCGTCCGATAGTGGAAAGTGACTGCATTTTCAGCCTGATTTCCAGGAAAGCAGATGATGAATTAGAACGAATTATGGCATTTCTGGGGTTTGAAGTACAGAGCGGATTTTGCCTTGCGGTTCAATATGAGAATACCCCCAGGCTGATTCTGCGCAAAATCAAACAGGCGCTGCAGGATGTGGGAATGAAATGCATCGGAGAACAGTTTAACAATCTCCTTATTTTTTTCATTTTGGAAGATAAGCAGTTAGAGGAACGCAAGCTGACGGAGGTTGGGCGTTTTACCAGTATGCTGCTTCATGAAATGGGCAAGGACTCCTGCCGGATTGGCGTGGGAAATATTTATCAAGACACAAAGGATCTGAGTGAATCCTATAAGCAGGCATTGCATGCCCTGAAACAATGTGCTGCGGGGGAATCGTTTCATATTTATGGAGAACACACTGCTGCCACCTGCCGTCTGACTCCTGACATTCCGGGAAGTGCCAAAGATCTCCTTTCCCAGTTAAAGAAAAACGACAGGAAAGAGCTGGCGGCGCTTTTGTCTGCTGTCAGCACCGAGTTGATTTTAAAGTCTGAGGATCTCCGCCAGGCAAAAGAAAGGGTGTATAATCTTCTGGTTTTGCTCACAGGAGAGATCCGGCAGCAATATGCAGATGTAACGCTGCTAATGGAATTTGCCGTGTCGCTGGAAGAAATCCTCTCCTTAAAAGATACGAAGGAACTGGCATTTTATCTGGAGATGCAGCTGCTTACCATGCAGGAGGGAATCCAGAAATTCAACCGGACGAATAACCATTATCTTGTGGAACAAGCGATGATGTATATTTCAGAAAATTACAGCCACAACATTACCCTGGACGATATGGCGGCAAACTTACGCATCTCGCCCTTTTATCTGAGCCGTGTGTTCAAGAAAACCACCGGAAAAAATTTTACGGATGTGCTTGCGGAAAAGCGGATAGAAGCGGCGAAGCTTCTGCTTCACCAGAAAAAAAGCATCAAGGAAGTTACCTATGAGACCGGCTTTAACAGCCAGAACTATTTTTCCAAGATATTTAAAAAATACGTGGGATGCAGCCCAAGGGAGTATCGGGGTGATAACAATCCCTCAGTAAAATAGCGAAAGTATAATTACAGAGATTCTTTGTACTGCACAGGGGTCATTCCTTTCACCGATTTAAACATCTTATGAAAATACGCATTATCATAGATCCCGGTCTTTTCACTGATAGATTCGCAGCTTAAGTCAGTATTCTGCAGCAGATAACAGGCGTATTCGATGCGTTTCATGTTGACGTATTTAATAGGAGTTACACCAACGTTTTTCTGAAACAGTTTGGTGAGATAAGTGTGGCTGATATGCAGGTTGTCTGCAATATCGCGAATCTGTATCTGGCTGGTAAAATTTTCATCGATGTAAGAAAGCGCCTTCACGATTAGTGCTGGCGTATTTTTTTGTGGAATGCCGGTCATTAAATCTAATAAATACATGATGAAAGTGTAAACTTTAGAGGACAATTCATATTTATTAATTTCAGGGCTGTTTAATATATGATGGTTCGAATCATCAGTATTCGTAGCATTAATATTCGTAGCATTAATATTCAAATCATCAATATTCGAATCATTTATGCACGCTTTGAGATTGTTCACATCATTATTGGCGTTTTCTTTTATATCAGTTGTTAAATATTCTAAAATATCAATGAGCTGCTGCCCGGCCTTTTCGGTGGATACATTTTTGAAGACATATTGATGGTTGGAAAGCAGGTAACTGAATAATTCTTTACAATTGCTTCCCGACAGTTCAATCCACAGCAGTCCAAGGGAGGACTGGTTGTAGTTGCCATAGTCATGTGCCTCTCCGGGATAAATGATAAAGGCATCTCCTTTTTTAAGCAGATGTTCTTTCTTGGAAATATGAAATATACCGCATCCGTCAAAGACGAAATGAATCGTGTAGTAGGGATAATCATTGTCACGGGTAATTTCAAAATCTTCAACAAAATAATTGCAGCCGGCACGTATTACGTGGAATAAAAAGTTATCATTTATGGGAGGTGTGGATAAATGATAGCTGGAGTTCAATACGTTTTTTATTCTTTCGTCAATTGTCATATGGAATCCTCTTGTACTACAACGCGTAATTTCTGGTTACAAATATAATACTAACGATTCAAGGTTTTCATTAGCAGGAACACAGTGCGATCATGCAGTTATAAAACACTAAATTTGGGTTTCGCTGAGGAAAGACGCTGTGTAAATGATAGGTAGTGCAGGTCAAGATGGGCGTGGGAAACTGGTATGGACTCCGTCAGCTGGCCGCAGAACTGGTATTTTCTAACCTTTCCGAAGTCCTTTTTGGCGGCACGCGGGCATTCGCTCCGAAATCCTGATGCATTTCGCAGCTCACTGCCCGCTTA
>UQGG01000044.1 GCA_900540475.1 uncultured Robinsoniella sp. | reverse complement strand
ATTTCGCAGCTCACTGCCCGCTTAGTATCCGATGGGAGCCAGTCGAATACTATCCGCCAAAAAACACTCCGAAAAGGTAAGTAAATACTCAGCTCTGCTCTACGCTTCCTCCGCCCATACCAGTTTCCCACGCCCATCTTTCCGAGATTCAGGCTATTGCCACAAAGCTGGTTTTCTCAGCATGTTGGAACCCTGGGGGTTGTGGCATGATGAACGTGATTGGCGTAAAACTTATTCAGCGAAACCCAAATAGTGTTTTGTAAGCTCATGGAGTCACTATGTTCTTGCTAAGTAAAGACTTGAATTGCTCGTAATATATCTGTAACCAGTAAATTGTAGTACCATTATAGGAAGCATTTATAAAAAGTAAATATTAAAAAACAAAGGTTTCGTCAAAACCAGCAGCTCGGATTTGCTGCGGTTGGCGGAGCCTTTTTATTATGAACGGCACATTTCGTTTGAGCCGGAAGAGTCCGTGAGAAATATAATATATTTTATAATTCTATATAGTATAATATATTATATAAAAAAAATAATTATATGTGTTGACAAAGTATATTATACGTCATATAATATACTCAAACGAAAGGTATTAAGAATACTTGTTTTACAAAAAGAGAGGAGGCGATAAGATGACGTATCAATTGGGAGCTTCACTTACAGATGCAATTGTTCTGGCGATTATTGCAAAGGGAGATACGTATGGATACTCTATTTCCCAGGAAATGAAAAAGGTGACGGACTTAAAGGAATCTACCCTTTACCCGGTATTGAGAAGGCTGCAGAATAACGGATATCTGGGTACTTATGACCAGCCATTCCAGGGGAGAAACAGAAAATATTATTATTTGACTCCTGAAGGAAAGAAACAATATCAACATTTTGTGGATGAATGGATTACTTATCGGACAGGAATAGAAGAGATCATTTTGGGAGGAACAAAAAATGGGCAAGAATGAATATTTACGGACTTTGGCGCGTGAACTTCGGAAGCTGCCAAAGGAAGAATTTGATACAGCAATGGATTATTATACTGAATATTTTGAAGATGCCGGACCGGAAAAGGAGCAGGAAATTATTCAGGAACTGGGAACGCCCCGGGAGGTGGCATATCAGATTATTACGGATGCTGCAATTAAGCGGATGGAAGAAGAAGTACATTCCGTAAGAAAAGGATTCAGTACACTCTGGATTATTGTTTTGGGAATCTGCGCTGCCCCGATTGCCCTTCCGATGGCATTTGCACTTGTTGCTTTATTTGCTTCTATGCTCCTGGTTGTAGTGGTACTGGTAGGATCTGCGATTTTGATCGATCTATGTGCACTGGCTGGAGGTATTGTTACTGCCTTTTGCGGTATCTACCTTTTATTTTCCCAGACAGCAACGGGTATTGCATTGCTGGGTCTTGGAATGGCAGCAGTGGGAATCGGTATTTATGTGGGATTTGGGATTATCGCAATCGGCAGGCGTATGGTAAAAGGAATTGGTAAAATGTTCAGAAACATTTTAAAGAGGAGGAAAAGGTCATGAAAAAGTATCAGAAGGTTTTGCTGATCACAGCAGGATGCCTGACACTGGCAGGAGGCATCGTAATGGTAACCGGGCTTGCAATGGGAGGCAGCCTGGGTTTGACACTGACGTCGAAAGGAATCTATACTGCAAATGATCAGGGAAAATTTATTGAAGAAACGAAAAATTTAAAAGATATAAAAAATTTAGAAATAAGTGCGGGATATGGCAATATCTATATAGAAGAGGGCGATACTTTTCGGCTGGAATATGGTTATGACGATGTGTTTGTCATACCGGAATATAAAACAGAGAACGGGAAGGTCAGCTTCAACCTGAAGAATATCCAGCGAAATGGCATCAGCCTTATAGGCATTGGTAATTTCTATAACCAGAAAAAGCAGGATTATATAAAACTGGTTCTGCCAAAAGACATTGAACTTGATCAGCTGAAAGTACGTGCAGATTATGGGGAACTGAGTCTGAATCAGGCGGACATTAAGAAACTGATCATAGAAGGGGACAGCGGAAATACCAGTATTACCAATGTAAAGATGGATGAACTTAATCTGGATCTGGATTATGGTAATCTGGAAATGGAAAATTGTGTTGTTCCGGAGCTGCAGATTGACAATGATACCAGTTCCAGTGATATGACATTAAAAAATATTACTTCTAAGAATGTGGAAATAAAAACTGATTATGGCAATATCAAGATTGACCAGATGAAAGCCGATGAGGTGAAAATAGCCAACAGCAATGGTTCCGTTGATCTGCGTAATATGGAAGGAAATACAAAACACAAAAGAATGGATCTGTTGACTATTAATGGAGAGTATGGTGATTTCGACCTGAGAAACATAAAGACAAATAGTCTGAATATAGAAAATGAATATGGAAAAGTAGATGGAAATGATATTACGGCAGTAAAAAATAATATTCGCCAGGAAAACGGAAAATGCAGTATAGATAGTCTGAACACGTCAGATACTAATATCAAGAACGATTATGGTGATGTTACTCTTTCGCTGGTCGAACCCAAAGATGAATTTGATTTTTATCTGGACTCAGATGATGGAGACGTCAGCATTAACGGAGAAAGCTATGGTGATAACTATACCAGGGATCACGGAAATGATAAGCAAGTCAGAGTAAGTGTTGAATACGGTTCCAGGATTACGATAAACACAAAAGAGTAGCTTACAATTAGTTGATAAATTCTTGATATTTGTCTGGTAGAGTGTAATAAAAACGAAAGCTAATTTATACGAAGGGAAGAAGCCTATGAAAATTTTATCTGTCATAGTACCTTGTTATCAATCACAGGACTATATGGAACATTGCATAAAGACCTTGCTGACTGGTAAGGACGATGTGGAAATTCTTATTATTGACGACGGTTCAAAGGACCATACACTATCCATTGCACAGAAATATGAATCTGAATTTCCAGACATAGTGCGTGCGATACATCAGGAAAATAAGGGGCATGGCGGAGCTCTGAATACAGGAATAGCCAATGCAAAAGGAATTTATCTGAAAGTTGTTGACAGTGATGACTGGGTTAACACGGATGCGCTCAAAAAGATTTTGGAAGAACTGAAAGAAATGATAGATTCCGATGAAACAGCAGATCTGGTCGTTTCAAATTTTGTATATGAAAAACAGGGAGCAAAGAGGAAAAAGGTAATAAATTACCGCAGATATATGAAAACGGGTAAAACCTTTACCTGGAAAGATACCAGAGGTCTACCGGTAACCAATTATCTGATGATGCATTCCATGATTTACCGCACCGATCTGGTGAAGAGCTGCGGATTGGTACTGCCGGAACATACTTTTTATGTGGATAATATCTATGTCTTTAATCCGCTGCCTTTTGTGCGAACGATTCGCTATCTGGATCTGAATTTCTACCGTTATTTTATAGGCAGATCCGATCAGTCGGTTCAGGAGTCCGTAATGGTTGGACGAATGGACCAGCATTACAGGGTTACCCGTATTCTCATTGACTACATGCATAAAAAGCGGTTCATGATCAAAGAGCGTTCGCTGCGCAAAACAATGTATACAAATCTGAAGCTGGCAATGGCCATTGCAACCATTTTGGCTATGCTTACAGATACACCGGACAGCAGAAAAGAACTAAAGCAGATTTGGAGATATTTAAAAAATCTGGACAGCCGCATGTATCGTAGGGTCCGATTTAGCGCCATTGGTATCGGTGTAAATCTCCCGGGCAGATTGGGAAGGCAGATCGTGCTTTGCTGTTACCATTTGCTTCAGCGGCTATATGGGTTTAATTAAAAAATGAAGTCCGATCAAAAGCTGTTATTTGGTGGAAAGCGGTGGATTGCGGTGCAGCAGGATGGCTGCGCCGATTGACACAGTGCGGAAGCCTGAAACAGAAACAAACAAAAACAATTTATTTCAAAATTCAGGTTTTATGAACCACAGGCTTGAATAATGGAGGTAAACTATGAACAAAAAGGGAAGTTTGAAAAGAGAAAGATTTGCAGTAGGGTATAATAAATATAAGATATTCTGGATTTTTATGATGGGAGGGATTATGGGATGCATTCTGGAAACCATCTGGTGCTATTTTGCATTTGGTGAAATTTCCAGCAGAACCAGTAATCTGTTCTTGCCATTTAGTTCCGTATGGGGACTGGGATGTGCACTATTTACTGTTTTCTTACATAGTACAAAAGAAATGAAAACCTTTAATATTTTTATTAAGGGATATGTATTGGGCGGGATATTTGAATTTATCTGCGGCTACTTCTGCCAGGTGTTACTGGGTGTGACGTTTTGGGATTACTCCGGTCTGCCATTTACCCTTGGACACTATGTGAACTTAATATTCTGTCTCTTCTGGGGTGTGGTAGCGATCGTCTGGGCGAAGTGGGTTTATCCGTTTTTGTCCAGATTGATAGAGCGGGCGCCTAGAAAAGCCGGGATTATGGTAACCAAAGTGGCAGTGTGCTTTATGGTCGTAACGGCTGCCATATCTGGTGTGGCGCTGCTTCGCATGTCAGAACGGCAGTTAAATGTGCCCGCTAAAAACGTAGTTGAAATGAGACTGGATAAATACTTTCCGGATCATGTCATGAAGAAATATTTTCCGAAGATGAAATATATCGCAGAACCTTATTTGAAAGGTGATGTGATGAAGTCGGATACATAAATGGCTATTTTTTAGGCAGTTTATATATATTTTTTATAGATTGAAATTCTCCCGGTTTCATATTATAATATAAGACAAATGTTAAAGTTACTTTAATATATGATAAGGGGGTTTTATTATGGAATATAAAATAAAGCAGGTTTCAGAATTAACAGGATTGCCGGCATCTACACTGCGCTATTATGAAAAAGAGCAGTTGCTGCCCACCGTCAATAGAAATGAGTCAGGTGTTCGCATTTACAATGACAAAGACCTGGACTGGATCTCAATTATATCCTGCCTGAAAGCAACGGATATGCCAATCGCAGACATTCGCCGGTTTGTTGCTCTGTGCGCTAAGGGTGATGCAACCCTGAAAGAACGGCGGCAGCTAGTGATTGCTCATAAGCGGGTAGTGGAAAAACATATAGAGGAGCTGGAAAGCAATCTGGACCATATTAATTTTAAAGTGGAGTATTATAATGCGGCTTGCAAACTGGGATCTGAGGCACCCCTTAAAAAGATCAAATATGTGGAATGCGATGACCAGTGTGTTGCACGCTTGAAGACAGCTGCCAGTTAAGGTATGCCGGAGGCAAAGAGTGTAATTGGTTGAGTATGCAGGCTGTTCTGGTGGCTATCGTATAAAATAAAGTTTAGAAGAGGGTGGAAATTTCCATTCTCTTTCTTTATGCCGCGCAGGGAACTTCAGACATAAAAGGGGTATTCTCCCGTATTCCCTGTTTTAGGCAACACTTTTTTACAAAAAACACTAGACTATTTTGACGTTTTATGAGAAAATGATATCAAGTATGGTGTTAAATATCTAACGATATCAGACACGTACATATCCAAAGAATTCATTTTTGAAAGGAGTCTTAAAATGATTTATTCACATGAAGTAGAAACAATGTGTAAAGTAGCGCAAGGCGTGGCTCATGGTGCTGCTCCGATCCCAGAAGAAGCAAAATGGGTAAAAGCAAAAGAAATTAAAGACATTTCCGGTTTAACACATGGTGTAGGCTGGTGTGCACCTCAGCAGGGAACCTGTAAATTAACATTGAATGTTAAAGAGGGCGTTATCCAGGAAGCATTAGTAGAAACAATCGGATGTTCAGGTATGACTCATTCCGCAGCAATGGCTTCCGAAATTTTACCAGGAAGAACAATCCTTGAAGCTTTAAATACAGACTTAGTGTGTGACGCTATCAATACAGCAATGAGAGAATTATTCTTACAGATCGTATACGGAAGAACTCAGAGTGCTTTCTCAGAAGACGGACTTCCAATCGGTGCAGGACTTGAAGATTTAGGTAAAGGCTTAAGATCTCAGGTTGGTACTATGTACGGAACTCTTGCAAAAGGTCCTCGTTATCTTGAAATGACAGATGGCTATGTTACAGGTGTTGCTTTAGATGCAGACGACGAAATCATTGGTTACCAGTTCGTAAGCTTTGGTAAGATGATGGATTTCATCAAAGCAGGTGATGACGCTAACACAGCATTTGAAAAAGCTAAAGGTCAGTATGGTAGAGTTGCAGACGCAGTGAAAATCATCGACCCAAGACATGAATAATAGAGGAGGGGAAAAGAATGGCTTTATTTGAATCATATGAAAGAAGAGAAAAACAAATTCTGGCTGTTTTAAAAGAGTACGGCATTAACTCTATCGAAGAAGCAGCAGAAGTTACAAAAGCAGCAGGCTTAGATGTATATAATCAGGTTGAAGGTATTCAGCCAATCTGTTTTGAAAATGCAAAATGGGCTTACACAGTAGGCGCAGCAATTGCAATCAAAAAAGACTGCAGAAGAGCAGCAGATGCAGCTGCAGCAATCGGTGAAGGACTTCAGTCTTTCTGTATCCCGGGATCCGTTGCTGACCAGCGTAAAGTAGGTCTTGGACATGGTAACCTTGGTAAAATGTTACTGGAAGAAGACACAGAATGTTTTGCATTCTTAGCAGGCCATGAGTCTTTTGCAGCAGCTGAAGGCGCTATCGGTATTGCAGAAAAAGCAAACAAAGTTCGTAAAAAACCATTACGCGTTATCTTAAACGGACTTGGAAAAGATGCAGCTCAGATCATCGCTCGTATCAATGGATTTACATACGTTGAAACAGAGATGAACTATCATAAAGGCGAAGTTAAAGAAGTATTCCGTAAAGCATACTCTGAAGGACTTCGTGCAAAAGTTAACTGCTATGGTGCAAACGATGTAACAGAAGGTGTCGCAATCATGCATAAAGAAGCTGTTGACGTTTCTATCACAGGTAACTCCACAAACCCAACACGTTTCCAGCATCCGGTAGCTGGTACTTACAAAAAAGAATGTATTGATCAGGGTAAGAAATACTTCTCCGTAGCATCAGGCGGTGGTACAGGACGTACACTTCACCCAGATAACATGGCAGCAGGTCCTGCTTCCTACGGTATGACAGATACTATGGGACGTATGCACTCTGATGCTCAGTTCGCTGGTTCTTCTTCTGTACCTGCTCATGTTGAAATGATGGGTCTGATCGGCGCTGGTAACAATCCGATGGTTGGTATGACTGTTGCGGTTGCAGTTGCGATTGAGGAAGCTGCTAAGGCTGGTAAATTTTAAGAAAGTCCCTATTTATCAGGGATATAGACGTTGTGAGATTTTTTGAATTGGCGTGAAATGTGGTGTGTAGCTCACAAACAGCTCACAAATAACTCACACTAACAACTCACAAATAGAAGTTATATATCAGATGTATTTTGGAGGTGTATCAGCTTTGGCTGGTATGCCTCTTTATCGTTTGATTTTAGAAATTTCTTTTTGTAATTGCTCCATCGTTCGGTGGGTATAGACTTTTTCGGTCAGATCCGTGATGGTATGTCCGACAATCAGCTTCAAGATATATTCATCCACATTGCAGGATTTAGCCTTGGTGATAAAGGTGTGTCTGGTTTCGTGTGGGCGATGCGAAAGCTTAAGACGGGACATCGCTTTAATGAAGCGGTTTCGGTACTTATCATATGAAAGTCGTTTTCCAACTCCTTGAGTGGAGTTAATATCGTTGAAAAGATATTCCTCATTTTCATCATATCTCTTTTCGATTAAAGGCTGGATAAGAGGATGGATTGGAACAATTCGGTTCTTTCCGGCATCTGTTTTAAGGCCACCCCGCATTGTTTTTCCTTTTAAATCAATATCGTTTGTTTTTAGAACTGCTAATTCCTGTGGCCGCCATCCACTGTAAATGCCGATTAAAATCATATCTGTAAATGGAATTTCATTTAAGTTATCCCACAAAAGACTGATTTCTTCGGAAGTAAATGGGATGGCTTCTTTTTGCGGAGCTTCTTTTTTTACGGTATTGCATAAAGATGCATAATCCTTTTCCACGATTTCATGTCTTAGCGCATAGCGGTACATCATATTGAATAGTGATTTCATTCGGCTTTTTGTTGCGCTGCCGACATCGGCATCACGTATGGCTCCCTCTAAATGTTCCACCCGAATATCTTTCATACGCATATTATGTAGTGGTGCGCAATAATTGTAAGCACAGATGATAGTTCGGGTACTGGAGCTGCTGGATAGGGTAGGGAAGTATTCTTCACTCCATTTTTCATATACCTCTGCAAAGGTAATGTTAATAGCTTTGATGTCATATGGACTATCATTATAGTTAAGCAATGCTTTTAGTGCGTCATCTTTGGTTGGAAAATATCCAATTGTGACTCGTTTTTGAACCAGCTTTTCTTTATCAGCGTTATATTCCCAGCCGGTTGTTTTGACTGCACGCCAGGGATTCCGACGTCTTTTCCCCATAAAAAAGACGGATCCGGAACCTTTTCCTCTCTGTAGCTGTTTTGCCATCTAATCCTCCATAAATAGATTTCTGCATTTAGTCTTTAGGTTTCGTAGTATAGTTGGTACATTATGTCCGATATTTGTTTTTGCCTTTGTTAATGCTTTGATAATTCCTAAAAGATAAGCATCTTCAATATCCGGCACAAATAGCTGCTCGTTGCCCACATATATGTGAGACTGCGGTAAGGTATCCTCTGGTTCCGATACAAAAAATTCATTTGGATCGAGATAAAAATAGTTGACAATGCGTTCAATCAGGAATTCCGATTGAATAAGGTTGCTCAGTGTATCCAGATATCGCTTGCTTTGAAAATCATCATCGTAACTGCTGGCATAGCCCTTGATACGATCTAAAGCGCCATCACTCAACCGGGTTGCCTGCTTTAAATCTTGCTTATCTCTGTCAGGTGTAAGACTTTTTCCTAATAAGTAATCGTAAGAGCAGTCAAAAAATTCGGCAAATAATATTAGCGTATCAATAGAATAGCTAACTTGTCCATTAATATATTTTTTGAGCGTGGACAAGCCAATGCCAACCTCATCTGCAAATTCTTCCTGAGTATACCCCCTTTCTTTTATTAGATTTTTCAATATGGCTCCGATATTATCCTTTTTCAAACATGTTCTCCTTTCTGGATAAAAAATAGCTCTTTTTAGATACTTGATGTAATGTTATTATATTGGATGACTATTTCAAAGTCAACAGGTAATTAAAATGAATAGTATCAAAATAAAGCTGAAAGGGGGAATGCCGATGACAAAAGGGTACCATATTGACCTGCCAACATTTACAGGGCGAAATGTACCGATTACAGAAATTGCGAAAGCAACCGGAAAAGATCCGCAGTTTATTAGATATGGATTACAAAATGGAATTTTTGATTTTGGATATGCAGTAAAATCAGAGAACTCATCAGAGTATAATTATTTTTGTCCAGATCGTAAAGTGTGGGAAGAATTAGGTTATTTTAGCGCAAAAGATACCGATGAAAAAATCCTTGTGTAAGAAACAAGGATCTTATCAAATATCAATAAACCAGAGTTTATGATACTGCATCTCGCAAATACAGTATATCAAATGTTCGGGTTTATTACAAGAAATACGTATTAGAAAGGACATGACAGTCAGTATGCAGAAAGTATTAAAATTAATAAATATGGCAGACGTAACATCAAGGAGGGTGAATTGGCTTTGGTATCCATACATACCATTCGGAAAGCTCACGATCATTCAGGGAGATCCCGGTGAGGGTAAGACCACTTTTATTTTACATTTAGCAGCTTTGTTATCTAAGGGGGAGGCATTACCCGGCAGTGATAGCCAGCAAATGCCAATCAACATTATTTATCAGACAGCAGAGGATGGTCTGGAGGATACGATAAAACCAAGATTGGAGGAGGCTGAGGCTGATTGCAGTCGGATATTGGTTATTGATGAAACAGAAGAATCATTATGTATGACTGATGAGCGGTTAGAACAGGCCATACAGAAAACAGGTGCCAGATTAGTTATATTAGACCCGATTCAGGCTTATTTGGGTGCAAGTGTTGATATGCATCGGGCTAATGAAATACGGCCTGTTATGAAGCGTCTGGGGGATATCGCGGAGAAATATCAATGTGCAATAGTGCTTATTGGCCATATGAATAAAGCAAGTGGATCAAAATCAACTTACCGTGGATTGGGTTCGATTGATTTTCAAGCAACGGCCAGAAGTGTTTTAGTTGTAGGGAGAATAAAAGATAATCCTGAGATACGTGTTATTGCACATGACAAGAGCAGTCTGGCACCGGAGGGAGAATCCGTTGCGTTTAAATTAGGTGAGGATGGATTCTGTTGGCAGGGGCATTACGAAATTAGTGTAGAAGAACTCTTATCCGGCGGCCAGCATGATAGTAAACTGAAAAAAGCTGAGAATTTGTTGAATGATATTTTATCAGCAGATAGCCTGTGTCAAAGTGAAATCGTTCAAAAGGCTATGGCGCAGGATATATCAAAAAGAGTATTGGATCAGGCAAAGAAGAATTTGGGAGTGAAATCCTATAAAAGTGGTGCGAAATGGTATTGGAAAATGGAGTGATCGGCAAGGTTGTAACATTGTAGTGTTTATAAGAATGTACAATCTTGCACGGTTCCCCTGGCGGGGAAATGTAAGTCCATGCACTCACAAACCGTAATACTTTGCTGCGTTGCACTTGCGGCAGTATTACGGTTCGCGAGCTCATGGATTACATAACAGTCCTCCGCGGACTGTACACATACTCGGCCGAGTATGGCAAGCTCCCTAAGTGGCACACCACTTAGACCTTGCAAGGGGGGAGAAGCCCCCCTTTGAACCCCCATAAAATCATCGAGAGGAGGAAGTATTGGCGAATAGGAAAAGAAATAAAAGCGTTGCCGTTCGGGTAACAGAAACCGAACAGGCTCAAATCAAAAGAAGAATAGAACAATCAAAACTGTCTCAGCAAGATTATTTTTTATCTTGCCTGCTGAACAAGGAGATTCATGTGAAAGAGGACGGTCTGGAAGTGGTGATGGAGTTGAAGCGGATCGGAAACAATGTGAATCAGATCGCCTATAAAGCAAATGCTGGTCAGATTCATGATTGCTCAGAAGAATTACGTCAAATATATTCTGAACTAAGGGAGATCAGAATCATATGGCAATAATCAAGGCTGTTAATTCAAGAGCCAGTATCGGACATGCCTTAAATTACATTACAAGAAAAGAGAAAACCGATGCAAAATTGATCGGAGGATATAATTGCGATCCGGGTCACGCGCTAGAGGAAATGAAATCGACCAAGAGAGCATGGAATAAAATGGATGGCCGGCAGTACAAGCATTTTGTACAGAGTTTCCCTAAAGATGAAGATATTACTTTAGAAGAAGCGAATCAAATAGCCAGGGAGCTGGTGGAGAGCTGGTGTAAGTTTCAGGGATATGAAGTATGTTATGCAACTCATAAAGACAAGGAGCATATTCACACGCATATTATTGTTAACTCTGTAAGCTTTGAGCATGGCAGGAAGTTTAACTATTCCAAGAAAGAATTGCAGGATATGAAAGATTTATCGGATGCTATATTGGTTGAACATCAGAAAAGTATCTGTCAAAAAAACAAAGAGATTACGACATTTGATATGGGAGCTTATCGCTCTATTGAAAAGGCAGCACAGGGCAAATATAAGAGCTGGATGCTGAATATTATGCTTGCGATTAACAAGGTGATTAAAGAAGCTGACAGTATTGAATGTTTCTGTAATAAAATGCTAGAAAATGGGATACGGGTAGACTGGTCGGAGAAGCGAAAGTATATCGTCTTTTTAGACGCAAATGGTAATAAAGTGAGAGATAAACGATTAACTAAAGTATTTAAAATCAACATTAGTAAGGAGGATTTGCTTATTGAATTTAGAAGAAATTACAAACAGGGAGATGCGGCAGCCGTCCATCGAGCAAAGCAGATACGCGATCGAGGAACGAGTCAACGTCGACCTGATAACACTGGAAAATGCGGAACTCAAAGAACAGTTGAAGAAATTCGCAGCCGATTTGGAGCAGTTTCAGGAATTGGTAATCAATACGATCAACCAGAATCAGCAGGACAGCCTGTCGTTCAACAACGAGATGAAAAACAACTTGCAGGAGAAAATGGATCAGCTTATGACAAGCAATCAACTGATCAGCTTGGTAATTCGGGAAGAGATAGAAAAGTATACCGGAAAAATGGACGATCTCGCTAAGAATCAGACGGAGAGGTATGAGAAGTCATGGAACAAACTTGATAATGCCAGTCTGGGATATATTGATAAGGTGACAAAGGATATAGAAAGCGCGCAAAAGAGCAGCCGCAGATATTGGTTTCAGCGGAGACAGATAAATATTGCTATATGGATATATTTGGCATTGTCGCCGATGTTGATTATCTTTGATATTTTATCACGACATTTTAAATGGTTTTAGCTGCGGCACTGCTGTGTAGTTTAGTTGAATATGTAGGGGTACAGCATAACCATAGAGATTTTGTATCTAATGGATAATAAACAAATTAAAGAATGCTGATGTATTAGTTTGCATCAGCATTCTTTGCGTTTTAAGTAAGGATCTCGATTAAAAGTTTGGCCCCCATTTGGAAACCATCATAATATGAGTCGTTTGAGAAATCCTTAGATAATGGTTTTTCCGTGGTACTGGTAAAACACTTTGAGAATTTGTGACTGTCATATAGACCAGCTAAGTAACTGAATGTGCTATATTCCATATCGCTCAAATCCGTTAAAGATAGGTATTCATCTACGATCTCGCGTTGTTCAACCGTAAGATCAAGCTCAGTATAAGCCATTTCAGCTTTATTAAGTTTTTCGTTACATTCTTTGTAGAATACGTCATTATCAAGAAGATTTTGCAATGTTTCACTACGTATTTCATCTAAGATGCTTTTGATTCTGTTATGAAATTCTCTTTTTTCCATATATTTCCTCCTTTGGGTCCTATCTGTGCACCATTATAACATGGATATATGGGTATAATCAATATAAAAATGTTCCTAATTAGGAACCGATTGAGGGGAGTGGTTGGGATGATGATTTTGAGGGCTGAAGGATTCCCTGAAAATTTGCTGAGATTGAGAAAAGCCAAAGGACTTTCACAATATGAATTAGTAGCCGAAATGCAGTTGTTAGGCAGCACGATATCCAGATCTACTTATGCGAAGATTGAACGTGGTGAGAGGAATATTAAGGTTACGGATTTGGTTGTATTACAGAAGATTTATAATGTTGCGTATGATGAATTTTTTAAGGGAATTAGTTACGAATAGATCAAACATTTAAAAGGGAGGAAAATATGCCTTACAGAAAATATATGGAAGAAATCAAGGAGGATGTATTAACCTGCTTAGAAAATATGAATGCTCAGCCAATACTTTTTATAGGTTCTGGACTTTCAAAAAGATACTTTAATGCACCCAATTGGGAGCAATTATTAATTGATTTGGCAGATATGTGTCCCAAAATTGATAAGAAGTATGCTTATTATAAGCAAAGTCATTCTGATAATATTGAAATTGGACAAGTGTTTTCTGGTTTGTTTATGGAATGGGCATGGACGGATGGGAATAATGAATTTAATAAGGATTTGTTTGAAGAGGATATGCCATCTGATATTTACATAAAATATAAGATTAAAGAAATATTTGAAAAAATCACTCCCAAAACAGTAGAAGAAATACCAAATAAAAATTATATTGAAGAAATAAGGATTTTACAATCAGTAAATCCGCATGCAATAGTTACAACAAATTATGATCAATTTCTTGAATGTGTATTTCCGGAGTATTATCCAGTTATTGGGCAAAAGATATTAAAATCAAATGCTATGAGTGTAGGTGAAATATATAAGATACATGGTTGCGTTACTGAACCAAGAAGTTTAATTTTTAATAAAGATGATTATGATGATTTTATAGTAAAGAAGAAATATTTGAGCGCAAAACTATTAACATATTTCATGGAACATCCGTTATTGCTCATAGGATATAATGCAGAAGATCCTAATATTAAAGCGATTTTATCTGATATTGATGAAATTATCTCTTCTGATAACGAACTTATACCTAATATTTATATTCTTGAATGGTCATCAACGCCAATAAATGGAATACCACCACGTGAAAGATTAATTTCAATAGATGGTAGAAGAAGTATACGAGTTAAATCAATACATGCAAACGAATTTGATTGGGTATTTGAATTGTTTGCCACAAATTCTGCAATTGATAATGTCAACCCTAAATTCCTTAGAGCGTTACTTGCTAGAACCTATAACTTGATTCGAAGTGATATTCCTAAAAAGAAAGTTGAAATAGATTTTGAAACACTAGAAAGAGTTACTTCATCAGATGAAGAATTTGCAAAATTATATGGAATAACGACTCTCGGAGATCCAGAGCAAATAAATGCTACATATCCATATAGCTTAACTGACGTTGGAAGATTTTTAGGATATGCTGGTTGGTATCAAGCTAACGAATTAATTAAGAAAGTAGAAGAAGAAAAGGACTATAGAATAAAAGAAAGTGATAATAAATACCATATTGCTATAAAGGCGGGATCACGAACTACAACTAGAAAGTATTCTGAAAAACTGGTCGGGTTACTTAAACGGGTAAAAGATAATTTAGATTATTATATAGATGAAAACTAATTTGAGGTATTAAAGTTATGGTGAAATATGATTGGAAAGATTACGAAATTACTATAGGTCCACCCGAAACTCCAGAAGATGAAAAGATTACAATGCATATACATGGTGAGAAGAGTGAAGACACACAACAAATAATGAAAAGTGCCTTTTATAATGCGAAAAAATATTATGAAGATGCAAAAAAAGTTGACGATGATTCACAGCTCGTTTTGTGTGCACTTTCATGCGAATTGTTGATAAAAGCGATAATAATCAAAACGCAAAACAAAATAATTAGGGGACATGATTTGTATGCACTATATAATGAATTAAATCAAGAAGAACAAGATTATATTCTGAAATGCTATATTGGTGATTGCTCTGATCAAGAGTTAGATGATTTGATAGATGATTTTTTTAATAGTCTTCAGCTTGATGCTCGTATTTTTGAGACAATCAGATATAAGCATGAATTTAGTACAATAATCTATTTTGATTACTTTTTATTTGTTTTTGCGCAATTATTGATAAAATTAGGAGATGAAATTAAAATATTAGAGTAGATCTATTAGGAAATTGTCCTATAGCTTAAATGCTAAAATAATCAAAAATATGAATATTATAAAAATTGTCTCTGGTTTTGTATTTGGTTAATATATTTTGGAGATAAAAATGCAATAATTGAAAGTTGTAATTTTTGTAGATAATAAAATATTCAAAGGAATATAGAATGGGAAAATATAGAATAGAAAATGAATTAATACATAAAAAAAGTTTGGGAAAAAATACTTTAAATAGTCGGATTGTTCGGCAAGGACAAGTTACATTGGGTTATGCCACTGAAGTTTTTCATTATACTTCACCAGACGGACTGATGGGGATACTAAAAAATCGTGAGGTCTTCTTTACAGATTCCCAATATCTAAATGATTATAATGAAAGATTTGATATTAATGAAGAGTTAAAATATTTTTGGAATACAAAATATAGAGAATATGATAAAGAATTCTGCTTGTTAATAAAAAATATATACGTTGATTCACATGAGGATGATAATTACGCAAATATTGATACAGATACGTCAGAAGAGAGTTGCAGATATTTTATTTTATCTGCATCAATGGATCATGATAGTTTAAGTTTATGGAAGTATTATTCCAAAAGTGGAACATATAATGGGTATAGCATAGGCCTGTTTACTCCGGCATTAGATGATGAGTGGATAGATAGGAATACTGGTGTTGCGGTAGAAACTGGATTAGTCATATATTCAGGAAATGAAAAACAAGAAAGAATTTGCAATATGGTTGAAGCATTATATGAGGTGTGGTGTATATACAAGAGATCAACAGAAATGGATCAAAAGATTTGTAAAGATTATAAAGCATGGATTTCTTATGCATCTTTATTTTTTAAGAAACAATGCTTTTACGCAGAAGAAGAAATGAGGTTTGTTGCAGTTGTACCTGAAAGTAAATTAAATAATTTATTCTATGAAACGAATGATGGTAGAAAAATAAAAATGTATGATTTTAGAAATGTTGGTGGTGTTATTACACCCTATATAAAAATGCCTTTATTTGGATGGAATAATTCAACAAGTTGGATTACGAACCGCATTGTTGTTGGACCATGTTTAGATTTCTTACAAAAAAGAGATGGGGTAATGCGTTATATAGATGCACTGGATTACAATTTTCATGAAATAGCTGTTAAAGAATCAGAGATACCAGTAAGGTACTAGATATAAAACTAGAGATGAATTAAAGTATCAAAAGCTGTTGGGGATTTTGACAAAACTTAAGAAAAAACCTTCTAAAATTATTAAAATGTGGTATAGTACTGCTCTGAGTTGCTGTCAGATGTGGACAGTAGCACACATGCAACTCACAAATGCCCTTTAATCCCTTGAAAAACCACCCCTCACAGTTTCGATTGAGGAAGCTGCTAAGGCTGGGAAGTTCTAATAGAATAGCGTAAATACAAGGTTTATGATAACTGCACTGACTTTTCATGGTTGGTGCAGTTTTTTGAATATCAATACTTCTGTAAGTATAGATTGTAAGAATCTGTTTTTAATATATATTAGCAGTAATTGAGGAGGTGTTACTAATGCCCAAAATAGATGCTATAAGAGAGTTATATGAGCAATGTAAGGATATGGACATTGAAGAATCTATGGAATTAATGCTTGATGCGGAGAATGAAGAAGAACAGGATTTTATATCTGTAATAAGTGATTTCATTTTGCAGAAAAAGCAAAAGAAGGTTATTGAGCAGAAGAGGTTTTAGATGAAAAGATATATTTTATATGCAGGAGTGAATGGAGCAGGGAAATCAACGTTGTACCAAACGACAAAATGTAAGGATTCAATGCCACGAATAAACACAGATGAAATTGTAAGGCAGATTGGTGAGTGGACTAAGAACTTATCAAAGTTGAATTTATAAATTAGCTTATCAGAAATAGGGCATAGTAAAAATGAGACGGATTTCTGGAAATGAGTAAACACGAAAGGATGCGAAAAGCGATGATGACAGTGAAACAAGAAGAATTGATAAGTTCATTCTTATCCAAACTTGATGAACAGACAAAACCAGTATACTATGAGATAATCAGCCATCTATCTTCACTCGGTTACTATCCTAAAAAGGAAAAAAGTAGTCTATCTTTTAAGCATTCCCAGCATAACAAACAGATGGCAAAAATGTTGAGCAGAGACAATCTTCCTGTATTTGCCTTGCGCTTCTCCGCTTGCCGGGGCTATTCTCAGCGGTTTGAAGATATAGTAAAAACATTTATTGTTAAATATCCGACTCGATCTTCGCGTTGTACAAGCGATGACTGTAACTATTGTGGTGGTGCAGCCGAAACGCATGTTTATACAGCTGTATTTTCCAATAGCGAAACCAGGACGCACTGTGGTGCGTATGCCCTTGAGATACCCGAGCTGCGGTCTGATGACATCGGAGAAATCAAAAAACTGATTCAGCAGGAGCATGCGTATTTGTTAGAGCATGAAGCAGGTATAGCAAATTGAACGGTAAATTATTATTACATTATATTGGTGTTGATTCAGTTGATATAGCAAAACAAAGAATGAGGGAGTCTAACACAATAGTGCTAAACTCCCCGTTATTTTATTCCATGTGTAACAGAATAATCTAAAAGATGTATTTCCGAAAATGCCATGGGCTATTTTAGTTTAAAGCATTATTCTTTTCAGCACGAAGCTTCCTGTTTACTTTTTCCACATCAAGCTTAAAGTAGATAAGAACAATAATTGCTGTAATGATCACAGGTATCCCGGCGAACATAAAAGTCAGCATATTTGAACACCCGGCACTTTGCGCCACCGCAGTCGCATCAAATTTTGCAGCTGCCAGTAACCACCCACTAAGTGCTGAACCAAGACCACCACCCACTTTCATGCCAAAGGAAGTACATGAGTACATAGAACCATCCAAACGTTTCCCTGTTGTGAGGAAAGTGTAATCTGCCGCTTCAGATACAAGAGCATTAAAGGTTCCGCCAAGTGTACAGCAAGTCAGAGAGACCAGACCATACAAACCTACAAGGACGGGTGCATTATTAGAAATGGCAAATATAATATATATAATTCGGACAGCAAGATTTACAAGGAAAAATCCAAGGTTTATGATACGGATGCTCTTGAATTTTTTGACGAGAGATGGTGCCAGCACTAAACCTATGATACTTGCAATGGAAGACACGGATACCATCTTGCCAAAAAAGCCTACATCGCCGCAGTTGTAAATGAAGTAATAGATTGCGGCACCCATGGATACACCCATCATGAGATAGAACAGGAGATACAGTATCGTCAGCATATTAAAATATTTGTTGGATAACAGTATCTTTAAAGTTTCTAGGAATCCTATCTTTACTTCAGCAGAGACTTTGACACCCTCGGTAAGTTCTTCCTCTGGAAGTTCTTTTACCGAAAATACGGAAATGGTGTTCACTATAAGACCGATTACCGCAAAGATAATTGCTGTTGTTCTCCAACCGTCAGTTCCGCCTCCGAATTTTTCGACCAATACCAGAGTGAAGTTAGAGACGAGAACATTGCCGATTGTGGATCCGATGAAACGGAAAGTCCCCATCTGAACACGCTCATTACTGTTTTTGGTAATCAAAGAAGTAAGGGCAGAATAGGCGATGTTATTGGCTGTATAGAATACGGCATTCAATAAGGTATATGCAATGAAAAAGTAAATATATTGAGCGTTCTCACCAATCGTTGTTGGAATTGCGAACAAGGCTACTAAGACTACGGCATTACCCAGATATGACCATAACATCCAGGGACGGGCTTTTCCCATTTTTGTACGGGTTCGGTCTAGTATGTTGCCAAAGATGATGTCACTGACACCGTCTGTTAATTTAGAGACTAAAATAAGGGTACCGATGATGCCGGCAGCCATGCCAATGGTATTGGTCAGATAGATCATTACAAAACTAGAAACCATGCCATAGACCATATTTGCAGCGAAATCGCCGCTTCCGTAACCCACTTTATTAAATAGATTTAAATATTTTTTCTCTTCCATCTTTTATCCTTTCTGTTTGGCTATAGATTGATTTCCGTAACAGCATTTGCAAAGGGACCTGGTAACGCGCTAAGGCTTCGAAGATTCCCGTGAAAGTCACGGTTAAAGACAATGGTACTGCCGTCGGGATTCTCAAAACGCTGTTCAGGCTCGAATGCTTCGCCTAAAACATCACTGTCGATGATACTGGTGGTCCAGCCATCAAGCAGATTGTAAATATTTGTTTCTATTTTATAGGTACCATCTTTTTCTATTAGGTTAACATGTGCTTGCTGCTTTTCGCCAATATATTTATGTGCTTCATGTTTCCAGCTTCTGGCGCCATTGAAGTATGCATTTCCATTTACCCATACAGGAAGTTTTCGGAAATGAAAATCCTGCATGGTAAACATATTAGGTTCTGGATTGTCCAGCTCGAAAGGAATAATCCATTCATCATAGGTTGGAAAATTATCAAAAACGTCGGTTCCCTGAATTTGATTGTCTTGCATGATGAAGCCCATGTCTTCTTTGGTTTCTGTAGGTTTGACGGGCCAGTTCTGAATGAAAATATTGTTATATATACGGTTATCCCCGTGAAGGAAGGTCATCATCCCGGCTACTTCTGTTCTATGTTGGATGTGATAAGGGGTATATCGTGGTGCCATAGTACCATTTTTTAAGGGCATATCGGAACCACTTCCAATGGAAGTTAACGGTCCCAGACAAAGATTATGCACGATAGCACATCCCTGGGATGCCAGTTTGAAAGAGACTCTGGATAGAGAGATATTATGATCAATGAGTGTCGGTCCATGACTGACTTCAATGAATACGTCGCAGCTTGACATACCTCCTGGAACGAGGGGAATATTTTCACTGGGGGCATTGTTGTTATGGAACAGATTTTGGGTTATACGTGTTCCCTGAGCCTCCCAGTCACACCAGATTCCCATGGTGGTGTGGTGAATATGGTTTTTCTTAAAAGTGACATCGATTGCCGCATGCAGTTTGATTCCGGCTACTTCCGCCCCCGCCAGCTCCTGCATACAATTGATGTGATGAATGTGATTGTCTTCAATGGTGGAGAAGACACAACCCATTCTGCCGACGATACCGGCTTGTTCGCAGTGATGGATATGGCAGCGACGCACGATGTGAGACCCGATACGTTCTTTGGTCCAACCGTGATACTGACCACGGCAGACGGCGTCACGTTCCATTTGCGTGGCACTCTTTACATGCTTAGTGGTAAAATAGTGATTATTTTCTTTATCATAATATTTACCCAGAGAAATACCGCAGCATTTGCTGTTGCTGATTTCGCAGTCTTCAATAATCCACCCTTTTGACCAATGCGGACCAATCATTCCATCCTGAAATGCAGCAGGAGGGGCCCATGTCGTGGCTGCTTTATTGAGGCTGAAACCACTTACTGTTATGTAATCCACCCCGGTTTTGGATGGCATAAAGCAGTTGCGTCGTACATTTATGTCTACATCCTCTTCGTTTGGATTTTTCCCTTGGAAATTGGCATAGATAATGGTCTCATTATGTTTGGTGTTCTGATCTGTATACCATTTATATACAGACCATTCCGGTTCCCAGGAATGGATATATGCCTTACCCTCAAGGCATTCCTCTAAAGTTTGTGTTTCGTAGAGCTGACGGCTATTCAGATAAACAGCACCGGTATGTCTTACAAATTGTCCGAAGTACCAGTCACCTTTGATGAATGTGGTATAGGGATTGTAATTTCCAAATGCATAATTGTTTATGCGAAGCATCCAGACATTATCTTTGTAGTGTTTCCAGTCAGCAGCTTTCTCTGCACCGGTGATTACTGCACCTAACGGAACTTTGCTTCGGTAAGTGATGGGATTGTTTTCAAGTCCGGCATTTAAAGGGTTGACATATTCACGGTAAATACCAGGTGCAACAAGAACCTCATCGCCCGGTTTTGCAATTTGAGCGGCATCATTTATATGCTTAAATGGGCTTTGTTCTGTTCCGTTCCCATCTTTACATGCATGAATGTCTACATATATAATCATTAACTACTTCCTCCTTTAGATCTTTATATCTGGCCAGAGATATGTTAAAACGTACTTGTTACGTTTCTGAATTCATTATATAATGTGGTTAGAACAAATGAAATATCGAAAATAGATAAGGAAATGAAAAGATGTATCGAAAAACGACTTTTTCAAAAGATATCATCGGTTATTCTCAAGAGCGAATTGCTGACAGAGAAATCCTTCGCTCAGAGGATATGAACCGTTCTCATCTCATTCTTTTTGATGATATTAGTTCTTTATATCAATTCTTTGATATTAACATGCCCTATCTGGTAATATACGAGTCGGTGAATATAGGAGCAAATGCCATGGTATATCAAGAATTTAGCGAGAATAATAAGATCTTAAAAGAGAGGGCATATACTGATCTTGCAGATCAGACCAGAAAACTTCACACTCATAATTTCTATGAGTTGACATTTGTGCTTTCCGGGCGATTAACGATGTGTATAGAAGATGAGAATATTATTTACAATCCGGGGGATTGCTGCCTTTGCAATAGAAACATCCATCACATGGAACTAATGGATCAGGATACGGAGATTGTACTTTTTCTTATCAAAGAAGAGTACGTGCATGATGTGTTTGATACGAATTATTACTATGACCGAAAGGGGAGTCCCCATTTGGTTGGAACTGTTTTTGATGTGTTTTTTTCCGAGAACTTGAAAAATCCATTGTATGATGCGAAGGTGTATGCAGATTACCGGATGTTATATCATGATTCGTTAGAACCATTATTAAGAATAATGAATCAAATGATTACAGAAATCTCCGGTACCCATTCGGGGAAGAGCCATATGATGAAAGCATTGCTCTGCCGTTTTTTTGAAATGCTGGAGAACGATGCCATATATCAGGAGGAGGTACACTGGGCCAGACTGTCTAATGAGGAGCAGATCATATATCAGATTACAGAGGCGTATAAGAAAAAGAATGGGATCTTCTCCCGGGAGGAGATAGAGAAGATCACAGGATATAATGGAGACCATGTGGAACGCATTGTGAAAAGGCATACCGGAAAAACTCTTTCTGCGTACGGGAGAGAATTTCTTGTACAAAAGGCAGCAGAACTGCTGCGGGATACCGATATGAGTATCTTAGAGATATGTGAGCGGCTAGGTTATTCTAACAGATACTATTTTAATAAAATATTTACGGGCAAATACGGTGTAACACCATCCGTGTTTCGCCAAAAGATTGCGCAGAACTAACCATATTGTGTAAAAGATCAATTAAATGCTCATAAGGTCTTGCTGATGGGTTAGGTGAAAGAAGAAAGAAGCAGGTAAATCGTAAAATAAGAATTTAAATGTGACATAGAGTTGTCGTATTATTGTGATATACTATAGTGGGTGATGAAAATGCAGATAAATAGACTATTTGAAATGATTTATATCTTGCTGAATAAAAAAACGATTACAGCAAGAGAACTGAGTGAATACTTTGGTGTATCAAGAAGGACAATTTGCCGTGATGTAGATACACTAAGTCTGGCTGGAGTTCCAATCTACACGGAGAGAGGCAGGGGTGGAGGTATCAGCCTTTTGCCTGATTTTGTTCTGGATAAATCGATACTGAATGAACATGAACAAACCGAGATATTATCTGCATTGCATAGTCTTTCTAATATCAAGACTGATGACACGAATCAAATATTGCGTAAGCTGTCGACAATATTTAATAAAACCACAATAAACTGGATTGAAGTGGATTATGTTGGGTGGAGTCACGAGAATGACTATTTCAATGATTTCAAACTTGCCATTTTAGAACGGCGCATTTCTAAATTTGATTACTATAATAGCCAGGGTGATAAAATTATTCGCTGTGTTGAGCCGATACAACTATGGTTTAAGTCTAAATCATGGTATCTAAAAGCTTTCTGCTTAACGAAGCAGGGGATGCGGTTATACAAATTATCACGAATCAAAAACCTTGTGGTGACTAATGAGCACTTTACCGAGAGAGATCCACTCGCCCTTTTGTGCGACCCTGTTCAGGAAAGTTTTCGTAATCAGCAAAAGGAAAGAATCAAACTTCACATAGAGCCAGAGATGGCATTCCGTGTGTTTGACGATTTTTATGAAAGCATGGTGGAGCAGCAGAAGGATGGAAGTTTTCTTATTACGGTCGAATGGCCGGAAGACATTTGGCTGTATAACTTTATTTTGTCTTTTGGGAAATACATGGAGGTGCTAGAGCCGGAACATTTAAGAAATACCATAAAAGAACAGGCACAAAAAATTTCTGAAAAGTATTTATAATTTATGAGTGACTGGGGGAATGTGATGAAAACAGAGGTAAAAAGTTTAATTGTAAAAGAATATGGAATGGAAGCAGGGGCACATGTGGTGGGGGTGGCCGATTCCAATGATTTTGAATTGGCACCAGACGGATTTAAGCCTAACGATGTACTTCCTGAATGTCGTTCTGTAATTGTCCTGGGAGCTGCATTTCCACCGGAAACCTTGAATGACATAGCCGTATATACCACAAGCCGCAATGCAATGCTTACGTCTATGACCGATATGGCTAAAGTGGTTGCCAAAAGAATAAAAGAGGATGGATACAAAACAAAAGCAATCAGTGCAGCAGGTGGTAAATGGGTGGATGGCGATGGGCGGAAAGAACAATTTGGTTACATTTCGCTAAAACACGCTGCAGAAATTGCAGGACTTGGAGTTATAGGAAAAAATTATTTGCTTACAAATCCGAAGTATGGCAATCTGCTTTGGTTTAGTGCGGTGCTTACCGATGCAGAGTTAATACCGGATGAGAAGATGCAGTTTACCATATGTGATCATTGTAACAAATGCGTAGAAGCCTGTCCGGTGGGAGCATTGGACGATCTTACTTCATTCGGAAAGAAAGGCTGTTCAAGCCATTTCAAAATAGAAAATAAAAGGTTCACTATAAAGTGCTTTTTATGCCGCAAGATATGCCCCTATTCTTCTGGTATATAAGCCTGACGGTATCTAGCCCCAGGATTTTCACTGGGGCTGTTTCTAATTCAAATTTGTAAAGAAATGAACATCGATATTGTGTATTGCAAATGACATATAAGGGTTACCGAATATGCCTTTAACTTCTCTGGTTACATTTGTGAATGCGGCTTCATATGCTGCTATATCATTTACTTCATTTGGGTTACGGGAAGAGGTTATAACATATGTGGTCTCTTCTAAATTACAACCTCTTTTTTGACCACACACAAATAATTGTGAGGTTATCAAACATGATACGTATATACCGGATGACAGATATTCTTTATAAGCGCTATCGTTCCAGATCCGCGCAATATACTCTTCGGTATAATATTTTGTATTAAGCCCATAAAACATTAGAATATATTGTTCTGTTATCATTATATCACCAAATACAGAATCTCTATTTATAGTATGCCGTATCTATGAACTTGGTACAGAAACAAACATGCTTTAGTCTGTAGCAATTGAAAATGGCCTCATTGGCCGTGAAGGTCTCTGCGGAGGTCTAGGCGGTTGTGGAGGTCTGGGAGGTTGAGGAGGCCTGGGAGGTCTCGGTGGCTGAGGCGGTCTTGGAGGTCCCGGAGGCCTGGGAGGTCCTGGAGGTTGTGGAGGCTTTGGAGGTCTCGGAGGTTGAGGCGGTCTTGGAGGCCTTGGAGGCCTCGGAGGCTGGGGAGGTTGTGGAGGCCTGGGAGGTCCTGGTGGCATAGGAGGCCTTGGGGGCTGCGGAGGTCTGGGCGGTCTGGGCGGCATAGGAGGCCTGGGTGGCTGCGGAGGTCTCGGCGGTTGAGGAGGTCTCGGCGGTTGCGGAGGTCTCGGCGGTTGCGGAGGCCTAGGCGGTTGAGGAGGCCTAGGCGGCACAGGAGGTCTCGGAGGTACAGGTGGCCAAGGCGGTATCGGAAGTATGGAACTTCTTTGAACTGCTACCCAGAAAGCATTTGATTGAGGGGGGATGCTTGCCGTCATAACTGGTGAAAATGCGACATTTACCATGGAACCTCTTTGAATGCAGCATAAGCATATGTTTTGTCCAAATGAATTTACTACAATAGTCTGATTGCTGAGATTTAACCTAATGGTTTGAATGGAAATTGTATTATTAATTTCCGGTACAGAGTAAGAGACGAGTATGCTGCCATTAGAGTTATTAAAACAAGAAACATCTTCTACGAAGGCATTATTGATTCGCATAATGTTTCCCTGTTGAAACATAATTCCAGGAGGATCATTATTCATATAAGTGCACCAATATTTATTTTATAACATTATATGCACAATTTGTTGACTTGTGCGTTCATACTAAAAGGGTTCTTTTATGGGATAGTTACAAACAAGTGCAGTTAAAATTGTAAAAAAGTAGAAAATAACAGCAAATACAGAAAATAAGCCCCGGACGCAACGTCCGAGGCTTATCACTATGAACGGTTTTAATTCATTAATTTTTTCTCTGAATCTCATCGTGTGCTTCTAAAATCCCTCTTTTCACAGCTACCTTAATTATCCAGTACAATAAAATAGCGCAGCCCACAAAAATACATGCATAAATTAAATACATAATCATAACTAATGCCATATACATTCCTCCCTTGTAATAACTTATTTTTTAATTATAAGTTAAAAGGGAAATATTGTCAAAGAGTTTGGATTAGCAATCCCATATGTTTTTACGATATCTTCTACTCATAGAATCTTGAGGGAATCAGGTTTCATACAATTAAGATATTTCATACACATCTTGCTCTTTATAACGCATTCCGCGAAGCCCCCACAGCATCCCTATCTGATTTAATTTTTGTTCTTTTTCGTTTTCCAGCAGACAGAATCTGCTGCCGCGCTGGCGTTCCCGCTGTGAATTAATCCAGCAGCCAAGCCGGAAGCCGTCCTTTGTAACGTAATCTAATGGAACATTTAAGTGACCGTAAGTTTCATAATACAGCTTTGCATCCTGATACCACTCCATCCATCCCCGGCGGTTTCTGAGCTTCCAGCTTATGCCCAATTCTTCCAGCAATAACCGCTGGCGGCCGTCCATTTTGTTTTGCCAATACCGTTTTCTCTGATAACTGATCCATTCCCCCAGGGGCAGCTGCCGATAAATGATATTTCTTGGAATATCTATATTTCCATATTCTTTGTGATAACTTTTACAGCAGTCATACCAGGTGTCCCATTCTGTTCGGATTTCTAAAGTCCAGATCATACCAATCTGATTCAGCAGGTATATTTTTCTGGCATCTATCCGGTAGGTTCCTTTTTGGCGGTAGGCAGCCCGTTGTCTTTCGATCCAGCGTCCCAGCAGAAATCCCCCTTCTGTTCGGTATTTGGTTGGTATTTTTAATGTTTTATTGGCTTCGTAATATTTCTTTGCTAATAGATACCACTCGTCCCAGGATAGACGTGTGTAATTTCGATTACTTTTTTGATTCATAAAGATTCACGCCTCATTTCTCTTTTGCTTATCATTGTGCATCAACTTTAATTTAAAAAAGTATAGCATAAGAAAACAGCAGGAGATCAGCGTTGTATTGAATAGCATCATTTATGCTATGAATCGACTATTTATGCAAGAAAATATTTCTAAAATAAAAATAAGGTTGTACTGTGACAATGAAGAAAATTATAGTATAATACAATGGAGTTCGTGAAGAGTGAGACTGAAAATAAAGTTTTTGGATACCCAGAGAAAAGTACAGGAATAGAATGTCCGACCGGTGATAAAGAAAAATAATATCGATAAAATTTACCCCATAAAAGAGGGAGGGCCAGTATCTATAGATACTGGCGAGTTATGAAAAAGATTATTAACTAAGTATTTGGTTTTACAAGTATTACTATAAAGCTTAGATATGAATAAATTATGACTGTCCGTTAAAAGAATTGTAAAAGAATTAAGTGTAAATGTGAACATACCGTTTGATAACGGTTTATGCAAGGAGACTTATAGAAGAATGAAAGAAATTTTACTGTTAGAAGATGATGAAGTATTGAGTTCCGGAATTATTATGGCGCTGAATAGAGAAAATTATCGGTTTACCCAGTGTTTTACCATAGCAGCGGCAAAGGAAGCTATGAACAGGCAGACCTTTGACTTACTGGTGCTGGATATTAATCTGCCGGATGGCAGCGGTTTTGTTCTTTGCCGGGAGATACGTAAAAACAGCAAGGTTCCCATCATCCTTTTGACTGCAAGAGATATGGAACTGGATATTGTTGCGGGTCTGGAATCCGGCGCAGATGATTATATCACCAAACCATTCAGCCTTATGGTATTAAGAGCCAGGGTTAATGCTCTATTCAGGCGTTTTGAGCCGGGGGAAAGCCCGGGAGAATATGTGATTGATTCCTTTCTATTTAATTTTACCAAGATGGAGTTTTATAAAAATAACATACCCATTGAATTAAGTAAAACAGAGCAAAAGCTGCTGTATTTATTTGTGCTGAATCAAAATATTACTTTATCCCGTACTACCATGCTGGAACGTATCTGGCCGGATGGAACAGAGTACGTGGAGGATAATGCCCTTTCGGTTACGATTAGAAGACTGCGTGATAAATTAGAAGACAACCCATCGAAACCGGAATATATAAAGACGGTATATGGATTGGGCTATGTATGGGTGAGCTGAAATCTGCCGGCAACAGTTATATCTGGCAGATATGAAATGGAGAGATTATGGAAATACTAGTGATTGTCTGCGGTATCATTGTATTCCTGGCTGTGGCAGCGGCGGCAGGAATAATTTTGTGGTATCGTAAGACGGTGAAGCGCATGATGCAGACAGTGTTAGATCGGATTAACGAAGCAATAGCGGGCAATTACAGCCAGACCATTTATGATGAATCCATGATGTCTGCAATAGAAGAGCGGCTCAATCAGTTTCTGACGATTTCTACGGAAACGAAGCAGATAACCGCAAAAGAGAGAGATACCATAAAATCTCTGGTTTCGGATATATCCCATCAAACCAGGATTCCCCTGTCAAATATTCTGTTGTATTCACAGATCCTGCAGGAAAGAAGGGATCTGCCCCAAGAGATAACGGGGATTGTAAACCAGATTCAGAATCAGGCAGATAAGCTGGATTTTCTGATTAAAGCGCTGGTGAAGTCCTCCTATCTGGAGAATGAATTGATTTCAATTGCAGCAGAACCGGAACGGATAGATAAATTAGTGCTGCTGTCATGCCAGGAAGTGGAAATGCATGCACTGCAGAAAGAAATGGTAATCGAGTACGAAGAATGTGGGTTATCCTGCAGCTTTGATTTAAAGTGGACTCTGGAGGCAGTGAGCAACATATTAGAAAATGCAATTAAATATTCTCCCCCGCAATCCAAAGTGGTGATAAAAGTAATTGCCTATGAACTGTTTTGCCGAATTGACATCCAGGATTCGGGCATGGGCATTTCAGAAGAAGAACAGGGGCTGATCTTTCAGCGTTTTTACCGTTCACCTAAAGTACAGAAGGAAAAAGGGCTGGGAATAGGCCTGTATCTTGCCAGGGAAATTATAATAAGGCAGGGAGGTTATATCAAAGTGATCTCAGAACCGGGACAGGGGGCTTTGTTTTCCGTGTTTTTAAGCCGCAAATAGAGCCATAAGCCGCAAATAGAGACAGAGGCAATCTTAGAATCTTACAGAACTGTCATCTTTCAGAAAGATCCGGGAAAGAATTATCTGATATGATTCTTCTGTAAGATATGGAAAAAGCAATATTCATAATCGCCCTATAGCCTGTTTGAAGCAAGGAGGAAGAAAGATGTGCATTTTACAGACCAAAGACTTAAAGAAATATTATGGAGCCGGTGAGAATGTGGTAAAGGCGCTGGATGGGATCGATCTTTCCATTAAAAAAGGTGAATTTGTATCTATTGTGGGAAGTTCGGGCAGCGGAAAGTCCACACTTTTGCATATGCTTGGCGGCTTGGATATCCCTACTTCGGGAACGGTAACCGTAGACCGGATTGATCTTTCCAGTATGACGAAAGATGAGCAGACGATCTTTCGGCGGCGCAAGATTGGTTTTGTATTCCAGAATTATAATCTGCTGCCCCTGTTAAATGTTTATGAAAACATTGTTCTGCCAATCCAGCTGGATGGGGTGAAACCGGATAATAATTATATCAATGAAATTTTGGATATCCTGGGGCTTCAGTCTAAGAAGTACGCCATGCCCGGGCAGCTTTCCGGCGGGCAGCAGCAAAGAGTGGCAATGGCAAGAGCACTGGCTACGAAGCCGGCGATTGTACTTGCAGATGAGCCTACCGGGAATCTGGACAGTAAATCCAGCCAGGATGTGCTGGGATTGATTAAGATCACCAGTGAGCGTTTTTGCCAGACCATTGTAATGATTACGCATAATAATGAGATTGCTCAGATGGCAGGACGGATTATTCATTTAGAAGACGGTAAAATCTATGTCAGAGGACAGCTATGATCCGGGTAGAAAATAAAAAGGTAATTGCAGGCCTGGCGAAGAAAAATTATGTTCAGAATTGGAAGAAAAATATCTTGATTATTGCAGCCATTATCTTAACGACATTTATGATAACGACGGTCTGCAGTATCGGTTTGAGTTATTGGAATGCAATTTCTTTAAGGCATGTAATGATGAATGGAATGATATTTGATGTGAGTCTGCCGGCACCTACAATAGAGCAGGTGAAAAAAGCAAATTCCATGGACGAAATATTGTATGCCGGAATTACCGTAGAGAGCGCAGTAATTGATAAATATCAGGAAAATGAAGTCAATGTTCCCTTATCCTGGAGTGATACAACGAACTGGGAAAAGCAGTGCGTACCCGCTTATGAATTCATAGAAGGGAAGTATCCGGGCAAAGAAAACGAGGTGATGTTATCTACCCAGACTTTAAAAAGACTGGGTATTGATGCGCCTGAAATCGGAATGAAACTTCCAGTGTCTTATTTTATGCTGTCAGAAAAAGAAACTTCTCGTGAAAAGACATTTGTGCTGTCCGGATTTTACAGGGATTACTCCGGGAACTCCCAGGGGTTTATCTCCAGAAAATTCTATGAAAATTCAGGAGCAGAACAAACGGTTATGACCGAGGGTTCTTTAAAAATAACATTGAAAAATCATCTGTATTCCGTTAATGATATTAAAATGCTGGAAGATGAATTGTCTATAGAAGGAAGGCAGATGTTATTTGCAGATTATTATCTGATGGAGGACTTTGTTAAATTTGTGGCTGGAATGCTGGGATTGTTTATCCTGATTGTTTTGAGCGGTTATTTATTTATCTATAATGTACTACACATCTCAATTGCCAAAGAAGTCCGGTTTTTTGGACAGTTAAAAACAATCGGGACAACTTCAAAGCAGATCAGAGGGTTTGTACATAAGCAGGTACTGTGGAATTCAATGGCAGGCATACCCTTAGGGATGATCCTGGGTGCATTTGTATCGTTTTTGATTGTACCGGCTGCGTTGGAATTGGCGAATCCCACCCTTCAGTTTAAAAAGGCGGTGGTATTCCATCCGTTGATTTTTATGGGAGCTGCACTGTTTTCCGGGCTGACTATCTATTTCAGCAGCAGAAAACCTGCAATGATAGCAGGGGATATTTCACCGGTTGATGCAGCAAAATATTATGGATCGGTATCCCCGCGCAGGGATAAATACAGTGTGAATGGGGGAAGACTGGCATACATGGCCTGGAGGAACCTGTTTCGGGAGAAGAAACAGGCGGTTATTATACTATCCTCCTTTTTTGTAACGCTTACTGCTTTATTGGTAATTACAACCCTGGTAAATGGAAGCAGTACAAAGCGTGTTTTAAATACTCTGCAAGATTTTGATATCCGAATTTTGAATTATTCCGTTGTGTATAACAAGCCAGTTCAAAGAATACAGCCATCCGTAATCCAGCAGATAAAATCCATGGACGGAGTTGCAGGAGTCCGGACAGTCAGTTCGGCTGAAATAATGATTCCTTATGAAGAAGAAATTTTTAAGGAATATTTTACAAGGCTTGAAGAGATGCCGATTGCCAGAGGAGATTACGAGGAGCAGATGATCCTTTATAAGGAAGGAAAAGAAACAGATTTATTTACCGGCAGGCTTGTGGGCATTGATGAGTCAGAATTTGATTCTATTAATAAAAAAATGGATGGGACCCTGAATAAAGAAGCATTTATGTCAGGTGATATCGGTTTAATCAGCCCCTTTCTCATGGGATGCCCCGTTACCGAGGCAGTGGGTAAAGAGCTTGTTTACCAATTAGATCAGAATCATGAACGAAAACAGTATCAGATAAAAATAGGAGCAGAAGTCCCTAATGTTAACTTTTTTTCCAGTGGATATTTACCGAGCATTATAATCAGTGATGGACTGGCTGAAGAAATCTTAGGCGAGCCTTTTATCGAAATTTTGAAGATTGAATATAACGAGCCGTTTAATGCCGAATTGGATAAAAAAGTAAAAGCGTTGTTTAAGGGTGAGAAAAACATAACGATCGAGTCTAAATTTGACAGCTATGATGAAATGAGGCAGTCGGAGACTCAGCTGAAAATTCTTGGCGGCGGTCTGGGGATAATCCTTACCCTGTTAGCTATTTTGAACTATTGCAATATGACTGCTGCAGGGATAGAGAACCGGATAAAAGAGTTTGCAGCCCTGCAAAGTATCGGCATGACTACGGTACAGATTAGAAAAGTACTGCTGATCGAGGGCGCATTGTATGGAGTTGTATCCTTCTTTTTTGTAATGATTCTGGGAATTCCAATTGATTATGTCATATACCATACCATGAACCGTTACAGGATCCCTTTTCAGATACCGGTTAGATCAACGCTTGTTATATTTGGAGGTATTTTAATAACCTGTATATTTGTTCCGCTGGTGATTTATCAATTTTTACATAAGGAGAATATTGTAGAGCAGCTGCGGGACATGGAATGAACATGCCGGAGCCTGAATAATCTGGAATAAAAAGATGGCTCCGGTTGTTACGCCGGAGCCGGTAAAATGGTACCCGGTTGTGCGGACCGGGTGTGAGTTATGAAATATATTAGCCGTTAGCTAATATAAATTAAATCTATCATATTCTACGGGAGCATTCAAACAAAATCGTTCGACAAAATATTTCATAAAACGACAATTACTCCTGCAGATCAGAAACGGAGATCTATCTGGACAAATCTTCAATAATGGTATCTTCGGTCAGACCGGAGATCATGGCTATTTTTTCATTCACCATACTGCGGAAGCAATTGGGGAGATGTTCTCGGTGTGCTCTGTGAATCGCTACACACTCCACACATTTTCCGTGATATTTGCAGGGCTTTTTGCAGGAGCAATGGTCTTGTGTCTTTAACGCTTCTCGGAGTTCTTCTACGAATTCATCCTGCATTTTAGTGCCTTCCTGCCGGTTGCCCTTGTGAAATTCCTTCATGGCTTCAATCTCTTTTGCATGTCCATCAATTTTCATGGTATGTACAGCTCCTTTTTTCTTTTATTATAAATCAGATACCGGTTATTGTCAAAATTGTATATCTATGCATTACAGTTATAAAATATCTTGTAATTATACAATTGGTGAGCTATAATTATGTCAGCAATTGAAAATTGCCGGAAAATATTCCAGGCTGTCTATGATAACGGAAACGGAGGAATTGAGATGAAAACGGAAACTGTGGAAAATATGTGTGGCGGAAAAGGACATGTCATAATCAAACATATCCTTGGTGAAAAAGAATTAAATGGCAAATGCGGACTCTACGCAGAGGTAACGATTGAACCGGGAAGTACCCTGGGGTATCATGAACATCATGGTGAGAGTGAAACGTATTATATTTTATCCGGAACAGGTGACTATGATGATAATGGCAATGTCCGTCCGGTAAAGGCAGGAGATGTTACATTTACACCGGATGGTTCGGGACACGGACTGGTGAATTCGGGAGATATAGATCTTGTGTTCATGGCACTGATTATTATGGATTAGAGGCAGCAGGTAGAAAATAAATTAAATATATGTTTTTCAAATACTTCTGAACTTTTCAGGAGTATTTTTTAAAATAGAGGAAAATAGCAGGAATTTAAAAAAACAGCTTGACTGTAAACATGGTTTATACCTTATAAAACCCAAAGAGGAGGTGAATTTGTGACAATAAAAGAAGTGGAAGAAGAATTAAATGTTACCAGGGCAAATGTCCGCTTTTATGAAAAAGAAGGACTTCTGACAGCCAGAAGAAATCCAATCAATGGTTATCGGGATTATTCCAGGGAAAATATTGAGACAATCAAAAAAATTATTTTCTTGCGAAAGCTTCATGTACCGATTGAGGAAATTAGACTGGTGCAGCTGGAAAGGATTTCTATGGAAGATATGCTTCACAGGCAGACAGTTTCCCTGGAAGCAGATATAAAAGAGTTGGAACAGTCCAGATGGATTTGTCTGGAGATGATAAAAAATGAAGATTATGATTATGGAAATTTAGCGGTAGAACGGTATGAAGACGATGTAGAGAAAACCGGATATATGATATTTCGTGATACGATGGGCGGTCTGGCTGCGATGAAAGGAAAGCTTGCGATATGGTCAATCATTTTGTTTTCTTTTCTACTGGCATTTATCGCTTATCCGTTGCTGCCGGAAGGGATTGTTGTCTGGTGGAGCGGCAGTGGCAATATTGTGTATGGGAACAAACTCCTGGTCTTTATTTTTCCCGTCATTGCATCCATGGTTGTCTTCACGGCGAGATCCTGGGTCTGGAACTTTCTGTATCGGAACATGCCTTACTACATGCTGAAAGTAGATGCCATTACCACGGTGGTGTGCCTCTATTTATCCATTCTTTTACTGACCAGTCAGCTATATGCGGTTTTCTACCACAACTGGATAGGTTGGCCCATCGAAAGCAGCGTTATCGTAGAAACGCTTGTATTTTTATGCATTTACTTAATGATAGCCTATAAAAAGAAAAAGGAGGATACATAGCATGGAACTGGCAATTATTTTTGTGATAATGCTGGCTGTATTTATGGGGGCCGTTTTTTATGAACAAAAAAGCAGGGAACGGAAAGTAAGAAAATGGATTCATGATTCCTATGGGAAAGTTCCAAAAGGCAGAGAACTTCCCATGGAACAGATCCGGATCTTCTGGAATGAATTCGGAGGGGCGATATCCGGGAATGAAAGTGTCGATGATATAACCTGGAATGACCTGGAGATGGATAAAATTTTTGCCAGAATGAATATCTGTACTTCATTTGCCGGGGAACAAATCCTCTATGCCAGAATACATAAGCTGCCGGAAGATAAAACCGGACTTAAGGTTCTGGAAGACCGGATATGTTTTTATGCTGAGCATGATAAAGTCAGGGAAGAAGTGCAGTATTTGCTGTGCAGGCTGGGGAAAGAAGAAGTCAATTATTACCTGCCTATGTTTATGAGCAATCTGGATGCCCTTGGCTCCATACAGGTCGGATTTTACAGGTTTATGCAGCTATTGCTTTTTTTGTCTGTAATACCGGCACTTGTCCGGGGAGAGGCAAGTCTTCTGATGCTTACGGCGATGGTATTTATGATCAATGCAGTAATCTATGCGCTGAATAAAGTCAAGCATGAAGTATATATGGATACCTTAACCGGCATTATAGGTGTGGCTAAAAGTGTAAAAGAAATTGAGAAAAGACCGGAGAAATATACCGTTCATATGCCGGATAACATCAGGAGCAATGTAAAGTTATTTGATCAGATCACAAGAATGCTCGTCAGCCTTCAGAGAAAAAAGAGGGGTGGAATGTCTGGAGATTTGCTGGGGGTCATTCATGACTATCTGATTGGAGCTACCCTGTGGGATTTTATCGTCTATGATAAAATTATCCGTTATCTGCGGGGGAAACAGAAGGAATTTATGGAGTTGTTTGAATTTCTGGGAGAGCTGGAGGCTGCTGTTTCCATAGCTTCTTTCCGGGAAAGCCTGGATTTTTACTGCGTTCCCGAATTTAGAAATGATCCGGTGCTGGAAATGGAAGAGATCTATCATCCGCTCATTGACCATCCCGTATGCAATTCGGTTACCCTGGATCGCAACTGCATGATAACCGGGTCTAACGCATCCGGCAAGTCTACGTTTATCAAAGCCGTGGCAGTGAATGTAATCCTCGCCCAAAGCATAAATACCTGCATGGCGAGAAGGCTGCTGATGCCGGATGCCCTGGTGATAACTTCCATGGCCGTGCGGGATGACCTTATGGGTGGGGAAAGTTATTATGTGAAGGAAATTAAGTATTTAAACCGCATTATAGAAAGTGTAAAAGGTAACCGTATGGTGATCTGCATCATTGATGAAATTTTACGAGGAACGAATACGCAGGAGCGAATAGCGGCTTCGTCGGCAATTTTAGAATATCTGCAGAATCAAAATTGCCTGGCGGTCGTGGCTTCCCATGATATCGAATTGACCCGGAAACTGGGGGATGCCTATGAATATTATTATTTTTGCGAACAGATGCAGGACAGGGATATTGCTTTTGATTATAAGATCCGGGAAGGGGTCAGCAATACGAAGAATGCCATTGCCCTGTTAGCGTGTATGGGATTTCCTGATAGTATCATTCACAGGGCAAGACAGTTGATCTAGAGGGAATTCCTGGACTAATGCAATTATCCCACTCCCATCTTTTGGAGATTCAGGCTATTGCCACATAACTGGTTATGACAGAGTGGTGGACGTGCATGTGGGTTATGCTTCCCCAAGAATCTTTTTTAACTGGAAAGCAGCAACGCTGAGGGGATATTTTGTATTTTCTACTAGACAGATATTGCGCGGCGGGATTTCTTCCGCAACCTGTATTTCAAAAACTTCTTTTTCTTTCACTGCCCTTGCGGCAAATTCTTCCGGAATGAAGCCGATTCCCAGATCATGGGTAACCATGGGAAGTATCAGGTCCGTGGTAGCGACTTCGATGTCCGGCTCCAGGTAGAGCTTGTGAGAGGAAAAGATTTTTTCATAAAATGCAAAAGTTGTGGTTCCCCTGGACAGTGAGATCAGAGGATATTGGTTTAAATCTTCCAGATGCAGTACCTGGTCTCTTAAATGTCTGAAATGCCGTCCGGCAATTAATATCTCCCGAAAGGGCAGCAGTGTTGTCTCTTCTAAGGGGGTGTAGGCATCCGTAGGTGAGGTGACGATGGCAAAATCAATTTTGCCGTATTTCAAATGATCGATTGCTTCCGGGGTGGTGACATTTTGGATCAACAGCTTAATATTGGGGTACATGGAGTGAAAGCTTTTTAGCTTCACCAGCAGGAATCCATGCAGAGCCGTTTCGCTGGCACCGATGCGGATTAATCCATCCTGGAGGTTCGAGATATCTTTTAGAGATTTTTCTCCGATAAAGATTTCTTCACAGGCTCTTCGGACATGGGCATATAATTCTTCTCCTTCATGTGTCAGTGATACGCCTTTTTGGGAGCGGACAAACAGCTTACAGTGCAGTTCTTCTTCCAGCAGTTTGATGGTTCGGGAAATAGACGGCTGGCTGGACATAAGAAGATTTGCAGCCTGGGTAATGCTTTTGTATTTTGCAACATAGTAGAAAATTTTATAGTATTCAAAATTTGCTGACATGTTATTTTCCTCCATAGAATATTGTTATGGACACTATATAATAATATTATTTTATTTTATATCTCGGGAATAGTATAATACGATTTGTACAAAACAACAAGCTTTTATTGACATATCACTGTGGGTGCCAGCATTGCTAATGCAATATAACAGAAAGCGAAAATGCAGAAAACAGGAGATATGCCACCAAAGGAATTAGGAGGAAAATATGAATACATATGGTCTTGAAAAATTAGGTATTATGAATCCAAAATCTGTTTACCGCAATTTAAGCCCGGCACAGCTGGTTGAAAAAGCACTTTTCAATGGAGAGGGCAAATTAAGCAGCACGGGTGCTCTTGTAGTCACAACTGGAAAATATACGGGACGTTCTCCGGAGGACAAATTTGTAGTAGATTCTGAAGGAATCCATAACGATATTGCGTGGGGAAAAGTAAACCGCCCAATCAGCCGGGAAAAGTTCAATGGGATTAAAGGGAAGTTAACTGCTTATCTCCAAAATCGTGAAATATATATATTTGACGGTATGGCAGGTGCAGATCCCTCATGTACAAAGAAATTCCGCGTGGTGAATGAGATGGCAAGCCAGAACCTGTTTATCCATCAGCTTCTGATCCGCCCCAGAGCAGAGGAACTGGAAAACTATGGAGATCCGGATTTTACCATTATTGCAGCACCCGGATTTAAATGCAGTCCAAGTGAAGACGGCGTACACAGCGAAGCAGCCATTATGATTGATTATGAAGCAAAACTGATCGTAATTGCAGGCTCACAATATTCCGGAGAAATGAAAAAGAGCGTCTTCTCAGTTATGAACTATCTGATGCCGAAAGAGAAGAATGTGCTTCCAATGCACTGCTCGGCAAACATGGATCCGGTAACCGGAGAAACAGCGATTTTCTTCGGATTATCCGGAACGGGGAAGACCACGCTTTCCGCAGATCCGAAGCGTAAGTTAATCGGTGATGATGAGCATGGCTGGTCAGAAGAAGGGATCTTTAACTTCGAAGGCGGCTGTTATGCAAAATGTATCAATCTGGATCCGGAAGGAGAACCGGAAATCTATGGCGCAATTAAATTTGGCAGCCTGGTAGAGAATGTCATGATTGATTCCGAGAGCCGTGAACCTGATTTTGATGACGGAAGCCTGACGGATAACAGCCGTGTGGGATATCCGGTAGATTATATATCCAATGCCGCAATCCCAGGGGTGGGCGGTGTTCCAAAAGTAGTGATCTTCCTGACAGCTGATGCATTCGGCGTACTTCCTCCAATCAGCAGACTGGACCAGAACGCAGCGATGTATCACTTTGTAACGGGATTCACCTCAAAACTGGCAGGTACTGAGAGAGGGGTTCAGGAACCCCAGCCGACATTCTCCACCTGTTTCGGAGAGCCGTTTATGCCTATGGATCCGTCCATTTATGCTAAGATGCTGGGAGAGCGTATCGAAAAATACGATACAAAAGTATATCTGATTAACACCGGATGGGCAGGCGGCCCTTACGGAGTGGGAAGCCGTATGAAACTGAAATATACCCGTGCGATGGTCACTGCCGCACTGAACGGTGATATTGACAAATCAGAATTTAAGCATGATGCAGTATTTAACTTAGATGTTCCGCAGACCTGTCCCAATGTTCCGGATGAGATTATGAATCCGCGTGATACCTGGGAAAATAAGGCAGCTTATGACGACTCTGCTAAAAAGCTTGCAAAGATGTTCCAGGATAACTTTGCGAAGAAATACCCCAATATGCCAAAGAATATTGCAGACGCAGGTCCAAGAGCATAGCAAGAAGGAAAGGCAGTACTTACAAAAGATAAAAAGGCAGTATTTACAAAAGAAAAAAGACAGCACTTACAAAAGATAAAAAGCCGCCCCAAAAGCAACATGCCTGCTTTTTGGGGCGGCTACATTTAAAATGGATTTGATCCTGTATCTGAACTGGTGTATAATTGGAGAAGACAATGTTACAGGAGGAAAAAGTACAATGACAGGAAAATCAAATTGCGACTGCTGTTTGAATTATGCTTATGATGATGATTATGAATGTTATGTCTGTGAAGTTAATCTGGATGAGGATGAGATGGGGCAGTTTATGAGAAATACATTTACCAATTGTCCTTATTTTCAATTTAATGATGAATATAAGGTGGTTCGTAAACAGATGTAAAATTCCCCATAAAAGAGGGAGAGCCAGTACCTTAAGGTACTGGCGGGTTATGAAAAAGATTTTTTAATAATGTGTTGTTTGTACTGATCGCTCTGTACAAATAATACTATAATATTATTCTGTGAAAAATATGTGACGCATTGTTGAAGAAATTGTGTGCATTTTATAAAATAAACTTAAACTTATTTTCCAGCTCTTTTCTGGTATTATATTGTAACTTATTGAAAAGAATGTTAAAATAGTGACATGATAACTGACAGGGGGAATCCAATATGAAATATCAAAAAATGATAGCGCCAATAGTGATAACGGCATTACTGGTAATTTTTTTGCTTGTATATCTGACATTAGTTGCTTATGTCCCGTTTCCCATTATAATTAAAATATTATTTGGAATTATTATTATGGCGTTAATTGGTGTTTCCTTTTTTGTATTGGCTGAACGTTTAAAAGAGATAAGGAGCGGAGAAGAAGATGATCTTAGTAAATACTGATTATATTACCGGTAAAACATTTGAAATGCTGGGGCTTGTTAAGGGCAGTACCATACAGTCCAAAAATATCGGAAGGGACATAACCCAGGGCTTTAAAACCATCGTAGGCGGGGAATTGAAAGCTTATAATGACATGATGAATGATGCCAGAGCGCTGGCGACGAAACGAATGGTAGAAGAGGCAGAGGGCATGGGAGCTGATGCTGTGGTAAATATCCGCTATGCATCCTCGGCAATCATGCAGGGAGCAGCAGAAGTAATTGCTTACGGAACAGCCGTGAAATTTATGTAGCAGAAAAAATCCATGTTAACATGCTCAAAAGCATCTTAACATGGATTTTCTCTGTGGTTTATCGTTTGAAAATTAATTGCCCCCTGGTCCGTCTTTGCGGGGTCTTGTGCTTTCGTCTTTGGGGATAATGTTACCATTGCCAAATTCCGGTGGGAAGGTATTGGTTGCATTATCTGGTTTTGGCGTGTCAATTTCTGGAATATTACCATCATCGTAAACATTTGTTTTTTTGTTGCCGTCGTCGATATTTATCATGTGTTGTTCCTCTCTTTCGCAAGAATGTCTGGTAGCCGGCTATTGGTTGCCTTCACCCTCTGCTACAATTTCTTCCAGTACGCGTATCAAGTCATGAATATTATTCAGTTGTACATTTTTTTCCAGGATCAGATTTTTCAGATCGATGGAAAGCGTTTCGAATTTCTCCTTTACTTCAGGAGCTACATAAGAAGACATTTTTCATCACCTCGCATTTAATATGCTCAGAAAATGGCAGTTTTATTCATTTGATTCCTTTTTTGCCCGATTGCATATGTTAGATATATGGATGAATAAAGTGAGGTATGTGACATGGAAATTAAAAAAAGTATTTTAACAAATTCAAGTTGTTATAAAACAGGCAGAACCATAAAGCCACAGGGGATAATGACACATTCCACTGCAACTCCCGGCGGTACGGCAAAGGATTTTATCAGCTATTGGAATGGCGATATTGATGCCTGTACGAATTATATTATTGATGATACGGGTATCTATCAGCTGCTTCCGGAGACACACCGGTCATGGCATGCAGGGTCACCGGCAAATGATATGTATATCAGTTATGAAATCTGTGAACCGGGAACTTTTTCATATAATGGGCAATGGCTGTCTATGGGAAATTATGATCCGTCCCTGCCGGAAAATATCCGCTATTTTCGGAATGTATATGAAAAAGCAGTCTGGCTCAGCGCTTATTTCTGCAAAAAATACGGCTGGAAGCCAGACAAAGACCATGTTCTCTGTCATTATGAAGGATTTTTAAAAGGCGTGGCGACAGAGCACGTGGATGTAACCCAATGGTTTCCAAAACACGGTAAAAATATGGACATTTTCCGGGCAGATGTAAAAGCTGCAATAGCGAAGGATGATAAGCCGGAGAATCCCAAGCCGGAAGAAGATGCGCTGTACTACGTCCAGGCAGGATCATTTCGGGATGAAAAAATGGCGAAGAGCCTGGCTGCAGTCTTAAATAAAAAAGGATTCCAGGCATTTGTAAAAAAAGTAAATAAACTCTATAAGATTCAGGCTGGGGCTTTTAAGGAAAGAGAGAATGCGGTGAAGCTGGTCCAGAAATTAAAAGAAGCGGGATTTGAGTCCTTTATAGTAAAGAAGTCCTGATTTGCGTAAAAGAGGGTGTCTGGGTGATAAACTAGGGGCAGAAATTCTGCCTTCTCCGGCTCCCGGCACGTTTATAGGAGATGCTCCCGGATTTTAACTCTTTGACAAACCCGGAAAAAGACAAAAAAAGGGGACCAGTTGCCTGGTCCTAAAAGGAAAGAGAAATGTATATAAAAAAAGCTTGTATGCTTTATTTATAAATAATACTATACTACGCAGATATGAATGAAATATGGCGCCGGACTTAATATATTCTAAAATCATTAAAGAAATTATAAAAAAACAGGAAAGCACTATTTTATAAAATCATTATAAACTCTTTATGAAATACGTACTTGGCATTGACGAATATTGTAGATTGTCTTATAATATTTCATAAGGAAGAAAGAAAAAACAGGGAGATTACAGATGAATATTTTATTCTTTTTGACCCCAAAGAGTGAAGTGGCGTATTTATATGAAGATTATTCATTACGTCAGGCGCTGGAGAAGATGGAGCATCACAGATACAGCGCAGTACCCATCATTAACCGGAAAGGAAACTATGTTGGTACAATCACAGAAGGGGACATGTTATGGAATGTGAAAGACAAATATCTATTAGATTTACATAAAGCAGAAGAGATCCCGCTGGCTCAGATAAAAAGAAGATGGTACAATGATCCCGTCAATGTTAATTGTGAGATCGAGGATCTGGTTATGACATCCATGAACCAGAATTTTGTGCCGGTCATTGATGATAACCAGACTTTTATCGGTATTATAAAAAGGAAGGATATCATTCAGTACTGCTATAACTGCTATAAAGGCCAGACTGATAAAATAAGTTAAAATTAGTAATGTTTGGTAGGACAGTTCAAATTTCACTTATATAGAACTGAACAGGCATATTTAAATGAATATTCAGAAAAATGCACCGGGTAACTAAAATTTACCCGGTTATTTTAGGAATATTCACTTTAACAATTCAATGTGTTACAAAACCACTTTGCCAAATTTGACATTGACAAAGAATGTAATAATTGGTAGAATACTTTTAGTCTGTATAAAAGGTGGTTTTACTATGAAAAAACGTATATTATCTATGTTAGTTGACAACACATCCGGCGTATTAAGCCGTGTGGCAGGTTTATTTAGCAGACGTGGCTATAATATTGACAGCTTGACTGTTGGTGTAACCGCAGATCCTAGATATTCCAGAATGACAGTTGTTGTATGTGGAGATGAATTGATCCTGGATCAGATTACCAAACAGGTAGCGAAGCTGGTAGATGTGGTAGATATTAAGACATTAAGTGACGATGAGAGCGTCAGCCGCGAGCTTATCCTTGTGAAGGTAAGAGCAGATGCCAGCAACCGTCAGGCAATTATTGCGGTGGCAGATATATTCAGGGCGAAAGTTGTAGATGTGGCAGTGGATTCACTTATCGTGGAACTGACAGGAAACCAGTCAAAACTGGATGCTTTTATTAACCTTCTGGAAGGCTATGAGATTCTGGAACTGGCACGTACCGGCATTACCGGATTATCCCGTGGTGCGGAAGATGTAAGATACTTATAGTACGTCAGGTACATATGGAAAAAGTACGCTAGAGGCTTTTAAACCTTTAACAAATATAAAACATTTGGAGGAAATGAAAATGGCAGCAAAAATTTATTATCAGGAAGATTGTAATCTTGCATTATTAGAAGGCAAAACAATTGCTATTATTGGTTATGGAAGCCAGGGACATGCGCATGCGTTAAATGCAAAAGAGTCCGGATGCAATGTAATCATCGGTCTTTATGAAGGAAGCAAATCATGGGCAAAAGCAGAAGCACAGGGATTTGAAGTTTATACAGCTGCAGAAGCAGCAAAAAAAGCAGATATCATCATGATTCTGATCAATGATGAAAAACAGGCTAAAATGTACAAAGAATCAATTGAGCCAAACTTAGAAGACGGAAACATGTTAATGTTTGCTCATGGTTTTGCAATTCACTTCGGACAGATTGTAGCACCAAAGAACGTTGATGTTGTTATGATCGCTCCTAAGGGACCTGGACATACTGTAAGAAGCCAGTACCAGGAAGGAAAAGGAGTTCCTTGCCTGATCGCAGTACATCAGGATTCTACCGGAAAAGCACATGACAAAGGTTTAGCTTACGCTTTAGCAATCGGCGGAGCAAGAGCTGGTGTTCTGGAAACAACTTTCCGTCAGGAAACAGAAACAGACCTTTTTGGTGAGCAGGCAGTTCTTTGCGGCGGCGTTACCGCTCTTATGAAAGCTGGTTTTGAAACATTAGTAGAAGCTGGATATGAACCGGAAAGCGCATATTTTGAATGTATCCACGAAATGAAACTGATCGTAGACCTGATCTTCGAAAGCGGATTTGAAGGAATGAGATATTCCATCTCTAACACAGCTGAATACGGCGATTACATCACAGGACCTAAGATCGTTACAGATGAAACGAAAAAAGCAATGAAACAGGTATTAAAAGATATCCAGGAAGGTGTATTTGCACGTGACTGGTTATTAGAGAACCAGGTAGGATGCCCGAACTTCATGGCTAAGAGAAAACAGGAAGCAAATCACCAGTTAGAAGAAGTTGGAAAAGAACTTCGTAAATTATACAGCTGGAATGATGGAAACAAATTACTGGACAATTAATTCCAGATCAAGAGTTAATCATTAGTATGCTGGGATTACCCAATTGCATATATAGAAATAATAAGAGCCGGTAACATGTGAAATTTGGATTGCCCCCATAAGCTGAAATAAAACTTATGGGAGGCCATCATAAATTCATACATGTTACCGGCTCTTTCTTTTACTCTGTATAGTATCAGGAATTGAAGTAACGGTATACAATTCCTGATATGGCACGTATATTTGCCTGTGCCGCACCTGCATTTGAGATATTTGACATAACGCAGAGAATATAATCTGCTTTGGGAGAATAGACGATTGCCATATCATGCTGGTATTCATCTGTTTCTCCGGTTTTATTCGCCACAACCGTTCCGACGGGAACACCAGAGGGGATTTTCTTGCGGAAAGTCTGTTGCTTGAGTAGATCCAGCATTTTACCGGAATAGGTTTTGGAGACGCATTTACCGTTGTAGATGTCCTCCAATATTTTCCCCAGGTTTTGTACGGATGTCTGATTCCAGGTTGTGCCGTTATTAATATCCTCTCCAGCATTACTACTGGGTTTAATAGCCTGCCCCTGATTGGTATCAGTATATCCATATTTTTTACAGAAATCATTCGTTGCATTTTTACCAATAGTCCGCACCAGCGTATTAAAGGATTCGTTGCTGCTGTAAGTGATCATAGAGTTAAGCAGTTGATTAATGGAACCGCTTTCTGAAAGTTTTCCGTTGTTAATGGCTTCGTAAACAGCTCCCATGGTAAATACTTTAATGACACTGGCGGCATAGTAATAATTATTACCGATCAGACAGCTTTGGCCATCGTTTAAATTTTTAACATATACGGACCATCTGCCTGGTGTGCAGGAGTTATTGATATAAGAAGATAACTCATCGTTGAGAGCGGAAATAGACTGGGGTTTATTTTTGATCCACTTTCCGTTTTTATCTACGAAATAGCCCTGTACCCAGGTGTCTTTTGCCATTTTGCCATTGGAGTAAAAATAGTAGTCATAGGTTTTCCTGCCTTTTTTTATTTTCTGCCAACCGGTCTGCATGCCCCCTTTTTTATTAAAGTAATAAGTGGATTTTCCCTTTTTCAGCCAGCCGGTCTGCATGATGCCCTTGCTGCTAAAGTTATATTTCTTACCCTTTATGGTCCGAAAGCCTTTTTGGATGATACCCTTTTTATCAGCATAGTACTTTTTGATATTGTAAGTTTTGAATCCATTTGTACGCAGATACCCGTTTTTATCAAATAGATATGTATTGCCTTTTATCTTTTTAAGACCTGTGGCAGCCGTACCATTGGATGTCAGATATAATTTCTTCCCCTTAAAAGTGACGAAACGGTTTTGAATCATCCTTCCTTTGGCATTAAAATAGTAGCGTTTGCCATCGATTTTATAGGTGGTATTACAGACTTTATTCCCGTTTTTATCGTAATAATAACGGTATTTCATCTGCACCCATCCGGTTTTGGCAGATTTCTCTTCTGCGGCATGTGCAGTGACCGGCAATGAGACTGCTGCCAGAAGCAACAGTAACATCAGTAAGGATTGATACTTCAGATACTTCTTCATAAATCAAGATTCCCCCTTTTGGATTTGCTGCAGAAGCGGATGAATTCCTGTAATGCGTGGGAGGGATAGGATGATTTTAAATATGCAAATCCGACCTGGCGCTTGTGAATTGGGAATGCAAGCGGTATCTCCTGCAAAGTTTGGTTATCTAACTCTTTTTGGACAAATTTCTTGATGACACAGGCAACCCCAAGGCCTATTTTTGCAAAATCGATCAAAAGATCCATTGTGGTTACTTCCAGCAGGGTATTGGGTTCCAGCCTCTGACCCGCCAGGTAATCATCGATATACTGTCGGGTCATATTGTCTTTGTCTAAAAGCATAAGAGTAGCTGTACTAAATATATCATATTTTTCCTCTTTTGTCCGTAAGAAAAGGTTATCCAGATAATTTTTGGAGGCAACGAAGACATCTTCAATTTCTTCGAAGGCATAAAATTGAATCAGGGTGTTGTGTTCCGGTTCACCAATCAGTCCAATATCAATTTTTTGTTCTTCTAACAGCTGAAGGGTACGGTTACTGGACTGGCATTCAATGGTTATGCGGATGTGGGGATACAGCTTGATAAATTCCTGCAAATAGGGGAGGAGCAGGTATTTGCAAAGAGTGGTGCTAACCCCTATGCGCAGGTGTCCGATTCCAAGATCTGCTGCCATGCGCAGCTGTTCTTCTCCGGTTTCAATCGCTTCAAATGCCGTCTTTACATGTTCGTACAGCAATTTACCCTCATCAGTGAGACGCACGCCTCTGGAGGTTCTGGAAAAGAGTACCGTATTCAGAGACTGTTCCAGCTTTTGTATGGACTTGCTGATTGCCGGCTGGCTGATAAAAAGTTCTTCCGCAGCCCTGGAAATACTGCCGGAGTTTGCTGTGGTAAAAAAGATTTTATAGAGTGACAGGTTCTGATTCATAGCTTCCCTCATTTCTTTTTGCAGTTTCTTTTTTGTACTGGTATAACTCTAAGTTATGATAAATATTCGTAATATGTATTTCTATTATACCAATATCTGTGTTATAATTCAAACAATAGTTAAAATCCATTTGTTTAAGGATTGTAATTCGTTACTGTGCAGAGAGTTGCACAGCACGGTTTGAACAGTAACTGTAATTTAATAATAATCAGGAGGACAAAAAATATGGGAATGACAATGACACAGAAAATTTTAGCTGCTCATGCCGGACTGGAGTCTGTGGAAGCAGGACAGTTGATCGAAGCAGATCTGGATCTGGTTCTGGGAAATGATATTACTTCCCCGGTAGCGATTCATGAAATGGATAAAATGAAAACAGGAGAGGTATTCCATAAGGATAAAATTGCCCTTGTAATGGATCATTTTATTCCAAATAAGGATATTAAATCAGCAGAGCACTGTAAATGCGTTCGGGAGTTTGCCTGTAAGCATGATATCACCAATTATTTCGATGTAGGAGATATGGGGATTGAACATGCGCTTCTGCCGGAAAAAGGCCTGACGGTAGCAGGAGACGTAATCATTGGTGCGGATTCCCACACTTGTACCTATGGAGCTTTGGGAGCCTTCTCAACAGGTGTTGGAAGCACCGATATGGCAGCGGGCATGGCTACCGGCAAAGCATGGTTTAAAGTTCCTTCCGCAATTAAATTCAATCTGGTTGGAGCACCTTCCAAATGGGTTAGCGGAAAAGATGTGATATTACATATTATCGGCATGATCGGTGTGGATGGAGCACTTTATAAATCCATGGAATTTGTAGGAGAGGGCGTTAAGAATCTTACTATGGATGATCGTTTTACGATTGCAAATATGGCAATTGAAGCCGGTGGAAAAAACGGAATCTTCCCGGTAGACGAGTTCACAAAAGAATATTTAGATTCCCATACCAAGAGACCGTATACGGTATATGAAGCAGACGAAGATGCAGTGTATGATGAAGAATACACCATTAATTTAAGTGAATTGAAGCCTACCATTGCATTCCCGCATCTGCCGGAAAACACGAAGACCATCGATGAAATCCAGGAAGATGTAGTTATTGACCAGGTTGTAATCGGCTCCTGCACTAACGGACGTATAGATGATTTAAGATGTGCAGCAGAAATCTTAAAAGACCGCCATGTAAAAAAAGGAATCCGCTGTATCGTGATTCCGGCAACCCAGAAGATTTATCTCCAGGCGATTGAAGAAGGGCTGATTCAGACCTTTATTACATCCGGAGCCGTAGTCAGCACGCCAACCTGCGGACCATGTCTGGGAGGCTATATGGGAATCCTGGCAGCAGGCGAACGCTGTGTATCAACAACGAACAGAAACTTTGTAGGCCGTATGGGTCATGTGGAGTCAGAGGTATATCTCACCAGCCCGGCAGTGGCTGCTGCAAGTGCAATTACCGGTAAAATTTCAGCTCCGGCAGAATTAGGATTATAGGAGGAAGCATCGATGAAAGCAAATGGAACAGTATTTAAATATGGAGACAACGTAGATACAGATGTCATCATCCCGGCAAGATACCTGAATTCTTCAGATCCGGCGGAACTGGCAACACATTGTATGGAAGATATCGACAAAGATTTTGTAAACCAGGTGAAAAAAGGAGATATTATCGTAGCAGAGAAAAACTTCGGCTGTGGATCCTCCAGAGAACATGCGCCAATCGCCATTAAAGCAGCCGGCGTAAGCTGTGTCATCGCAGATACCTTTGCAAGGATTTTTTACCGCAATGCCATCAATATTGGTCTGCCAATCATTGAATGTCCGGAGGCATCCAAAGGGATTGATAAAGGAGATGAAGTAGAAGTGGACTTTGACAGCGGTATGATCTATAACAAAACAAAAGGAACAGAATTTAAAGGACAGGCGTTTCCGGAGTTTATGCAGAAACTCATCGAGGCCGGCGGATTGATTAATTATATTAATAATAAGTAAGTCTGGGCTACGGTTTAAGTTGCTGCAAAGGCATTTTATTGAATTATGATGAATTGCTGGAATGGATTCTCAAACACGCTCGAGGGACATAACGAAAGAGTCTATCATGAAGATAGGCTCTTTTGTATGTAATATTTTGAAATCCGATCGCTTACGGAAAGTTAGGATAGCTATTTTATTGGAGTGCCAATATTTTTATCCAATCTCCATTGCGGTATAGGACCACATTCTCCCCAATATTCATCGATAGAAGTAATTTTATCATCGCTAAGATTAATAAAAGATACTACATGAAAAGATAAAGATGAATCGATTTCATAAACATGCGTTACCGTTATAATAAGACTTCCAGTTTCTTCTATTCTTTCGATTTCACCGCTCCATTTACCGGGGTATTCGCAATTTGCTCTGATAAATTCATCCAAAGTGAAATGTTCATTTGTATCATGCCAGTTAATATAAGCATCTTCATGAAAATACGTTCTCATTTTAACAGCATCCTGATCCAGAGTGACTTTCCAAAAATCATATATATTCATTTTACATACCTCCGTGAATTCTATTTTGTTATCGTCCTTTACCATTAAGATTTTCTCTATATTTCCAATATTCTTCAGGCTGGGAATTAAGGTTAGAGAAATGTTATCTGAGGATAATTATAATGTAATCCAATACCTTTGGATAACACCGGTCTTACTTAGGCCAACAGAATCCACTACTTCATTTTCAAGGATTCCGCCGTTATTAAGTATTGTTTTGCTTGAAAATATGTTTCCTTTATCGCAGGTCAGCAATAATTTATGTTCCCCCATATCCTTGCAAATAGGTAATAATAATTTTAACATCTCCGTTGCATATCCCTTTCGCCGCTCAGAAGGGCGTATACTATATCCAATATTACCTCCAAAATTTTTCAAAAAATCTGATAACGGATGTCTGAAATCTATGATACCTACAAGAACATCATCCTCTATTCGGATTGCTAAATATACTTCTGAGGGAACATATCCCTCTTGATATTTTGCTTTCAGCCTCCGTTCAAAATCGACCCACTGTGAGAAGCTATCCACATCTTCCAGTCCGGCACAACCATCAAAACTGTCACCATTTTTCAACATTTCATTTTTATAATCCATGACCTGCTCTGCATACTTTTCGATTGGTTTTATTAAAATTAACCTGCTCATAATTAACCTCCGCAAATTTTAGTTGATTTAAAGAGTGTTTATTGAAACTTTTCCATCCGGTAGAGTGTGTACGTATCTCCTTATGGTCATATAAAATCCTCCAAGTGTTTTTCTTATTTTAGAATAAATTTGGGTTGTTGTCAAAGATTAATAGTAGAGGCGTACATTTGTATGTCTCTATTTTTATAATATTTATATAAGGGAAAAAGTGAATAATATTACCAACTAAACGAGAATAGGTACCAGTTAGTCAATATGGGGTGAAATATTGATGGAAGTGTGATATATATTTAAATATAATATTGTGAACTTTTTGTGAAAATAATGGCAGAAGGGAGAAGCGTAAAATTTAGGGGAGTTCCAGATTCATAGTAGAAAATATTATGATCAATATTATTACAAAAGAAAAAAGGGAGAATATCTATGAAGAGAAAGATTAAAATTTCAGGCAAAAAAGTGGTGAGTAGCTGTTTGGTATTCGCAATGATGTGTCAAATGGTCGGCAGTAATAATATGATGATCGCAAAAGCAGAAAACGAAACAGATACAAAAAGCTATATCGTCATGGCAGACAGTTCAAAAGAATTTAACGATGTTACCAGCAGAGCAGAATATAGCATTTCAGAAGAAGATCCAGAGTTATCAGATAACAACATGGCAGTAATGGAGTTATCCCCAGAAGAAGCAGAAATTATGCAGCAAAATGATGGTCTGATTGTGGAAGAAGATATCATAATTTCTGCAAATTCACTAGATGGTGATCTGGAAGAAGAAATTATCACGGAAGGTACAGAGGCAGAAACCGTTCTAACTGAGAGTGAAGAAGAAAGTCAACCAGTTACAAAGGAAATTGAAAATAATGAGAGTGCTGATAGTATAGAAACTAATAAATCAGATACAGAATTTACGGAGAGTACACAGGATCTTACACAGGAGGAAACAGAGAATCAATCAGAAACAGAGGATTTTCAATCGGCACAAAAGAGAGCTTTTATTGAAAAAATAATGGAAGAAGAAAGTAATATCCCAAGTGGTGAAGCAGAAGCAGACTGGAATATACAGGCTGTTAATGCTGATGGTTTAAATACTAATGCAAGAAGCACACAAAAAGTGAAAGTAGCTATATTAGATTCTGGAGTAGATATTATTAGTGGTATTGAACTTGCAGATTGGACGAATATGGTGGAAGAGGAGGATTATGTCCTGCCTGTTTACCAAGATCTTACGGGGCATGGTACTGGAATCGCTAGTATTATCTGCGCAAATGGGGAAGGAGGAATTAAAGGAGTTAATCCAAACGTTGATTTATATTCGGTAAAAGTGTTAGACGGTGAAAATAAAGCTCCTCTTAGTCGAATCATAAAGGGAATTTATTGGTGTATAGATCATGACGTGAATATTATTAACATGAGTTTTGGAACATCCACATATTCAAATGCTATGAAAAAAGCTGTAGAAGATGCATATGATGCCGGGATATTAATGGTAGGGGCATCAGGAAATAACGCTGCTAAAGTGGAATATCCGGCAGCATTCAAAGAAGTAATGGCAGTAGCCGCTACAAATCCAGAAGCAGAGATAAGTGCATTCAGCAATACAGGAAAAGAATTAGACGTTGCGGCACCAGGAGAAAAGATACAGACTGCATCATTTTTTGGTGGATCAGTTGTAACTCATGGTACAAGCATTGCAGTTCCTCATGTAGTAGGAGTAGCTTCATTATTATGGGAAAAAGATTTATCAAAATCCCATGAGTTTATTCGTCAATTAATAGATGCCACCTCTAAAAATATTTCAAATTTCGATGAATGTGGACTTATTGATGCAGATTATGCAATGAGTATGTACAAAATTTTTTCTGAAAATTTTAATAATTCAAGCATAGAAGTAGATGATATTGTCCCAGAAAATAAGGATACTCCTGATACTTTTGAAGAACTTATTGATAATGAGGCGTTTGTAGAAGGTAGATGGACAATGAAAGTTCATGGTGAATTTATTGATCCAGGTGTAAAGGGAAAGGGATTGAGCGCGAAAGCTATAGCTATTATGAAATTAGGGGTGATATATCCAGACCAAGATGATGTGTCTAATATATATGGCTATGGTGCATTTCCAGAATATCATGGTGGTTATAGACTTAAAGTAACGGGAAAAGCAGATGTTCCGGTTAATTATGTGGCATGTTATGAATTTTTGACAAGGATAGCTTTAAAGGGTGGCGATACATCCAAGTTTACAGATTACAAACTAATAAAGGGATTGGATAAAAAGATTTTCAATAAGATAAAAACGAAGATTAGCACAACAAAGTTTGGAGATCAACCTTGGAGTAAAATACTTGCCAAATATGGTAATACAGCAACAAATCGAAAGTACTTCTTATGGGGAAGTGCAATACATCTTTTAACAGATTCTTTTGCACATGTAACCAAGGACAAAAAAAGTGGTAAACCTATTAAGCATGTAAAAGGGAATAAGACGGGAGCAGATGCGCCAAAAACTTGTCCAAACAGACATTTGGTAGCGTCAAAAACTGTATGGTGGAGTGTTAAATTTCTTACTGAAAAACATATCGGCGATTATAATGACTTTGCATTAGGTTTACAAGGAGCGCCATTTGATAATACTTTCGTTAAGAAAAGACTATATAGTTATATTCGGGACAACGCAGGTGGTGTTGGAGCTTTAGGGGGATATAATGTAGACCTTATAAAAAGAGCATCTTATTAATAATTTCAAACGAGTAATAAATTAAATTCTAATTTAAAAGACAGGAGAAAATATGAATAAAAGAAAAAAAACATTTTTTTTATCAATTATTGTGATGTTCATAATGTTAATGATTCCAGTAAAATCTATGGCTTCAGAATATGATATTATTTACAATGACCAAACAGGGATACCTGACAGGGTATTATATCAAAAGATCTTAAACAAATTAGACAAAAATGATAATGACACGTTTAATGTAAAAGAAGCTGCTGGAATTACTCGTCTGGAAGCATATGGTGGCGAGGACTACGATGGGTGTACAATAAAATTAAATAAAATTACTACCTTAAAAGGAATAGAAAAGCTTAAGAATCTGACCTATTTAGATGTATCAACGAATCAATTAACCAGTATTTCTGAGTTGAAAAAATTGCGTAAATTAAAATTATTAGATGTTGGAAATAATCAAATAAAGAGTCTTAAAGGAATAGAAGGTTTAAAAAGGTTAAAGACTTTAACAATTACTAATAATCAACTGAAAAGTTTATCAGGAGTTGAGAATTTATTGAATCTAACTGATATAGATGCAGATGGGAATCAACTACGGAATATCAGACCATTAAAGAACTTAGTTAATCTTGAAGCTATTTCAGTAAGTGCAAATCAAATAAGCAGTATCAATGAGATTAAAAAATTTAAAAAACTAAAATTTATATATGCATATGGAAACAAGTTAAAAAGTTTGCCAAATTTAAATAGATATAAAAAAATGATGGAATTTGATTTTGCAGGTAATTATTTGTCAAAAAAAGAAATAAAGAATAAGTATCCGGTAGGTTATCGAAAGACTGATTGGTTTAAAGATCAAATACAGTTTCAAAGCCTCGTATATAAAATAACGCTGATTAATCCTAAGAGTTTTTATAGTATTAGCGTAAAGACAAAGGAAATAATAGGAAAGTCAAATAAAAACGCAACAATAGTACTTCGAGATCCAAACGGTAAAAAAATAACATCTGTGAAGTCGGATAGTAAGGGAAAATTTATATTTAAAAGATTGAACTTAAAAAAATGGTCAGGACAAATGTTATCACTAAAAGCATATTTAGAAGATAGAGTAAATGGTGAACGTCTTACACTTAAAATTGTTAGATTTACAGTTCTCAATTAACAAAATAATTCTGTAATATAAAAGGATATTAATACTTAATAACAAGCCTGTAACCGCTTTACCGCAGTTAGGGCTTGTTTTAATTAAATTAAAATATAGGGGAAATCAAACAATGATATTTATCCATTTACCTTTCCAATCAATGTCCCCTAATTTTTCTGGTAGTGGCGAACTTCCAATTTATGTTTCGCTAGTGCTGCCGATTTCAAGCAGGTTACCCTCCGGGTCAGCAACATAAAAGTTGCGGATGCCGAAGGAAAAGGTCATGGGTTCTCCAGTTGGAAATTTCACGTTCAACTTCGACAACCGCTCATATTCCACATCCACATCGGCAAAACAGGGCAACCAAAGGGCAACTTCAAATGTCTGATTGATTCCCCTTGGTGGAACATAGTCCTCTCCAATTGCCTGAGCAAATGCTTCTCTGCTATACATGAATAAGGATAGTTCGCCGCTTGTCGTCTCAAATTCTGCGAAATCCCCACCGTTCCATTGCGTATGAAAACCCAATATATCTCTATAAAATTTAACCATATTATCCATGCTGCCAGCCAATAGACATGCACCAACTCTTGCTTTTTTTCCAATCAATGTCATCAGTCTTCTCCTCTGTGTTTCCATATTATTTACAAAATCAATTTAATTGTTTCGCTAAATATACCATATGGGGACGGAGTATGCCACTGTTAAATGTGATTCTCCTGATCTTGAAGAATTTTAAGAAGCTGAGCGGTGGGTGCTACCCCTTTGACTGACTTGTCTGGGTCAGTTAAATGTTCGACATATCAAAAGCTGTTTTAATCATTCATTCAATTTCATTCAGCTTTTATTGTTAGAGGGCAAAGTTTGCATAAGAGCAAAGAAATGTTTAGGCTCACCGCTACTAAAGTATTTATACCATGCGTCCAGTGTGTCTGATTGAAAAACGTTTAAATGTTCAATAATCTGTTTCGTCCACAACAAAGCTCCGGTACAACTTGCGGTAATAAGATTGTTATCAGACACAGATGGTTTGTCTATATAAAAACGTTCCCCTTTATAACCGGGAGCAACCATTTCAAGAAATCCCGTTCCATTACTGGTATGCGGGCGCTTATCTAATAATCCAAAGGCAGCAAGAGCAGCGGTAGCCCCGCAGATTGCACACACTGTAGCCCCTAAAGAAAGAAATTCATTTGCTTTTTCAATGATAGCACTATGTTTGCGGTCGTTCCATGTATCCGCACCCGGCAATATCAACATGCTTGTTTCGCTCACATCAATATCACCGATTAAGCAATCAGGTACGATTGTCAGTCCACCCATTGTTTTGATTGGATCATTATTATAACTAACCATTTTGAGCGATACACGCTGTGCATCTTTTTTGAAAAATCGACCAGAATTTAACTCCGAAGTAACATACCCCAGTTCCCAGTCAGCTAAAGTATCAAGAATGTAAATATAAATCGTAGACATAAATTTCCTCCATATTTTTATTTTATTTAGACGTTTGCTTTTTAATTGTATCATGTGATTACTGACAACTGTATGGCAACAATCATTTGATAGCGAAAAAATGAAAAGTACGAGGAAAAGTTTGATCTAAATCCAAAATGTTAGAACTGTGTTAGAACAGCCCTTTAAAAAACAAAAAACACAAACTTCCATATCTCAGAAAGTCAGTGTTTATGTGTGTTTTCATCATCGGAGTGACAAGATTTGAACTTGCGACCTCTCGGCCCTCAGGAATATGCATTATGTTTTATTAAGGCTTATAGACTATTAAGCAGTGTTAATGAAACTCTGAAACACCAGTAAATACAAGGGGTTCGGCGATATTGTTAAAAATACGCAAAATATTTTTTGAATAATTTGTTAGAACAAGTGTTAGAACAAGATGGGTGTCTTACAATTCTAAACTGATATAAAAGATGATGATGCGTTTGAATTTATAATTATCAACTTTCATAAAAGAGGATTTAATAAGTATGAGTATTAAAATAATCATAGAAGCCGTTTCAGAAGAAACTATGTTTTCAATCTTAGATGATTATAATCTTTTGCTAATTGAATCATCTGCTGTTTTGGATAATCAGCAATGTTAATTTTCAGAAAGTTTCTTTGTATTATATTTGCAAGTCTTCTGCGTCACTGTGTACGTATCTCCTTATGGTCATATAAAATCCTACAAGTGTTTTTCTTATTTTAGAATAAATTTGGGTTGTTGTCAAAGATTAGTGGTTGTACTGTTTGAGTAAAATGCTTGACTTTATATTATCAAAATGATAATATTATTATATTGATAATATAAAGGAGAAGAAATATATGGATAAAAACTTGATGGATTGCTTACAAAACCCCATTAAATGCAAGATACTGCTCAATGTTCAAGCAGAAGGTCAAACTACGGCAAAGCAACTGGCGGAAGCAAACAAGACGATTTCGCAAGCTACTTTATATCGACATTTGGGAAAGATGACAAATGACGGTATCTTGAAAGTAGTGCAAGAAAACAGGATAAGAGGGGTAATAGAAAAGGTTTACGCTTTGGCGGAGGAACTTGTTGTAAAGCCTGCTGTTCTTGCGCAGTTATCTGGCGAAGCGTATATGAGTTTATTTACCCAGTATATGATGGGCATCATGGGCGAATTTAGTGCATACACGTCAAGTGAGGGGATTGATATTGCAAATGACGGCTCTGGATTTTCTGTGATACCAATTTATACAACAAAAGAAGAACTACACGAAATCGGCAGTAAAATTGTAGAGGTATTAACTCCATACATGCAGAATGAACCCTCGCCGGAACGCCGTTATCACACTGTTGGCTTGATTGTCACGCCCCCTAAAAATATAGAATAAAGGAGCTGAAACCATGAAATTATCAATGAGTTTATCTGAATTTCTTGCCATGCTGCCAAACATATTGCCCCTTTTGATACCTATCGTACTTTTAATGCTTATACTCATATTGACAGCAATCATAAGTATTTTGAAAAAGAAATTACCATTTAGCGAAAAAGTAATTTGGCTTGTTATCATCTTGTTCGTTAATACCATTGGACCCGTACTCTATTTTGCTGTCGGAGCGAAAATGCTTGACGAGAAAATACGACTTAGAAACGAGGAAAAATGATGAATGCAATAGAAACCTCAGGGTTGTCAAAACAATATGGAACACACACGGCGCTTGATGGTCTTAGTATAAAAATTCCAAAAGGCTCAATTTGTGGTTTTCTGGGCAGAAATGGCGCAGGAAAAACAACGACTATTAAAATGTTAGTTGGACTAACAAAACCGACATCTGGTACGATTATTTTGATGGGGTCACAATACAATTACGGTTCCCGTGATAATTCTGTCATTGGCTACTTGCCCGATGTACCAAATTTTTATGGGTATATGACTGCACAAGAATATTTGGAATTTTGCGGAAAGCTATATTGCTTACAAAAAAGCAAGCTAAGAATCCGCATTGACGAGTTATTAAAACAAGTGGGGCTTGAAGATGCAAAAAATAATATAGCCTCTTTCTCACGTGGAATGAAACAACGATTAGGTATTGCTCAGGCATTGATTCACGAGCCAGACATTCTTTTTATGGACGAACCGATTAGCGCTTTAGATCCGATTGGCAGACATGAAGTTATGGAACTTATATGTTCACTGAAAGGCAGCGTTACTGTGTTTTTTTCAACACATATTCTAGCTGATGTAGAAACCACCTGTGACTATGCAGTGATCCTAAATAAAGGCAAACTTTTAGTTGCCGACTCAATTGCGAACATTAAGCATAAGCACGCATTAAATACGGGAGTGCTACGGTTTTATACACAGGAAGAGAGTAAAAAATTTGTAGATGCATTAGAGAAAGATATGGACATTTTCGCAGAGCAAAGCAACCCTTTAGAGCTATTGCTTCACGGAAGTAATACAAAGGATATAGGAAGAAGAGTATCCAGGATTTTGTCAGATGTCGATATTTCAATGGAAAGCTATCAAGCTTATGTTCCTAGTCTTGAAGATATTTTTATGGAGGTGACTGCACATGAATAGCTTTCTTGTTTTCTGCAAAAAAGAATGGATAGAGCTTCATCGAACCAAAAAGCTTTATATTTTTTGGGGGATTTTTGCATTATTCGGTATGCTTAGTCCGCTTTTATCACGTTATATGCAGGAGATTATTGCAGCTTCAATGGGTGACAGTTTCCCTCTTGTGGTTTCTCCGACGACATGGGTTGATAGCTACTCACAACTTTATAGCAACTTATCACAAATAGGTGGGCTATCTGTGATTTTCATCTTTATGGGTTGTGTGGTGGGTGAAAAGCAAAGTGGATCTGCGGCATTGACACTTACAAAAAATTTGCATCACACTACATTTATCATGGCAAAATTTATAGCTGCCACTGCACTCATTATTATTTCCACTTTTTCTGCTGTGCTTTTGTGTTATACATACACGTATAATCTATTTGGGTATGCGGGAGAGTTTCAGAATGTTCTCATGGGAGCATTGGTTTATAGTATATTCGCAGTAGTGTTACTTGGTTCAACTATGCTTTCCAGCACAATTGCAAAGAGCACTGCAGTTTCCGCACTTCTTTCATTTTGCGCTTTCCTACTTCTTATTGTTTCAAATTATGTACCTAAAATTGGTGGATATCTTCCCGGAACACTATTGTCAAAAATATTGGAGATCACTACAACTACATTTTCTTCTAGTGCTATTTGGTCAGCTGTAGTTGCACTTTGTATAACAGGGGTGTCTCTACTTGCATCTATCCGCATTTTAAAAGGCCAGGAAATATAAGCGTATGGGGGAGTACTAATATTTATATAGTATTATTACTTTTATAAAATGAAGACTAACAAGCAGGAAGAATGCAGAATCCATATTACTATCTTAATGGTGATATAGCTGGCAATTATTATTATAAAATAAAAGCTATACGTAATTGTTACGATAATTATAAAAGTAATTTTTCTGATTTTATTTTTGCTATTCCGATGCGACTCGATATTCAAGAAGATAGGGGCACTATAAGGATTGACAATGTAGACGGCGATATTCATTATGAATTGATTAGGCAGGATATGACGAGTGGTGATAATATCACTTTGAAAATCGATAATAACCCTCAATTTCCATTTTATTCGTGTGTTGATACTAGTGTAGCAACTAGTTGTTATTTAAACTTTATCATTATAAAGTCTTGTTTTAC
>UQGG01000043.1 GCA_900540475.1 uncultured Robinsoniella sp. | reverse complement strand
TAAGCGGGCAGTGAGCTGCGAAATGCATCAGGATTTCGGAGCGAATGCCCGCGTGCCGCCAAAAAGCGCTTCGGAAAGGTTAGAAAATACCAGTTCTGCGGCCAGCTGACGGAGTCCATACCAGTTTCCCACGCCCATCTTTCCGTACACTACCTATCATTTACAAAGCGTCCTTCCTCAGCGAAACCCCAATATAATGCATTTAATAGAACTCATATAAAGCGTTCGCTGTAGTACTAGAGCGTGTTTTATATTACTTTCTCTCAGCTGTGCGTACCTGTTTGTGGGAGATTTGTCACGGTTGAAGGGCGCATAGCGGGCTATGTAACCCGATTAACTTGCAAAACAAAAGAGAAGTGCTACTTCCACTCACAAAAAAGTGGCAGTATCACTTCTCTCTTTAAATTAAGATGTTTTAACAGAAAAAGTTGTTTTTCTCAGTATTGTATGCCCCATCGGAACAAATTCCTTCCTATGTTCCACCCCATCTGTGTAACATATCCCAGTTAAAATACAACGCTCCCAGTCTTTTCCTTCTGATTTTTCACAATACCGGAAGTTTGCAAAATCCCGTTCCATTAAATAAGCGTTTTCATAAATTCTGCTTTCCGGAACATATGCTTTTTCGTAAAACGATCCCCCATTCAATTCTTTTAAAGTTTTCTCTTTTGCCGGTATGGGAAGGGCATAAATGACAGGGCCTCTGCTTATATAGGTTTCACCATGAAAGTCTTTTCGAAAGCGCACGCTGCATACAAAGCTCAATTCAAAATCCGTTGTCCCCTCCCAGACTCTGTGAATTTTAATTTCACCATCCCGAACGCTTTCTTTATCATAGCTATGTTGATTCAGGATGACCTGATCTGCCCATTCGGGGAATCGGAACGATAAGGAGAATTCAGCCGGCTGTGAGACAGTTACCTTCAAGCGGACCTTAGATGAGAATGGATAATCTGTAGACTCCCTGATCATTACTTCCGCTTTCTTCCAGGTACTCTTCATGACGCAGGCTCCGTATAACACAGCCTGAAACCCCTTTTCTGACTTTAAAAACATAGACTGAATAAAGTAAGGTACAATTCTTCCCGAATTGGGAACACAGCAAACCGCAGCATCCTGATGGGTGGGTGAATACTTATATCTGGGATTCTTAATTCCATCATCCGGATAGCGGTGTTCATCAGCCTCATAGCAATTATCCGTTTTGCAATACATGATGCTGCTTTCCACAGGGTGTACCATTCCCTGTGCCGCATTGTAATACAGCCACTCCACCTTATCTCCCCAGGATAAACTCCCCGACAACTCCATTAGCAGTAAATAGCTGTCCATAAGTTCCTGCACCGAACAAAATTCATATCCTGTCGCCGAAGCATCTGCTGTTCTGCCAAAGATCCATTCATCTCCGATTGGGCCGCCTGAGGGTGCCAGATAAAAGGGAAGCTTAGATAGCAGCATCATGAGCAGAGGCATATATTCCTTTTCTTCATAAGCGGTAATGATAAGTGCCCTTATATGCTCATAGGTGTGGACCCCATGTCCTTTGAAGAAATAATCAGGATTCTCTATGTTACACATTTTCAGATCTTCCTCGGAAACATGATGTAGTGAATAATTTTTATATAACCAAACGGCATATTCCACATACCTTTTTTCTCCTGTGATAAGATAGATCTGATAGAATGCATCCACAATCGTTAACCCGTGGCAATGCCCGGCAAAACTGTCCTGAACCTGAAAGGGGTTGGAGCTGTAAATGGGATACCCCTCCATAATCCTGTTTACCGCCCGTACAGCCCCCTTTAATATGCGTTCATCCTGCACAGCCTCATAGTACCCAAGTAACATTCGAAGCAAAGTAGACTGTGCCCAGAGTTCCCCATTTTCTGTATCAAATTGAAAACGCAGCTCCTCTTTGTATATTCCAAGATAACCATCCTCATCCTGGGTATCTAAAATGCATTCTACAAAACCGGCTGCTTTCTCCCGCCAATCCCCATTGTCAAGCAAGCATGCTGATCTGCAATACCCATCCTTCCAATTGGACTGAGACTCGCTGTTCCACCAGAGATATTGGGCGTCTACGCCCTCAACTTCATGATAATCTCCGTCCTTTCGTCCCAAATCATAGAGTTTTGAATTCTTTCCCAGCCGGTCCCTCCCATATATTTCCTGATCCACCAGAAGCTTGGGAAGCAATTCATCCAAATGTCCGATACACCCCTCCATATTTTTCAATAATGATTTTTTCAGCCAACCCTCAGGCATAATTTCTCCCAGCTTTAATCTATTTCCCATATTTGCCTTCCTTCTTTGCTTATAGCGTTCAATGTAATTCTATTAAAATTTACCTCTGTTTCCGGGTGTCTTACTTTACTATTTCCGCAGTAGTCCCTCCAACGTACAATTCTGTATCATAAAGTTCATGCACCTGCACATCCGCACACCTGCCTGACAGTTTACCCGCAATCAGTTCCAGACTGTCTTTCGCTAATAATTCAAAAGGCTGTCTGATGCTGGTCAGCTCCGGTCCCTGATAGAAATTAGGCTTAAAACGCTGACAGTCAAATCCAATGACAGAGATATCCTCCGGAACTTTCAGCCCTGCATTTTCAATATAACCAATTGCTGCATATGCAGCGGCATCATCAAAACAGCAGATCGCCGTTGGTCGTACCTGATCATCCAAATCCAGAAATGCATGTACGGCTTCCTCAACTCCGTCAATATCATTAACCGCATATTGTATATAATCCTTATGTATAAAAATATTATTTCTTCTCATCGTTTCAATATAACCGTTTAATCTGTCTGCCCAAACCATTAAGTTCGGAGAACCAGCCAGGCAGGCAATTCTGCGATGTCCTTGCTGCAAAAGATATTCCACTGCCTGCTCAGCCCCGCCTCTGTTATTCACCATCAGTGTATTAAATTCAATGCCGGGAAAAGAATTATCAATTACAACTACCGGATACTCATTTTCCTGCAGATTACGAATTAATTCAAATTCATTGACATAGGATGAAAATAATATGATCCCTGCAGAAATTCTGGTCATCATCTCAATGCGGTCCGCTATGCTGCTGCTTTCTCCTCCAAATGTACTGTAAAACAGTACTTCATATGAGAGATGCTGTGCATATTTTTGAAAATAGTACAGCAGATCATGATAAAAAGGCTTATGAATATCATGAAGTACAACTGTTATGATCTTATTATTAGATATGGAATTGCTTTTCTCAAATATTTTTTTGTCATATCCTAACTCCTTAACAACTGCAAGAACCTTTTCTCTGGTATCCTTATTTACATTTTCTTTTCCATTGAGAACTCTTGAGACTGTCGCCTGTGATACTCCCGCAGTTTGCGCTATTTCCTTGATGTTCATAATCCTTCATCCTCCCACACTTTAGAGCGTGTTTGAAATTACTTTCCGGCAGCTGGCGAAAATAAATTTTCAAACGCTCTAATCAATATATAATTGCATTGCATTCTGATACATGATTTTCTGACAGATATTTTCCGCATCCTGATACTGCAATATCCCCTGCTCTATCTGCTCATCCAGAACACTGCAAAGCACATGTCTCATTGCCAATAGTGCACCATAACTGTCCTCAGAAATCCAGGTATCACATCCCCAGTATATCTTCGATAAGTCTCCCACAGACAGTATTTTCTCTAAAAACTTTCCCGCCTCAACTGTGGAAATAATCGGCAGCCAGCAAAAATCCACGTATACGTTTCGGTAAGTGCAGACCAGACCGCAGAGATCATCCATCCAGGGATAATTCCCATGGAATAGAACAAATTTCGTGTCCGGATTATCTGAAATTGCATCCTGTAAATAGATCGCACTTGTCTTTCGCAGCAGCCCCAGGCCGGTATGGCATTGCAGCGGGATCTGATGCTTTGCTGCAAACGCACAGATATCATAAAATATGTAATTCTGAAAATCTTCAATCTCTTCTTTAGTGATCACACCTGCTATCATTCCGGAATAAAATGCCTTTTCTGCGTCTTCTTTCTTTGTTTTCTTAAAATTCAATCCTCTGTCATATGCCGCTGCGCATTTTAACGCCACACACCCTCTGCCGATCTGCTTCCTGAACTCTTCATGCATAAGTCCGATGTATTCATCCAGATCAGCCACCGCTTCCCAATGATTGAACTGGTATGGATTATTTCCATTGTGGTCTGCTGTGAACCGGCTGTAGCCATATAAGTACATATTGATCCGGTAAACCGGAAGAAATAGATCCGATACCTGTTCCGTTTCACCCGGATTCCAATATGCATCAACTAACATATAACGATAGCAGCATTTTTTTTCCAGAACTTCTATATGATACCCCGGATTCTTATATGCTGTTTGAATCGCCTGGTCTGTTTTTTCTATATTTTCAATATCCAACGGTTTATAAATTCCATATAGATCCTGAAGCGCTTTTTCCAGCCACAGGAAATAGGAATTATATTTCATACGCTCATTAAAATCTTTCATCACTTCTCTGTTGGTTTTTCCATCCCGAATATCATCCTTCAGATAGGTGGAACGGAGCATTTTCATTAAATCCATTCCAGCCTGCTGATCTTGGGGATAGTGATGGGAATGCGTATTAAACACCGCCATCTTTTCCATATAATTTAATAATCTGTCATAATTTTCTGTCATTTTCGTCTCCTCAGCACCGACAATCATCCTTTCACTGCCCCAGCTACAACTCCTTCTATAATATATTTCTGGCATGCCATATAGAAGATTACAATTGGAATAATGGAAAGTACCAGGAGCGCCATCATTGCTCCCATATCCACTGAACCATAACCGCCTTTGAGATATTGTACCGCAATGGGAATTGTTTTATATTTTTTTAAATCCAGTACTAAATACGGAAGCAGGTAGTCGTTCCAGATCCACATTGCCTGAAGAATTGCAACCGAAATACAGGTGGGTTTCAGCACCGGAAATACAATTTTAAAATAAGTCTGTATTGGATTACACCCGTCAATCATCGCTGCCTCTTCTATTTCCAGAGGAATGGATTTCACAAAGCCGCAGAACATAAAAACCGATAACCCGGCACCAAATCCTAAATATATAATGATAATCCCAACCGGATTACCTAACCTTAAGGTATCCGAAATCTTAGACAGGGTAAACATCACCATTTGAAAGGGAACAATCATTGAAAACACGCATAAATAATAAATGGTTTCCGTCACCTTTGTTTTCACCCGCGTAATATACCATGCACACATGGAAGTACAAAGAACGATCACTATTACCGAACATATGGTTATAAATGCAGAATATCCAAAAGCCTGGAAAAATTCTGTCTTCTTTATCCCATTGATATAATTATCCAGTCCTACAAAGTTCTTACTCATTACCATCTTAAATGGCTCTTTATTGATATAAGACTTCTTTTTAAAAGAATTTATAATCACGATAAAAATTGGACTTATAAACAAAATTGAAAGTACAGAAAAACAAAAAGTCATTAATTTTCCATATTTTATCTTACAGGCATTCATTATTGCTGCACCTCCCTGCTTCTGGTCATTCTAAGCTGAATGACTGCAATAGCAGCCACCATCAGGAAAAAAAGGACTGCTTTTGCCTGTCCAACCCCTTCAAATCCGGGTTTTCCATAAAAGGTATTGTATATATTCAGTGCCAGCATTTCCGATTTATTGGATGGCGCACCGGCAGTTAATGCCAGATTCTGGTCAAAAAGTTTAAAAGAATTGGTCAGCGTCAGAAAGGTACAGATTGTTATGGACGGCATTACCATAGGAATGGTTACCTTTTTCAAAATCTGCCATTTCGTTGCCCCGTCTATTTTAGCGGCCTCTATTAATTCTTTCGGTATATTCTGGATTCCGGCTATATAAATAATCATCATGTAACCAATTTGCTGCCAGTTCATTAAAACAACCAGTCCCCAAAAACCATAAGATGCATCAAAAGTAAGCGTCCGTCCAAAAGATGACAAAATACCGTTTAAGATCAACTGCCAAATGTATCCTAAAACAATTCCACCAATTAAATTCGGCATAAAGAAAATAGTTCGGAATAAGTTTGTGCCCTTAAATCCTTTCGTCAGCATATTTGCTACGGTAAATGCCAACACATTTATGGTTAACATAGATACAATGGTAAAAAGAACCGTAAATCCCAGGGCATGTAGAAATGTTTGATCCTGAAAAACCATCACAAAATTTCGAAGCCCTGTAAACTTTGCATTTGTAACCGTTGAAAACTCGCAGAATGCCAGGTAAATTCCCATTACAAAAGGTATAATAAAGCCTATACAAAACGCTATCAGTGTAGGCAGTGCAAATAATGGAAAATATCGTTTTATCGCTTTTTGCATGATTTCTTCTCCTATTCTAAAAAGGAGGCTTGTGTATTCACCTCCTTTTTACGCTATGATTTATCTGCTTTACTCTGCTGTGGGATTAGACTTCTCCTTTGCCCATTCATCAATGAGAGCTTTCTTGACGCCATCCCAGTCACCGGTTCCCTGGGTGTATTCCAGCAATGCCGCCCCCAGATTTTTCTTATATGCATCTCCCGGCATAGTAGAGAATGCCCAGCTCACAGATTCTTTATCTGATGCTGCATATTCCAAAATCTGCCTGGATAACGGATTGCCTGGTGCCTCATCTGCCTGGAAAGTATCAAATGGTGAAGTGAAGTTTAATTTATTGATCATATAGTCCTTACCGGTGTCACTGGTAATCAGCCAGTTTACAAAATCCAGAGTTGCTTTCTGATCTGCCTCTGATGCTTCACTGTTCACACACCAGAATGCTTCTGTTCCAACACATAAGCCCTGATTTTCTTCTCCTTCTACACCAATATAGATTGGTAAGAACTTCACATCTTCTTCTGCCACTTCATTATCCTTTATATCATTCCACGCCCAGTCTCCATTCTGTACAAATGCAACTTCGCCTAAAGCAAATTCGGACATGGAATCACCGGTTCCAATACTGCTGAGCATCTCAGGCTCTACGGTTGAATTATTTAAATACAAATCAAAGATCTGTTTATAGTTCTCTAAATAGGTACCGTCCAATGTCTCTGCATCCGTGATCCCTTTATCTTTGTATTCATAATAGATGGGCATATTCATCAGATGTGTATGCCATCTCCAGTCATCACCCGGAGACATTCCTGTAGCCGCAAACGCTCCCTGAATACCCAGATCATCTTTCTTAGCCTGAATATCCTCTGCTACTTCTTTCAGCTTTGCAAAAGAATTAATCTCTTCTGCACTCTTAATCTTTGCTCCATCCATGGCACAATAGTCACTCAGAATCTTATTATTATAAATGATTCCATAGCCTTCTACTGCATAAGGCACTGCATAAATGGTATCTTCTGATGATAATGCCTGGTTCTTATTACTTAAATGCTGGTATAATTCCGTATCCTTCAGATCCATGCAATAGTCTTTCCAGGTATCCAGACCCACCGGGCTGACCTGAAACAAAGTCGGAGCATCGGTTTTTGCAATCTCTGATTTTAAAGTCTGTTCATAAGTCCCGGCTGCTGCAGTCATAACGGTTGCCTGAACGCCTGTCTCATCTGTATAGGTACTCATAATTTCTTCCCATATATCAGCTACTTCCGGCTTAAAATTCAGATAGTATACCTTGCCTCCCTCTGTGTCTTTTTTTCCTGTGTTTTCTCCTGCATCTGTTGTCTTCCCTTCTGCTGCCTTGTCGGAATCCCCCTTATCTGAGCTTTTCGTCTCTACTGATGTTTCCGCTGTCTGTGGAGTATCCTTCCCGCTGTCAGAACCACATCCTCCCAGAAGTCCCATCGTTAACACAGTTGTCATACCAAGTACGGTTAATGCATTTAATTTCTTCATATCCATCCTTCTTTCTCCATTCATAATTATAACTTTTGTTCCCGCTGTTCCTTAAAACTTCTCCGGCAAAGTTAGTGAACTGCATCATTTCCTATTACAAATATGTACATATTGTTTCCCATAAACAAAACCTTGCATTTCATTTCTTCCTGTATTAATATTAATTATATCAATGAGATACTGCAAATTCTTGCAAGATTTATGGCATTAGTAACACAATACTATTATGAAGGTGAAAAATTTTTCATGAATATATCAAATGATTATCAAAACTACAAAGAAACAAAAAACCACGGGACACCTTTATTTCCATGTGCTGTCTATTCAACGGTAATTCCCAGCACGCTCATTTATTATCCTACCCACTGGCACTCAGAAATGGAAATTATCTTTGTAAAAGCCGGAACGGGGATTGTAAATATTAATTTTATGCCCCAGCTTCTTCATAATGGTGATGTTCTGGTGATCCCGCCCGGACTTTTACATTCCATCGAACAAAAGGATTCCCTGTCTTTTTCTTACCATACCGTGCTTTTTGACCTGAACATGCTCATATCCGATGTACCGGATATTTGTTCTATGAACTTTATTTTGCCTCTGATAAAAGGAAAATCTCTGCTGCCAGTGAAAATAAGCAGTGAATCCCCGGCATCTGATGAGATAGGGTCCTGTTTAAAGGGGCTTATTCAGTGTCATTTCAAACGACCTCTGGGATATGAACTGTACGTAAAATCACAGCTTTTCCAGTTTTTGTTTTTGCTTATTACCCACAACTTACTGGTTAAGGATGATACCTCTATAACCTCAACTCCCGAAATGAAAAAGTTAAAAATAGTTATTTCTTATATAGAGTCAAATTACTTCCGGAGCATTACTCTGGAGGAGGTTTCCAGGCTCTTAAATTACAGTACCTCACACTTTATGAAGTTTTTTAAAAATAATACGGACACTTCCTTTATCACTTATCTGAACAATTACCGGCTGAATATTGCATCTGAATTGCTGCTGACTACGAATCATCCCATACTATATATTTCTGAATTGGTTGGGTTTGAAAATCATTCCTATTTTATACGGTCCTTTAAACGTAAATACCAGCTGACTCCTGCTGCATTCCGCAAGAAATTCAGCCCTGATTAAATTACCTTGCGGCTGCCAAAGAATTATAATAGACGAGAAACTGCCCCGTCTGGCTTGTTGGGATTCCTATTGAATCACCAAAGATTAGCCGGACGGGGCAGTTTTTTGACTTTATAGTATTTGACTTTATAATATTTGACTTTTATATCTCAATCACCTGCATCGCTTCTCCTACCTCCTGATCCAAGTCCCCACTCAGCCATTCCGTATGATAGTTCAGACACACACAGCGATAATCCACACCATTTTTCAACAGCTTCTTCCGGTAATGCACATGTCCCATAATGCTGTAATCCACCTTGTATTTTTCAAACAGCTCCCCATATTCCCTGCTTCCCAGAAAGGCATTAAAATAATCCCAGTCCGGTCTTTCCTCCGGCACTTTAAATTCCGGTACACCAACCATATGAGTAACCACAATGATTTTCTTTCCCTTACATGCTGCTATCTTTTCCTCCAGATCCTGTAAGATCTTCTTGTGGAAATCTTTGTCACTCTGGTGCCAATTCACCATAATGCTGTCCTGCCATACCCGTTCATTGTGTTCTTTCTTCCGGTATTCTTCCTCTGAATAAGCTGCTGTCCCAAAGGAATAGTCATACCAGCCAATATTTCCAATTACCGCACACTCCTCATTCAGATCTATGATCTTTCCGCACAGACAGTCACTTCTGGATGCATATATTTCATAAATTTTTCTGGCATCCCCAAATTCTCCTTCTTTATCCCACATATCATGATTTCCCGGGACAAAGCAGACCGGTATGCCCGCTTCTTCACGCAAACGGTTCAGGCTGGGAATGCTAGTGTGATAACTGTTGGAAATATCCCCGGCAATCAACAATGCATCCAGTTTTTCCGTCCTGATTCTGTTACAAATTGCATGAATCACCGGATACGCTTCATTCACATCTAAGTGTATATCGGATATTGCTCCAATTCTCATTTTTATTCTCCTTGTAATCCATAAATTTTATATTTGTGGACTATAAATTCTGTCATATTATGTATAGGTTTCTCTTAGAGCCTGCACACAATTGCAGCTCACAAAATGGCCTTTTTCAATTTCAACCAGCTCCGGGCACTCCCGTTTGCATGATTCCTTCATTTCCCGGCATCTGGTATGGAACGGGCATCCTCCGGGCGGTGCCAGAAGATCCGGTACATCCCCGGTCAGTAAAATCCGTTCCCGCTCCTTTTCACCGCTGACGGATGGAATGGAAGAAAGTAATGCTTTCGTATAAGGATGCCTGGGTGATTGATAGATGTCATCCACACTTCCAACCTCCACCAGCTTTCCAAAATACATCACTCCAATGCGGTCACTCATATACTGCACCACATTCAAATCATGGGAAATAAATAAATAGGTCAGATTCTTTTCTTCCTGAAGCTTCTTCATCAAGTTCAGAATCTGGGACTGTATGGACACATCCAGAGCCGAAACAGATTCATCAGCGATAATCAGTTCCGGATTCAACATCAGCGCAGCGGCAATGCTGACTCTCTGTCTCTGCCCTCCGCTAAGCTCATTGGGAAATTTTCCTATAAAGCTTGCATCCAGACCTGCCACCTCCAGTATTTCTTCCACTTTCTGCTTTCTCTCCTGTGATGTAAGTGCAGTATGTATCTTTAACGGTTCTTCCAGGATCCACCCAACCCTTTTCTTGGGATTTAAAGAAGAATACGGATCCTGAAATATTATTTGGATATCCTTATGATACTCTTTTTTCTGCTGATGGCTCATTTCAGAATAATTTTTTCCTTTATAGTTAATCTGACCCTCGGTTGGCGTTATAACGTCTACCAGCATCTTTGCAAAAGTACTTTTTCCACATCCGCTTTCTCCAACCAGTCCAAATACTTCACCAGGATAAATGGACAAATCTATATGATCCACTACTTTTATGTATTTTCTTTTATTGAGAATCTTGTTGCTTTCCGCTGTATAATATTTACTAAGCCCTTTTACTTCCAGTAAAGGCCTATCTACATTTTCGATTTTCATTCGTATGCCTCCATATAATGGAAAGTGGGACTTATCCCCTGTTGCATTTGGCAGCATCGATCGCCAGAACAATCATCAGACATATCAATGCATCTTCATCCTGATCTATATCCATGGTATAGGTATCGGACCAGTTTAGCAATTGTTTTTCCACATGCATAATATGACGTTTACTGCTAAACACATCATAATCCCATTCCATAACGCTTCCCTCAATTTCCCAGTCATTGCAGGTCAGGTAGAATCTGGGTTTCAAAAAAGTAAGCTCTTTTTGTATCATTCCAATTTCCTGACCATGAATAAACATGCGGAATTTTGGAAGAAAGGTTAATATTTCTTCCCTGATCTCTCCCACTTCATTTCCCGTCCGATCATAAATTACCAGCCGGTGCCCCCATGAGAGTCTTCCCTCTACCGTAAAGGCAGTTTCATCATATTCATTATAGATATCGTAGCTGTCCAGCCAGCTGAAAACTCGTTGTTTAAATAAAAGTTTCATATAAGTACCTCCGTTTGACTTTTATTTAATTATAGCACGTTTCCCGGGTATCGTCGATTAATCCGAATTTTGCCGCTGACAAAAATCCAGGTTTCAAAAGGCAATAACGTGCATGACAACCGGCTCCTGAGTTTAACCTTCACGCAGAGACTTTTTTACACTCAGCATCCTGTTTTTCTTCTCTTACGATCTCCAGGCAGCTAACTCTTCTGCCTTCTGTCATTTGGATTTCCGGCTTTTGTATCTGGCATTTCGCTTTTGCATTTGGACATCGTTTTGCAAACACACACCCCGTCTGGCTGCGCTTAGCCAATGGTTCCACTATGCCGGGAATATTATAAAGGATTTCTCCTTTTTTCTGAGGCGTGGGAATGGATTCCAGGAGACCGCGGGTGTAAGGATGCATGGGATTTCGCAGGATTTCCTCCGTGCTTCCTTCTTCCACAATATTTCCTGCGTACATTACGATAATTCTGGAACACAGTTCTTTTACTACACCCAGATCATGGGAAATAAATAATATAGTAGACTTAAATTCCTTATTCAATTCCCGCAGAAGCTCCAGTATCTGATATTGGATGGTTACATCCAGTGCCGTTGTGGGCTCATCTGCAACAATCAGCTTCGGATGATTGATCAGCGCCATGGCGATTACAATTCTCTGCTTCATGCCACCGGATAATTGATGGGGATATTCCCGGTAGAGCTTTTCTACCCTGGAGAGTCCAACTTTTATCATCATTTCCTTCGCTTTTTCATAAGCTTTCCCTTTTTCTCCCGGGTGGTGAAGAAGATATGCTTCTTCTATCTGTTTACCAACTGTGATCAGGGGGTTCAGGGCTGTCATTGGTTCCTGGAAAATCATTGAGATATCGGCACCTCTGACACCGCACATCTCCTCTTCCGAAAGCTGTAACAGATCGGTTTCACCCAGACAGATACGCCCCTCTGACACTCTCGCCGCCTGAGGTAAAAGCCTCATGATTGCCAGGGAGGATAAACTCTTTCCACATCCTGATTCACCCACCAGCCCTACAATTTCGCCCTCTCTTGCCTGAAATGTGACGCTGTCCAGTGCCTTGTAGTAATTGTTCTGATTTTTGATCTCCACCGTTAAATCTTCTATTCTCAAATTCTTATCCATCTTATTCCTCCTGCTTGCTGCTGAAATTGTATCCCCGTTCTCACTGCCAGAATGTCCGGGTAATCGCAATTTATTGTTTTTCGCTATGCTATTAATTACGGCAATCCGTTACATCCCTGATTCCGTCTCCCAATAAATTGAATCCCAATACCATAATGGTGATCATGACACCAGGAACCACTGCATACCAGGGATTCGTCAGCAGATACCCCTGCGCCTCAAACAGCATCTTTCCCCAACTGGCGTCAGGCGGCTGTATTCCAAGCCCCAGATAGCTTAAGCCCGCTTCCGATAAAACTGCGCTGGAAAATCCAAGAGATGCCGTAACAATCAGTGAGGATACCACATTTGGTAATATATGCAGGAACATAATCCGGAGATTGGATGCTCCTCTCGTCCGGGCCGCCTTGATATAATCCATTTCCTTTATCTGCATAAATCCGCTGCGGGTCATCCTGCAGAATCTGGGAATCGCCATGATTCCAAGTGCTGCTGCGGTATTCAGAATTCCGCTTCCGAAGATTGTGATAAATACCAGCGCCAGAATCACCCCTGGAAATGCCATCTTTGCATCCATGATCAACATGATAACCTTGTCAATCCATCCCTGGAAATATCCTGCAGCCGCACCCAGTATGACGCCCACCGCCATGCCGATCGCCACCGCCGTAAATCCCACCAGAAATGCTGTCTGTGATCCCTTTACAATACGGCTGAAAATATCTCTGCCGAAATTATCAGTTCCCAGAAGATGGGCAGCCGATGGCGCCTGAAAACTATTTAAAGTATCCATTTCATTCGGATCATAAGGCAGATAGATGAAACTCAGCAGCAGAAGCAGACCCAAAAATGCGACCATACCAAAACCAATCATAAAATTCATATTCTTTCTGCATTTCTTCCACATATCAGCCACCTACTCCAATCGAATTCTGGGATCCACTGCCATATACAGCAGGTCTACCACCAGATTAATCACAATTACCATAAACGCAAGATAAAATACCAGTCCCTGTACCAGGGGAAAATCCCGGTTCCCTACTCCGGAGGTAATCAGATGTCCGATACCCGGTAAATTAAAAACATTCTCAACGATAATACTGCCGCCTAATACATCCACAACGGTCATTCCCAGAATTGTAATGGTGGGAAGCAGGGCATTTTTCAATACATGCCGGTAGAGCACTCTCTTTTGTGTAGCACCTTTGCTTCTTGCCGTCCTGACATAATCCAGGTTCATTTGATCCAGCAGGGTATTTTTCAGATAGCGGATAACCACTGCCGAGGTACCGATTGCAATAGCCACCGATGGCAGTATCAGAGACCGGATGCATCCCAGCGGGTCTTCCATAAAGGGAATAAAGTCTCCCGAAGGCAGTATCTGAAGTGTAACTGCGAACAGCAAAATCAGCAGAATTCCCAGCCAGAAGGACGGGACCGCGACACCGATCTGCGTTAAAAAGGCCAGGCATAAAGCCGATTTTTTGTTATTGTTTTTTGCCAGAAATATAGCAATTGGAATCACGGTAACCACCGTTATCAATAGAGAGAACACCGTTAATGAAATGGTCACCGGAAGGCTGCTCTTAAGCAGATCCCCCACTGGAACCTGGTAACGTATGGAATCCCCAAGGTCTCCCCGGAACAGATCCCCGATCCAGTTCACATACCGCTCACCAAGGGGCAGATCCAGACCCAGCTGCTTTTCAAGTGCCTGTGCCTGGAGCGGATCTGCATCCACTCCAAGAATCACATCCACCGGATTTCCGGGAAGTATCTGAAAGACGCCAAAGGTCAGTAAGGAAATGACAAATAACGTACATACCATGGTAACAATTTTTTTTAATACGTATTTCATCTAAATTACCTCCTGATACCGCCTATTTTGTCAGGCTGATACTGCTCATATCCAAAAATGTAACCGGATAATTTTTCATTCCCTGAACATTTTTTGAAGTAGCGTAGATGACATCCGGATCCTGAATGAAGACAGCCGCTGCCTGGTCAACCAATAACTGCTGGCATTCATTAAATAATTCAACTCTTTTTGCATCATCCGTAGAAAGCGCTGCCTCATGGATCAGATCATCGTACTGCGCATCGGAAAATTTAAAATAATTCTTATCATATGAGGAATCAAAACGATTGAGGAAATCGTTGGGATCCAATTTTCCGCTGTGTCCGATAATGGTCGCCTGATAATTAGCCTTTGCATAAACGGCATCCAGCCACTGTGCCCACTCAATCAGCTGAATGTCAGCTTCAATACCTATTTTACTCAGCTGGTTTTTGATCACCTGTGCGGTATCCACATGAGTCTGGTAATTAGATGGTACGGTAATGGTCATTTTAAATCCATTCTCATATCCCGCTTCTTTTAAAAGCGCTTTTGCCTTTTCTATATCTGTGTCATAACAATTTTTCAAATCCGTATTAAAATAAGTACTCATGCTGGGGCTTAAGAAGGAATCTACTTTCGTTCCGTTGCCATTTACCACAGTATTGATGATCTCTTCTTTATTTACCGCATAATTAATTGCCTGTCTTACTTTTACGTTATTAAATGGTTCCACGCTGTTATTCAGCGCCATGAGCTGCACCATATTCTGAGGACCCTGTACAATATTATAGTCATTTTTCAATGCTTCCACATTCTTCGCATCTATGGAGGTAATGTCCAGATCACCGGATTTCAGCCCCATCAGGCGGGCATTTGCATCTGTCATGATCTTAAATTCTACTTTATCAATAGCCGGAACCCGTTCTTTTATCGTATTGTAATCCTGGTTTTTTTCTAAAATAACTTTCTGTCCCTGTATGTATTCAACAAATTTAAATGGACCGGTACCAATGGGTTTTGTACTGTTTTGGGTATAATCTTTTTCTACAACCGATATGGTTGCCTTGGACAAAAATCCTGCATTTTTCTCTTTTAACACGAGATTTACGCTGTAATCATCCGGGGTTTCCACCGATGCCAGAAGCTGGTTCAGCGTTTCATTAAGAGGTGCTTCCCCACTTAAACCTGAAAGTTTTTCATAAGTATATTTTACATCTTTGGAAGTAAAATCTGCCCCGTCATGGAATTTAATGCCCTGTTTCAGCTTGAAGCTGTAGGTAAGTCCGTCTTCGGAAATATCATAGCTTTCGGCTAATGCCGGAATAAATTCTCCTTTTTCATTAAACCCCAGTAACCCTTCAAATACATTCATCATAATTGCTGATGTATCTGTAGCAGAAGAAAGCATGGGATCTAAATTATCCGGCTCTGAACCAACCGATACTTTCACGGTACCTCCGGATACAGTTGTCTTCTCAGCATCTCCGACGGTACTTTGGCTGTCTGTACCTGTATTCTGGCTGTCCGCCTCTGCAGCAGTTCCTCTAGTCTGCCCTGACTGTGCAGCGGCTGTATTATCAGCCTCCGTCTTACTTTGGGAACTGCCGCAGCCCGCTGCTGATACAGTGATAACCGCTGCTAATGTAAATACCATTAATTTCTTTAATCCTCTCATAATAACTCCTTTCGTACTTTAACGTACTATCTGTTCAATTGGCTTCATTGGCTTGCTGTTCGTTGGTATGTACAGGCTCATGCCCGGTTCTGCCAAAATAATATTTCCATGATATACTTTTTCTGCTTCTAACTGTAAGTCGGGAATTTCTCCATAGTGTGGAAAATGCGTCAGGCATAAACCAGATACTTCTGCCCTTGCAGCCAGTTCCCCTGCCTCCGTGGAACACATATGTCCCCAGACATCTCCTTTTTGACGGGCGTAAAGTGAAGCTTCACATAATAACAGATCTGCCTTCCAGGCAAACTCCGCCAGCCCATCGTAGTAATTAGTATCGCCTGTGTAAACCAGCACGCCTTCTGAATTATACTCTGATTTGCATTCTGATTTGCCTCTCGCCTTTATTGCATAGGAAGGAATCTCATGCTGGTTCAGAAGCACCTCAAATTCCAGCTCACCGATTTGAAAATGAGGCTGCTTCTCATAACTGTACCCCTGGCAGTATTGCTCATATGAAAGCTTTTCTACATTTCCTGGTCCCCACGCGGCAAAGTCTTTCCTGCGCCTGCCGGTCAAAACATCCAGCATCACAGCATATTGCAGGCATCCAAGGTCTGCACAATGATCGGGATGATAATGGGTGAGAATTACACCGTCTAACTCCTTTAAATCTATGATATTTTGTAAACGGGATAACACACCGCTCCCGCAGTCCAGCAGAACCCTGGTATCTCCTTCCTCCAGAAGATAACCGGAAGTTGCTCCATTTTTCACGGGATATGCTCCGTGGCAGCCTATGATTGTCAGTTTCATATGTTCCTTTCCATACAGTTCTCATAGATCTTTTCTGTATTTTTTACGTTACTCTTAATTCTTACTTTGTCCAGGCTTACCAGTTTTACTACAAGTGCCTGTGCCAGTGTAAATACAGACGAATATGAATCCAGGAAAAAAACGGATTCCGTAGCGGCGTAATAGGATATATCTGCCACCTTCGCAAAGGGAGACAGGCTGCAGTCTGTAAATGCAAGAATGATGACGCCCCTTTTCTTTGCCAGATTAGCCGCAGACAGGGTTCTCTTACAATACCGCTGGAACCCCACCAGAATCAACACATCTCCCTCTTTCATAAACGCAATGTGCTCATAATAATTAGACAGATTCAAATGTGTGGCATTTCCCAGAAGGTAATTCAATACAAAATGCAGATAGGAAGAAACTCCCAGTCCCATTTTATCGCCCATAATCCAGACTCTCCCACAATTTGCAATCGCCTTAGCGCCCTGCTTTAGCCTGTCCTTTTCATTCATTCGGAGGGTATTTGCCAGGTTGGCTGCTTCCATATGCCAGTATTCCTCCAGCCAGCTTTCCTGATCCGTGTTATTTTTCAGCTCCAGGTTCACCAGTGCCCGGTTCTTCATCAGATTTTCTTTGACACTGTTTTTCATTTCCAGAAAGCTTTCGTATCCCAGTCTGCCTGCCAGACGATGTATGGTGGCTTCACTGACTTTTGACTGCTCTCCAACCTCTTTTGCTGTCATGACACAGATATTTTCCCAGTTCTTTTTCATATAGATGGCTGCCTGTTGCTGTGTATCTGTCAATTGTTCAAACAGGTTATCAATTCTTTCATAGAGATACTTCCCCGTCTTATCCATTTGCTGTTCTTTCATAATCCACTCCCTTTATCAGGCATCCCGAAACAGGCTTTCCGGGATGTCTGTATTTATTAAAATGTTCTGTATTTATAAAATGTTCTGTCTAATCTACAAATCTTATAACTTCCGATATATCAGAAATGATTTTATCGTGGCTTATTTCTTCAATTCCTTCTTTCCCGTAAGGATTGATTAATACACAATTCATTTCTACATTTGCTGCTCCAATGACATCGTCATAATAATTATCTCCCACATACAGAGATTCTAAAGCGTTGGTATTTCCCTGCTCAAAAGCCGCTTCAAATATTTCCTTTTCCGGCTTCTCAACGCCCATTTCCGAAGAAATTACAACTGTGTCTAACAAATCCAGTAATTGATTTTCCTCCAGTACCTTCCTGCAGCTACGGTCCCAGTTAGAAATCAATCCCGTCTTTATTCCTTTTCGCTTCAACTCTTTCAGTACCCCTATTGCACTGGGTATCCTTTTCCAGCCTGTGGATTCTTTTACCCTTACCTCTTTAAATCTCTGGTAGACCTCAATAATATTCAGCCGGACATCTAAAAAATAATTCAGATTTCCAATATACCAGGGCATAAAGCAGGTTTCATCAGTCCCCAGTACATGGGGATATTCTTTCATAAATAACTTATCCGTCAAATGATAAGCCTTGCGGATCTGGGTGTCAGACCGGTCAATCTGAAATTCCTTTAAAACTTTTTGATACAGCGAACTTCTGGATGGTTCAACCAGAGTCATTCCAAGATCAAACCAAACATAATGATATCTCATTCATTCTGCCGCTCCTTTCTGTAGTCTAAACTTCAGTATCGTATTTGTGAATTATTTCCTACAGTTATTAATATATATGATGATTATCATACCTTTATCAGAATAATGTAAAGTTTCTGTGAAATAGTTTAATGTTGTTCTGCTGCATAATGCATGACAAACTGCTTCACATGCTTTTTCAGCTTTTCCTGCACCGTTTTCTCCTGTTCTAATGTATGATACATAAAAAACGGTGCATATAATTCCAATGCCATAATCTCCGGGTCCACCGGTTTCAAAACCTTTTCTTCAATCAGTTGTTCAAATATTTTCTTTTGCCCCTCTAAGGGTATTTCAATAAAAAAGTTCCGGTATAGCTGCTGCATCTGCTGATCTTTAAACTGCTCCACAATCAGTAATTTCCGAAAAGCAACAATCCACGGATCCTCTGTCTGAAACTGAAAAAAACTCATACAGATATCCTCCAGATTCTCCCACTCCATTTCCATAAATTTAGTTTCTTCTAATTTTTGCATGAAACGGCTCTTGCATTCGTTTAAAATTGCATCCAGCAAATCCTGTTTGCTCTTAAAATGCTTGTACATGGCGCTGTCGGTTACACCTACAGCCTTTGCGATCATTCTGGTAGAAACCGCTTCATATCCGTTTATGGAAAAAAGCATCAATGCTTCATATATAATCTTTTCTTTTGTCGTCATTTTTTCTCCTTCTCTGCTCCACTTACCACTTAAGGGTGGATGCATATTTGATTGTGTGTCTGACTGCATATTTAACTGCTTAATATCCGGTGTACCTGGCTGTATTTCTAAATTTACTTTTTATTTAAGTATTGTAGTGAGCAGTTGTCCACTTGTCAAGTTTATTATTGGATACACATTATCAGGATTACATCCTAATAGGGTATATGATCGGGTAGATCGGGTACACATTCTGGTACCATACAGCCTGATATTCCCGGGGAAAGCGGCGGGGCTGACTCTTTTAGAATCAGCAAACACTTGCGCACCATAAGCATTTGGCATATACTATACACAAACAACCAAAAGAGGAGAGGACAGTTATGAGCGATCGTTTACCTGCCTATTTAAAAGTATACCAGCAATTAAAAAATGACATCCTGGATGAAAAATATAAAGTTGGGGAAATGATTCCCGTTGAGCGCCAGTTAGAAGAAATCTATTCTGTCAGCAGAATTACCATCCGCAAAGCAGTGGAACTTCTCGCTGAGGATAACTACGTGGAAGTCCGGCAGGGGCGAGGCACCCGGGTATTGGATTATAAAGCCAGGCAGAGCCTCAACTGTGTTACCTCCGTGACGGAAACCTTACGAAAGAAAGGATTTACGGTAACCACAAAAAGCATGTATATCGATACACTGGTTCCTCCGGCTCATGTTTCCCAGATCCTGCAATTAGAAGAACGTGAAAAAGCAGCCAGAGTTCAGCGCATACAGCTGGCAGACGGACAGCCCATTGTAATCATGAAAAATTACATCCCCGAATCCCTGGTTCCCGGAATCGCCGGCTATTGCGGGCAGTTTTCCGCACTGTATCAGTTTCTGGAGGATACTTATCATATTGAAATTGATGAAGCTGCAGATAAAATTTTCGCCAAAAACGCAGAGTTTGAAGAAGCGCAGATGCTGGAAGTAGAAGTGGGGGAAGCACTGCTCTGTATCCAGCGGCGCTGTTCCCAAAGAGGAAAACCAGTCTGTTTTGACGATGTAACCATTATTGGAAAAAAATACGAGCTTTATACGAATATGACCGGAAGGAACAAAAATTCAATTTGAAAGGAGTAACCAAATGAACCTGCAACTCTTAAAGGAACTTCACCGGCACATTGATGTAAGCTGTGTCCGTGCCGAAAATACCATGGATGAAATCCGGCAAATGATTCTGAATGCAAAGCAATACCAGTTTATATGTGCATTCTCCATGCCCTGCTTCACCCCTTATCTGGCAGATGCCCTGAAATCAGAACCCCACATACATACCGGCGGAGTTGTGGGCTTTCCTTCAGGCGCAGACACCACTCTATCCAAAGTACAGCAAAGCACACAGCTTCTGGAAGCCGGCTGTCAGGAACTGGATATGGTAATGGCAGTGGGCGCCTTGAAATCAAAAGACTATCAATATGTAGAACAAGACATTGCGCAGGTGGTGCAGACAGCCAAAAAGGTACCTGTCAAAGTAATCATTGAAACGGCTTATTTAAATGATTCTGAATTGGAAACAGCATGTAAAATTGTCTCAGAAGCCGGAGCTGCTTTTGTCAAAAGCGGTACCGGATGGGCAAATATACCCGTCAGCGCCGATACCATCCGGAAAATGCGTACTGCCGCAGACGCACATGTAAAAATAAAAGCAGCCGGAGGAATCCGTACACTTGACCATATATTAGAAATGCAGGAAGCAGGCTGCGACCGTTTTGGCATCGGTGTGCAAACAGCTGTAAGAATCATGGCTGAAGCAGAAATGCGGCTTGGGAGTCTAGAGCGTGTTTGAAAATTCATTCCTGCCAGAAACCAGACTGACAGCGCTGAATAGTTTGTCAGCCTGCTTCAGCCATTCTGACTACTCCCCACGAAAGAAGGTATCCGCAAACATTATATAAAGATTATATATTATATAATGTTTGCGGATATTTTTTTATTCTAAATCTGTTTTTATATGCAATATGCACAAATTTTAGCAAGAAAGATTATGATATATTTTTGTTATTATAGAATTGATTATAGATTCATTATATGTTATATTTATGGCATGTCAAATAATTAACAATGTGTTTTCGAAAGGAGATAGAAACTATGAGAGGTTTTGCAATGTTAGGAATTGGAAAAACTGGCTGGATTGAAAAGCAGGCACCTGAGTGCGGACCATTGGACGCAATCTGTAAACCGCTTGCCATCGCTCCCTGTACTTCTGATGTACATACAGTATGGGCGGGCGCTTTAGGCGACAGACATGATATGATATTAGGACATGAAGCAATTGGTGAAGTTGTGGAGGTTGGCGCTCTGGTTAAAGACTTTAAACCGGGGGACAAAGTCATTATTCCTGCCATTACACCGGACTGGAATTCCCTGGAAGCTCAGGGCGGATACTCCATGCATTCCGGCGGAATGCTTTCCGGATGGAAATTCTCCAACTTTAAAGATGGTGTTTTCGGTGAATTATTCCATGTGAATGATGCAGACGGGAACCTTGCCCTGCTTCCATCCGGTATGGATCTGGCATCAGCCAGTATGCTCTGTGATATGGTTCCCACCGGATTCCACGGTGTGGAATTAGCAGATGTACAGTTTGGTGATACGGTAGTTGTGATCGGTATCGGTCCGGTAGGGCTTATGGCTGTAGCCGGTGCTGCACTTCGCGGTGCTTCCCGCATCTATGCCGTTGGTTCCAGACCGAACTGCATTCAGATCGCAAAAGAATACGGTGCTACAGAAATTGTCAATTACCGTGAAGGCGATATCGTGGAACAGATTATGGAAAAAACCCATGGAAAAGGCGTTGACCGTATCGTCATAGCAGGCGGCGATGTAGATACCTTTGACCAGGCAATCCGTATGTTAAAACCAGGCGGAAGAATTGGAAATGTAAATTACCTTGGAGAAGGCGACTATATTAAAATCCCAAGGGTGGAATGGGGCTGCGGCATGGGCCACAAAACAATTGCCGGCGGTCTGATGCCAGGCGGAAGACTTCGTATGGAAAAGCTGGCTTCCTTAATCGAAACCGGCAAACTGGATACCAGTAAGCTGATTACCCACACCTTCCATGGATTTGATAAGGTAGACGAAGCGTTAATGCTGATGAAAGATAAGCCGAAGGATTTGATTAAACCGGTTGTATTAATGTAAAAGGATCAAAATTCGTGGACAAACTAATCTATAAAAATGAAGCAGAGTGCAAATATTCCCTTTTGCGCCCTGCTTCCTCTATTTATTCCCCATATTCAGATTCCTGCATAACCTATTCCGCCTCCACCGATGGTATCAAGTACGGATTTTCTGACTCCGCATACTCCACCTCCGGTAGTGCTTCCAATGTTTCCTGTGCTTTTTCGGAAGCCTTCATGGCAGATGCTTTTTCTGCCGGCTCTGAAATCTTAAGGCTGGCATCATAGATGATACCTTTAAATTGCTGATCGTATCTGGAAAAAGACAATAATGCCCGATCTCCATTTGTTCCCGTTACCTCAATTGTAATATCAGGATCATTATTGGAATATCCCTGGCAGCCATATTCCGAAGACGCTGCCTTGCCATCTACAATGTCCAGCTCTTCTGCCAGTTTCCTTGCCAGTTCTGTATACTCACCTGGATTATCCATCAGTTTCTTGTCAAAATCAAGAGAGACTTCTTTCTCCAGTGTTCGTGCGTAACCTGCATTGAACCGTTCCCCCGTTACCGCATCAATTATAAATGTATAGCAGGTATCTTCCGGTAACCTGGTATTGCCAAGCCGGATGTCACCGCTCCAGAAAGCCCTTGGAAATGTTTCCGTGCCTGAATTATATGACATATAGATGGTCGCACCGTTCATCTTTAATCCAAAAAGTTCCCATAACATCCTGACACCTATTTCTGCCGCTGCATCCTGAGTCAGGTCTTTCTCCGTAGGAGTGCTGTCTTTGGTCAGCGGATCGGAAACCACTTTGTAATTGCCCTTCACATAGTTATCTGCCTTCTTCTCCTGCAATTCTTTTATTGCCGGGGTTTCCAGCGTTTCTGTCGAAGCTGTTACATCCTCACTTATTGTGGGTTTTGCTTCCGAGATTTCTTCTTTTAAAAGGTAGCTGGTAGGGACAGCTGCCGTTTTCCCCAGTTCTGCAGCCATGACCGCATCGCTTAACCCCCCAAACAAAAATGCGCATACACCAATTGCTGCAAAAGCTCCGGCGATAATTTTCGGAAATTCATATTTAGTTCTTTTCGTATCACTACTTTTCTTTGTACTGTCATTTAACCTTTTACTTCTTCGATTATTTCTGTTATTTTTTCTTTCGTTACATTTTTTACCCGTTCTAATTTCCATATTTACCCCTTCTTTTCTGGCAAGTCTGCCGATCTATTTTTATTTGTGATCACATTACCTATCTTGCACCCCGGAGATTATAAAGTTGTAATGGACTTGTTACAAAGTTGTAAATATTACTTTTACCTCAGTTCCTTCCATCGGACCGGATTTTAACTGGAGATAAGCGTCATGAAGTTCGGCTATCTGTTCACAGATTGATAAGCCCAATCCGGCTCCGCCTTCCTTGCGGCTTCTGGATTTATCTGCCCGGTAAAATGCTTCTTTTACATGCTGAAGCTGTCTCACTGTCATTCCTTTTCCGCAGTCCCTTACCGACAAGACTTTAACATTGTCCTCCTGATAGGCCTTCACTTTTATACAATCCTTTGGCTTGCTGGCTTTGATAGCATTGTCGATCAGGTTCACCAGCAGACTTTCCAGCAGTTCTGCATTTCCGGTAATATAATCCGTTTCACGGCTGTAGGTAACCTCTATCTCTTTCTCGCAAGCTTTCCGCTGAATCGTATTCTTTACGGCTTCCAGCAATATTTCCATTTCTATATTTTCTTTTTTAATATCATTATTGCGCATCATAGCAAGATCCAGCAGCTGGTATGCCATATTTTCCATTCTTTTGCACTCACTCATAATATAGCCGCAGGACATAATCTTGTCTTCTTCTGTAATAACCGCTTTTTGTATGTATTCCGCATACCCATAGATTGCGGTTAAGGGAGTGCGCAGTTCATGGGCAAAATTATCCACAAATTGTTGTTTCTGCCTTGCCGCTTCATTCAGATCTGCCATTTGTTTTTGTATTTCCATCGCCATGTGGTTAAAGCTCTGTGACATAAATGCCAGTTCGTCATTTCCGGAAACAGGAAGCCGCTTTTCATACTCTCCTGCCGCAATGCCCATTGACGCATCGGAAATCTGCTTAAGCGGGCGAAAAATCCGGTTTAACAAAACCAGCAGGCAGAATGCAAGACATACGGATAAAACCGTACCCGCCAGATAAAGCGTATTTTTTAACTGGTTCCAGGAATTAATTGTCTCTTCTATATTATAGCGGTAAACCAGGGTATACCCTTCATAAGGAGCAGGAAGAAGACCGGTTACATATACGGACGGCTCTCTGCTGTCTTTTATGGATACATAACGCTGGCCTTCCTTTAAGGTATCCGTTTTTATATCACCCAAAACTTCCTGTGACATATTGGTATAAACCAGCTTTTCATTTTTATAAACCGCCAGTCCCATGCCATTTCCTTTGGCAAGGTAAGAGTACGGATGCATTAAATTCTCCATCGATGACCCGATCTCTACCCCTCTGCTGTCCAGCGCCTGAAAATCTTTTATGATAGAGGATGCAATCACATAATGTTCCGCCAGGCATCTTTCCTTCATCACACCCACCTTATCTTTAAAAATGATAGCTGACATTACGGTTATCCCTGCATATAAAAAGAATAAAAACAAAATAAGTGTGGTAAAAAAAGCCTGTTTTTTCATTCCGTTACCTCCAGACGATAGCCCATTTTATATATAGTTTTTATATAGTCCTCCAGTTCCAGCTTCTTCCTCAGCTTCTGTATATGTACATCCACCGTCCTGGTATCTCCTTCAAAGTCATACCCCCAGACCAGTTCCAGAAGTTTATCCCTGGAGAGTGCTATATTTCTGTTCGTCACTAACGTTTCCAGCAGATCATACTCCTTGGGTGTACACTCCGTAAGCCTTCCATTTAGAAAAACCTGATGGCTGTCAAAATCAATTCTGACTTTGCCCATCTCAAAACCGGTATTCTGTTTTAATGTCCTGCGCAGAACCGCCTCTACCCGTGCCAGGAGCTCCAGCATCTGAAATGGTTTCGTAATATAGTCATCCGCACCCATTTTCAAACCTTTGACCCGGTCCGATAAACCGGTCCTGGCGGTAAGAAATATAGTAGGGGTTCCCCCGGATTCCCTGTACACCTCATATCCATCAGCCCCGGGCAGCATAATATCCAGGATTAACAGATCAAAATGATTCTGTCCAAGTTCCCGGACCGCCTCCTCTCCGTCATATGCAGACACGCACGTATGTCCCACAAGCTGCAGATTTCTGCGGACTAATTCGTTAATTGCCAACTCATCTTCTACAATCAATATTGCCGCCATTTTATACCCTTTGCGCATTACAGATATAACTGCAATACGTTTTTCCTTTCTTATGAACTTTATCTTAAACTATCTTTTACTGATAGTGGACACATTAAAGCACTTTAATGGAAATATAACATGTGGATGTTACCAAGTTGTAAACTTTTCAGAGCGGCGGAAAACTGTTGTACCTGCAGCACTTGATAACAGGAGGACATGAAAAAGGGTAAAAAAACAGACTCAGCCTCTATAGCTGAATCTGTATATACCAACCGGTTGCTCCTGCTAACACTCTTTTCCCTTTATCACTTTGTCCTGGTGCTTCTCCTTATATTCTGTCCCCCACACAACCATGGATTCCAAAACCGTATTTAAACTAAGCCCTGTCTCCGTCAATTCATACTCCACACGAGGCGGCACTTCCGCATACACGGTTCTGGTAATCAGCCCGGCCTCATTCATATCTTTTAAATTAGAAGTCAGCACTTTCTGGGAAATGTTGCCAATGGCATTTTTTAATTCTCCAAACCTTTTCTTCCCGCCTAACAGATCCCGTATAATCAAAACTTTCCATCTGTTACCGATTAAACTTAGTGTTGTTTCAACCGGACATACCGGTAATTTCTGCGTTTCCATGCATATTCCTCCATTAGTTTCTTTTTGGCACCTTAAGCACTTTATTGTGCCTACTTGCGTAAACTGCTGTATGCCTTTAATATATTACTTATAAAATATTATGTCAATAGCGGATTCTAGTGCCGGGCGGCACTAGACACCGCAAGGGAGGATTGCTTATGGAAAATAATAACAAATATCTCAGCATGCTGAGGGAAATCAAAAGTGTAACTATGTCTACCGTCGGCAGAGACGGTTTACCCCAGGCAAGGATCATAGATGTGATGCTTGTTGAAAATAATTCCTTATATTTTTGTACGGCCAGGGGAAAAGATTTTTATGCCGAGTTACTGGAAGGTAAAACTGTTGCAATAGTTGGAATGACGGCAAACTATGAGATGATCCGATTAAGCGGCAACGCAGTACATCTGTCGGAGCAGAAGAGTCTGATCGATAAAATATTTTTAAATAATCCTGTTATGAATGACGTGTATCCCGGAGAAACCCGGTACATCTTAGAACCATTTTGCATAAACAGCGGTTCCTTAGAATATTTTGATATAAGTTCAAATCCCGTATACAGAGCATATGATTCTTTTGGAAACAATGCCCCCACTGTAAAAGGATTTGAAATTACCGGGGACTGCATTGCCTGCGGCATTTGTGCAAAGGAATGTCCGCAGAAATGTATTGAATCCCGGCATACATATACCATCCGGCAGGAGCACTGCCTCCACTGTGGATTATGTTATGAAACCTGTCCCGTAAAAGCAATTAAAAGGAGAGCGAAAATATGTTAATGGATATCTGGATTTTACTAACGGAGCGAAGTTCTTTTTTCATCAATCTTTGCCTGGAACATTTAAAAATTTCTTTAATTTCTATCGTGATTGCAATTCTCTTAGGCGGCATTCTCGGCATTCTGGTAAGCGAATTCCGCCGGTCATCGAAACCCGTACTTGGTATCATCAACTTTCTTTACACCATTCCATCGATTTCCATGCTTGGATTCCTGATTCCCTTTTCGGGCATCGGTAATGTAACTGCCGTGATTGCCCTCACCTTTTACGCATTAATGCCCATGGTACGCAACACTTACACCGGAATCACAAATGTGGACGAAAATATCATTGAAGCCGCAAGGGGTATGGGCAGTACGGACAGCCAGATTTTATTCAAGATCAAACTCCCCTTAGCCCTGCCGGTAATTATGTCCGGAATCCGAAACATGGTGATCATGACCATCGCTTTGGCTGGTATCGCCTCCTTCATTGGCGCAGGCGGTCTGGGTGTGGCTATTTACAGAGGAATCACCACCAACAATGCCGCAATGACTATGGCGGGAAGCCTTCTTATCGCTGTAATCGCCCTGTTATCTGACTTTATCCTGGGGATGGTTGAAAAACTTCTGCAAAGGAAAAGAAGAACGAAAAACAGAAAAAAAATATCCCTGATCATAGGCGGCATCGTGCTCATCCTGATAGTATCTGCTGCCGCTGCTTTTTTTCACAAATCCAAAAAAGATACCATACATATTGCCACAAAACCAATGACAGAGCAGTATATCCTGGGTGAAATGCTGGGCATCCTGATTGAAGATTATACCTCCCTGAACGTAGAGATTACCCAGGGCGTTGGCGGCGGTACCTCTAATATACAGCCGGCAATGGAAAAAGGGGAATTTGATCTCTATCCCGAGTATACCGGAACCGGATGGAATATGGTGCTTAAGAAAAGTGAACTTTATACAGAAGATATGTTCGGGCAGCTACAGTCCGGATATGAGTCAGGATTTGGAATGGAATGGACCGGCATGTATGGATTCGCCAACAGCTACGCACTTGCCGTCCGAAAAGATATCGCTGATAAATATAACCTGAAAAACATCTCCGACCTGCAGGCAGTGTCTGACGAACTGACCTTTGGCGCCGAGTATGATTTTTATGAACGGGAAGACGGATATACTCCCCTATGCGATACTTACGGTCTTGAATTTAAGAATACCGTAGATCTGGACATCGGCTTGAAATATCAGGCGATCAATGAGAAGAAGATTGATGTAATGCCGATCTTTACAACCGACGGACAGTACAGCGTCTCTGATATCGTTGTGCTGGAAGATGACAAACATTTCTACCCTTCCTATCAGTGCGGTAACGTCATACGCATGGAAGTACTGGAAGAAAACCCGGATCTGGCGGAAGTATTTGATATGGTTCAGGATATTTTAACCGATAAAGAAATGGCGGAAATGAATTATAATGTAGAAAACAATGGTGCGGAGCCCAGAGAAACTGCACTTGCATTCTTAAAAGAAAAGGGATTAATCTAAGAAGGAGGTAAAATATGCCGATTATACAATTTAAAGATATCGAAAAAAAATATGATGAAAATTCAATCATCGAACATTTTAATCTGGATATAGAAAAAGGGGAATTTCTTACCGTTATCGGTTCGTCCGGATGCGGTAAGACCACATTATTAAAGATGATCAACGGGCTGCTGCTCCCGGACAGCGGCAGTATCCTGGTCAATCAGAAGGATATTAAGAATGAAGACCTGATTGCGCTCAGACGGAGCATCGGGTACTGCATTCAGGGAAGCGTCCTCTTTCCCCATATGTCAGTGGAAGATAATATATCCTATGTCCCGAATCTGCTGAACCATCGCAACAAAAAGAAAACCCACGATGCCGTTACGAAATGGATGAAAATCGTAGGACTCACAGACGATATGAGGATGCGCTATCCGTCAGAACTCTCCGGAGGCCAGCAGCAGCGTGTGGGAATCGCCCGGGCACTGGCATCCTCCCCCGAAATCCTGCTGATGGATGAACCCTTTGGAGCCGTTGATGAGATCACCAGGGTGCAGCTGCAAAAGGAACTCAAAGAAATTCATCATAAAACAGGTATTACCATTATCTTCGTCACCCACGACATTTCCGAAGCATTGCTGCTTGGCACGAAAGTCCTGGTACTGGACCAGGGCGCTGTCCAGCAATATGATACTCCGGAAAATGTAGCCCATTCGCCAGCCAACCCATTCGTTGAAAAATTGCTGAACGGAAAAGGAATATAATACTTATTTGATCAATGAGAGGACTTCCTGTAACCCATTTACAACAATGGTATCGGGATAGTCTTCTTTTGTTTTCCGCTGTACCAAAACCGGCTTAATCCCGGCATTCATCGCCCCCTGCACATCGGATGCATAAGAATCCCCAATGTGGATCACTTCACTGGAACTAAATCCGCTTAACTCCAGTGCTTTCTCAAAGATTTCTTTGTGTGGTTTATATGCCCGCACCATATCAGCGCAGACAATCCCAGCCGGGGTAAGTCCTTTATCCGTCATGGATTTTTCTACATACTGAATTCCATTATTGCTGATTATATATATGGGAACCGGACACTTTTCATAAAATGCTTTCACATCCGGAAATAATGGAGCATTAACCCAAAAATTCTGAATTAGAGAGTGAAGTTCCTCAAGATTATCCTTTAAACCAATTTCCTGCTCAAAATCTCTGAGCAGACAGTCTACAATTTCATCTTCCGTCAGATATGATTCCTCATAGCTGCTTTCTTCATACTGCTTTAAACCTTTCCACCAGCGCACGAGGGCATCCTTAGGATTTTTAAGTTCACTATTTTTACAAATTCTCATAACAACTTGTTCAATTTCAATTCCCTTTTCCTCTACGGTAGTTCCTGTATAGTCCATAAAAACGGCTTTCATTTTATTTTCCTCCTTATATTCCTGGCATATTACATGGAGTATTTACGCCGGGTCTGCCAGAAAGCAATTTTAAAACACGCTCTAATTTTTATTATGGCAGATTCTGTCAGCTTGTCAAGTTGGAAATAACTCTTCTATTTGAGACAGCCCCGTAATACTATATAAAGAGCCGGCGGATTGTACCGCTTTTTAACCGTCAGCCGCTTCGGTCACATAAAAATCAGACCTGATAAGGAGATGTCCATGAAACGTATATCCATCGCTATTCTAATTTCCATGTTCATATGCCCCGCCTTACTTCTGACAGTATATGCAATGCCGGACTGGCCTTCTGATGTCTGGATTCAGGCGGAAGCGGGAGTGGTAGTCGATATGGATTCCGGCGCAGTTCTTCTGGGGCAGAATATCGATACCCCATATCCTCCAGCCAGTATTACGAAGCTTCTGACCGCTCTGATTGTTTTGGAGAACAGCAATTTAGAAGACATTGTGACCTTCTCTGATGATGCTGTTAATAATGTGGAAGAAGGCAGCGGCAACAAACTCAATGTGGCTGCTGGTGATCAGTTAACCGTAGAGGACTGCCTCTATTCCCTGCTTCTCCACTCCTGTAACCAGGTGGCAAATGCACTGGCAGAGCATGTTGCCGGAAGCCGTGATGCATTCGTGCAGATGATGAACGATAAAGTAGCAGCACTTGGATGCACCAAAAGCCACTTTGCCAATCCCTCGGGATTAAACGATGATACACAGGTGGTCACCGCATATGAAATGGCGCGCATCGCCCAGGCGGCATTTTCCAATCCAAAGCTGCTGGAAATTGATTCTTCCCTTTCACATGAAATCAGCCCGACTCTGAATAATCCCAACGGTATCACTATATATATGGAACATAAACTGGTAAACACCTCCGATGAAAACAGCGAATTCTACTGTCCGTTTGCCATTGGCGGCAAGACCGGATACACTACTCCTGCGGGAAATACACTGGTAACTTACGCCGAACAGGACGGCCGCAGGCTGATAAGTGTCATCTTAAGGGGCACACCATCCCAATATTATCTGGACAGTAAAGCTCAGCTGGAAAGCGGATTTCAAAACTTCAAGAACCTGGATATTTCCAAATACGACAGTACCGCCAATCTCTTCCGGGAACCCGTTACCATAGATGGAAATACCTACGATCCGTCACAGCTGGAACTTGCCGGCAGCAGTATGGTATCCGTCCCCGCAGATACGACCGAGTTCAAAGGCATAAAACGTATCTTAATCAAAGGTCTGCCTAAAAATCCTCCAGCAGGCGCCGTTGGCGTCATCCGGTATGACTATGGGGATCATCACCTGGGCTACGCATACCTGTTAAAAAAGGATAGCGTCCAGACATCCGCAAAGGTATCGCCTTCCCCTAATACAACAGAAGCGCCACAAAGTGAACCTACCCAAAATCTGTCTGAAACAGAGCTTTCCGAACCTGCGGAACCCCGGCAGGAGGGGATTGATCCCCAGAGTAAACTTCTGTTTTTAGCCGTTTTGATTATAGCGGGGATAGCCTGGTGTGCTGTGTCATTTGGGTCCGGGAAAGATCTATAGCTTCCTTTTATGCCACCTCAAACTGACTGTTGTAAAGCTCCGCATAAAATCCGCCTTTTTCCATTAATTCCGTATGGCTGCCGCTTTCAATAATATCGCCGTCTTTCAGCACTAAGATGATATCTGCGTTTTTAATGGTGGAAAGGCGGTGGGCAATGACAAAGGAGGTACGTCCCTGCATCAGTTTATCCATTGCATTTTGTATCAGTACTTCTGTCCTGGTGTCAATGGAACTGGTTGCTTCATCTAAGATCAGCATCGGAGCGTTATCAATCATGGCACGTGCAATGGTGATTTGCTGCCGCTGCCCTGCTGAAAGATTGATTTTATCGTTTATAACGGTGTCATAGCCCTTTGGCAGAGTGCGGATGAAATGGTGTAATCCAACCGCCTTACACGCCTCCTTCAGCATTTCCCCGGATACATTTTGTTTGTTATATATAATATTTTCCCGGATAGTTCCCTCAAAAAGCCAGGTGTCCTGTAACACCATGCAGAAGAGAGAATGAACCTGCTCCCTGGTCATACGGCTGATTGGTATACCGTCAATTAAAATTTTTCCGCCGTTTATCTCATTAAATCGCATCAGCAAATTGACAAGTGTCGTTTTTCCCGCTCCGGTGGGACCTACAATCGCTATTTTCTGTCCTGGTCTGGCAGTTGCAGAAAAATTGTGTATCACGATCCGATCGGATCCTTCGTATCCAAATTTTACATTCTTAAATTCCACATGACCGGTAACTTTATGAAGCTTTACATTTTTATGTTCTTCATCCGTCATTTCTTCTGCATCCAGGAATTCAAATACACGTTCCCCAGCAGCAACCGCCATTTGTAAACCCTGAGCCAATTGTGCGATTTGGGTGAGCGGCTGGGTAAAATAACGTACATAAACTAAGAAAGCCACAATTACTCCAAAAGAAATGTGCCCGCTCATGACCAGTGCCGCACCGACTACAATTACCGCCACATATCCGATATTATCCACAAAGGTCATGACAGGCATCATCAGTCCGGAAAGAAATTGAGCCATATAGGTGCTTTTTTTCAGCTTTTTATTCAGGCTTTTGAAAGGCTCATACATCTGCTGTTCTCCGTTGTACGCTTTTACAATGATGTGGCCCGTATAGGTTTCTTCAATATGGCCGTTAATCTGCCCCAGATATTTCTGCTGGTTATCAAAATGTTTCTGAGATTTCGTCATAATGACCATCATGATGATAAAGCCAACCACGACAGAAGCTATGGCTGTAACCGTCATTACCCAGTTGGTAATGAACATCATAAGCAAAGAACCTGCAAGCATGGTAAGTGAGGCGACGAGCGTTGTGACACTATTGTTTAAATTCTGCCCGAGAGAATCCACATCGTTGGTTATGCGGGACAGGATATCGCCCGTAGTATTTTTGTGATAGAACCACATTGGAAGCCGGTTGATTTTTTTACTGATATCGGTCCGCATTCTCTTGGACATCCGCTGTGTCACCGTTGCCATAATCCATCCCTGCAGGGTGTTCAGGAGGGTACTGATGAGATATAAGCCAATTAAGAGAACCCCTATTTGAACTATGGCGGACATGTCCACTGTGGTGGCTATGCCCTCTGTAATGAGATTGGTCAGGTCTTTTAGCTTTTCAGGTCCTGCCAGGGCTATTACCGTTCCCACAATTGCTGCGATAACCGCTATGATAATTTTACCTAAGTATTCTTTTGAGTAGGACAGCAGCATTTTGACTGTTTTTTTCGTATCCTTTGCCTTTACAACAGTTCCCCCTAATCCGGAGAAGTCCGAAAGATCTATCCCATCTGCATTTTGTTTATTATCGTGTTGATCATTATTCATTTTCCAGTTCCTCCTTTGAAAGCTGAGAATAGGCAATTTCTTTATATAAATTGCAGTTTTTCATCAATTCACTATGAGTGCCCATACCGGCAATTTTACCTTCCTCCAGAACGATAATCTTATCCGCATCCTTAATCGTTCCGATTCGCTGCGCCACAATGATTATGGTAGCGTCCGCTGCCCGATGCCTCAATTCGCTGCGGAGTAATCGGTCCGTTTTGTAATCAAGGGCAGAGAAACTATCATCAAATATGAGAATTTCTGGTTTTCTCGCTATTGCCCTGGCAATGGAAAGCCGCTGTTTTTGTCCGCCGGAAAGATTCGTTCCTCCGGGCGCCACATAGCTTTTATAGGAATGCTCCATATTTTCTACAAAATCTGTGCTCTGTGCGGTAGAAATTGCAGAGACAACCGCCTCATTTGTTACTTTTCCGGTTCCATTGGAGCCAAAAGACACATTGGAGGAAACATCTCCTTTAAACAGGATTGCCTTTTGAGAAACATAGCCGATTTTATTGCGTAAAGCCGCCTGGGTAAAGTCTCTCACATTGATTCCATCTACATAAATCCCGCCCTCCGTTGCGTCATAAAACCTTGGAATCAGATTTATGACGGTACTCTTGCCACAGCCTGTGGCTCCTATAAATGCAACTGTTTCACCTTTACCTGCCCGAAAGCTGATGTTCTGAAGCACATAATCTTCCGCATCCGGGTATTTAAAGCTGACATTTTTAAATTCCACCTCACCGGGTGTGGCGGTTTGCAGATCATCAATGGTGCCGTCCTTTACTGCCGGATCGGTATCTAAGACTTCGCAGATACGGTTTGCGGAAACGCTGGCGCGGGGAATCAGAATCAGCACCATTACCAGCATCATAAATGCCATAAGCAATTGAATTGCATAGGATGAAAATACCATCATATCAGAAAATAATGTGAGCCGTGCGGCAACTGCTGCAGATGAGATCAAAACAGCCCCAATCCAGTATACCGATAATGTCAAACCATTCATGATAAGCTCCACAGAAGGCATCAGTGCAGCCATCAGGCGGTTAGCGAATAAATTGGTGTGCGTAAAAGCCTGGTTGGTTTCTTCAAACTTATCTTCCTGATATCCCTCAGCGTTGTATGCACGGACTACACGCAGCCCTGTCAGATTTTCTCTGGAGACACGGCTCAAATCATCCGTCTGCTGTTGAAGAAGCTTGAATTTCGGAATGGCTATCACAATCATCACCACGGATACAAGAATAAGTGCAGCTACAGCAATGCCTGTTGCAAAGGACCACTGCCAGCTTTTTCCCATAATTTTTACAATCGCCCAAACCGCCAGAATGGGCGATTTTATCAGGATTTGCAATCCAATCACTACCAGCATCTGAACTTGAGTGATATCATTAGTCGTTCTCGTGATTAAGCTGGATATGGAAAAATTGTTGATCTCCTGCATGGTAAAGGACTGAACCTTATGAAACAGGTTTGTCCGCAGTCTGGAAGCGAGATTGGTTGCGATTTTTGCGGCAAGCCCCGCAATCAGGACTGAAACAGCAACACTTCCCAGCGTGAGCAGCAGCATCTTGCCGCCGGCGAGTAATATTTCATTCATTTGGCTGCCAGGTGTCTGGACAAGTTCCGTGATTTTTCCAATGAATTCCGGCAGGGTCAGATCAAGCCACACCTGAAAGACAATCAGCCCCAGACTTATGACCGTTAGCCCCCATTCTTTTGCCGTTAAGTTTTTTAGTATTTTTATCAAGTTATTTCCTCCATTTTTCTTGAGCATGCCTGAATACTGCTTTTTGGCAGCTTCGTTTATATAAAAACAGAGCCAGAGAAGCATATTATACTTCCCTGGCTCTGCGTCTTATGCGTCTGGCTCTGTGTGAACTGTTATTTTTAAATTGGTAATGTCGATCAGCGTTTCCTGCCTGCATTTTGGACAATACAGCGGGAATTTTATAAGTACCGTATCATAACGTGCCTTTAGTCTGGTTTTATTTTTACAGACAGGGCAATGAATCCAGTTATCTTTTATCAATGTTATCACCACCGATCTCGTTTTTACTTATATTGCCTGTCAATCTGGCAATCTCATCTCGAATACTTTCTTCGTAAACCTCAGCGTAAACCATTAAAGCCTCCCGCTGTTCTTCTGTTATTTTGTTCATTACATCCCGTTCCACTTCCCATAAGCGGCCCACAATTCTATCTGCATATTCCATACCGCTTTCACTTAGCTTTACCTGCTTATTTCTGCGATCAGTCTTCATTTCTACCAGTTCCACATATCCATGCTTCCAAAAAGCTTTAATAATCATATTTACGCTTTGCTTCGTGTACTGGCTTTGTTCACAGATCAGCTTTTGTGTACATTCTTTGGGATTGTCATAAATAATCCCCAAAACGGTCAAACTCATAGAAGTTAAGCCTACTGCTCTTGCATAGTCCTCAAAGGATCTGTTGAGTGACTGGTATTTTTCAGATAATCTGTTCTCGGTTAATCTGTTTTCTGATACTCTGTCTTGTGATATTTTGTCCTCTGCTATTTTGTTCTCTGCTATTTTGCCCTCTGTTATTTTGCCCTCTGTTATTTTGCCCTCTGTTATTCTCTCCTCTGATTGATCCACATTTATCCCCCCCGTTCTGCTTATTTATATTAGTCCAAAATCATTACTATCATTTCTTTTGACTAATATACTACAGGAACATTACTTCTGTCAACAGGTAATGTATGAAATGTTTCTAAACTAAATGAAAGCGCTATAAACGTTATAAACGTTATAAATAAATGCTGTCTGCAGAATCTGGTACTATGCAGTTATGATACAGAAAATGTGGCTGGATCTGATTCTTCAAATAGAACAGGGACATTTTCTGTATCTTTCCCAAAGCAGCAATATTATACCGGGAATGCAAAAGAAGAAGCACAATCAGCAGAGATTTCTCCCTGCCGATTGTGCTTCCTGTTTCGATACCCCGCCGACTTTCAACTTCGGCTCACCTAGACTGTCTCCATCCTGAACAACACATCATCTTTCTGATACCAGACAAACAATTCATCCTTCCGCAAATACTGCCTCCAGACATATTCTCTGCCCTTTCCTGAATTTAAGCCTCAGGCACCCATCCTTTATTTCAGCCGTTATGCCGTCCACCCTGCAAGATTGTATTTCTATTCCGAATCCCACCGTCACTTCCTGGTCTTCAAGACTGACCAGTTCTGCTTTCAGCCAGCTTTCCTTTCGATCCTTCAGATTCCACTCCATGTCCTCCAGCCGCACTAAGGTATACAGACAAAGCCCCTGCACCCTTCCAGCCGGGACAATGCCCTGTGCACACGGAAGCAGTTTCATCCTACCCGGTTTGGAATAGACCAGAAGCTCCGCAGCCACTGAAGGCATGCTGCCCAGCATATCCGGGAACACAACCCGGTATGGATAGTGGTTTGTGGACATATTGCTGTTGATATATCCCGCCTCCAGAAGCATATGCAGCAGCCTGGCTGCATAATCCCTGTCTCCCAGTCTGATTGCGGTAAAGAGCCTGTGCATGATTCCATGGCAGGAGTCATTTTCTAAGGGCCTCTTCCGGTTGGATATCTGCACTGCCTGTGCAAGGTCCGGAGTTTCCTCGTAGTTGATCTTATCCGCCGGCCAGACATCATAGTGGTGTGAGACACATCTGTGGTTATAATTTTCCTGGTAGCCCTGCCATGCCCATTCCTTCAGACCGCCTTCCTCATCGGTGAGTAAAATGGGCAGATGGTCAAGCATCTCTGTCCATCTCTCCCTGTCACCATCCGTCAGCCCCAGAATATCCTCTGCCTGAATCAGATTCTCCAGCACCTCCCGGCACACCATGATATCCATTACCGCATTAATCGTTGCGGGTCCGCAGCCAACGGGGTTGTTCTCAGGTGACAGGCAGGGATAGAACATATAGTTTCCGCCGCTGTCCTTATCCGTCAGGAAGTCACTGTAAAACTCAGCGATTTCTTTAAGCCCCGGTACTACATGATCCTTTAAGAATTCCCTGTCGCCGGTTGTCAGGTAATAATAATAGAACTCGTGGTACATCCAGCCTGTGCCCGCCGTATAGAATTCATGGGGCCAGGTTCTGGAAAAATGATACAGGAGTCCATTATGCATATCCGGATGGATATCTGCCACAATCCCTCTGCATCCAAAGATCTCCCTGGCATTTCGCCTGAAATCAGGCAGATTCTTTTCTATAAAATTAAAATAAGGGACCATCAGCTCCTGCAAACCGGTTATATTTGCGCTGCATACCTGCAGGTTCACATTGATATTCCATTGTCCGATGAGCGGCGGCAGCTCTCCCGTATTAATAATCTGAAAATATCTGCCGGCATCATAGAACTTTTCCAGAAGCGCCTGGCTGATTTCCCGGCTTTCATGCTGCTTCATAAGCAGCTCTTCTATAGTGAACAGCTGATCCCGCTCACTGTCCAGTTCCAGGATGGATGCCTCCATAAGCCTGCCGTGGCTGTTCCTGTTCTCTTCCAGGAGGCGGCTGTAAATATCATCCTCCGGATTCCTGGCTGCCGACACTTTCCGAGCATTTTCCAGCATGTCTTTTCCACACCCGGGCACATACTTTTCAAAATGTCTGATGCAGCTGCATATCAGCAGTTCATTCTCAGCTTCTGCCCTGAGGCTGCTATTTAGTGCCTCACAGTCGGCATCTCCTTCTATCCATACTACTGCCGCATACCCCTCCGGGCTGATGTCAGCGTCATAGAAGCCTTCAAATATCAGCGCATTATCCGTTGCTTCTGTTATAAAGGCTGATTCCCTGGGAAGGCTCATTCTCTCCCACTCATGTTCGCCCTCTTCGCAAAATGCATCCAGACTCAAATTTACACGTACTTTTTCTCCTGCCGGTACTATGATCTTCTGAAGATGAATCGACTCTGTTCTGAGTACGAATCCCTTTCTTACCCAGTTCCCTCTGTTATCCGTCCAGTATACAGACGACTCACCGCTTATGAAATCCACTGCCCGCAGGTAATCCACAGGGTCCTCTTTCTGTTCCTGGTAAATGTTCAGCCTCGCACCGCTGTGGCGGATGAACCCTTCAACAGGTATTTCCCAATCGCCTTGTTTTTCCGGTTTTATAAGAAGTCCTTTGTGGCCTCCCTTTACTCTCGCAATATCACTTGCAAGGTCTGCCGCTTCGTATGTCCTGCCCTCCGCCAGAAGTCTGCGTATCTCTGGCATCTGGTCAGCCAGAGGCGGCGGGGGCGGTACTTCCTTAATCGTAGGAATATAAAGCCTTTCGTGCCCATATATCACCTGTTCTTCATATGGTTTGCCATAGACACAGGCACTCATCTTCCCGTTCCCCAGCTGCATGGCTTCCCCATATTTAGAGGCGGGCTTTCCACTACAGTAGCCATGGCGGGAAACCAGACCTTTTCTGTTTTGAACCGGCATCGTCTTATATGCCGGGGTTGTCTTCTTTAATGTATACATTTAGCCTCCTTATTCGGTTAACGCTTCCCAGTCCGAATGCGTTTCATGTATCATCCCCCAGGTGCGCCAAACTTTGTAAGCTGCTCTGCCCGGGGGAATCCCATAACTTTATAATCCGTATTTTTCCTTAACTTCTTTTACCCGCTCAGTCATATAAGTGTTCAAAGACTCAACGCCGATTTTTTCAGCATTTTTCATCATACCTTCATAGTTTTTCTCAAATTCTTCATCATCTGCCGAGAAGATCACACGCGCCTCTTCTGCCTTCAGCATTTCTTTCAGCTTCGCCTCTATGACACCTTCATCACTGCTGGATACCGGCACCGCAATACCTATTTCCGGGTAATTCTTATACCCATCCTTATAAGCCGTGCAGTCCGCCAGATCTTCATCACTCATGTCCATATAATCCCCCAGAAGTTCATCAACTGCATTTACACCAAAATAGAAATACTGGTTATACTTCTTATTCATTGCTTCCGGGTCTTTCTTAGTCTCTTTCCATTCATCTGAAAACTCCGGCAATCCATCGTCATTCAAAGTATATTCAATTCCTTCACGTCCCCATTTGGACAGATGTCTGCCCTCTTCGCTGAACAAATATTCTACAAATTTAATTGCTTTATCCGGAGCCTTGCATTCTTTGGATATGAATAATCCTCCCCAGCCTTTACTGATACCGTATGCCGCATTCTCTCCTCCCAGAGGTCTTAATACCGCCCACTCAGCCTCCGGATTGATCTTCTGTGACTCTGTATTTAATGTCTGCAGGGAAGATGGTGACAGATACCATGTATAGGCAAAACAATCTCCGTTGTAAGCAGCCTGGTGGCTGTCTCCTTCGTTTTCATTGGCATAAGCCTCTGCCGACATATATCCTTCTCTGGCCAGTGCATTTGCATATTGCAGAAATCCCTTATATTCAGGAGCGCTTACATAGTGTACCGTACTGCCGTCATCCAGCGGCTGATAGGCATTTCCCCCTGTTGTAGATGCCCCCATCCAGGCTGCAATCGGCTGAAGCTTCCAGAAGCCTCCCAGCCCAAAGGGCACCATATCCGGATATTCCTCTTTCACCTGACCGCACACTGACATAAAATCATCCAGATTTTCCAGCTTCGGACTGCCCATCTTCTCATATATATCTTTCCGGTAATAGATACATGCCTGTCCGGGTGCACCTGCCGGTGCCTCTGCCCATTCTTCATTAGTGCTTAGGCAGTTCAGCAGCGTATAATAGTGCTCATCCTGAGAAAATGACCTCGCCACATTTGCCATCAGATCATTTGCTTTAAAGTCCGGTGCATACTGCTGGATCAGCTCATCATAGGAATAGCAGAACTGGCTGCTGGAAAGCCTGTCCAGCTCTTTATCTGCAAATACCAGATCCGGTATCTCATTGGATGCAATCATGAGACCCAGCTGCTTATCATCTGCCGCCACCGTAATGTTCAGCTTAACTCCTGTCTTTGTCTGAATTTCTTCCGGAATGATTCCGGTAAAGGTATCCACAGGCCACCAGTTCATATTAATGAAAATATCCAGCTCCGTAACCTCACCATCTGCCGCCGCTCCCTCTGCCTGCCCGGCGTCCGTCTGTGCCGCTGATTCCATGTGCTCTCCGTCTGTACTATCTGCAGATGTGCCGTCAGCAGCCCCTGCTTCTGTCTTTACTTCTGCTCCATCTGTCTGTGCCTTGGTATCCCCTGATGAATCCTTACCTCCAGCTGCGCATCCTGCCAGAGCAGAGGCAGCCATACACCCGGTGACCAGTAACGCCGCAAGTTTCTTTGTTCTCTTTTTCATATCTAACCCTCCTATGTATTGATGCAGTCAAGAATGACTACCTGGTTAATAAGTTTCCTGTTCTATCTCAAATATCCGAAAAGGGATTATTCCTTGACAGAACCAATCATAATCCCGGTAACAAAATACTTTTGCAGGAACGGATATACGCAGAGTATGGGGGCAACTGCAATGACCATAGCTGCTGTCTGGATAGACAATGTAGTTGTTGCAGTATTCGCCTGAGCCGCCGCCGAAGCAGCCGATGAACTGATCATACTCTTATTAATGACCTCCATCATCAGATAAGATAATGTCCTGAGACCTTTTGTCTTAATAAAGAAGGCTGAATCGTACCAGTTGTTCCAGTGCGCCACTCCCACAAACAGGGTCAGAGTCGCCAGGAAAGGCTTGGATATGGGCAATATGATTTTAGTAAACACTGTAATCTCACTTGCTCCGTCTATTTTTGCCGATTCTCTCAGTGACGGCGGTATATCTGTAAAAAATGACAGCCCCACCATCAGGAAAAAGGTATTGAGCGCACCCGGTATCACGTAAACAAAAAAGGTGTCAATCAAGTGAAGCTCCTTCAATAAAGTGTAATAGGGTATAATCCCTCCTGAAAAATACATGCTGATGATGATAAGGGTCATGTAAGTTTTTCTTCCGCAAAGTTCCTTAAATGACAGTCCGTATGCCACCAGGGTAGTAAACAGCACTCCCACCAGGGTTCCTACAACCGTCCGAAGCACGGTTACCCCCAGTCCGATCAGCCATTTTGCATCGTAGAAGAATCTGGAATAATTCTCCAGTGTGAACTTTCTGGGCCACCAATATATGCCGCCCAATGACGCATCCACTCCCTCATTAAAAGAAATAACCAGGATATAATAAAACGGGTACACTGTCATAAACAGTATGATTATGCATAGCAGATAAATGGTACCATCCACGATCCAGTCTTCTGTAGATTTTTTCTTTCGTTTTTTCAACATTTCACCACCTCCTAAAATAACCCTGTTCCTGAAACTTTTTTAGAGAAAAAGTTACTGGAAAATATCAGGAATAATGATATGACAGACTGAATCAGTCCTACCGCTGTTGCATATGCATATCTTCCCTGTGCCAGACCTACCTGGAATACATAAGTCTGTATAATCTGTGAGGATTCCTTATTCATACTGTTCCCCATGAGATAGCTCTGCTCAAAATTGGAACCGCTCAGACCTCCCCCGAACAGATTCCCAAGCGCCAGGATCAGCACCACCACAATGGTAGGTTTAATACAAGGAAGTGTGATGTGCCATATCCGCTGCAGCCTTCCCGCACCGTCAATCTGTGCTGCTTCAAAAAGGTCCTGGCTGACGCCTACGATAGCCGCCAGAAATACGATGGTCCACCACCCCATTTCCTTCCAGACATCCGAGAACACTGCGAACCCCCAGTATTTGGAAGCATCTGTCAGAAAACCGATTGGCTTGTCAATCAACCCCATGTGCATAAACAATGTGTTAATAATGCCGCCGGATGAAAGGAACTGGAATGATATTCCGGATATAATCACCCATGATATAAAATGCGGCAGATAACTGCAGGTCTGGATCAGCTTCTTAAACTTTACAGAGCGAATCTCGCTGAGCATGATGGCAAACAATATGGGAAGCGGAAAAGTAAAGATCAGCTTCAGAAGGCTGATACCAACAGTATTCTTAATCAGACTGGGAAAATTATAATCTGAGATAAACTCTTTAAAATATTTTAACCCTACCCATTCGCTGGTAAAGATCCCCTTTACCCCCATTACAATGTCGTAATCCTTAAATCCCATAATGATTCCAAACATGGGAATAAAATTAAATATAAACAGATACACAATCCCGGCTAATACAAAAATCTGCAGCGGAAGCTGTTTCTTGAACGTCTTCAGTGCGGATAGCTTTTTCATCCTGTTCTCCCCTTTCTTTTCTGGCTGTTTGAGTTTATCCGGTACTGCACGCTTTACCGGATGCCCCCTGTGCTATGTTATGATCATATCATCGGGTCAGTTTTTTGTTAACTGTTGAAAATTAATATATCATGCTGTTTTTTATACTCATCTTCCTGTTTATTTGAATATTTTCAACAAATAGTGTATGCTCTAATATATAAAAATGTATGATAATCCAATACAACGCTCAACATAATTAGGCATATATCACATATTCCAAATCTAAAGGAGACTCCTATGAATACACCAAAACAGGCAATGACTAAATTATACCATCTGTTCATGGATCTGAAGCTCTCGCACAAGCTTCTGCTGGGTTATATCATCATTATCCTGCTGCCAACCACCGTGCTGGAATATTCTCTGTATAATCAGAACTATGATTCCGTTTTGAAGCAGTATATACAAAATGAAAAAAGTGCACTGGATATAGCGCAGAAGAACTTAAACATTCAATTAAATAAGATACAGGAATCCGCCGATTTTCTCAGCAGCAACAGTACTTTGAATTCCTATCTGAATGGTGTCTATGACTCCCAGTCAGAAGAACTGTACTATTACATAAAAGATATCCAGCCTCTGCTGAGCTATCTGCTGAAATCAGATTCTTCCATACAGAACATACTGTTTTATGGGACAAAGCCTTATTATCTGAACTGGGGCAATCATTTGATTTCCTCTGAGACATCCCCTCTCCCGGATGATTTGCATGCCAGCATCAAGGATCTGATCAACGGTGTATGGTATAAAGTTCCTGGCGAAGCTAAAACCATTACTTATTACCAGTGTCTGTACAATGGCAATTATTCTGCTGCTGTCACAACGCTGCAGGTAGACGTATCACTTGCCTCTCTGATGGAAAATTTTGCTTCTCTGTCGGGGACCTTGTACGCCTCTTTCGAAAATGACACGAATCCAATCCGGTTTACGGGAAATTCACCGGAATATACGCCCTTTCATCCTGATAAGACAGACGGCGGGCAGATATCTGTCTGCGAGACTGCTATAGCTGAACTTCATCTCACCATGTTTCAGGAACTGGATTTAGAAGCATCACTGAATTATAACGGCAGCACCTTGCTGATTCTGCTGCTTTTACTATTCCTGGTACTCTCAGCCGGATATTATGGTATCACCACTTCCATTACAAGAAGAATCAGCCGACTCCAGAAACATATCAGCCAGTCCCAGGCAGACAATCTGGTCCCGCTGAAGGTGCCTGGCTGCCGGGACGAAATCGGACAGCTCACGTCCTCTTACAATCATATGGTAACCAGAATTAACGATCTTCTCTATCAGATCTACCATACGGAGCTGGAGAAAAAAGATGCAGAATTCTATGCGCTTCAGGCACAGATAGAACCGCATTTTTTATATAATATCCTGGAAAATATCCATATGTCGGCTGAACAGGCAAAGGATGAACAAACAGCCGCCATGGTCATCTCCCTGGGCAAATTTATGCGGTACAATCTGAACAGCAATACCGGCTTTGTTCAGCTATCGGATGAACTGCTCCATGCAAAAAACTATCTGGATATCCATAAAATCCGTATGCTGGAAAAACTGATTATCCACATATCCGTTTTCACGGAAATCGATGATATTATGTGTCCCCGCTTTATACTGCAGCCGCTCCTGGAAAATGCCATCAAGCATGCCAGAACTGCTGTATCTCCCCTGACGATTGAGCTGAATGTAAGGGATCGGTTCGAGACAATGCCTTACGGTGATGTCATCCTGGAAATCACCGATAACGGGGAGGGAATTCTGCCCCGGGAGCTTACCAGCCTCAATGAATCACTGAAAAAGACAAATTACATCCGAGATGCACATATTGGACTTAACAGTATAAATAACCGCCTGCAGGCTTTCTTTGGAAAGGATTATGCTCTGCAAATCAAGAGCAGCCAGAATAAAGGCACAACTGTCACGATATATTTAAAAAGAACAGGAGGAAACGAAAATGAAAATACTGGTAGTTGAAGATGAGACTCATATAAGAGAAGGAATTGTAAGCATCCTGAGCACGAACCTGAATATCCCATTCAAGCTGAAGAGCTGTGCAGACAGTGCCCAGGCTTTATCTGCAAGCGAAATTTTATATCCCGATGTTGTGATCACCGACATCGTCATGCCTGATATGACAGGGCTTGAATTAATCCGCCGTCTGAAATCCAAAGATCTCTGCGAAAATTTTATTATCCTTTCCGGGCACGATAATTTCTCATATGCCCGGCAGGCTATACGCTATGGTGTCCTGGACTATCTTCTGAAGCCGCTGGATAAGGAAGAGCTGCTGGAAATCCTTCAGCGGATCTATGAAAACCTGCACAACGATTCCACTGAAAAAAAGACAGCCAGACCTTTTACAGATCTGGCATACTTCGAGTGGGATCCTGATATCGCCTCCATGCCGTCATCCCTGCAGCGGATCATGAATTATATCAGGAAAAATTATATGAAGGATATATCACTGCAGACCATCAGTGAGGAACTGTTCTTCCACACCAGCTACATCTCCTCCCTGATCAATAAATATACAGACCACAGCTTTACATATCTGCTCGACTATATCCGGATCCGCAAAGCAGCAGAACTGCTGCTGGACGAGCCTGACATGTCCATAGCTGAAGTCAGCGATCTGGTTGGGTATACAAATGAGCGGAGGCTCTATGCTTCCTTTCAGAAACGGTTGAATATGACGCCAGGGGATCTGCGGAAGATTTATCTGGAATAAGCAGAATTCGCTTAACAACTCTATTTTATATTAAAAATAGAATACACATTTTACACCTCAAATCCCCTACATCTACATAAATGAGGATATAGGGGACACAAACTTAGAGTATTAGCCGTTTAGATTTTAACAGCGACGATATCCAACCAAAACCTTGATTCCGTTTCCTTCCAGCGAAATTTTTATTTCTTCTTGCTCCGTAAGAATATATTTTTCAGCCGTATCGATATCTACAAATATATTGGATACAGGTGAAACCGTAACAGGTAAAACCACTGATACATCTCCACTTTCTGAATCTATTCTGCGAAGAACTACGGTCCATCCCATCTCACACGTCAGAATATCTACCCGAACACCAGACTGACTGGTTATAGCATTTTTATCCACGGACGCCAGCTGTGCAAATTCATCAAAAAGTCGCAGTACTCCTTTATCTCCCGATGCCCGGTACGCTGCCCCCAGCAAAGTGCCACACACAACAGTTTTCCCTTTCCCGTACCGATTTGTGACCATCATTGTCATAGGATTTTCCCCAGGAGTTTTTCCAACTCCGGTTCCTGCATCTGGAATCAGTTCCTCTAAAAAGTAATAACCCACAAAGGAATATTCCACCCCTAAGAGTCCGCCAGTGAACTGAATTAGATTTTTATCTTCGTTCTCTACACACCACTGCTTCCCATAAGCTGCTGACAGCGATGCTGTGGAAAGGTCTCTTCCCTCCCTCGCACCGAAAACTTCTTCAAATCCATATCCAGGAACCTGTTCCGAATGAAGGTTCTCTTCTCCCTGGTAGGCACCAAAAAACGCTTCTGATACCAGCATTCCTCCTCCATGTACAAACTGGCGTAACGCATTCGCCATTGATTGTGTCATAAAATACGGACTGGGATAATAAACCATAGCATAACTATCCATACCTTCCTCCAGTAATTGATCAGTCGATTTTATATCTACCTGATAATTGAGAATATAAAAAGCATCAAATGCTCCCAAAATTGAGTTCATATACTTATCCGTGGAATCATTAGCACACCATGTGAAGATCTCATTTTTGCAATCCCTGACAAGAACAATTTTTCCCCTGGCAGGCTTTGCATCCACTAAAATATCACCATAGGTTTTCAAAGCCTCTCCCACACGGGATGCAAATTCCAATCGTTCATGATTTCCACCATCCATCGCTGTGAGTCCCCATGCAGGTCCTTCCCTCCCACATCGCTCCGGCCGATATTGCCAGTAAAGAAAACCTTTTATTCCATGGGCAAGGGGCGTATATACCTGTTGTTGAAAATCTCGAAACGTTTGAACAGACGGACGATTAAAACTTTCACCACCTACAATATGTATCTCTGCACTGAGCACGGTTTTTTCTCCGGCTGCGCATACTGCCATAACAGCCATATACGGCTCATGACCAATGCTGTTGCCGTATACATCACATAACTTAGACATTTTGTAATCGTCACAGCAAGCATTAATCATATTAAAATATGGTATCGGCACAGTATGTACCATCAACGGGTGTCGGCTGTCTACTTCTTTTACAACACGAATCCGCTCTCTCAAATCATCTGTAAGCGTCTCCGAAAAAAAAGTCCTCCAATCCACCATATCGCAGTAGGTGTTGCCCAGCCTGGGCGCCTCAATTTCAGCAAACCCCTGATAATTTCGTTTCCATGACTGGTTCAGCGCATCTATCGTACCGTATTTCTCTGTCAGCCATACACGAAAATCATTTACGGAAGCTTCACAATAGCACACCATACTCGACATATCTGCTTCCCGTGCAAGGCCACATGTGAGTTCCGGTTCATTCCAGAGGTCCCAATATAGCAAAGTTTCATTTTCCGCAAAATGTTCTGCAAGTTTTTTAATAAATAAATATTTAAACTCGGATGCACCCTTATGATGATAACATGGTCCCGGAGCTCCGCCCATCTGTCGGTATAGAGGCGCCTGGGGGTGAAGTTTTTGTCCGTTAGCCATTTCCATAATACATTCTGGGTATTTTTCATATAACCATGCTGGCGCAGCATCCATAATAATATTTATGATAACAGACAAACCATGGGCTGTTGCCAATCCCATCAGCGTATCCAGATCATCAAAATCATACTTGTCCTCTTCCGGCTGGTTTGTCCTCCATACTGCCCATATTTTTATCGTATTAAAACCGTGCTTTTGAATACTCTTAATATCAGATTCCCATTCCTCTTTAACTGGCGTTGGAAATCGGTAGTATTGTACACCGTATATTATCTGTTTCTCCATTTGCTACCCCTTTTCTCTACCATCCTATGACAGTTATATTTAGTTTTTTTCATTATATTTTCCCACTCCGGTATTCCGAAGGGGTCTGTCCTGTAACGCTTTTAAAAATACGACTAAAATAATAAGAATCTTCATATCCTACTTTCCATGCAACGTTTTTTACTGTCATTTCCCGATAGGTCCGCAAAAGAAACTTTGCCTGTTCCACCCTCTTATTAATCATATATTCATTTGGCGAAATTCCCTTATATTTTCGAAATAGAGTACTAAAGTAAGAATAATTAAATTCAAAATGATGTGCTATATCCTGTACCATCAGATGCTCTTTATAATGACGTGCAATATAAGCCTCAATCTCATCCATTTTATCACGGGTATTTGACTCATTGATTTCAGAATTTCCTATATGATACTGGTTTCTTACCCATTCTTCTGCTGTCTGCTCCAATTCTTCATAATTGTCGCAGGAACATATGGTCAGATTGGAAACCTGTTCTATTCTGTCGCCGGGTATCATTCCCAGACATTTCAGTATCCCGTTTATCACCTGTGTCAGCATTAATTGGGTATATCGTTCTGCTTTACAGATATTCATTATTTTATGTATTCTGTCAACTGTTCTATCCGGGTCTTCTCCATGCAACTCTTTTGACAGCTCATTGAAGGCTGCGTCAAGATTTTCTATTACATCCTGATTATTTAAACCGTCAGACGTATAAATCAATTCCGAAATAGAAAAAATAAGTTTTTTAAACATTACGTTTTCAACTTCACGACTTAACCCGGGTATATCCTCTAAACTCTTCACAATTCTGGATACAATACATGTCACATGTATATTTCCTCCAATATTACTTTTCACGGTCCTGTAAAATTTATTTGTAAACTCATCGATATCAATACACTCATCCATTAGGAAAAAAATTTCCGCTTCATTTTGAAACTTGCCATTAAACACAAATTGAAAGTACTCTCCCGGATCAACTTCCTTACATATAGACTCGTAATCTATTACTGAACTATTTTTGCAGTTCACTTCCAGGGAACTAGTTCGGTGAAAAAAATAGGAACCCAGGCACAATTTACATTCAAGCAGGGATAGCCTGCCCTCATCAAAAAATACAGAATTAGCATCAAACAAGTGATCCTGCATTAGCATTCCCTGCCTGGCACTCTCCAGAAGCTTTCGCTTCTCTTCCAGACGAGTATGACATACATCCCCCTCCAATTCTTTTAACAAACCTGTTAATTTTTGATTGTCAATGGGCTTCAACAGATAATCTTTCACGTCATATTGCAATGCTTTCTTAGCATATTCAAATTCTTTATAGCCGCTGAGAATAACTATCTTGGCAGATTTATTTTCTTCTCTAAGATTCTCAATCAGCTTTAACCCGTCCATTAACGGCATGTAGATATCCGTAAACACCACATCTGGATTGTATTCTCTTATGGCTTTCATACCATCCAATCCATTTGTAGCCACAGCTACTACCTGGAAATGTGAATTCAGGCGTTGGATCTTTGCCTTAATGCTTCGCAGGATTAACGGCTCATCATCAATTACGACGCATCGTATCATAGCTCTTCCCTCCGTTCCTTCACCTCAATAACCACTCGTGCTCCTCCCAAGCTGGAATCATTATCTATTTGAATCCTTATTCGACTGCGATATTGATATTTCAGTCTGACATACACGCTTATGATAGCCATATTATCTGGCTGAAGTTTTTCATATCCATATTTATTTTCAAAAATTCTATCTATACGCTTTATTTTTAACAGTATTCTTTCCTGGCTTTCGCTGTCAAATCCACGTCCATTATCCTCTACACAAAACCTCCATCCGTCTTTAGTCTCGCGGCAAACGGCAGATAGCAAAAAAGGAGGAGCAATGGACTTAAACCCATGGCTAAAACAGTTCTCAATAATGGGCTGAAAAATCAGACGGCTTACCGGAACAGATGCCACATGCGGCTCCAATTCACTATTGTATTGAAAACAATCCTCATACCTATATTTCATAAAATGAAGATAAAGTCCCACATGTTCCATTTCCTCCTGCAAAGTAACCATTTGTGGGTGATCCGCACTGATATACCGAAACAAAGCACTTAGTTCAAAACACATCTGCTCCACTTTTTCATTTCCAGTCTCCTCACCGGCTGCTCCGATGGACATAAGCGCATTATATAAAAAATGGGGATTAATTTTTGCCTGCAACTGGTCAATCCTCAAACATAATTCACTTTCACTTATCATAGCCAGTTGTTCCGCTGATCCTTTCAGTTTTGCTGTCATCTCTTCAAATGCATCCCGCAACATCTCTACTTCGCAGTATTTTCCAGTAATTTCTCTAGTCTGAAGCGGATTTTCCAACGACACTTTCCTAACCTGACTTGCTAATCGGTTGATAGGCTCTGCAATCTGGCGTGCAGTGATAGCAAAAGCCACAGCAAGAATTCCAAGAAGCAATACACCAACAACTGTCACAATCGTTACAATGGTATAGACTGGCTGCATATATACTGATTTACGCTGAGTAAGCATTACTGTCCATGTTACCTCTTCCGCCATACCGAACATTGCAATCATTTTTACACCATTAGAACCTGTGTACTCTATACTTTCAATCTCTCCCGGATAGCTGGCAAACTGTAAACTTTTCCAGCTATCGGAATCACCCAGAGAAAATATCTCCTTCTTACTTTCATCCAGTATTATAATTTCATAATCTGCACCCCTGTCCTCTGCCGAGCATATATCTTTCAAAAGACTGTCTGATTTCTGAACCTCCACAAAGCCAAGATCCTCGAATGGAGAATTCGTGTGTATCATTCTGCGCACTACGGAAAAGCAGCTATCTCCAGACTGCGTCCAATCATCTCTGTGAGGCGGCAAAACACTGTACTGATCCTTTTCCACATCCCATTTTGGATTTGAGGAATTCTGCTTTACTATTTTAGGGCTTGGAGACATACTCAATCCCACATAGGAACTGTTTGTGAAAACATGAATACCCTCTACAAGCTTGTGCGGCATATTGAAGACCCATAGTATTTCTTGGGCTTTCCAGCGTTCAACTAAATTATATTCAAAATAATTGCGATCCTGATATTCTTGTGTTCGCGCTGCCATTAACATTTTCTGAAGTTCCTGATTCGCCACGATCTGGCATGCCACTGTATCCATATCCTGAATTGCATCATCAATCTGCATACAGATATTCTTGACAAACTCCCTGTTATATTGATCTGATTCCCTTGTATTCTCATGCCAGATATATACACTGTAGACAGAAAAGGAAATTAGGATGAAAACCACGCTCACACCAAAAAGAATGTCAAACAGACATCTGCGGAGTTCCTTTTTTGCATTCTTACTTCTTTTCATCTTGGTTTTAATCCACCTCAAATCTTTGTGTAATATACCCACACTCTATCCGCCCTTTTCTGGGACGCGCCTACCCCTTTACTGCACCTGCCGTCATCCCTTCAATAATATATCTCTGCGCAACTAGGTATATTACCAGTAGCGGCGCTATCGTTAGCATAATATCAGCAAATATAAGATTCCAGGAAGAACTCTTTGCTCCATAAAAATTATACATAGTCAGCGGTAGAGTCCACTTATCACTTCCCGTAAAAAACAATGGCAGCTGAACATCATTCCATGCCCCCACAAAATTGAAGATGAACAACGTGCTTGTAATTGGTTTCAACAGCGGGAAAATCACGGACATATACAATGTCGGCAAACGAGCACCATCCATGATAGCAGCCTCATCTAACTCTCTTGGAATTGTATTAACAAAACCAGAGTATAAAAAGATAGATGCTGGCAGTCCGTAAGTTGCATGCAGAAGAATAATCCCCAGGTATGAATTTAACAGCTGCAGCTGATTTAGTACCAAATATGTTGGAATAAATGCAATTGGCACCACAATACCTATCAGGAACAAAAAATACGCCCCTTTTATAAGTTTTTTATGTGATCTGGCTATCACAAATGCCGCCATGGAGGAACACAATAAAATCAAAACCACGGCACCTGAAGCGATAATCATACCATTCATAAACGCGCTAAGAATATTTCCCGACTCAAATACTTCTGCATAATTTCCTAATGCCCACTCATAGGGCAACTCTATTCCGAATAGATTTGCTTCCCGCCTGCTCTTAAATGAGTTAACAAAAACCATCCAAATAGGTATTGCATAAATCATAACAAGAAGAAGAGAAAAAAGATAGAACAATACACGTTTTCCCATTTTTTTCCATGGCTTTTTTCTCATTATACCTCTACCTCCTTTTTACGCATAAATAAAAGCAGACCGACAGACACAACCATTATTAGCACTGTAGTAAACAAACCTACCGCTGCAGAATACCCCAGGTACCCAAGTCCAAAATTTTTATACAAAAAGGTTGACAATACTTCCGTAGCATTTGCCGGTCCCCCATTGGTCGTTCCATATACCTGGGCAAATACCTTTATGCCGCTTACCAGATTGAGAATTATGGTTACAGTAAATGATTGTACAATCAGAGGAAGTGTAATATGGCGCACTTGCTGCAGATAACCCGCTCCGTCAATAGCGGCTGCATCGTAATATTCCTTGCTGATCCCCTGCATTCCGGCTACAAAAATGCACATATTGAATCCACTTTGCTGCCAAATTTCCATGGCACAAATAGAATTCATAGCTATTTTTGCATCAAACAACCAATCCTGTGCCAAATTCCCCATACCTGTCAATTCAAAAAAACTGTTGAGGATGCCATTTGTGGGATTATAAATTGCCACAAATATAATTCCTACCACGATCGGACTGATTGTTACTGGGAGAAATGCCACGGCTCTTACAAAATTATTAAACCTGGAAGTTCTCTTTACAATTAATGCAAGGCCAAACCCCACGACATTTTTAATAATGACTGTTACTATTGCAAAATAAAAAGTATTAAAAATGCATGTCCAAAAAATCGGCTCATTAAACAAACGGACAAAATTGTCCAAACCATTCCAGTGCATATCATCCATATAAAACAAACTCCAATCTGTAAATCCTAAACCAAAGCTAGCTAGATTGGGTAAAATAAAAAACACCAGAAAAAGTATAAATGCCGGAAGCAGAAACCAAGCAGAATAATAATCGGAACGCACTTTAGTTTTTTTCATAGTGAGAATTTCTCCTTTCTAAGTTGCTATTCCCATCCCTCCAGGCGCAAAGCCTTTGCATCGGCAGCATAATTGTTATACCATTGCTCCATAACCTCATCAACGGACATACCAGCAAATAAATCCTGTATGCATTTTGCAAATTCACCATAGAAGTTTGTCATAATATCACTATTGTATGGCTTGTAAATCGCATCATTCCACTGTGCATAATAAGGAATTTCTGTCTCCTCATGCAGCGCAACGATTTCTTTACCAAAATCATTCATTTCCACTTCAAAATCAAGTCCCTCGTAAGGTGCTTTACCAGGAATCAAATTGTACAAATAGCTAAAACTGTCTTCTTGGAGCATATTGTTAACAAATTCCTTAGCTGCATTCACATTTGGCCCATCCACCACATATAAATAACCTATGGACTTATTATTCATAATCATGGCATAATCTTTGTCTATCCACATAGGACAGGTGGTAAGGCCCATTTGTTTCACTTCCTCCGGGTAATCCTTCACCAATGTACCGTATGAACTGTCAAGTACTGCATAGAAAGCACTTTCTCCGGTGGCAACCGACTGCAATCCCATATCGTTGGTGGCAGACATATAATCTTCATTGATCAGTTTCTCATCCCTAAGGGCAACCACTCTCTCAAATAATTCTTTTAATTCGGGAATATCGGAAGGTTTAATCTTGTTATTTGTTAATTGCTCAATATAATCCGGGTTCTTATCAAATATAGGTGTCATACTACACAGCAGAAGAATCTGAGCAGTCCACTGTTCTTTATTTGACACATAAAGCGGTGTATATCCTGCTTCTTTAATCTTTTTACATGCTTCAATAAATTCATTGTAATCTGCAATCGGCAGAGTAACACCGCTGGCCTCCAATACCTTTTCATTATATAAAAGCCCCATATTATTCTCAGGTCCCACCGGTGCTGCCAGATAATTTCCTGCATCGTCCATACAGAACATTTTTGTTATATCTGACATTTTGTCCATCCATTCCCACTCCAGCGGAACAAACGCATCTGAATAAAGCATTTGTAGTCCTTTATTCCCCCAGAGCAAATCTCCACCATTACCTGTAGCAAGTTTAGTATTCACAACGCTTAAATACTGGTCTGATGGATAAACATCATATTTTACCTCTACTCCCATAATTTCAGCACAGTGATCGAATGCTTCCATCTGCATCTGAGCACCAGAATCTCCTCCATCCATCATAATTGTGAGTGTAGTCCCTTCAAATGGGCGCTCAACCTCATTATTACTCACAACCTCTTCCTCTTTACCTGTTTCATTTTGCGTTTCTTCCGTCTGTAATGTTTTGTCAGCAGTGCAGCCCGAAAGTATGCCTAACATAGACGCAATAATTAATAATGCCAGTTTTTTCTTCATATAAGTTCCTCCTTTTACTATATAAATCACTTGATTTTCTTGTATTATATCATTTGCAAATATTATTTTACAATGGACTAACTTTTGGAGGATGATGGATATTTTGTATATATTTCTTCATCTTTTATAGTATATATTGTGTTTTTTTATATAATGCCTGCTGACGCCCTTATCTTTTCTATATATAGAAACAGAAAACTTCTCCCACCCTTTTAAGGTAAGGCGTGCAGACACCAGGATTTAATTTTCAAACTAACTTTGATGTGATATAATAAAATCAACAAAAAAATTACGTAATAGATGTATTAACTGGGACTATACCCGTCATAAGAGGGAGGAGGTATGTACAATGTTTGCAGCTTTTATGGGTCAGATTGGCATATTTTTAACGATTCTTTTCAATATTTTAAAGTTAGGTTTATATGTTCTTGCAATTTTGGCATTGATTAAATATTTAAGGACAAAATAAACTGCCAAAAGGGGTAAACGGTTTCTATCCCGTTTACCCCTATGCCTGTACTAAATAAGCTCATCAATTATTTTCAGCAGCTCCTTTTTCGAATTTTCATACATCGGCATATCATTATATTCCGCCACACCCACATACGACTCAATCAGCAGGTAGATTATCCGATAGATTTTCCTCCGAAGTTTTCTCTCTTCTCTGTCATAATCATTTTTATCTAATTGATAGCCTTTAAAGAAAAATTCATCTGTCATCCATTGACTGGCAAATTCAAAATCAATATCTCCGAAAACAGCCCGGTCAGCGTCTATAATCGCTGCCACCTCATAAGTTTCTCCTTGTTTATGTAACAGGACATTTCCCTCCCATAAATCGGAGTGCACCAGACAGGGTGTTTTGATCTCGTTGAGCAAGCCCTCATACTTTCTAAATATGCCGGTTATTTGATTGAACTCTTCTTCCGTATAGGTATTGTATTTTCTTAATCTTTCGGTAATATCATCTGCTTCCATCTGCAGGGCTTGTGCCCAGGTGTTTTTTGCCTGCCCTGCTGCGGCTCTTGAGAGATATCCAAAACTTTCTCCCTGTATGCCATGCAGCTTTGCCGTATAGCTTCCAACCTGCTCCCGGATCCGCGCTTTCTGGGTTTCATCCAGATCTGCATTGGTCATGGGAATACTGTCAATATATTCAACAATCATATAATCACGATCCGCCAGCTGTTTTGATGTATCACAGCAAAGCACTTTTGAACAGGGTATTCCTGCCTGTTTACACAAGCGGTAAACTTCATTTTCCGCTTCCATTAACTTTTCTTCAAACCCCATAAGCAAATGTCTGTTGACAGGGCCCAGCCGTAACACTGCCTTTTGTCCCTTTGTACCATATTCTACTTTGTAGGTGGTATTAAACATCCCTCCCGGTAAAGGACATATCATGCCAACCTCTTTCACACCCATACGCTTTTCAAATATCCGGGTTATCTCATCTCTGCTCATTTCAAGGTATAAATTTGATTTTGTATTCACTACCTGATTTTCCCCCAATCTCCCACGCCTGGAACGTGTTATGAATTTTATGATGTCAAACTGAATGCCAAAAATTTATCAGCCATTGATCCACTTTAAGCCACTTATCAACGGCAGTCTTAGGAGTATTTTATCGCTAAATGAAAAGAAAAACAATCTTTACTGTATAATTTTCACCAACCTGAAAAAGCTATCATTATGAAATAAATGATAATATTGCCTGAATGGCTGAATGGAGGTCTTTATGGATAAAAAAGGTTTTTACTGGACAATGGGAATTATCGCGGCTCTTCTGGTGATTCTTCTGATCTGGCTGGTTTTTGCCGGAAAAAACAAAACTGCACCGGTGCCAAATACGGATACAAACGCCACCCAGGCGTCAACAAACAGCAGCGCAGCAGATCACAGCGGCATGAATCATGATAATATGGATCATGGGGACACAAATCTTGCTTCTTATATGGATGAACAGAATGACGACATGGAAGATATGATGGAAGACATGGAGGATATCGACAAATCGGGCTATGCTGCCGTGGACTTTTTAAATGGTATGATTCCCCACCATGAAGCAGCGATATCAATGTCACAGAGCTATTTAAAATACGGAGGAAGCAACGAAGAACTGACTAAGCTGGCAAAGGATATTATTGATGTCCAAAAGCAGGAAATTGATCAGATGACAACCCTTGCACAGGAATTAAAAGCTACCGGCAAACAGGATCTTGAACAGGAAAAAGCTTATCTGGAAGAGTATAAAAAGATGTTTTCATCCCATCAGATGAACCACTCTACTGCAACTAATGTAGAAGCCGCCTTTGCAGAAGGAATGATCATGCACCACCAGATGGCAATTGAGATGGCAGAAGCTATTTTAAACTTTACCGATGAAGAGCAGGTCATCACCCTTGCCCAGAATATCATCTCTGCCCAGAAGGAAGAAATCACGCAGATGGAACGACTGTTAAAAGAAGTGTCTCAGTAGAATATAAAATTGCTATATTTTAATCATTTTTGAAAATTCGAGACTTTATTTGATAATTTGAATCCTATTATTGACAAACCGCCTCGAATCGTGTCGTAAAATGAATTGACTTATTCCGCTCGGAATTATATACTAAAGGACGTGTTAACTTCTTAATTCGACACATATGATTCTTAGCCCAGATCCCACGTCTGGGCTAATTGTTTTTTAGTACTTATATTTATTCCTTGATTTACCCGGACAGCAGGTCAGAAATACTACATCACCGGACCGTAAGGCAGATTTTGTGTCATGGTATCCTTTCCATCCCATTAAAACACGAATCTAAGGATATAAAATAAATGTTTCATAACATCAAACCAGCAATTCAATACATTTTCTAACACATAAAAACATTATTCGCTATAATATACTTGTATTTAATTTTTCAATTTATACTCCGCAACTCCCACACGTTGCGGAGTACTCCCCAAAAATCTAAATTCAATCTTATCTGTTACCGTTCTACTTCGTACAATGCCTCAATATTTTCAATCGGCACATCCCCTTCAAACGCCTGACTTGCCATCAATATGTAACCGCCATCCTGATTCAATGTTTTTATAAAACGCCGTGTTTCTTCAGCCACTTCCAGCGGTGTTCCATATGGCAGTATTCCCTGAGTATCAATCCCTCCGTGAAAAGTAATTTTCCCGCCAAACGCTTCCTGCAGGCTCTCCGGCTCCAGTCCCTCAACTTTTTGGATCGGCTCCAGTACATCCACATTGCACTCGATCAATTCCGGTATAATCGGGCGCACTGCACCGCAGGAATGCTGTTGATAAAATGCGTTGTATTTATGTGCCAGTGCTGTGAGTTTTTTCGTATTCTCCTTGAAGAAGTCCCGCCACATATCCACGCTGAATAAAAGGGAAATCTGAGTACCATAATCATCATGTGGTCTTAAAATATCTATTCTTCCTTCGCCAGCCTTAAAAATTCTTTCATAATATTCCAGCTCGAATGCCACCATGCGGTCTAAAATGCGCTGTGCCACTTCCGGCTCTTCAATCATCATGATAAAAAAACGATCCATATCGATGAGGAAAGTTACAATCTGGAAGGGACCTTCATGCCCGACAATGATAGCCTTATCCGGATATTTATCGCATTCTTCTTTGATCACGTTATAATCAAACCAATCCGGGTCCGGGAAAGGATATGCATCCACTTCTTCAATGGTAGTAACATCATTCAGCGGAAAATAAGAAGTCATCCCATACTCGTCAATTGCTGTTTTATGGGTGGTGGTTTCATATCCCCAATAACTGGTGGTAACTTTCTGCCCCTTTTCATTTACATACTCCTTAAGCTCCGGTCCAATGTATTTCGGCGAAACCGGAACAATATCAATCTTAAACTTTTCTAATAACTGGCTGTACTCCGCAAATTGATAATGATTCATTAATTTTTCCACAACGGAATCTACTGCTTCAAATGCCGCCGGTGTACGGTCAGGTTTCTGATGGGCAATTGCAGCCCTGACTCTTTCTCTGGATGTCATAATTATCCTCCTTCAATACCTTATGATAGCCTTATTGTACCCTTTAAAAACCATCAAAACAATGAAGAAAACAATACACTTTATTGTATATTTTCAAACAAATTATAATCTCTAATTGACAAATTTATACTATGTTTTATAATGAATTATGACAGGTGATTTATAGCAGAGTTATGACAGAGCTATAACTATGCTTTAACTAAATTATGGCTACTGGTGTAAATCAACTGATCTTAAGACCGTGATTTGTTTTTCATTCTGTAATCAGAAAAAGGAGCAAATTTTCATCTTCTTTTATGTATAAACAGCTAAAAATATTCTGCGCTGCAACCAATAAAGAACAGTCAGCTACAGCCCCTGGGGTTCCATCATGCAGAAAACGAGTAGCATAAAGCAAGTGAACCAATTACCGTGATTTGTTTCTTCATTCCAGAAAAAGGAGTAAACGTTCATCCTTTTTTAC
>UQGG01000042.1 GCA_900540475.1 uncultured Robinsoniella sp. | reverse complement strand
CTTTGTACCATTTTTGGTGCCTTCGCAGCGGAAAAAGTGGCTGCTGCCAATATCGATGAATACCTTGGATTTAAACACACCATTAAATCAGATGTAGAGATTCCAAAGATCAGGCTGGATGACAGAAATGCCTGCGGACGCGTTACCATGAAAGAACGGGATGCTTCCGAGCGGAAAGATGATTTTGAACTGATTGAATGCGGCATAACTCATGAGGAAGCATGTCAGGAATCCAGAAGGTGTCTGTGCTGCGATCACTTTGGATTTGGTGTATTTAAAGGAGGGAGGATAGAAAAATGGTAAAATTGACAATCGATAAACAGCAGATCGAAGCGGCTGAAGGCACTACCATTTTAGAAGCAGCTAGAAGTGCAGGAATTCATATCCCGACTCTGTGCTATTTAAAAGAAATTAATGAAATCGGAGCCTGCAGAGTCTGCGTTGTAGAAGTGGAAGGAATCACAAAGTTAGTGTCTGCATGTAACAACGTGGTAGAAAACGGCATGGTAATCCATACCAACAGTCCCAAAGTCCGTAAAACCAGAATGACCAATGTAAAACTTATATTATCCCAGCATGACTGCAGTTGTCCTTCCTGTGTTAGAAGCGGGAACTGCAACCTCCAGAAAATATCCAACGATCTGGGTATCTATCATGTACCTTATCAGACGAAGCTGTCCCATATAAAAGGGTCAAAGGAATTTCCGCTGCTTCGCAACTATGAGAAATGTATCAAATGTATGCGCTGTATCCAGGTGTGTGATAAGATCCAGAGTCTGAATGTATGGGATCTGGCAAATACCGGTTCCCGAACCACAGTAGACGTATCGGGCAACCGTACCCTGGAAGAGGCGGACTGTACCCTTTGCGGGCAGTGTATTACCCATTGTCCGGTTGGAGCCCTTCGGGAAAGAGATGATACAGACCGTGTATTCGATGCGCTGGCGGATCCGGATAAAATAACGGTAGTGCAGATTGCACCCTCCGTTCGTGCAGCCTGGGGCGAGCCTTTCGGTCTGGACCGTGAGTTTGCCACTGTAAACCGCCTGGTTTCTGCCCTTCGCAAGATGGGATTTGATTATATTTTTGATACGGACTTTTCCGCCGATCTTACGATTATGGAAGAGGCAAGCGAATTTTTAAAGAAAGTGGAAAATAAAGAGAAAGAAAAATTCCCGATGTTTACCTCTTGCTGTCCGGGATGGGTGCGCTTCTTAAAGGCACAGTATCCGGATATGGTAGATCAGCTGTCCACCGCCAAATCGCCCCAGCAGATGTTTGGAGCAATGGCGAAGAGCTATTATGCGGATTTACTGGGGGTAGATCCATCCAGAATTTATTCCATTTCCATTATGCCATGTCTTGCGAAAAAGCATGAGTGCGCAATACCGACCATCAATGATGCCGGTGCCGGCCCGGATGTGGACGTAGTACTTACAACCAGAGAAGTAGACCGGATGATCCGTGCGGAACATATTGCTGCAAAAGAACTGGAAGAGGAAGAATTCGATATGCCACTTGGCATTGGTTCCGGTGCGGGTGTGATATTCGGTGCAACGGGCGGCGTTATGGAAGCAGCACTTCGTACCGCTTATTATTTCGTTACCAATGAAAATCCGGATCCCGACGCATTTAAAGATGTCCGTGGTATGCAGGGATGGAAAGAAGCTACCTTTGATCTGGCGGGTACGCCTTTGCGTGTAGCAGTAGCCAGTGGACTTGGAAATGCCAGGGAGTTAATAAAGGCTATCCGAAAAGGAAAAGCAGACTACGACTTTGTTGAAATTATGGCATGTCCTGGCGGATGTTCCGGCGGCGGCGGCCAGCCAATTCAGGATGGAGAAGAACTGGCGGAAGTGCGTGCGGCAAATCTCTATGGACTGGATCAGGTCAGCGATGTACGGTTCTCTCATGAGAATCCGTCTATTGTCCAGTGTTACCAGCATTATTTGCAGCGTCCGCTGTCTCACCGCGCCCATGAACTGCTGCATACCGATCATCACAGCTGGAAGATGCCGGGAGAAGAATAAAGCAGGTACTTTACCAGAATTCGTTTTTGAAAAATGATACTATCAATGATTCTATCATTGGCCCCCTCTGCATATACTATACCAGTATATAGAGGGGGTATTTTAATGGAAGAATTCAATTTATACAAAGATATACAAGCCCGTACCAGAGGTGAGATCTTCATCGGCGTAGTCGGGCCTGTAAGGACAGGAAAATCTACTTTCATCCGTAGATTTATGGAACTGATGGTATTGCCGGCGTTAAAAGAAAACGACAAGGCGATTGCAACAGATGAAATGCCAACCAGCGGCAAAGGACGTACCATTACAACGGTAGAACCAAAATTCATACCAAAAGAAGCTGCAAAACTGTCTTTATCAGAAGATGTGGATGTAAGGATGCGGCTGATCGACTGCGTAGGCTACATGGTAAAAGGCGCAGCCGGAATGGACGACAATGAGAAAGTTCGTATGGTGAAGACACCCTGGTCGGAAAAAGAAATTCCATTTACTCAGGCGGCGGAAATCGGAACGAGAAAAGTTATCCGGGATCACGCGACCATCGGATTAGTTGTTACCTGTGACGGAACATTTGGAGAAATACCAAGAGAGAATTATCTGGAACCGGAAAAACGTGCCATTACCGAATTGAAAAATATCGGGAAACCCTTCCTGGTGCTAGTGAACTCGGAACGTCCTTACGGAGAAGAAGCTAAGCAGGCAGCATCTTATATTTTTGATACTTTTGGGGTTACGGCTATGCCGGTAAACTGTGAGCAGCTGAAAAAAGAAGATGTTACCAGAATCCTGGAACAGGTATTATACGAATTCCCACTGGTAAAAATAGAATTTTATGTGCCGAAATGGGTGGAAATGCTTCCGGGCGATCATGTAATCAAGGAAAGCCTGATTAAGAGCATTCGGGAAATCATGAAGAAAATGCAGCATATCCGGGATATTAACAATGATGCACTGCAAATGGACTATGACTTTATCAATAACGTGAAGCTTGATGCGATCGAGCTGTCCCAGGGAACTGCCAAAGTCCGCATAGATCTGGACGATACATATTACTACGAGATGCTCAGTGATATGGCGGGAGTTCCGATCCAGGGCGAATACCAGCTTCTTGGCATTATTAAAGAACTTTCACGGAAAAAAGGCGAATATGAGAAAGTAGAAAATGCTCTGGAAGCAGTCCGAAATACCGGCTATGGTATTATTACGCCAAAACAGGAAGAAATTGTTCTGGATGCCCCGGTTGTCATTAAGCAGGGCAGTAAATTCGGCGTGAAGATCAAAGCAGCCAGTCCGTCGGTTCATCTCATTCGTGCTGATATTGAGACAGAAATTGCACCAATAGTAGGCAGTGAGCAGCAGGCGCAGGATCTGATGTCCTTTATCAATGAAAACAGCGCCAAGGATGGTATCTGGAATACCAATATTTTTGGTAAATCAATCGAACAGCTGGTGGATGACGGCATTCATACTAAGCTTGCCAAGATTGGAGAAGAGAGCCAGACAAAACTGCAGGATACCATGAAGAAGATTGTAAATGAGTCTAATGGAAGCCTGATTTGTATCATTATATAGGCAATCAGCAAATGCAGCGGCATTCGATTAATTTCGAATGCCGCTGTTTCTGTTCAGACAGTACTGTGCATTTACTGCACAGTGCGTGAAAAAGTGATTCAGGAGTGCATAAATCCCATCGCCAAAGGCGATTTTAAATGGATTTATGCAGTTACTGGTCACGGAGTGAACAGTAACATGCCGCTGTTTCTGTCGAAATAGAAATGAAACAAAAAATTGACAAATACTAGTAAATGTTTTATAATATCTTCATATTCTTAATATAATCGTAATAAATATACGAGGGGTTCCACGGGGAGTTTCACGAAAGGAACGAGTATGAAAGAATTTAAAAGAATATTGTCATTGGTTCTATTGTTTGTTTTGCTGGCTTCTATATCTATGGACAGCCAGGCAGCATGGAAGCGTTACAAAGGAGACCGCTGGAAATACACAGTTTCTTCAGAAAATACGGTTAGAAAAAAGTACGTAAAGAACAAATGGAAAAGAATTAATGGTAAATATTATTACTTTGATTCCAGGGGATGGCTGAAAACCGGACGAATTAAGGTAAAAAAGAAATGGTATTATTGCGATTACGAGAAAGGGCGTATTACGAACCAATGGGTAGGAGACTACTATTATGGTAAGAATGGAGTTATGGTCAGGAACCAGTGGGTGGGTATGTACTATGCCGGTAAAAACGGTAAAAAAGTTCCTGGAAAAATTCGGAGTACAAAAGATGTACGGCTGTTGTCTGCAATCACTTATCTGGAAGCAGGGAATCAGTCCTATGAAGGAAAACTTGCTGTGGCGAATGTGATTTTAAATCGGGTCCATGACAGCAGTTTCCCGGATACAATACAGGAGGTCGTATATCAGAGCGGGCAGTTTACGCCTGCAATGAATGGAATGCTAAGCTGGACGTTAGAAAGCGGTCAGGCTGTACCATCCGAATGTATCAAGGCTGCAAAAGATGCTCTTTCGGGAGTGAATAATGTACCTGGATATCTGTATTTTACAACTGGAGTATGGGGACCGTTAAAGATTGGTGACCATTACTTCCGCAAAACTTATTAACATCGTATGATGAAGATTGCACAGGGAGATTTTACAAGTGAAAAAAAAGATATTAACAGCTGTCGCAGTGATGTTCGTCGCATTTATCGTAACTCAGCCATTGAATGCGAAGGCGGATTGGAGACAGACTGCAAAAGGGAATTACTATTATATCAATAATAATGGTAAAAAGGCAACAAGCCGATGGATCGGAGATTACTATCTCAATTCTAAGGGCTACATGGTAAAAAATAAGTGGATCGTAAGCAACGGAACAAAGTACTTTGTGGGAGCAGATGGAAAATGGATTCCAAATTTCCGCAAGGGCTGGTATCAGATCGGAAACAAATGGTATTATTATACGAGTTCCGGTAAAATGAAGACTGGATTTTTTACGGTAAAAGGGAAAAAATATTATTGCAACAGCAAGGGTATTATGCTTACCGGTCTTCGTAAGATCAGTGGAAAGCGATATTATTTTGACAGCAGCGGAGCGATGAAATTTGGTTTTAGAACCATAAAAGGAAACCGGTATTATTTCCGCAAGACCAATAAAGACGGTTATGCATCTACAGGTCTGCGCAAAATGGGCGGAAAATATTATTTATTCTCTGCAACGGGTATTATGCAAAAAGGCTGGCAGACGGTTAACAATGCCCAGTATTACTTCCAGAGCGATGGTAAATCAGCTACAGACTGGCAGAATATCAGCGGAAATACATATTATTTTACAAGTAAAGGCATTATGGTAAAAGGCTTGCAGAATATCGAAGGTGCTTTGTATTATTTTGGTGATAATGGAATTATGTATAAAAGTACCACAATAACCGTGAATGGAGTTACCTATCAGGTTGATTCAAGCGGAAAATGTAATCAGAATGTAAATAATCCAAGTGGCGGCGGGTCAGTTTCCCAGGAAATGTTATTCTTTACGAAATATGAATCCGGACCGGAGGCTTATGGACAGACTGGGGGAGACAATGGAAACGCCTGTGGAAAGTATCAGTTTGATTATCGCTATTCCCTGCTTCCATTGGTAAAATACTGTTATTCCAAAGATCCAATTACGTTTAGAGAATTTAGTAAATACGCAGCATATGCAGTTACCGATAAAAATAAGGCAAAGCTGAAAGGCAACAAGAGTTTCTTCCGGGCATGGCAGACTATTTATGCCAGAGCGCCTAAAATCTTTGCTGCATATCAGGATGAATTTGCAAAACAGGAATACTATGATGAAACCGAAAGGTATCTGATGAATATGGGCATCAACATCAAGTTCCGCCCGGATGTGGTAAAAGGAAGTGTATTCAGCTACTCAATCCAGCATGGAGCTTATTCTGCAGCACTTGCAGTAAAAGCAGCAGGAATCACGAATGGGACGTCAAACAGAAGCTTTATTAATCAATTATACAGATATCGCATTAATTGCTTCCCACTTTACCAGACAAGATACAACAGTGAGAAATTAGATGCTTTAAGTTATTTATAATTTATATGAGAATCTTTGGGGGCGATGTTCAGACATCGCCTCTTTTTTTGTCCGGCGCCCCTCATTCTTTCCCTTGACATGAAAATTATTGTAACTTATTATATTATCTAAAGAGTTTTTTGAAAATTAAAAAAGTGGAGGACTTACAAATGACATTAGAAGAAGTGCTTCTGACTGTAAAAGAGCCAGATGAGGGGGCAATGAACGACTGCAGGAAAAGGTGGGACAGTATTGCAAAGCCGCTGCACAGCCTGGGTAAAATGGAAGATTATCTTGTGAAAATTTCCGGGATGACAAGAAGCAGTAATATTGATCTGGCGAAAAAAGCATTAGTTGTAATGTGTGCAGACAATGGTGTGGTAGAAGAGGGCGTGACCCAGACCGGGCAGGAAGTGACAGCAATCGTATCGGAGAATTTTATGAAAGAACAGGCTACAGCGAGTATCATGTGCCGGGTTGCCAAAGCGGATATTTTCCCGGTGGATATCGGAGTTGCAAGAGATACCTGCATTATTAACCACAAAATTGCTTACGGAACCAGGAACATGGCAAAAGAACCGGCAATGACCAGAGAAGAGACTATACTGGCTATTGAAACGGGAATTCAAATGGTTGCTGAATTAAAAGAAAAGGGATACCGTATCATTGCTACCGGAGAGATGGGGATTGGTAATACCACAACCAGCAGTGCGGTTGCCTCGGTCCTTTTACATACATCAGTGGAAGTGGTTACCGGAAAGGGCGCAGGACTTTCTTCAGAAGGCTTCAAACGTAAGATCGACACGATAAAAAAAGCGATTGCACTTCACACGCCAGACCCTCAGGATGCCATAGATGTGTTATCAAAAGTAGGCGGTCTGGATATCGCCGGACTTGCAGGCGTATTTTTAGGCGGAGCAGCATACGGCGTGCCCATTGTAATCGATGGATTTATTTCATCCGTGGCGGCGCTTGCAGCTGTGAATATCTGTCCTTTGGCAAAAGCGTACATGCTGGTTTCCCACGTATCCAAAGAACCTGCAGCCCATCTGATTCTGGAAGCGCTGAAGATGGAAGCGGCACTTACCTGTGACATGTGTCTGGGTGAGGGTACCGGTGCAGTAACCCTGTTTCCGGTTTTGGAGATGGCAGCGGCAGTTTATAATGGAATGAGTACGTTTCAGGATATAAAAGTGGAAGAATACAAGCCTTTGTCATAAAGGGTTTAAAATACGATTGGTGCAGTGCGGCAGACCAGTCTGCGGTACTGCAGGAGGTATAGATATGTTAATGATCGTAACAGGAGGCAGCGGAAGCGGGAAATCTGCTTACGCGGAAGAACAGATTATCCGGCTTGGAGAAGGAACCAGAGTATATATTGCAACAATGATGAGCTTTGACGCAGAAGGGGACAGAAGAATTGAAAGGCATCGTAAAATGCGTGCTGCCAAGAACTTCCAGACCATTGAATGCTATACGAATCTCAGTTCCGTGAAACTTCCGCCGGATGGAATTGTATTATTGGAATGTATGTCTAATCTGGCGGCAAATGAAATGTATGCGCCAGGCGGTGCCAAAGAACAGATGGTGGAATCCATCTTACAGGGAATCCAATCTGTTTTATCCCAGGTAAAAGCCCTGGTGGTAGTGACAAATGAGGTATTTTCCGATGGTCAGGAATACGACCCTGCAACCAAACAGTACCTAGAAAATTTGGGAGCCATCAATCAGGAACTGGCTAAAGAGGCAGATACTGTTACCGAAGTGGTATGCGGTATTCCGCTTGTGAGAAAAGGGAGGATGGATTCATGAAGAAATTAGGGAATAGTTTTATCATTGCATTTGCAATGTATTCCAAGATCCCTATGCCCCGGACGGAATGGACAAAGGATAATATGAAATATGCCATGTGTTTCTTTCCGGTCATAGGCGCGGTCATTGGAGCAGTCATACTTTTGTGGAATTATATTCAGGGCTATGCAGGTTTTGGTAATTCATTTTATACGGTTATTCTGATGATGATACCGGTTCTCATAACCGGAGGGATTCATCTGGATGGCTTGCTGGACACCTCGGACGCCTTAAGTTCCTATAAACCCATGGATCAGAAACTGGAAATACTGAAAGATTCCCATGCGGGGGCATTTGCAATCATCGTTGGGATATGTTACTTTTTTTTACTGTTCGGATGTTATTCAGAGACAAATGCCAGAATGCTTTCGGTGCTGGCAATCGGTTTTGTGCTGTCTAGAGCACTCAGCGGTCTTGCAATTGTGAGCTTTCGGATGGCGAAGAATACCGGACTGGCAGCAACCTTCTCAGATATGGCTGTAAAGAGCAGGGTAAAGACGGTCATGCTTCTCTATATCCTTTTGTGCGCTGTGGGAATGATTCTCCTTGAGCCGGTTCTAGGAACCGTTTGTTTGATCAGCGCCCTTTTGATGTTTGTTTATTACCGCTATATGTCCTATCAGAAATTCGGTGGAATTACCGGAGATCTGGCTGGATTTTTTCTGCAGGTATGTGAACTGGTGATGGCGGCTGCAGTTGTAATTGCAGCAAAAATTATTGGACTGTAAGTCAGAAGAGCAAGAAACCATTGAATTTAGAAACAACAGAAAGGAACAGACTATGAAACTTGTAATCGGCGGTGCTTTCCAGGGGAAGAAAAAAGCAGCCTGTGAGCGGTATCAGTTGTCAGAATCAGATTTTATAGACGGGATAACATGTAAGCAGGAAGACATAAAAAGCTGCAGGGGGATTTTCCACTTTCATGAATATATTAAGAGAATGATTCGGCAGGGAGAAAATCCGGCAGGTCTTGTAGATATGTTATATGAAAATAATCCGGAAATTATTATTGTATGCAATGAACTGGGCTATGGAGTAGTTCCAATTGAAAAGTTTGACCGGGAATATCGGGAAGCAGTAGGAAGGCTTTGCTGTAAAGCGGCTGAATATTCCGACGAAGTAGTGTGGGTTATCTGCGGATTGGGTACGGTGATCAAACATGCCTGAGCTTTTATTGATCCGCCATTCCAAAACAGAAGGAAATCTGCTGGGACGCTATATTGGGACAACAGACGAACCACTCTGCGAAAAAGGAATGGAACTGCTGATGCAGAAAAAATATCCTTCTGTGGACCGTATTTATGCAAGTCCTATGAAAAGATGCATCGAGACAGCAGAGAAAATCTATCCGGGGCAGCCCTATGAAATTATAGATGATTTCAGGGAATGCAGCTTTGGGGAATTTGAAAATAAGAATTATAAAGAACTGGATGGAAATCCTGCCTATCAGGCATGGATCGACAGCCAGGGAACCTTGCCTTTTCCCGGCGGAGAAAGCCAGGATATGTTTCGCAGCAGATGCCGCCTTGCATTTCAGGACACCGTGGATGATATCCTAACCAAAAAAATCGGAAGAGCCGCAATCGTAGTTCATGGTGGAACGATTATGAGCATCATGGAAGCATTTGCAGTGCCGAAAAAAGCATTTTATGACTGGCAGGTAAAAAATGCACGGGGATTCCTGGTAATGGTAAATGAGGCAGACTGGAGACAGCGTCAGGAGATCCGGGTTATGGAGAGCATTTGAAAATCGTCCTCTTGTTTACTGAAACCTTTTTCGAACATATGGTTGAATTTTTGAAAAATCTGTGCTATCATGTACAGGATATTTAGAAACACATAGAGCAAAGAGTATTTTTCTAATACGTTCTGGTGTGCACGATTCAGGAGCATAAGTTTGGAACAAAAGCGTTCCATACTTTCTATTGAAGCAGTACCGCAGACCTGCCTGCGGTATGCAGGGGTATAAGTTTGAAACAAAAGCGTTTCAAACTTTCTATTGGTGCAATACCGCAGACCTGTCTGCGGTATGAAGGGGTATAATAATGAAAAAAAATGACTGGATACTGGCAGGTGCTGTAATAGCGGTTGCTCTCATTGCATTTGTTGGATATATGATATTTCAAAAGGATGGAAATATGGTTCAGATCATGGTAGATGGCAAGGAATTCGGTATCTATTCCCTTGCAGAGGATCAGGTGATTGAGATTAATGGGACTAATACCCTGGAGATTAAGGACGGAAAAGCAGATATGATATCGGCAGAGTGTCCGGACAAGCTCTGTGTCCACCAGAAAGCCATCAGTAAATCAGGGGAATCCATTATCTGCCTTCCCTATAAAATTGTGGTTCGGATAGAAGGGACGAAGGAAGCTTCTGATTATGATGCAGTAGCCGGCTAAAAGCATCCCCTTTGGCGGAATCCCCTGTCTGATTGAAAAAAAATGAAAAATCAGACAGATATTATGGAAGCTGTAAGAGAATCGCTTTCAAACTACGAATGAAGGAAAAGCGTTGCCGGCTTGTGCTATTCAGGGGTATAAAAATGGAAACTAGAAGAAAAGCAGCATATTTTGGAGTGTTTACGGCTCTGGCATTAATTGTCACTTATGTGGAGACCCTGATTCCATTTTATTTCGGTGTTCCGGGAGTAAAACTGGGACTTACGAATATCGTCATCCTGTGCGTTTTATATTTTATGGGAGCAAAAGATGCATTTTTGCTTTCCGTTTTGCGAATTGTACTGGGCGGATTTTTGTTTGGCAGTATGTACAGTATTATTTACAGCCTTGCAGGCGGACTTTTAAGTCTTGCAGTGATGTATCTGCTGAAAAAAAGCAAAGGATTTTCCATCGCAGGTGTCAGCATGTGCGGCGGGATTACACATAATATAGGGCAGCTGCTGGTAGCCGTGGCAGTAGTTGATAATTTTAACCTGTTCTATTACCTTCCGGTATTGCTGATTTCCGGGTTGGTTACCGGGCTGTTGATTGGAATATTAGGAAAAGAACTGCAGAGAAGACTGCCAAAGGAGATGTTTAAATGATAGCATATTTACGTGGGGATGTAGCTGCCCTGAATGAGAACAGCGTAATACTGGAAGTAAATAATATCGGTTATCTGGTATATGTTTCGGGCAGAGATGCTGACCGGCTTGCCGGTGCCAGAAAAGAAGTCTGCGTTCATACCTATATGCATGTAAAAGAAGATGCATTGCAGCTGTACGGTTTTTGTTCCCAGGATGATCTTGAGATATTCAAACTGCTGCTTGGGGTAAATGGAATTGGACCAAAGGCGGCGCTTGGAGTATTAACGGCGTTGTCTGCAGATGATCTTCGGTTTGCAATATTATCAGAAGATGCCAAAGCGATTGCCAAAGCTCCGGGTGTGGGCAATAAAACCGCCCAGAAAGTGATCCTGGAATTGAAGGATAAACTGAGCCTGGAAGATGCATTTGATAAACGTCTGACGAATCAGAATGATCTGGCAGCATCCGCCGGCATGACGGATAGCAAAGGAGAAGCCGTTCAGGCGCTGACAGCACTGGGTTATTCCAATACAGATGCGTTAAAGGCTGTAAATAAAGCAGAACTAACGGATGATATGGACACAGAAGCCATTTTAAAAGCTGCGTTAAAGCAGATGGCATTTTTATAAATCCCTGCATTTATTGTTGGGCAGCATGTATTGCTGGACAGTTTGAAAACAGGTCTTTGGAGGCGGAACATGGGAAAACGCATTATTACAACAGATACTTTGGAAGAAGATATAAAAATAGAACCGGCTCTGCGCCCGCAGACTTTAGATGATTACATAGGACAGGAAAAGGCAAAGATTAACCTTAAGGTCTATATTGAGGCGGCAAAGCAAAGAGGGGACGCTTTGGACCACGTCCTTTTTTACGGTCCTCCCGGACTTGGAAAAACCACTCTGGCGGGTATTATTGCAAATGAAATGGGAGTAAATATGAAGATTACCTCCGGACCTGCAATTGAAAAGCCCGGAGAGATGGCTGCCATTCTCAATAATCTCCAGGAGGGAGATGTGCTTTTTGTAGACGAGATACACCGGTTAAACAGACAGGTGGAAGAAGTACTCTATCCGGCAATGGAAGATTATTCCATTGATATAATGATCGGAAAAGGTGCGGCTGCACGCTCCATCAGACTGGATCTTCCCAAATTCACCCTGGTGGGTGCAACCACCAGGGCAGGACTTTTGACAGCGCCTCTTCGGGACCGTTTCGGAGTGATCCACCACTTAGAATTTTATACGGAATCAGAACTCCAGACGATTATTGTTCGGTCTGCAGGCGTTCTGGGAGTAGAGATCGATACGAACGGAGCGAAAGAACTGGCAAAGCGTTCCAGAGGTACGCCAAGGCTTGCAAACCGGTTGTTGAAGCGGGTCAGGGACTTTGCACAGGTGAAATATAACGGGCATATTACAGAAGATGTGGCGGCATTTGCCCTGGACTTACTGGAAGTGGACAAATACGGACTTGATATGATGGACCGCAGCATTCTGACGATTATGATTGAGAAATTTAAAGGAGGTCCGGTTGGTCTGGATACACTGGCGGCAGCCATTGGGGAAGATGCCGGAACCATTGAAGATGTGTATGAACCTTACCTGATTAAGAATGGATTTATCATGCGTACTCCCAGAGGAAGAGTTGTTTCCGAGCTGGCATATCATCATCTTGGCATCATGTTATAAATTTTCGAATCTGTTCTAAATCATCACAGATACGCTGCAAGCCCATGAAAATCGGCTTTGTCGATGGGGCTAGCTGCTGCATGTCCCATGTTTTCACACGGATTGTGCAGCAAATGCACAGTCCTGTACAAAATAGTTATAAATTGTCTTATAAATCGACCTTGATTTTTCTTTCACTTCTCTGTATAATGAATAACAGTAAACTCCAATATTTTGTAGAATTATATAGAATGTTGTGATAATAGAGAAAAAAGTGGAGGAAGTCATATGTCAGCCAAGAACAAAGCAGAAGTCTTGATTGCAGGGAAAATATATACTTTAAGTGGATATGAAAGTGAAGAATATCTGCAAAAAGTAGCTACATACATTAATAATAAACTGTCAGAATTTAAAAAACTGGAAGGTTATAATCATTTGTCAAAAGAGACAAAAGGAATTCTTTTGGATCTGAATATTGCAGATGATTATTTTAAAGCGAAAAAGCAGGTAGAACTTGTAGAGGAAGAACTGGCGTCCAAGGACAAGGAATTGTATGATTTAAAACACGAAGTGATCGGTGTCCAGATCCGGTATGAGACTGCTGAAAAAGATTTAGAAAGACTGCAGAAAGAATCCACGGAATATCAGAAAAAAATTGTGAAGCTTGAGACAGAGCTGGATGAATTATTGAGGAAATAGACAAAGAGAGGCTGTTGCTTAAGATAAATCGTGCAACTGCCTCTTTTTTGACCAGTACCAGGGAGCATATCTGGAAAATGAATGAATTTTCATGCTGGCTCTGGGATAATGATAATGAGGTGACTGATGAAAGTAGAATTACTGGCCCCGGCAGGGTCTTACGAAAGTTTAACAGCGGCACTGAGTGCCGGAGCAGATGCTGTTTATACAGGGGGAAGCAGATTTGGAGCCAGGGCATTTGCTAATAATCTGACGGAAGAAACATTGCTTCAGGCGATTGATGAATGCCATGTAAGAGGAAAGCAGCTCTATCTGACCGTAAATACTCTTTTGAAAGACAATGAATTGGCGGAACTGTATCATTACATCCTTCCCTACTATACCAGGGGGCTGGATGCGGTGATTGTGCAGGATATGGGCGTGTTTACTTTTTTAAGAAGGGAATTTCCGGATCTGCCCATACATGCCAGTACCCAGATGACCATTACAGGATCTGACGGTGCAAAACTCTTAAAAGATCTTGGGGCATCCAGGATTGTTACAGCTAGGGAATTATCCCTGCAGGAGATAGCCGGTATCCATGAACGCGTAGATATTGAGATAGAGAGCTTTGTGCATGGGGCACTGTGCTATTGCTATTCCGGGCAGTGCCTGTACAGCAGCCTCATCGGGGGGCGCAGCGGCAACAGGGGCAGGTGTGCGCAGCCCTGCCGTCTGCCTTACGATCTGTACCAGAACGGGTCAAAGATCAATTATGGAGCAGAAAAATATCTTATGAGTCCCAAGGATATGTGTACATTGGATCTTATTCCGGATCTGACAGAAGCCGGTGTCTATTCCTTTAAAATTGAAGGAAGGATGAAAAAACCAGCATACACTGCCGGAGTGGTTCGCATTTACCGCAAATATATTGATTTGTATTTAAAAAATGGAAGAAAAGGATACCGGATCGAAGAACAGGACCGTCAGGAACTGATGGATCTATACAACCGGGGCGGTTTTTCCACAGGGTATTATAAAACCGGAAACGGAAGAGAAATGATGTCACTGGTTCGCCCCAACCATATTGGTACGAAAGCGGCTAAAGTCGTGGATACGGGGAAGAATATATTAAAGCTAAAAGCGGCAGAAGCACTTCATCCCGGAGATGTTCTGGAATGTCTGGATGAAAAATCAGGGCAGAAGGGCACAGAATTTACTATAAGGGAAGAAAAAAAGCCAGGAGAAATCTTCCAGGTTAAAATCCCTTCCGGGAAAAAACCAGAGACTTGTAAAACAGTGATCCGTACCAGAAATGAACAGCTGCTAAAGCAGCTGGAGGATACGTATCTGGTTGGGAAATTGAAAGAAAAAATTAATGGGAAATTAATACTTTACAAAAAAAATCCTGCTATACTCGAAATAAGAATGGGGGATTTTGCAGTTCAAGTTACGGGTGACGAAGTAACGGATGCGATGAATCAACCATTGTCTTATGAAAAAGTAAAAAAACAAATGCAAAAAACAGGGAACACGCCCTATATATTCGAAAAACTGGATATTGAAATGGATTCTGATATTTTTCTTCCCGTTCAGTCACTGAATGAACTCAGGCGGATGGGACTGGAAGAACTGACCAGGGAAATTCAGGAGAGTTACCGCAGGAGTCTTCCGTCAAAAGAAATTACGGATGTTAGTGAAAAAGGTAATGCTTTAAAGGCAAATAATCAGACAGACTTCCCGATTCATGTATCCCTGGAATCCACGGATGCACTGGAAGGGCTGCTGGAAATGGATGAAGTATCCGGGATTTATCTGGACAGCGCTGTTTTTAAAAATAACCGTGAGTTCCTGAATTCCGGAACATACATCAGGAAGTGCCATGAGGCAGGGAAAAAGTGCAATTATATTATGCCGTATATTTTTCGTGCAGAGACCAGAAAATATTATGAATCGGATGCTGCCCGCAGAATGCTGTCGGCATATGATGCCATTGTAGTGAAAAGCCTGGATGAAGCCGGATATCTGAAAGAGTGCGGATTTACGAATCCCTTAATTGCAGACCATAACCTCTATGCATTTAACCGGGAGTCAGAATCGTTTTTGAAAGAACAGGGATTTGCTTCCGATACGGTGCCTTTGGAGCTGAATGCAAAGGAAATTGGAAAAAGAGGCTGTGCAGACAGCGAGATTCTGGTTTATGGACATCTGCCGATGATGGTTAGTGCCCAGTGTCTGAAAAAGACAGCCGGAAGATGCAATAAAGTGCCAGAAATACTGTATCTGCGTGACCGTATGAAAAAAGATTTTCCAGTGAAAACGAACTGTCAGTTCTGTTATAATATTATCTATAACAGTGCCCCGTCAGTACTTCTGGAGAACAGAGACGAAATCAGAAAATTGTCTCCGGCGGCGATACGGCTGAGTTTTACAGTGGAAGATAAAAAACAGGTTCTGTCAGTTACTGAGAAATATATTGATGCATTTTGCAAGGAGAAAGATATCAGGCTTGATTTGCCTGAATTTACAAGAGGGCATTTTAAGAGAGGCGTGGAATAGGTGGAAAAGTGACAAATCTAATCATTCAGGTTTCAAAATATGTAATTATCATTTTAATGGCGATTTATACATTGCAGAGCTACGTGGTATTCCGTAAAGATGAAGACGATGCTGATTTTTTATTTTTAAGGCAGAATGTAATTATGTTTTGTATGCATTTTGTGGCGTTCATGGTACTTTATCTGGAAATGGAAGAATCTCAGCTGCTGTTTTTCTATGGCGCCCAGGTAATTTATCTGGCGGCAACTCTGGTGCTGTTTCGAAATCTCTATCCGAAGGCATCCAGACTTTTAATCAATCATATGTGTATGCTCATATCCATCGGTATGATTATGATTACCAGGATCTCTTATGACCAGTCAATTAAGCAGTTTAAAATCGCAGCTGCTTCAACAGTTTTGGCATTGTTTATACCGGTCATCATACGCAAGCTGCGCCTGATTACAAAATGGGCTTGGGTGTATGCAGTTCTGGGAATCGGGCTTTTAGGTCTGGTTGCTGTGGCGGCACGGTCAACCTATGGCGCGAAAATCGCATTTACGGTGGGTGGTATTACTTTGCAGCCATCGGAGTTTGTTAAAATAATCTTTGTATTCTGCATGGCCGGGCTTCTGCTCCGCGCAAAATCGTTTAAGGATATTGTGGTGGCAACGGCTTTGGCGGCACTTCACGTACTGATCCTGGTGGTATCCACGGACCTTGGAAGTGCGCTGATTTTCTTTATTACGTATCTGATTATGCTTTACGTAGCTTCCAGAAATGTACTCTATCTGGCGGCGGGGCTGGGTGCAGGAAGCCTGGCGGCGGTTGCGGCGTATTTTCTATTCTCACATGTGCGTGTGCGTGTGGAAGTGTGGCTGAATCCTTTTGCGGATTATGCAGGAAATGGTTATCAGATTGCCCAGTCTTTATTTGCCATTGGCGCGGGCGGGTGGTTTGGAACCGGATTATTCCAGGGCTCACCTACGGCAATACCGATTGTAGAACAGGATTTTATGTTTTCAGCAGTGACGGAAGAGCTGGGTGGGATATTCTCTATCTGCCTGATTCTGGTATGCTTGAGCTGTTTTATAATGATTCTGAATATTGCCATGAGATTATCCAATCCCTTCTACCGGCTGGTTGCATTGGGACTTGGTACGATGTATGCGGTTCAGGTATTTCTGACAGTGGGCGGAACAATGAAATTTATCCCCCTCACCGGTGTTACACTGCCATTTGTCAGCTATGGAGGAAGCTCCATGCTAAGTACGCTGATCATGTTTGCGATCATACAGGGACTGTACATTCTTAGGGAAGACGAGGAAGAAAGCATTGAAAAGGAAAAAATCTACGGACAATATCCAAATTAATGAAATACCGGTAAATGAACCCAAACGAAAGCAGAATGCGGGACCGGAGTCCCGTGGAGGCAGAAATAAAGATATGATGAAAGTCGCATATCTCTTTGCCGCCATGTTTTTTATGCTGATTGGTTATCTGGTATATTTTAATACAATAAAAGCGGATACAATTAATTCAAATGTAAATAATACGAAACAGGATGCACAGGCACAGAAAATTGTCCGGGGAGCAATTATATCTTCTGATGGCGAGACGCTGGCCGGTACCAATGTGGATGCCGAAGGCAATGAGGAGCGCCTTTATCCTTATGAAAATATGTTTGCACATGTGGTAGGATATGCCAGCAATGGCAAGGCGGGTGTGGAATCAACGTCAAATTTTGATCTGCTCACATCCCATGCATCCATTCTGGAACAGGTGCAGAATGAGGCAAACCATGAGAAGGTAAGGGGAGACAGTGTGGTACTGACCCTTGATACCAGACTTCAGACAGCAGCGTATAATGCCATGGGTGTGTATAAGGGAGCAGTTGTGGTCATGGAACCCAGTACCGGTAAAATACTGGCAATGGTTTCCAAGCCGGACTTTAACCCCAATACCATATCCAGTGACTGGGACACCCTGGTCTCGGATGAAACCAACAGTTCTCTTTTAAACCGTGCGGTACAGGGCTTATATCCGCCGGGATCTACCTTTAAGATCATGACTGCATTGGAGTATCTGAGGGAACATCCGGATTATCAGAACTATAGCTATAACTGTACCGGAAGCATTTCAAAAGAAGATGTGACGATTACCTGTTTTGGGGGAGAAGCCCATGGCCAGGTCAATCTGGCGGATTCCTTTAAATATTCCTGCAACAGTTCTTTTGCCAATATGGGACTGGAACTGGATAATAACGCATTCAGAAGTTTATGTGAAGATTTTATGTTTAACAATACACTGCCGATTTCTATGGAAGCCAGTTCCAGCCGTTTTGAACTGAATGAACACACATCCTATGGAGAAGAAATGGCGACGGCAATCGGACAGGGAAATACCCTGGTAACGCCTCTTCATATGGCGTTAATCACCTCAACCGTAGCAAATTCAGGTACTTTAATGAAACCATATATCATTGACCGTCTGGAAACCTTTGACGGGGATAAGGTAAAAGATAATAAACCGGAGGTATATAAGGAATTAATGTCAGCCCAGGAAGCCGGGATTCTCTCTGATTTTATGACGCAGGTTGTAGAAGGCGGAACGGCAAAATCCCTCAGCGGACTTGGATATACCGTAGCCGGCAAGACCGGATCTGCCGAGTATGAAATAGGGTCTAATGCTGCAGATAAAGGAACTCATTCCTGGTTCGTAGGGTTTTCAAATGTCAGCAGTCCTGATATTGTGGTCAGTGTTATAGCAGAGGACGGCGGTACCGGAAGCTCTGCAGCAGTGCCAATTGCACAGGCTATATTCGATGCCTACTATAATAACGGCATGAATATGACCAATAATTAAGGTTGCATGATTTAAAAAAAAGAGTTATACTAAAACCAGTTAGGAGTGCACAACGCATAACAGGAGGGATTGCAATGGTCGAGGCAACGAGCTGTGGCGGTGTGGTAATATTTCGTGGTAAGATACTTCTTTTATACAAAAGTTACAAGAATAAGTATGAAGGATGGGTGTTGCCAAAAGGAACTGTAGAAGCTGGCGAGGAGTATAAGGATACAGCAATAAGAGAAGTAATGGAGGAAACAGGAGCCAAAGCATCAATTATTAAATATATTGGTAAAAGTCAATATACCTTTAATGTGCCGGAAGACACAGTAGCAAAGGATGTTCATTGGTATTTAATGATGTCCGACAGCTATTACAGTAAACCGCAGCGCGAAGAATATTTTGTGGATTCCGGGTATTATAAATTTCATGAAGCATATCATCTGTTGAAGTTTGCCAATGAAAGAATAATCCTGGAAAAAGCATATAACGAATATTTAGACTTGAAAAAGTCGAATCTTTGGGGAAGTCGCAAATATTTTTAGAGCGTGTTTGAAAATTACTTTCTGACACTCATGCGTCACACTGAATTTCCAACAGGCTCTGAGATGAAAAGAAGATACGAATCTGTATCTTCTTTCTTTTTCTTTCTTTTTCTTTTCTTTTCCATCACGTTCATCATGCCCGGTAGGCCTGTGTCTGAAATATTTCTTAAATTTCCTCTAATAAGATGAATTATTTTAAGAAATCTGTTAAAATATAAAATAGTTAGTAATATATACCAGAGGCGCAAAAGGCTGCCTGGAAAGGAGCAATATATGCTGGAGAAGATTGATCTGACAAAGAAGATGGGGAAAAAAGAATTTAAGCAAACTATGGAAGAACTCTCAGCGAAGCTTGGAACTTTGCAAAGAGAGTGCAGGAACTTAAAGATTCCGGTCATTATCGTTTTTGAAGGATTTGGAGCAGCAGGAAAAGGAACCCTGATCAATCAGCTGATTCAGCCGCTGGACCCCAGGGGATTTAACGTATATGCCATCAATGGGGAATCTGATGAAGAGCAGCTGCGTCCATTTTTATGGCGTTTCTGGACTAAGACACCGGAAAACGGACGGATTGCCATTTTTGACAGAAGCTGGTACAGACGCGTTCTGATTGACCGCTTTGATAAAGTGACCACAGAAAAGCAGCTGGGACATGCCTATAATGAGATTGTTTCTTTCGAACAGCAGCTGACCGACGGCGGAAATGTGATGATTAAGTTTTTCCTGGACATTACGAAAAAGGAGCAGAAAAAGCGCTTTGATAAGATGCTGGAATCTAAAGAAACGGCATGGAAGGTTTCCAAAGGAGATTTAAAAAGAAATAAACATTTTGAAGAATACAAAATGATGAATGAGGAAATGCTTCAGAAAACAGATACGGATTTTGCACCATGGACCATTATTGAGGCTATGGACCGGGAGTATGCAGTAGTTAAAATTATTACCACCGTGGTAAACTGTCTGGAGAAGCGGGTTGCGAATCAAAAAGAGCTGGAACGGCTTGCAAGGGAAGAAGAAAAGCTGGAAAATAAGGATACGGATGAATCCAAAACAGGTTTTCATTCATCGGTATTAAGCAGTGTAGACCTCTCTTTGACTTATACAAAGGAAGAGTATAAGGAAAGGCTTGATGATTTGCAGAAGAAACTGGCTTTGCTGCACAGTGAATTATACCGCAGGAGGATTCCCGTTATTTTGGGATTTGAAGGATGGGATGCAGGCGGAAAGGGCGGAGCCATCAAGCGGGTGACACAGTGTCTGGACCCCAGAGGCTATGAGGTGAACCCAACGGCTGCGCCAAACGATATTGAAAAAGCGCATCACTATCTGTGGCGCTTCTGGCAGACATTTCCCAAGGCAGGACACATTGCCCTCTATGACAGAACCTGGTACGGAAGAGTGATGGTAGAGCGGATTGAAGGCTTTTGCAGCACCCAGGAATGGAAGCGGGCATATAAAGAAATTAATGATTTAGAGGCTACCCTTGCGCACAGTGGTGCAGTTGTGTTAAAATTCTGGATGCAGATTGATAAAGAAGAGCAGGAACGCAGATTCAAAGAACGGATGGAAAATCCGGAGAAGCAGTGGAAGATTACAGACGAAGACTGGCGCAACCGGGAAAAGTGGGATGATTATGAGGCGGCAGTGGATGAGATGTTAATCCGCACATCCACAACGTATGCCCCCTGGATCATTGTAGAAGGAAACTGCAAATACTATGCCCGGATAAAAGTCCTTGAGACCATCGTGAAAGCGCTTGAATCACGCATTAAGTAAAAGTGCCTGATATCAACTGATAAAAGCGCTTGAATCATGCACTAAGAAAATAAAAAAGCAAGGTCAGGAATAAAAAAGATGAAATGGTATCAAAATCTATATATAGGCGAAACAGCCAGAAAGAAAAAAAAGAGAATAATCTGGAAAATAAATCACAATGCAGGCCTGGTTGATGTGTATGTCGTTACACTGGCTGCCAATGGAACCGATTTATTTGATATCGTTTCATCCGCCGTCCTGATGCAAAAGGCAGTAAGGCGTAACTGCCCTTTGATTGTAGGGATTGCATGCGGCTATGATGAAGCAGTACAGTTAGCCCTGAATATTGCCCTGGAGGTCTATAAAGAGACCGGCGGCTTTCAGGTACGCCAATATTTAGCCCGTAAGGAGAGAAAAGAAAGAAATTGACAGGTGTGAGAATATGCTACATATCATTTTGGTAATACTTAAGATTATAGGTATCATACTGGCAGCCATTTTGGCACTGTTACTTCTGGTTCTCCTGGCAGTGGTGTTTGTGCCTTTGCGATACCGTTTAACGCTTCAAAAGGAAGGTGATATTCTCTATGGACAGGGGAAGGCCAGTTATCTGCTTCATATTTTAACTGTAATGGCAGAATATAAAGATGGCAAACCCAGATATGAGATCAGGCTTTTTGGAATACCGGTAGAAAAATTCAGGGTGTTAAAGAAATTTATAAAATTTAAAAAGCCGGGAAAAGAAAAATCCGGGGATAAGCGCAAAGAGAAAACAGAAGAACACCGGAATGAGCAGCACCCCCTTCCGATTGAGGGAAGCGTGCAGGAGGCGGAAGCGTCAGATTCGTCAAAGAAAGAAGAAAAGGTTACCGGAGACGGCATCCCGAAAGAATTGCCAGGACAGGTAAGCGCAGAGCAAAAAGAAGAAGCGAAGCAAACCAGCAGCCGGGCAGATAAAAAGGAAAGTACGGATCATACAGAGAAAACAGATCAGATGCAGCGAAGCAGTATCTTTGGAAAAATAAAATCTGTGGTGCGCAAGATACTGGATGTGATAAGGAAGATCTGGAATATCTTAAAGGGGATTCCGGAGAAAATCCGTAATATACTTTATAAACTCACCCATGTAAAAGGGCAGGTGCATAAATATCTGGAAATCATCCGTGCAGAGGAAACGAAGTTACTGTTTGGAAGTTCCCGGACAGAATTTCTATATCTGCTGAAGCATTTTAAACCGAGGAATGCAAAAGGCTATATTCGGTTCGGTACCGGAGATCCGGCAACGACAGGGCAGATTCTGGGAATTGCAGGACTGATTCTGCCGATATATTCCACCAAAATTCAGGTTTATCCTGATTTTGATAAATCCATCTATGAGGGTCATGTGGTGATTCGCGGACATATCCGCGCACTTCATCTTCTGAAATCAGGATGGAAAATCTATAAAGATAAAAATACTAAAAAGTTCCTAAAACGTATCAGACAATAAGGAGGAAATAAACATGGCTTCAGATAATAATTTTCAGACAACCGTAGATTCATTATTCAAGGGGATGGACAGCTTTATTAATACCAAAACTGTAGTGGGAGATGCAATGTCAGTAGGTGATACCATAATTCTCCCGCTGGTAGATGTTTCATTTGGAGTTGCAGCAGGTGCCCTTTCCGGAGATGCCAAGAATAATGGCGGCGGCGCAATGGGCGGTAAGATGTCTCCCAGTGCAGTGCTTGTGATTCAAAATGGTACGACGAAACTGGTCAATGTGAAGAATCAGGATGGTCTTACAAAGATCCTGGATATGGTACCTGACTTTGTAAATAAATTTGCTGCCGGCAAGACCGACACGGATACTGCAGCGGCTTCTGGAAAAGCAGATGCCGACGCACCGGAAACTGACACAGAAGAAGAATAAAAAGTGTTAAATCGTTGCTTCCTGCATATGATATAGAAAAGAGATATGCAGGTGGACGGTTATGAAACGGATTGTTGGTTATACACTGTTCTGGATAGCAGTTGGGATGCTTTTAGCTCTATGCATGCCAAACGCCTTTATAACCGTGCTGATAATTTTTGTGCTCTTATTAATAGGATATAACCTTTTTATGTGTTAATGGATCAAACACGCTCCGGGAATAAGGTTCCAGTACATCATTGCATAAATAATCAAGTAATACACTTCGGCTATCCGCACCAGGAAATCCTGTGTGTATTACTCAATTATTTAAGCAATGATGTACTAGACTATTGGTATTTATCCATAATAGATAGAGACATTGCTTAATACTGACTGACAGCACGAAATTTATCAAAACGGTGAAGCAAATCTGTGAAGCGAATAGATTAAAATAAGCCAGTCCCAATGCCGGTTATCAGCATTGGGACTGGCTCTTAGCTTGTTGTGTACGAAGTCGGTTTCTGCAAAAAAACCCCTCAACCAATGGCGAGAGGTTCCTCTAACTAAGCTCTTTCAACTTTACCGGATCTTAAGCAAGAAGTACATACATACATCTTCTTAGCAGCTCCGTTAACTTTTACTTTAACTGATTTGATGTTAGATTTCCACATTTTGTTCGATCTTCTATGAGAATGACTCACATTGTTTCCGAAATGAGCACCCTTTTCACAAATAGCACATTTAGCCATGAATAAGCACCTCCTTGACTTTAATATTCGTCTTCACTCTTGCACAGCATTCCACAAATAATCAAATAATACACTTTGGCATTTCTAGAAAGAATATCTTGTGTATCGCTTCATTATTTGCGCAAGCCTGTACTGGATATAGACTCACAACACTAGTTATTCTATCAGATGGCACCATATTTTGCAAGTGAAAAATAAAAAAATATGAAATAAATTGTTAAAAATTAAAATTAATATTTCATTTTGTGTGAAAAGAGGGTATAATGTACGCAGAGATATTATAATTTTAAAAGTTGGAGGTAACGATATGAAGGGACGCATGGATACAGATCTGGGTTCTATCTTGATTGATACTGATGTAATCGCTACTTATGCAGGCAGTGTTGCCGTTGAATGTTTTGGTATCGTTGGTATGGCTGCTGTTAATATGAAAGATGGTTTGGTAAAGCTCTTAAGAAAAGAAAGCCTGAAGCATGGGATTAACGTACGGGTAGAAGAAAATAAAATATCATTGGATTTTCATGTAATTGTGGCATATGGCGTAAGCATTTCAGCTGTTGCGGATAATTTACTCAGTAATGTAAAATATAAGGTAGAAGAGTTTACCGGCATGGAGATTGAAAAAATAAATGTTTACGTTGAAGGCGTAAGATCGATTGATTAAGGAGGAACTTGTTGTGGTAACAAATACGATAAATGCCAGTCTGTGTGCGAAGATGTTTCTGGCGGGTGCTAAAAATCTGGAGTCTAAGAAAGAATGGATCAATGAATTAAATGTATTCCCTGTTCCGGACGGAGATACAGGAACGAATATGACATTGACGATTATGTCTGCGGCTAAAGAAGTGGCGGCACTTACCGATCCTGACATGGAGGTGTTGGCGAAAGCAATTTCTTCCGGTTCTTTAAGAGGAGCGAGAGGAAATTCGGGCGTTATTCTGTCACAGCTGTTTCGTGGCTTTACAAAAGGGATTAAAATGCATGACGAAATTGATATTCAGATTTTGGCAGGCGCATTCCAGAAAGCGGTGGAAACCGCTTATAAAGCCGTTATGAAACCCAAGGAGGGGACGATTCTTACGGTAGCCAAAGGCGCTGCACAAAAGGCAGCAGAGCTTGCGGAGACGGATATCAGTATGGAGCAGTTTCTCAAAGAAGTGATTGAGCATGCAGAGTATGTTCTTTCACAGACTCCGGAGATGCTGCCGGTATTAAAAGAAGCCGGTGTGGTAGATTCCGGCGGACAGGGACTGGTACAGGTTCTCAAAGGAGCTTATGACGGATTCCTTGGCAAAGAAATCGATTATACCATTGAAGGAGCATCTGCACAGGGAAGTGTAATCAAGATTACCCCTCAGGCAGAAGCGGATATAAAGTTTGGTTATTGTACAGAATTTATTATTATGACAAAAAGTGAATTGTCGGATAAACAGGAAATGGAATTTAAGGGATTCCTGGAATCCATTGGTGATTCCATCGTTGTCGTTGCTGATGAGGAAATTGTCAAGGTTCATGTACATACCAATGACCCTGGAAAGGCAATTTCCCGTGCACTGACTTATGGTGAGTTATCCCGCATGAAAATTGATAATATGAGGGAAGAACATCAGGAGAAGCTGATCAAAGATGCGGAAAAGCTTGCGCTGCAGCAGCAGGCAGAAGATCGGGTAAAAGCACAGGCAGTTTCAGATGCACCGCCAAAAGAAGCTGGCTTTATCTCAGTTTCCATCGGAGAAGGAATTGGTGAAATCTTTAAAGGGCTTGGTGTGGATTACCTTATTGAAGGCGGACAGACTATGAATCCCAGCACGGAAGATATGTTAAATGCAATCGAAAAAGTGAATGCAGAAACTATTTACATCCTTCCGAACAATAAAAATATTATTCTTGCTGCAAATCAGGCGAAGCTTTTGACAAAAGATAAGAAGATTATTGTAATTCCAACCAAAACCGTACCACAGGGAATTACGGCAATTATTAATTATATCCCGGAGAAAACGCCGGAAGAAAATGAAGCAGCTATGGTAGAAGAGATTCAGCATGTAAAAACAGGACAGATTACCTATGCGGTTCGTGATACCCATATTGATGACAAAGAAATCAAAGAAGGCAATATTATGGGAATCGGTGACCATTCCATTCTTGCGGTTGGAGAAAAACTGGAAGCAGTGGCAAATGAGACCGTAGAGCTGATGATGGATGATGATTCTGAGCTAATCAGCATTTATTATGGAGAAGAAGTAACAGAAGAGGCGGCAAATGAACTTGGGGATAAATTCCGCAGGGAATATCCGGACTGTGATGTAGAAGTTTATTCCGGAGGCCAGCCAATCTATTATTACGTGATTTCCGTAGAGTAACAGGTGAATTATGATGAATATGGAATCATCCATTCAGGAATTAAAAGGAATCGGAGAAAAGACGGTTCTGGTATTTCAGAAAGCAGGGATACAGACAATAGATGATCTGCTGAATTATTATCCCAGGAATTATGATACCTACGATAACATCGTTCAGGTATCTGAGATCTCGGACGATGATGTGTCGGCAGCAGTTTACGGTACAGTTGTGCAGACGCTGGATGTGAAAAGAGTCAGGCGGCTGCAGATTACCAATACCGTTATCCGGGACGACAGCGGCGGGATGATCCGTCTGACCTGGTTCAATATGCCCTATTTAAAAAACACCCTGAAAAGGGGAAGTAAATATATATTCCGCGGGAAGATTTCACGCAAAGAACAGCAGTTGTTAATGGAACAACCTGCTGTTTTTCGTGTAGATCAATACCAGGAAATGCTCCATGTGATGCAGCCGGTCTATACCTTAGTGCCGGGGCTTACCAATAATATGATTACCAAAGCGGTGCGCCAGGCACTTCCCCTTTTGGAAGGCTATCATGACTATCTTCCGGAAGAAATCAGAAATGAATATCATCTGGCTGAATTTCACTATGCTATAGAACAGATACATTTTCCTAAAGATATGCACGATGTGATGCTTGCCAGAAACCGCCTGGTATTTGACGAATTCTTTTTGTTTATCCTGGCACTGCGCCGTTTGAAAGACAGTACGCAAGACCTGTACCACAATTTTCATATGCAGAAAACACCACTGACGGATCAGATCATCGGGAACCTGAAATTTTCCTTAACCGGGGCACAGGAAAAGGTATGGAAAGAAATCGAAAAAGATCTGCTGAGTCCCAAAGTAATGGCCAGACTGGTCCAGGGTGACGTTGGTTCCGGGAAAACCATACTTGCCATTCTGGCATTGATTATGACAGCCCAAAATGGATATCAGGGATCATTAATGGTTCCAACGGAAGTATTGGCGGTACAGCATTTTGAATCTATTTCCACACTTCTAAAGGAACAGCAGCTGGACTTTAAGCCGGTGCTTTTAACCGGATCCATGACGGCAAAAGAAAAAAGGGCGGCATATGATAAAATAGAAATCGGGCTGGCAGATATCATCATTGGTACTCATGCTCTGATTCAGGAAAAAGTGAATTACAAGAATCTGGCGCTGGTGATTACCGATGAGCAGCACCGGTTTGGCGTGCGGCAGAGGGAGGCGCTATCCGAAAAGGGAGAAATGCCCCATGTGCTGGTTATGAGTGCTACGCCGATTCCCCGGACATTGGCTGTAATTCTATACGGAGATCTGGATGTCTCCGTGATTGACGAACTTCCGGCAAACCGGCTGCCAATTAAAAACTGCGTGGTAGATACCCGGTATCGCCCAAAAGCATATGCTTTTATTCAAAATGAAGTTGAAGCAGGGCGCCAGGCTTACATCATCTGTCCCATGGTTGAAGAGAGCGAGACGATTGAAGCTGAAAATGTCATTGAGTATACCGAGCGGCTGAGAGCGGCACTGGATGGAAATATTCAGATTGAATATCTTCACGGGAAGATGAAGCCGAAAGAAAAGAACAGCATTATGGAACGTTTTTTGAATCACGAAATTGATGTACTGGTTTCCACTACCGTTGTGGAGGTTGGTGTAAATGTTCCAAATGCCACTGTAATGATGATAGAAAATGCAGAGCGCTTCGGTCTGGCACAGCTTCACCAGCTCCGTGGAAGGGTAGGGCGGGGACAATATCAGTCTTACTGTATTATGGTGCGGGCGTCAGACAGCAAAAAAGTAAAGGAGCGTCTGGAAATTCTGAATAAATCCAACGATGGCTTTTTTATCGCCAGCGAGGATTTAAAACTTAGGGGACCTGGAGATGTATTCGGAGTGCGCCAAAGCGGTCTGCTGGAGTTTAAAATCGGGGATGTGTTTACGGATGCATCCATCCTGCAAAAGGCAAGCGAGGCTGCCCAAAATATTCTGGATCAGGGAGAATTGGCCGGAAAAACGGAGTACCTTTATCTGGATAAAAAACTCCAGGAGTACATGCTTTCAGGCTTTGTCCGTATCAATTTATAGAAGAAATAGTTGCTATTTTTGAAAAAATGGTATATTATGCTTTATGTAAATGATATATATGCATGGAAGTGTTTTGCGAGGAGGAAAATGTATGAAAACCGTAAAAGCAAACGTAAAAGAGACAGCAGCAGGTACGACAGAAGCCACTAAAGCAACAAAAACACCATCAAAGAGAGCAGCCAGGAAGGCAGAACCGGCAGCGAAAGCAGCAGAAGAAAAAGTAACAGAAGCAACAGAAGAGAAAACAGCGGAGAAGGCTCCGGCAGCGAAAACGACGGCAGCGAAATCTACAGCAAAAACGACAGCAGAGAAAACAGCAGCAAAGCCAGCAGCGAAAGCAGCGAAACCTGCAGCTGAAAAAGCACCGGTTGAGAAAAAGCCAGCAGCAAAAAAAGCTCCGGCGAACAAAGCAGTTGTAAAAGAAACGATCTTTCTGCAGTATCTTGGAAAAGAAATCAATGTAGAAGATATTACGAAACAGGCAAAGGAACATTGGACGAAGGTTTTGAAAAACAAAGCTGCGGATATTAAATCCATAGACGTATACTTAAAACCAGAAGAAAATGCTGCATATTTTGTAATCAACGGCGATGTGACCGGTAATGTGTACTTATAGATAAAAGCGAAATTACAAAAAGAAAGAAGCCCAGATAAAATTATCTGGGCCCTTTCTTTGTCAAATACGAAAGAATTCGTTTTTGAAATTAGTACTGAGAAGTACTTCCTGCTGACATGTTACCTGCTGGCATGCTTGCTCCGCCGGACATCTGTCTTTCCTGAGCTTCGATCATTTTCTTAACCATATAGCCACCAACGCTACCATTCTGTTTGGAAGTTAAGTTACCATTGTAACCATCTGTTAACGGAACTCCTAATTCGTTAGCTACCTCAAATTTGAAACGGTCTAAAGCTCCTTTTGCTTCTGGTACTGCTGCTGTGTTAGATGATCTGTTTGACATCATAACCCCTCCTTTTTTTCTGTCTGTTTTTTTTTATTTGCAATTTGTTATTGCCTTCCTAGTATATGAATTAATCAGAATTCTAAACTGGAAATTTTTGCAATTTTTTACAAATTTAGATAAAAACAAAAAAACATTTTCCATTTTCCCTATTTATATGTTATAATCGGTAGAAAGAAGAGAAAAAAGGATGGTTAGATGAATATCGGTATTATTGCACATAACAGTAAAAAAAGTTTAATTGAAGATTTTTGTCTTGCATATAAGCATATACTTAGCAAACATGAAATTTATGCGACAGGAATTACGGGACGCCGTGTGGAAGATGTAACAAATCTCCGCGTCCACAAATTTCTCCCCGGAAGTGTGGGAGGAGATAAGCAGTTTACAGAGATGCTTGAGAGAAATGGCTTGGATATGGTAATCTTTTTCTACAACCCGGCGATGGTAGATCCTAAAGAGCCGGATATTTATACAATATCAAAATGTTGTGATAAATATAATATCCCAATTGCAACCAATATTGCAACTGCGGAATCTTTAATTCTTGGATTAGCTCATGGTGATCTTGAATGGAGATTACAGATATAAAATCTAAGAGAGGGGTGTAGCAGCATCCCTATTTTTTTGTGAATTTCTATAATTATGAAAAAGATTTGGTTTAATTAGGAGGATTATCAGATGTCAATTAATGACGTACAGAATTTGTTTATGTTTTGCGGAGGCCTTGGTATGTTCCTTTACGGTATGCACAGCATGTCGGATGGAATCCAGAAATCAACCGGCAACAAAATGAGGGAGCTGCTGGGAGTTCTGACGAACAACCGGGTTATGGCAATTCTGGTGGGTGCCTTGATCACAGCAATTATTCAAAGCAGTGGTGCAACTACCGTAATGGTGGTTGGATTTGTAAATGCAGGCATAATGAATCTGGGACAGGCTGTAGGCGTAATCATGGGTGCGAATATTGGTACCTGTATCACATCCTGGATCGTATCGTTAGGTCAGCTTGGGGATAGTTTCAAAGCTGTTTCACCATCACTTTATGCGCCCCTTTTAGTGGGTATTGGAGCATTTTTTATTATGTTTTCCAAAAAGCAGAAAAAGAAAACAATTGGTGAAATCATTATCGGTCTTGGATTATTGTTCATTGGTCTTGATTTTATGAAAAATGCTGCTTCTTCCTATACAGAGCTGCCTATCTTCACAAAGGCATTTGCATTGTTTGGCAGCAATCCTTTCCTTGGAATTGCAATCGGAGCCTTGGTTACCGGAATCATGCAGAGTTCTTCAGCCTCTGTTGGTATTCTTCAGACACTGGCGGCTACCGGCGGCGTTGTTACAGCAAGCTCAGCAATTTACATAAGCCTTGGTTCCAATATAGGTTCTTGTTTTACAGCACTTTTATCCAGTATCGGAGCACCCAGAAATGCGAAGCGGGCAGCGGTAATCCATTTATCCTTTAATATGATTGGAGCGGTAATATTCGGAGCGGCGATGTTTGGAATCTTCCAGCTGAATCCGGTATTTGCTGCGGCTGGAATCGGAAGTGTGGGAATATCTATTTTCCATACGGTGTTTAATATTATCTGTACGATTATACTGTTCCCGTTTGCAAATAAACTGGTACAGCTGTCCGGTCTTATTGTTTCGGATAAGGGCGGCGAAGTTCTGGAAGGAAGCGAATCAGACGAAGTAATCACACTGCGTCATTTAGATGACCGTATTTTAGAAACGCCTTCTTTTGCAGTTGAGAATGCGATTCTGGAAGTTGTTCATATGGGAAGAATTGCCCAGGCAAATATGCAGAACGCATTTGATGCAGTACTTCATAATGATAAGGAAAAAATAGAAGGGGTTTATAAAACGGAAAAAACCATTAACAGCATGGAAAAGATGATTACCGAATATCTGGTAAAAATCAGCAATCTTTCATTAAATGAAGACCAGCATACCATCATAAACAATCTGTTTTATTCCGTAAGCGATATTGAACGTGTGGGAGATCATACAGAAAATATTGCAGAACTGGCGGAAAACAAAGCCAAGGAGGACATTCAGTTTTCCGAGGAAGCTGGAAAAGAATTGAGCGAGATCATGGAACTGGTTACCAATTCTTTTGTTTATGCCATGAAGGCAAGGGAAGAGGAGAGTATTGAGGCCGCAACGAAAGTAGTAACCTATGAAGATATGGTCGACAATATGGAAGAAGAGCTGCGTGAAACCCATATCGAACGGCTTTCCAAGCAGTTGTGTAACCCTACGAACGGCGTGATCTTCCTGGATATTATCAGCAACCTGGAAAGAATTTCAGACCATGCCTATAATCTTGCCGGGTACGTAATGAACGAACATTAAAACACGCTGTAAACGACAGCAGATCAGTATAAGAGCCTGTAAACAGACATTTGGAGGTTTTGATAAGTTTATGAGTCAGATGATTTATTGTGTAGAAGATGATATGAATATCAGAGAGTTGGTTGCGTATGCCCTGAAAACATCCGGGTACGAAGCCATTGGTTTTGAAAATGCTGCAGAGTTTTACAAAGGCCTGAAGGAAGGAAATCCGGATTTGATTTTGTTAGATATCATGCTGCCGGATGAAGACGGCATCAGCATTCTGAAAAAACTGCGCGGTAAAAACGAATATAAGGATATCCCGGTCATTATGCTGACAGCGAAATCTACGGAATACGATAAGGTCAAGGGACTGGACGTAGGGGCGGATGACTATGTAACAAAGCCCTTTGGTGTTATGGAACTGATTTCCAGAATCAAAGCAGTTCTGCGCAGAAGTCAGAAGAGTATTTCCACCGATATGATGGTGCTGGGTGATATTCGTCTGGATATCCAGAAGCATGAAGTAACGGTCAGCGGCAAAGAAGTGGTCCTGACCTATAAAGAATTTGAACTTCTTACGTATTTGATGAAAAACCAGGGAATCGTACTCTCCCGGGATAAAATACTGGAAGTAATCTGGAATTATGATTACGAAGGGGAAAGCCGAACCGTTGATGTTCATATCGGATCGCTGAGGCAGAAATTAGGTTCCAGCGGCAATATGATAGAAACCGTCCGCGGGGTAGGTTATAAAATGGGAAACAAAGAATGAAAAAGAAAATCTATAAAAATGTTTTCGGACTGGGGATTTTAACTGTAATTTTCATAACGGCTGCATTTGTATTGTTCTTTAATTATAATATGCAGCAGCAATTAAAAAACGAATTAAAGACAGAAGCAGTGTACATTGCCAAGGCCTATGAAGGCCTGGCGGACCCTGTTTCTTTTTTGGATGATATTGAGGCACAGACACCTTCCAGAATTACCTATATCGACCCGGACGGCAAGGTTATATACGACAGCCAGGCAGATGCCAGCAAGATGGAAAACCACCTGGAACGCCCGGAGATTATAGATGCAGATAAAAATGGAACCGGTATATCAAAAAGGACCTCGGACACACTGAGGCAGCATACTTATTATTATGCAATAAAATTGTCATCAGGAAGCTTTCTGCGGGTCTCAGGAACCATTGACGGGCTGATTCCTACATTTATGAAGGTTCTGCCGGCAGCCTGTGTTATTTCACTGATTATCTTGCTGGGGTCCTTTCTGATTGCCACCAAGCTGGCAAATGGGATTATTTCCAATATCAATAACATCGACTTGCAGCATCCAACCCAAAAGGTTTCCTTTAACGAGCTGTTTCCACTGCTGAACAGAATTGAAAAGCAGAATTACCAGATTAAGGATCAGATGTCTGATCTCATTGAGCAGAAGGAAAAATTTAATACCATTACTACCAATATGAATGAAGGCTTAATTCTGCTGGATAAAGAATCCAGAATTGTATTTATTAACCAGAGCTGTAAAAATATACTGGGAGCACCCAGTATGCACTATATCGGGAAGAATATATCACTGTTCAACCGCAGCCAGCAGCTCCAGAATACAGTGGAAAAGTCAATGAAAGGGGAAACCCACAGCGAGATCTTAAAGCTGGATGAAACTACCATTCAGTTTTTTGGAAATCCGGTAATCCAGGAAGGAAGCATCCAGGGTGCGGTTCTGTTTGTCCTGGATATTACAGAGAAATACAAAGCCGAGAAAATGCGCCGGGAATTTTCGGCTAATGTATCCCATGAATTGAAAACGCCGCTGACATCTATTTCCGGATACGCAGAACTGATGCAGAACGGCATGGTTCAGCCACAGGATATTCCCCAGTTTGCAGGTAAAATCTATAAGGAGGCAGCACGTCTGATCTCTCTGGTGGAGGATATTATTAAAATCAGCCGCCTGGATGAAAAAGATGCCAGGACTACAAAAGAGCTTGTGGATCTGTACGAAATTTCATCGGAAATTGTAGAGCGCTTACTGCCGGTGGCAGAACGGAATCTGGTAACCCTCCATCTGGAAGGTTCTCCGGTTAAACTGGTGGCAGTCCGCGCCATGATGCTGGATTTAATTTATAATCTTTGCGAAAATGGTATTAAGTATAACAGACAGGGAGGAAAGGTAACAATTTCCATCTATGAAGAGGACCAGCATCCGGTAATTAAGGTTTCGGATACCGGAATCGGAATTCCCAGCAAATACCAGGAGCGCATATTTGAAAGATTTTACAGAATTGATAAAAGCCATTCCAAACAGACGGGTGGTACGGGATTAGGACTTTCGATTGTAAAGCACGTGGTGGAATACCAGGGCGGATATATTGAAGTCCACAGTACGCCGGATGAGGGAACGGAAATTACTATTTATTTATAAATTAAATAGAACAAAACAGCTGTTTATCAGGAAAATTCTTGATAAAACAGCTGTTTTTTTGTTCATAAAATTTGATTTTACTGATTTTACCGCTGTCAAAAAAAAGCATTTTTTGTTTTTATAAGTATAATTTCTGATTTTACATAAACTTTACATATACAATATATAATCTTTATACGCATCTATTAGAATACTTTCTTGTAAGGACAAATTAGAAAAGTTTTGGAGGAAAAAATTATGAAGAAATTAATCGCAATGGCGGTAGTTGGTATTATGACATTAGGACTGGTTGCTTGCGGAAGCAATACAGGAACCACAGAATCCTCACCAAGTACAACAGCAGCTACAGAAGCAGGGGCTGGTGACACACAGGCAGCAACAACAGAAGCAGCTTCATCAGAGTCAGCAAGTGCAGACGGTAGCGAAGCTCCAGCAGGAGATATCAGTGGAAATATAGTAATTACAGGATCTACTTCCGTAGAAAAGATCTTAAACGATATGAAAGATGAGTTTGAAGCGCAGAATCCTGACGTAACCATCGAGTACACAGGCAGCGGTTCCTCAGCAGGTATTACCGATACAAAATCCGGAACAAACAATATTGGTGCTGCATCCAGAGAAATAAAGGATGAAGAAAAAGAAGACGCATTAAAGACAGAAGTTTTCGCATATGACGGAATTGCAATTATTGTAAACCCTGCAAATGAAGCAGTAAAAGACATTACAGAAGAGCAGCTGGCAGATATCTACTCCGGTAAAATTACAAACTGGAAAGATGTTGGCGGAAATGATGAAGATATCTTCGTAGTATCCCGTGAAGAAAGTTCAGGAACAAGAAGTGCATTTGAAGAGTTAATTAAACTGGAAGATGCAGGCGGACTTTCCGGAAATGCATCTGTATCTGAAGGAAATGGTCCGGTACAGGCAGCTGTTGCAGGAAACGAAAATGCAATCGGTTATGTATCCTTCTCTTTCATCGATGACACAGTTAAATCTCTTACAGTAGCAGGTGTTGAGCCAACTGCTGAATTAGCAAAATCCGGAGAATATCCTCTTAGCAGACCATTCCTTTTCTGCTACTATGATGACAAAGTAACCGATGCAGGAAAAGCATTCTTAGAATTTGCCATCTCCGAAGAAGGACAGGCGGCTGTAGATAACCACGGCGGTATCCGCGTAGACTAATTGGTCTGAGCGGAGCACATCTGCAAATTTAATATATAAAAAGCGTCCCGCTTTGCGGTAAGAATACCCAGGGCGGGACCTGCATCTTGCTAAGAGCATGACAAAGATGCATCAGGCTTCTTAAGTTTAAGACGCAGTAATTTGCGGATCTTGTGGAAATGGTGAAAGAAAATTAGAAATAGAAAGGGAGCCACTCTGTGATTCTTTCGCCTTGTTTTAATTTGTGGCAGTATTACAGGCAAGCCTGTAATATGCAATGGGTATAAATATGAACCGAAATGTAAAGAGAGACGTATTTGAAAAAGTAGTAGAAGGAATCTTTTTGCTCTGTGCCCTGGTGGGAGTTATTTCGGTAATAGCAATTATAATATTTGTTTTTTACAAAGGATTACGACCATTTTTTGGTCCTGACAGCTACAGTTTTATCGATTTCATCACTGGAACCAGATGGGCTCCCGGACAAAACGTGTACGGAGTCTTCTATATGATTGTAGCATCTGTACTGGCTACAGCAGGAGCAATTGTAATCGGTGTGCCGATTGGTGTCCTCACAGCAGTTTTTATCGCTGAAATAGCACCAAAAAGCGCCGTGAAGGTAATCAGGCCAGCAGTTGAATTACTTGCTGGCATTCCTTCTGTTCTGTACGGTGCTTTTGGTCTGGGTGTGATTGTTCCGATTATCAAGGAGATATCCCCCCAAGTGCAGGGGCAGTCATTGCTGGCAGTAATCATTGTATTAACAATTATGATATTACCGACTATTGTTTCCCTATCAGAAAGTGCGATAAAATCAGTACCGAAATCTTACCGGGAAGCGTCCCTTGGCCTTGGGGCATCCAAGGTGCAGACGATTTTTAAAGCAGTACTTCCGGCAGCAAAATCAGGTATTCTTTCGGCTACCGTCTTGGGTGTCGGACGTGCAATTGGTGAGACGATGGCTGTTATGATGATAGCGGGAAATCCCACACAGGGTCTGCCAAACAGTATCTGGTCCATGGTGCGTCCGCTTACAACGAATATTGCCATGGAAATGAGCTATGCATCGGGAAGACAGCAGGAAATGCTCTTTGCAACAGGCGTTATCTTATTTATCTTTATTATGATTGTTAATTTAACATTATTAAAAATTACACGCAAGGCAGGTGATAAATCATGAGCAGGAAAACGAAAGATTCCATTGTAAAAGGCCTGATCTATGGTTCTGCCGGATTTACGGTGTTTATACTTGTTGTCATCATAGGATTTATTGTGATTAAGGGACTGCCGGGAATTAATTTAAATTTCCTGACCAGGAACTATGAAGACAAAACTACTTATGTAACGTCACAGGTTTTATCCGATATGCCGGATAATGGACAGGATGGATATATTCCCTCCCTTGGAATTACACTGAATATAAACGAAGACAAAAAAGTCTATATCAGTGAGATGGATAAAACTTCTCCGCTGCGGGATGCTTTAAATCCCAAGAAAGAAGCTTATCCGGTTGAAAAGCAGGATATACTTTCAAAGATAGGAAGTATCAGCGTGGATTCTATAGTAAAAGAAACAGATCCCAAGAACCCTGATTCTGTAAAAAAAGCAGTTAGTGATTTGAAAAATCAGATTGCAGGATTGAAAGACAGCAATTTAAAGATAAAAGTTGTCAGACCCGGTGGTGGTATCCGTCCGATGCTGGTTACAACGCTTTATATGATTGGATTATCGCTTCTGATTGCGGCGCCTATCGGAATTTTATCAGCCGTTTACCTGATTGAGTATGCGAAACCGGGTAAATTGATGAGAACCATCCATTTTGCCATCGAAAATCTTGCAGGTATACCATCTATTATTTACGGTTTGTTTGGCTCCTTATTTTTTGTAAAGATATGCGGACTGCAGTATTCTCTGCTGGCAGGTGCTTTGACCCTTAGCATTATTCTGCTTCCTACAATTATTACAACCACAGAAGAGGCATTAAAAGCCATTCCCAGAACTTACCGGGAGTCATCCTTGGGACTGGGAGCAACCAGGCTGCAGACAGTGTCTAAGGTGGTTCTGCCAAATGCACTGCCGGGAATATTGGTTGCTGTATTGCTCAGTATCGGGCGTATTGTAGGAGAATCGGCAGCACTTCTGTTAACAGCAGGTACCGTTGCACAGATTCCGGGTGCCCTTTTTGGAAATTCGGCAAGCGGCGCTACCTTAACGATTAAAATGTATACCCTGATGAAAGAAGAAAATGATTTGACTACGGCATGTGCAATTGGTATTGTTCTGCTTGTGATTATCATTGTTCTGAACTTTGCATCAAAAGTGGTTACAAAAAAACTTCTGAGTAAAAAAGGAGAGTAGGCATTATGAATCCGATAGAAAATCCTAAATTTCGTGTTGAGGATCTGAATCTTTATTACGGGGACTTTAAAGCTCTGAATAAGATTAATATGAATATACCAAAAAATGAAATTGTTGCTTTTATAGGTCCTTCCGGATGTGGAAAGTCTACTTTTTTGAAAACAATCAACCGCATGAATGATTTGATTGAAGGGGTAAAAGTGGAAGGTAAGATATATCTGGATGATGTGGATATTTACGGCGACATTGACGTAATCAAACTGCGTCAGCGGGTAGGCATGGTATTTCAACAGCCCAATCCATTTCCAATGAGTATCTATGACAATGTAGCATATGGTCCCAGGATCCATGGAATAAAAAAGAAACAGGAATTAGATGAAATCGTAGAGCGCAGCTTAAAACAGGCAGCGATCTGGGATGAAGTAAAAGACAGGTTAAAGAAGAATGCACTGGGTATGTCCGGGGGACAGCAGCAGCGTATCTGCATTGCCAGAGCACTTGCCGTTGAACCGGAAGTTATCTTAATGGATGAGCCAACCAGTGCATTGGATCCGATTTCCACCTTGAAAATTGAAGACCTGGCTGTTGAGTTAAAAGAAAAGTATACGATCGTGATTGTTACCCACAATATGCAGCAGGCCAGCCGTATTTCTGATAAAACTGCTTTCTTCCTGACTGGTGATGTGGTAGAATATGGAGATACTATGCAGATATTCAACAATCCAAAAGAGAAAAAAACCGAAGAATATATCACAGGGCGTTTCGGTTGATAGAAGTCAGAAAGGGGAACAGTTTATGACAACCAGAAAATCTTATATAGCGGAATTAGATGATATTACGCTGAATGTAGAAAAAATGGGGTTACTTTTAGAAGTTTTGATTAACAAAGTCATCAAAGCGCTTACAGATACGGATGCGGAACTTGCAAAGGCAATTATGGATCAGGATGATGAAATGGACTGTCTGGAACGGGAGACAGAGAGAGCCTGCATCCGTATTGTGGCAAAGCAGCAGCCGGTAGCCACAGACCTTAGAAGAGTGACATCCATTATGCGCCTGATCGCAGATATCGAGCGAATAGCAGACCATTGCAGTGATATATCCGAATATATCATTGAACTGGCAAAAGAAGATCCGGTTCCTATGCCGGCAGGTATTACAGATATGATTAATGCCATGAAAAAGATGGTAAACATGACCATTCAGTGCTTTGTTAAAGAAGATGTGTGGCCCATTGAAAAAATCATCGCTATGGATGATACCGTAGATGACTATTTCTTCCAGATTAAGGATGAACTCTGCGTGGCAATGAAACACAATCCGGAAGCGATCAAAGCATATACGGCTTATCTGCTTATTGTGAAATATGTGGAACGTATGGCGGACCATTCCACCAATATAGCAGAGTGGGTTTCCTTTATCGTAACAGGGGATCTGGAGCATTATTTAAATTAATATTTATTCTGTTTATTCCCGCATGCAATGGGCGGGACTTTTTAGCTAAATGAGATGAACAAGAGCGTGTTTCCAAATTATTTGATCAATTTATGCTTTTCTCTTTGTGTGAAGCGTACATCCGGATCTAAGAAATTTTGAAACACGCTCTTATAAGGTTATCATGGAGGGAATCTTAACTGATTTGAAATCTTCTGTCATCTCTGGCAAATTCCACCTCATTCTCCAGTGACTGTGCGATTATCTGCTGATTTTTCTTAATTCTACCATAAATGTCAACAAAAGTAATTGACATGAACACCAAAAAACAACTATAATAGTACGGAATAACATTACAATAAAGGTAGGAAGATTCTATGAGAGTAGTAGCAGGGACGGCGAAACGCCTGCCTTTGAAGACGGTACCTGGACTTGATACCAGGCCTACGACAGACAGGATAAAAGAGACTTTGTTTAATATGCTGCAAAATGATATTTACGACTGCAGGTTTTTGGATCTGTTCAGCGGAAGCGGGGCAATTGGGATAGAAGCCCTGAGCCGGGGCGCTTCTCTTGCTGTATTTGCAGAAAATAACCGCGGGTCTGTGGAGTGTATTAAAGAGAATCTCAAATTTACAAAACTTGAAGAACGCGCGCAGGTAATGTCCTGTGATGCCATTAGTGCAATACATAAATTAGAGGGTCAGGAGCCATTTGATATTGTATTTATGGATCCGCCTTATAATCTGGAGTGGGAAAGGCGTGTCTTAGAGGCATTTGCAGATTCTTCCTGTATTACGGAAGATACATTGATTATCGTGGAAGCTTCAAAAGAGACAGATTTTTCTTATCTGGGAAGTATTGGCTATATAATCGAAAAGTATAAAGAATATAAGACAAACGCCCACGTCTTCATAAAGCGGGCCGAAGGGAGATTAGCATGAGAAGAGCAGTATATCCGGGAAGTTTTGATCCGGTGACGTTTGGACATCTGGATGTAATGGCACGTTCGGCAGCATTAGTGGACGAGCTGATCGTAGGAGTTTTGAATAATAATACAAAAACCCCGTTGTTTTCTGTAGAGGAACGTGTTAATATATTACTTGAAGCGACAAAAGACATAACGAATATCCGTATAGAATCATTTACGGGACTGTCCATAGATTTTGTGAGAAAATGTGATGCAAAGTTTATCGTAAGGGGACTTAGAGCGATAACAGACTTTGACTATGAGCTGCAGATGGCGCAGACGAACCGTATTATGGATCAGGATATCGATACTATATTTCTTACAACAAGTTTGGAATATGCTTATTTGAGTTCGACAACTGTGAAGGAAGTTGCCGCTTATGGCGGAGATATTTCGAAATTTGTTCCACCGGTCGTAGTTGATAGAATTTATAATAAAATATGGGAAAGAAAGAATAATAAGGAGAGATTATAATGAGCAGCAGAATCGAACAAATTATTGAAGAAATTGAAGAGTATGTAGACAGTTGTAAATTTCAGCCTTTGTCTTCTACTAAAATTGTTGTAAATAAAGAAGAACTGGAAGAATTACTCAGAGAACTTCGTATGAAGACTCCGGATGAGATAAAGAGATATCAGAAAATTATCAGCAACAAAGATGCCATACTGGCAGATGCCCAGGCAAAAGCGGACAGTATGCTGTCAGATGCTACTTCACAGCAGCAGCAGATGATCAGCCAGGACGAAATTATGCAGCAGGCAGTGGCACAGTCCAATGCACTTCTGGAACACACTAACCGCCAGGCACAGGAAATTCTGGACAATGCAACAAATGATGCAAACAGTATCCGTATGAGCGCGATTCAGTATACGGATGAAATGCTGGAAAACTTAGAGAAAATTATGAGCCATACAATTGATACGGCAGGTGCGAAATACAATACCTTCCTGAATTCCATTCAGTCTTGTTATGATATTGTAAATAAAAACCGCAGCGAACTGTCTCCGCAGTCTGTTCCAAATAACTATGTTGCAACAGCTATGGAAGAGAGCGGCGAAGGCGAAGCTGCAGAGTAAAACCCTTTTTATAGCAGATAACATGCGGCAAGGGCAAGGGCGATGACAGTAATAATGAGCTTTGATATTACATATTTGGAAAGGCGAAGACCGCTTTCGTGTATCATGCTTTCTGTCTGAGCAATTGAAGACAATCCGCCAAAAGAACAGATTGCAATCAAAAGCAGGTATTGGATGGTAAAGGATGCATTTTCCATAGATATGGTATGAATCCCATTGGTCACTTCCATGATGCCGACCAGGAAAGCTTTTATGACTGCATTTGAGATGGGCAGAAATAATACGATCTTTGCCAGAATGGCGAAGAGCATAATATATCCCCCCAGTTTTGTAATATTTATTATACCGTTCATAATACAGGCATCTACCAGTCCAAAATTCAATGTCGTGGTAGGTGCTGTATTTGTATGTAAAGAAGTGGATTCCCGGAATTCTTTTCTGCATCTGATACCGGTAAACAATCCATAGAGTAGTGGAGCACCGTATATGATTACAATGGTGGGAATGATTAATTCTTCTTTGTGCAAGTGTTCCAATACCAGAAAATTGATAATGAACATAGGGCTTACGTTGTTGCAAAACCCTAAAAGGTATTGTGCTTCAAAGAGGGTTATCTGTTTTTCGTGGGTTAGGTCTGCAATCACCTTGGCACCCATGGGATATCCGCAGAAGAATCCTACAGTGAGTGCATAGCTTCCGTTTGTACCCACACCGAACAGAAAGCGAAAGATGGGAGCGAACAAAAACATCAGCGGTTCTATCAGCCCAAGATTGATAATCAGGTTAGACAGGATCATCAGGGGAAGCAGGGTGGGAACCAGTGTCTGGAACCAGAGGAGCAGTCCTGCGAGAGAGGCGTCAAAGCCGTCTGCAGGGCAGAGGTAAAGGAAAATCAGTGCGGTCGTTATGACCAGGCCATAGAGCATTTTTTTCATAGATGCTGTACCTGTGACTATCTGGCATAAATGTGAATATATAATTTTCTTCACGGTGGAAAGTATCTTTATGTCAGACAGCGCGAATATGTTTTTTATAGTATATGAAGTGCCAGAAGGGATTCATTCCTGAAAAAATGTCATATTTTGATTCTAAATCGGAAATTTTACGCATATATTAATCATGAGAATAGAAAGTCTGTGGTTTGGGCTTGCTATAAGAGTTTGTTTGGGGCAGGCTTATGTCAAACACGCTCTAGAGGAAGAGTCGAATAGATGAATAATATTAAGCTTCTTCGAAATATCTGTGTAATTCTTCTGGTGGGCATTTTTTGTTATGGATGCATCGATTATTTACATACCCAGGGAAAAATATTTAATTTAACGTATCAGTCTAATGAGACAATGGGATTTCGCAGCCAGAAAATCGGGGAAGATAATTTCCGGCGGTTAATGGAAGTCAGTAAGGCGGAAGACGTTCCAATTTATGATCTGCTTTCCGTATGGATGCCCAAATACCAGTTTGAATTGGAAAATGTGAAAACATCTGCGCTTACTCCTTCGGATTATTATTTGTGGCGGACTTATTTCCAGGCGTATAATTTACATGCACTGCAGGAGATTCAGCAAAGCTATGCAGCTGTATGGGAGGACGTCATGTATTACCCTGTGCCTGATCGTACAACAGAGGAGGAATCTCAGACTTCCTTTGAAGATTCCTGGATGCTGGAGCGTAATTACGGCGGCAAACGGGGGCATGAAGGAACGGACATTTTCCCCCGGGAAAACATCAGAGGGAAATATCCTGTGGTCAGTGTATCAAACGGCGTTGTAGAACAAGTGGGGTGGCTGGAAAAAGGCGGCTGGCGCATCGGCATCCGCTCAGAGCATGGCGGATACTTTTATTATGCCCATCTGAGTTCCTACGCAGGAGATTTAAAAAAGGGTGATGAGATTCAGGCTGGCGAACTTCTGGGATATATGGGAGATACCGGGTATAGTAAAATAGAGGGTACTACAGGGAATTTTGATGTGCATCTGCATTTTGGCATCTATATTAAAACGGCGGGGAAGGAAGAACTCAGTGTTAACCCCTACTGGGTTCTTCGTTATTTAGAAGATCGAAAGTTGAAATATGCATATGAAGTATGATATACTAAAATATTAAGGGGAATTATTATAGTTAAGAGGAGAATCAGGTATATGGAAATACAATTATGGAGAGAAATTCTGGATCCATATGAATTAGCAGTGAATGAACTGACCGTGAAGTTCGAGCATCTGATCAGAGAGCATCGTGCACGTGGGAAGTATTCACCGATAGAACAGGTTATGGGGCGGGTAAAAGCCATATCCAGTATTTTGGAAAAGGCACAGAAAAAGAAAATAGCATTGAGTGAAATAGAAGAAAAATTAGATGATATTGCAGGGGTACGCATTATCTGCCAGTTTGTGGAGGATATTGAGAAAGTAGTGGAGATTATCCGCAACCGTACCGATATGTCGGTCAAGAGCGAAAAGGATTATATCAAAAATATGAAATCCAGCGGCTACCGCAGCTACCATATGATCGTCTATTATGAAGTCCAGACACTTGCCGGCAGTAAGAGGATCCAGGTTGAGATACAGATCCGGACACTGGCGATGAATTTCTGGTCCACAATCGAGCATTCACTGCAGTATAAATATAAGCGGAATATTCCAGAGCATATCCGTATGAAATTAAGCAAAGCGGCAGATGCGATCATCGTACTGGACAATGAAATGTCCTCGGTACGCAGTGAGATCATGGATGCACAGAACTCTTTCCAGATCCAGGCAAATCTGGTTTCGGACATATTGAATAACATACAGAATCTGTACCATCTGGCGAATAAGAGAGAGATAATTAAGATTCAGGATGAATTTTACCGCATCTACGAACTGAACGATATCGAACAGCTGGAGCGTTTTCACAAACAGCTGGATATTATTGCAGAAGGATACCGCGCCCAGTCACTTGAGCGTGTTTGAAAAATCAACTGAGTGTGACGGATATTTTGCAGAAAGCAGGATGCAGACACACCCGGGGAAATAAAATACATATATAAGAGTGTGCACACTCTCTTTGAAAAGGAGCAATGGATGAATTTACCACAGGAATTTGCGGATTCCATGAAGGAACTGCTGGGAGCAGAGGAATATGAAGCTTATTTAAACAGCGCGGGGCAGGACCGGGTTCATGGACTCCGGGTGAATACAAGCAAGATAACAGTGGAAGAATTTCTGAAGCTGACGCCTTTTTCATTAAAACCAATACCCTGGGTGGAAAATGGATTCTTTTATGACGACTTGCAGGCCGTTACAAAGCATCCCCATTACCATGCAGGGTTATACTATGTGCAGGAGCCAAGTGCGATGATACCCGCAGACAGGCTTCCGGTTATAGAAGGGGACGCTGTGCTGGATCTCTGCGCTGCACCCGGCGGAAAAGCAACAGAGCTGGGGGCAAAATTAAGGGGTACCGGAGTGCTGGTAGCCAATGATATCAGCAATTCCAGAGCAAAAGGGCTTTTGAAGAATCTGGAATTATTCGGGATACCGGATATTCTGGTTACCAGCGAAACGCCGCAGAAGCTGCTGCCTTATTTTGAAGGATTTTTTGACAAAATATTAATTGATGCACCCTGTTCCGGGGAAGGGATGTTCCGCAAAGACCCGGCGATGATAAGGAGCTGGCTGGAGCATGGACCGCAATATTATGCCGAGATCCAAAAGGAAATACTGCTGACGGCAGCCGATATGTTAAAGCCGGGAGGATTAATGCTTTACTCCACCTGTACCTTTTCCGCTCTGGAGGATGAGTGTTCCATTGCTTATCTTCTGAGTGAAAGACCGGATTTTGAGGTGATACCCATGAAAGGCTATGAGGGATTCGGGAAAGGCATTCCAGGGGCAGCAGATGGAAATGTGCAGTTAGAGAACTGCGTTCGGATCTGGCCCCATAAAATGGCGGGAGAGGGGCACTTTGCAGCACTTTTAAAAAAGAATGGCGATTTCCCTTTGGCCGGGGCAGCAGCGAAGCAGAAAAAGAAAAAACAGGTGCTGCCTAAGGAGTGCCAGGAATTTTTTGACCAGTATCTGAATGCGGATCTGACAGGCAGGATAATTACCGTCTATGATAACCGGGTGTATGCCATACCGGAAGCCCTGGGCAATATCCGGGGACTGCGTTTTTTACGTACCGGATTATATCTGGGGGAAATGAAGAAAAACCGTTTTGAGCCAAGCCAGGCACTGGCGATGAGCCTGAAAAGAGAACAGGCGAAATACAGCATCTCTTTTTCCGGCAGAGATGAACGGGCAGTGAAATATTTAAAGGGTGAAACAATTGAACTTGAGGATGACGAGGCAAAGGGGTTAAAGGGCTGGATTCTGGTCTGTGTGGACGGATATCCGCTGGGATTTGCAAAAGCAGCAAATGGCTCGCTGAAGAATAAATACTACCCCGGATGGAGATTACAGTAAATGAGTCTGATTAGATTAGATAAATACCTGGCAAACGCAGGAGCGGGAACCAGAACAGAAGTAAAAAACAAGATCCGCAAAGGATTGGTTACCGTCAATGGAGAAGTGGTGAAAAAGCCGGAGACGAAGCTGGATGCAGACCGGGATGCGGTATGTGTGGGGGAGAAACCCCTGGACTACCAAAAATATGAATATTATATGTTCCATAAGCCCGCAGGCTGTGTGACAGCCACACAGGACAACCTGCATCAGACGGTGATGGATTTTATATCTTCCGGGAAAAAGGAAGAACTCTTCCCGGTGGGCAGGCTTGATAAAGATACGGAAGGGCTGCTGCTAATTACAAATGACGGTGCCCTTGCCCATGAACTCTTATCCCCGAGAAAGCACGTGGATAAGACTTACTATGCAAAAGTGGAAGGTATCGTTAGCGAAACAGACCGGCAGGCTTTTTTACAGGGTGTGGATATCGGAGAAGAGAAACCCACCCTGCCGGCAGAGCTTGAGATCTTAAAAAGCGCAGAGATATCGGAAGTATGCCTTACCATACGGGAGGGCAGGTTTCACCAGGTGAAAAGGATGTTTGAAGCAGTGGATAAGCAGGTAATGTATTTAAAACGCCTGTCTATGGGTGCAATCAGCCTGGATGAACATCTTAAGAAGGGCGAATACCGCCCGTTAACCAGAGAGGAAATAGAAAGGATCGGAGGCAGCGGATGTTAGAAGGAATCAGAGCGGTAATATTTGACTTAGACGGAACGCTGGCAGATTCCATGTGGATGTGGCCACAGATAGATATAGAATATCTGAACCGGTTTCAGATTCAGGTGCCAAAAGGGCTTCATGAGGCGATTGAAGGAATGAGCTTTACAGAGACCGCTGACTATTTCAGGACCGCATTTTTTCTTCCGAAAACCACAGAGGAGATCAAACAGGACTGGATGGAGATGGCGTATGACAAGTATGCCAACGAAGTGCCGCTTAAACCCGGTGCGTCTGATTTTCTGGATGAGCTGAAACAGCGCAGTATTAAAACCGGAATTGCAACCAGCAACGGCAGGGGGCTTGTGGAGGCAGTGATGCATGCACAGCACCTGGACGGAAGGATCGATGCAGTACGGACTGCATGTGAAGTGGCGAAGGGAAAACCCTCCCCGGACATTTATCTGAAGGTAAGTGAGGATCTGCGGGTTGCTCCGGCTGAATGCCTGGTATTTGAAGACATCAGTATGGGTATTCTGGCAGGCAAGAACGCCGGCATGAAAGTATGCGCGGTGGAAGATGACTTTTCCATGGGGCAGATTGAAAAAAAGAAAGCACTTGCGGATTATTATATTACGGATTATCATGAGGTTTTGAATCATACTTATGAACATCTGCGATAGATATAAGCCTGCAGACAGCAGGCGGACAGGAGTACGAATGAGTAAGGAGTTTTTGCCCGTTAACAGGGAAGATATGAAGGCTCGCGGCATAGCCCAGCTGGATTTTGTATATGTAACAGGAGATGCCTATGTGGACCATCCGTCCTTTGCCCATGCGGTAATCAGCCGTATTCTGGAGGCAAATGGATATAAAGTGGGCATTATTGCCCAGCCGGACTGGAAAGACAAAGAAAGTATTATGGCACTTGGTGAGCCGAGACTGGGATTTATTGTCTCCGCGGGAAATATGGATTCTATGGTGAACCATTATTCAGTATCCAAGAAGCGGAGGAAGACAGATGCGTTCAGTCCCGGCGGGGAGATGGGCAAACGTCCGGACAATGCTACGATTGTCTACTGTAATCTCATCCGTCAGGCGTATAAACATGTGCCGGTTATCATTGGCGGGATTGAAGCCAGCCTGCGCAGGATGGCACACTATGATTACTGGGCAAATGCATTGAAGCGCTCTATTCTTTTGGATTCAGGGGCTGATCTGATTTCTTACGGCATGGGGGAACGCTCCATTGTAGAAATCGCGGATGCCCTTAACAGCGGAATTGAGATGAAGGATCTGACCTTTATTGAAGGAACTGTTTTTAAAACCAGGGATTTATCCATTGTTTATGATGCAATTACACTTCCGGCTTTTGAAGATCTGAAGGCGGACAAGTTAAATTATGCAAAGAGCTTCTATATTCAATATTGCAACACCGATCCGTTTTCCGGGAAACGTCTGGTAGAAAGCTATAAAGACGGGTGGCATATTGTTCAGAACCCGCCTGCAAAGCCTTTAAGCCAGTCAGAAATGGACCGGGTCTATTCCCTGGGATATATGAGAACCTGGCATCCATCCTATGATGAAAAGGGCGGGATTCCGGCAATTGAAGAAGTAAAATACAGCCTGGTAAGCAACCGTGGATGCTTTGGCGGATGCAGCTTCTGCGCACTGACTTTCCACCAGGGAAGGATTATCCAGACCAGAAGCCATGAATCCATTCTGGCTGAAGCGAACCAGTTTATCTGGGAGAAAGATTTTAAAGGATATATTCATGATGTAGGAGGACCTACTGCCAATTTCCGGCAGCCTGCATGTGGTAAACAGCTGGAGAAAGGGGCATGTCCGAAAAAACAATGCCTGTTCCCCACCCCTTGTAAAAATCTGAAAGTAGACCACAGTGATTATCTGTCCCTGCTTCGGAAACTGCGGGATCTGCCAAACGTGAAGAAGGTATTTATCCGGTCTGGTATCCGTTTTGACTATCTGATTTATGATCAGGATGATTCCTTTTTTAAGGAATTGGTAGAGCATCATGTAAGCGGTCAGCTAAAAGTAGCCCCGGAGCATATTGCGGATAAGGTACTCAGTAAAATGGGCAAGCCAGAGCGCAGTGTCTATGAAAAATTCGTGCATAAATATAAAGATCTCAATGCAAAATGCGGGAAAAATCAGTTCCTGGTACCCTATCTGATGTCTTCCCACCCGGGATCTACGCTAAAGGAAGCTGTGGCACTTGCTGAATATCTCCGGGATCTGGGCTATATGCCGGAACAGGTACAGGATTTTTATCCCACACCCTCCACGATTTCAACCTGTATGTATTATACAGGGGTGGATCCAAGAACCATGGAGCCGGTTTATGTTCCCACTAATCCCCACGAAAAGGCAATGCAGCGTGCGTTGATCCAATACCGGAATCCGAAGAATCTGGAGCTGGTAGCGGAAGCGCTGACAAAAGCTCATCGGACAGACCTGATAGGTTTTGATAAAAAATGCCTGATTCGTCCGCTCAGGGGAGATGGTAAAACATCTTCCGGTACATCCGGCCAGTATAGCAGGCAGACATGGGACAAAAACGGCGGAAAAGGCGGGATGAAAAACGGTACATCTTCCGGAAATGGAAGAGATAAGAAAAAGCCGGTAAAAAAGAAAACGATCCGGAATGTGCATAAGAAGAAATAGCTAAAATTTTGCAGCGGATAAAATGGAACTGTACCCTCTGTCCGGGCATAAATAACTGCAGAAAAATAAGTAGAATTATGAGGAGATTACGCATGAAGAAAGTTTCAAAGGGAAAACGGGGTTATATTCTTTCCCAGAAGAAAAAGCGGGGGTTGATTACATTTATCCTGTTCTTAATTCCGGTTGTGATATTTGTCACCGGTTTGATTCAGACAGGTACAAGACTTAATATGTTTACCTTTGTGGCAGTTATGGGATGTCTTCCGGCCAGCCGTTCTGCTGTGGGTATGGTAATGATGCTGATGCAGAAACCCATAAGCGAAGAACATTACCAGGAGATTCAGTCCCATGTTAAAGATCTGGTATGCGCCTATGAACTGACCGTGACTGCATATGAGAAGAATACGCCTATTGACAGTCTGGTTGTATGCGGTACAAATGTGATCGGTTATACCAGCAGCGCAAAGGTGGATCCTTCCTTTGCAGAAAAGCATATCAAGGAGATTTTAAAAGGTAACGGCTATAAGTCGAATGTGAAGATATTTACCGATTTAAAACGCTATCTGGAAAGGGTTGATATGCTTTACCAGCGAAAGGACGAACTGGAAGCAGAAGGGACTTTTACGCCCAGCGAAGATTATCCGGATCTTAGCAGAAGTGAACTGATGAAGCACGTGATCCTGGCGATTTCTCTTTAAGAAAAATAAGCACGTCCTGGAAAAATGAAAAGGGTATAGAGATGAAATTAGTGATTGTAAATGAAAATGAAGCAGGGCAGCGTCTGGACAAGCTTCTGGCAAAATATTTAAGTGAAGCACCCAAAAGCTTCCTCTATAAAATGCTTCGCAAAAAAAATATCACGCTGAACGACAAAAAAGCCACTGGAAATGAAAAGACCGCACTTCATGATGAAATACGGTTTTTTCTTTCCGATGAAACCTTTGATAAATTCTCAAAGAAAAATGAAGATATCCCCAGCATAAAAAAGAGCAGCAAACTACAGGTAATCTATGAAGACAAGCATATTCTTCTGTTGAACAAGCCTGCAAATATGCTTTCCCAAAAGGCGAAGAGCAGTGATATATCCATAAATGAAGAAATGATCGCCTACCTGCTGGAATCCAATCAGATTACCAGGGAAGAGCTTAGGACTTTCCGCCCGGCAGTCTGCAACCGTTTAGACCGCAATACAAGTGGTTTGATCGTAGCAGGGAAAACCCTGGCTGGGCTTCAGACTATGGCGGAGGTTTTCAAGGACAGGAGCCTGCACAAATATTACCTCTGTCTGGTATCCGGAGAAGTGGCGGAGGAACAAACCATTGATGGCTGGCTTACCAAAGATGAGAAGCAAAATAAAGTACAGATCAGCCGGGAGTACACAGAGGGAGCGCTGCCCATACACACCCAGTATACGCCACTGGAAATAAAAAATGGGGTTACTCTATTAAAAGTCTGGCTGATCACCGGAAGATCCCATCAGATTCGTGCCCATCTGGCATCCATCGGGCATCCGATAATCGGAGACTCCAAATACGGGAACCGAAAAGTTAACCAGAAATATGAGGCCTCCTATGGGGTGAAGTATCAAATGCTGCATTCCTATCAGCTGGTAATGCCGCAGATAAAAGGTGATCTGGAATACCTTTCCGGAAGAGAATTTACGGCGAAAGTCCCTCCTATTTTCCAGAAGGTATTAGAAAAAGTGTTTTGATTTTAAATGAAGGATGTAATACGGGCAGTTGATTGATTACGATTAACTGCTTTTTTTTGTATATAAACGGCATTGCTTTTTCAATGTGCTTGAAGATGCGGCAATTTTGGAGTAAAATAAACTAGAGTGTGTATGAACATGAAAGAGATAGAGTATAAATATTAGATACATAAACTAAAATGTAGAAAAAGTATTACGAATAAATGGTAAAAATAGAAAGTAATAAAACAAATAGTGAAAAAAAGAAAGTAACATAATAGAAAGCAATAAAACAAATAGTGAAGTAAATAAAAAGTAACATAAACAGAAGGTGACAAGACAGAAAGGAACATCCATATGGCAACATGGAATTCAAGAGGGCTTCGGGGGTCCACACTGGAAGACTTAATTAACCGTTCCAACGAACAGTATCAGGAAAAGGGGCTTGCTTTGATTCAGAAAATCCCGACTCCCATTACCCCCATCAGAATTGATAAAGAAAACCGGCATATAACGCTGGCATATTTTGAGCAGAAAAGTACCGTTGATTATATTGGAGCGGTACAGGGAATCCCTGTTTGCTTTGATGCAAAGGAATGTAATGCGGATACTTTTGCACTGCAGAATATTCATGAACATCAGGTTCAGTTTATGGGGACATTTGAGCAGCAGGGGGGAATTTCTTTTTTGATTATTTACTATACCAAAAAAAATGAAATATTTTATCTGCCTTTTGAACGGGTAAAATTTTTCTGGAAAAGGGCAGAAGAGGGGGGCAGAAAAAGCTTCCGCTATGAAGAACTGCCACAGGAATTTAAGTTGGAAAGTAAAGGCGGTATTCTGGTTCCTTACTTAGATGCACTGCAAAAGGATTTAGATAAGAGGGATTGACAATTTTTCATACATCTATTATAATGAAAAATAATTTTATATAGTAGTGAATTATCACGTTAATTTGATAAAGTAAAACGAAATTTGATTTTCAGAAAGAGGAGAGAGAAATGAATCAACGATTATTACATACGCCGGAAGGTGTCAGGGATATTTACAATGCAGAATGTGAAAAGAAACTTACTTTACAGGACAAACTGCATAAAGTCCTGAAATCCTATGGCTATCGGGATATTGAAACGCCTACCTTTGAATATTTTGATGTATTTGGACAGGATGTGGGAACCATTCCATCCAAGGATCTGTATAAATTTTTTGACCGGGAAGGAAATACACTGGTGCTGCGCCCCGATTTCACCCCTTCTATTGCCAGGGCGGCGGCGAAGTATTTTACAGAAGAAGATCTTTCCATCCGCCTTTGTTATATGGGTAATACCTTTATAAATAATTCAAGTTACCAGGGCCGTTTAAAAGAAACAACCCAGCTGGGCGCAGAATTTATCGGAGATGACAGTGTGGACGCAGATGCGGAGATTATAACACTGGTCATTGAGACACTGCGAAATGCAGGGCTTAAAGATTTCCAGATCAGCATCGGACATGTGGAATTTTTCAAAAGTCTGATGACGGAAGCGGGAATTGATGAGGAAACTGAGGAAGAACTGCGGGAATTGATTTCCAATAAAAATATGTTTGGCGTGGAAGAGCTGCTGTCCGAACAGAATATCAGTGAAGAATTAAAGAATGTGTTTGCGACTCTGCCTCAGCTGTTTGGAACCGTGGATGCACTGGAACGGGCAAGACTCCTTACATCCAACCAGGGAGCCTTAAAGGCAATTGCAAGGCTGGAAGAATTATATGGAATTTTAAAATATTACGGTGTGGAAAAATATGTTTCCTTTGATCTGGGGATGATCAGCAAATATATGTACTATACCGGCATTATTTTCCGGGGTTATACCTTTGGAACAGGCGATGCCATCGTTAAAGGCGGACGTTACGATCATATGATGGGGCATTTCGGAAAAGATGCACCGTCAATTGGTTTTGTTGTGGTAGTGGACCAGCTTCTCACCGCCCTTTCCAGACAGAAAATAGATGTGCCGTCAGAGCAGGTAAACCGCTTGATCTTATACAAAAAAGAGCAGAGAAAAGAAGCGATTACACTGGCTAAGCATCTTCGGATAGAAAACAATTATGTGGAACTGATCTGTCAGAAGGAAAGCCTGGACTTAGAGGATTATCTGACCTTTGCAAGGCGAAGCCGTATTAATGAGATTCTGTATTTCGAGGATAAGGATAGAATTCTGTCTGTAAATACCGAAACGAAGGTAGCAAAACCGGCGGGACTTATGGCGTTATTGTCATAGAAGTAACCCCACCATATATGAAGCTGCAGTGAATGCAGCACTGGAGGATGATGATGAGATATTTAACGTTTGCCCTTGGAAAAGGACGATTGGCGAAACAGACCCTGGAGGTCTTTGAGAAAATAGGAATCACCTGTGAAGAAATGAAAGATCCAACCAGCAGGAAGCTGATTTTTGTAAATGAGGAGCTTAAGCTGAAATTCTTCCTGTCAAAAGGACCTGATGTACCTACTTACGTAGAGTATGGTGCGGCTGATATCGGTATTGTCGGAAAAGATACCATCGCTGAGGAACAGAGAAAATTATATGAAGTTCTGGATCTGGGCTTCGGCAAATGCAGGATGTGTGTCTGCGGTCCGGCATCTGCAAAGGAATTATTAAAGCACCAGGAATTGATCCGGGTTGCCACCAAATACCCGAATATTGCAAAAGATTATTTCTATAATAAAAAGCATCAGACGGTAGAGATCATTAAACTGAACGGCTCCATTGAGTTAGCTCCGATTGTGGGACTTTCGGAAGTGATCGTGGATATTGTGGAGACGGGTTCCACGCTTAAGGAGAATGGGTTGGAGATTTTAGAAGAGATCTGTCCGTTATCTGCAAGGGTAGTGGTGAACCAGGTGAGCATGAAGATGGAAAATGACAGAATTACGAAGCTTTTAACGGATTTAAAAGCAGTCTTATAAGATCAGGAAAACGTAGGAGGTTATTATGAGAATTGTTGAATTGACGAAAGATACCATGCAGAATGTACTGGAAGACCTCTTGAAGCGCAGTCCAAACAGCTATGGAGAGTTTGAAGGCCGTGTTGCAGAAATTATCCAGAATGTAAAAAGTAACAGGGATCAGGCGGTCTTTGACTATACAAAGCGTTTCGACGGAGCTGATATAGGCCCTGAGAATATCCGTGTGACGGAAGAGGAAATCAGAGAAGCATATGAACAGGTGGATAAAAGTCTGGTAGAGGTGATCCGAAAAGCCCTGGTAAATATTCGCTCCTATCATGAAAAGCAGCGCCAGTACAGCTGGTTTGACAGTAAACCCGATGGAACTATGCTGGGTCAGAAGGTGACAGCGCTGTCTAAAGTAGGAGTTTATGTTCCAGGAGGCAAGGCAGTTTATCCGTCTTCTGTTCTAATGAATATTGTGCCTGCAAAGGCAGCAGGCGTAGAGAAGATTATTATGACTACCCCTCCAGGTAAAGATGGTAAGGTAAATCCCTCCACCCTTGTGGCGGCTCATGAGGCGGGTGCGGATGAAGTCTATAAGACTGGTGGCGCCCAGGCAATTGCGGCACTTGCATTTGGTACGGAGAGCATTCCAAGGGTAGATAAGATTGTAGGACCCGGCAATATTTATGTGGCGCTGGCGAAAAAAGCAGTCTACGGACATGTGAGCATTGACTCTGTCGCAGGTCCCAGTGAAATTCTGGTTCTTGCAGATGAGACAGCTAATCCCAGATTTGTTGCAGCTGACCTGTTATCCCAGGCAGAGCATGATGAAATGGCTTCCGCAATTCTTATTACAACCAGTCATGAACTGGCAGATAAAGTGTCAAAAGAAGTGGATGCGTTTACTGCAGAATTATCCAGAAAAGAGATTATTCAAAAATCCCTTGATAATTACGGCTATATTTTAGTGGCTGAAAATATGGAAGATGCCATTGATACGGTCAATGAAATTGCATCGGAACATTTGGAAATCGTTACAAAAGATCCTTTCCAGGTGATGACCAAGATTAAAAATGCGGGAGCTATTTTTATCGGAGAGTACAGCAGTGAGCCTTTGGGTGATTATTTTGCAGGACCTAACCACGTACTGCCTACCAATGGCACTGCAAAGTTCTTTTCCCCTTTAAGCGTGGATGATTTTATAAAAAAATCCAGTATTATTTATTACTCCAGAGAAGCGCTGGAGCCAATTCATGAGGATATTATTAAATTTGCAACAGCGGAACAGCTCACTGCCCATGCAAATTCTATTAAAGTCCGCTTTGAAAAATAGGAGGCATATATGACCAGGATAAAAACAATAGAGCGAAACACCCGGGAAACGCAGATCAGTCTTACCCTGGATCTGGACGGCACAGGGAAATCAGATATCCATACCGGCATCGGTTTTTTTGACCACATGCTGGATGGATTCACCAGGCATGGACTCTTTGATCTTCAGGTTCAGGTAACCGGTGATCTGGACGTGGACTGCCATCATACTATCGAAGATACCGGAATTGTACTGGGTACGGCTATCCGGGAAGCTGTGGGGGACAAAAAGGGGATACGTCGTTATGGGGATATGATTCTTCCCATGGATGAAACGCTGGTTCTCTGCGCTATTGACTTAGGCGGCAGGCCGTATCTGTCCTATGATGCAGCTTTTACGTCAGACCGTATGGGAGACATGGATACGGAGATGGTAAAAGAGTTTTTCTATGCAGTTTCATATGCAGCGGCAATGAACCTGCATATGAAGGTCTTGACACCGGGGAATAACCACCATATGGCGGAAGCAATGTTCAAGGCATTTGCCAAGGCTTTAGATGAAGCAGTTACTTATGATTCCAGAATAATGGACGTTTTATCGACGAAAGGGAGTTTGTAATGATACATAAGAAATTAATACCTCATATTTTTATTAAGAATGGAATTGCCGTAACCGGATTTTTTGATAACCGCGTATTTGCAGAGGGGGATGTGGTAAAGCTCGCTCAGCATTACAGCAACAATGGTGCGGATGAACTGATTATTTTCGATTTATCCAATACGGACAGCGAACATGACCAGTCCTTAAAGCTCATCAAAGAAATTTCTAGAGAAATAGATATTCCCATCCTGGGCGGCGGAAATATAAAAAGGGTGGAAGATGTAAAAAAACTGATCTATGCCGGCTGTAAAAAAGCCTTTTTAAATATGGCAAAGAAAAGCAACCTGGATTTAATGCCGGAAGTATCAAAACGTTTTGGCAAAGAGAAAATTGCGGCGTGTGCAGATAATTTTGCATTGTTAAACGAACAGAAAGAGCTTTTGGAGACCTATACAAGTGAAGTACTGTTATTAGGAGACAACCTTCATTTGTACGAGGCAGTAAGTGCTGTATCCGTAGGCGCAGTTCCGATTCTCTCCCTGCTTGACAAGGAAAAAATGATTGCCCTGTTATCCATTGAGCAGGTATCCGGGATATCGGGCAACCTTTTATCAGATCCCGCCATTGACCTGATGGAATTAAAGTCAGAACTGAAGAGGCGCGGCATTACGGTGAATACCTATGAAAGCACCCTGAACTGGTCGGACTTTAAATTGAATTCCGATGGGATGATGCCGGTAGTTGTCCAGGATTATAAGACCCAGGAAGTACTGATGATGGCATATATGAATGAGCAGGCATTCGATACCACGATCAAGACAGGCAAAATGACGTACTGGAGCAGAAGCCGTAATGAACTCTGGACAAAGGGGCTTACAAGCGGACATCTGCAGTATGTGAAAGAACTTCGTATCGACTGTGATAATGATACAATTCTGGCGAAGGTTTCCCAGGTGGGAGCAGCCTGCCATACAGGGCACCAGAGCTGTTTCTACCGGGATCTGGTAAAGAAAGAATATGACAATACCAATCCAATGAAAGTGTTCGAGGATGTGTATGGAGTAATCAAAGACCGGAAAGACCATCCAAAAGAAGGATCCTATACAAATTACCTTTTCGATAAGGGAATCGATAAAATACTTAAAAAAGTTGGCGAAGAAGCTACGGAAATTGTAATTGCAGCCAAAAATCCGGATCCGGAAGAAATTAAATATGAAGTATCAGATTTCCTATATCATGTAATGGTGCTCATGGTTGAGAGAGGCGTTACCTGGGAAGATATTACAAAAGAACTGGCTCAGCGGTAATTCTTCATTCCTGTGGCCACTTAAGGGTGCGCACAGGAACGGCATCTTCTTATCTGAAGCAGCCTGGGACGAACTTTTCCCCTTAACTTTAATACAGCTATTGCGAAATTGTTACAATTCTGTTAAAATCTACTAAGAGCATATTTTATTTTTGCTCTATAGAAATAAAAAGGGGGAGCTATTCATTGAAGTACAACAGGAAAAAGACACAATTGCGGATGATCCTTTTACTATTCTGCGTATTGATCGGTTTTGCATTGAGCGATTCCACGGCACAGGCGGCAAAGAGAACTGGCTGGAAGACGGTTAAAAGTTCAAAGTATTACTATGTTTCCGGTAAAAAGGTAAAAAACAAGTGGAAAAAGATCAGTAAGAAATGGTATTATTTCGACAGAAAAGGCAAAATGCTGAAGAAACGCTGGGTAGGAGATTACTATCTGGGAGCAAAAGGCAATATGCTTACAAACAGATGGATCAACAGCTATTTTGTCGGGGAAGACGGTAAGTGGATTCCAAAATTCAGAGGTGGATGGCAGAAGATCGGCGGCAAATGGTATTATTATACCAAATCGGGGAAAAAGAAAACGGGCTGGATTACGTCAAAAGGAGACCGTTATTTCCTGGACTCGAATGGTGTAATGAAAACAAAGTGGACAGCGGTAAAGAAAAAGAATTACTATTTTTCCAGCTCCGGAGCACTGCAGAAAAATACCTGGCTGAAAAAAGGGAAGTATTATTACTATGTGAACTCCAAAGGAGTTATGGATGCTTCCAGAAAAATGAATACCAAAAGCGTCAATACGGCTACATATCTGGAATACCGCAGCAGTACGTTGTCAGTGAAGATTAATAAGAAGCAGAATTATAGTTCTGTGTACTGGGTGGCACGCATTAAGACCAGTAATCCCAAGCAGCTGCGTTCAGCTATGTCTTACGGGACATTTGGAGGATCCAGACAGCTGACCTCACAGGCGGTATCATCCAACGGTGGAATTATCGGCATTAACGGAAGTGCGTTCTCTTATTCTACAGGACAGCCGTCACCGCTTGGCATGTGCATCAAAAACGGTAAGATTTATGGCAATTATGCAACCAGCTATACGACTATGGCAGTCAAAAAGGATGGAACAATGTTCACTCCTCCAATGGGATTATGGGGACAATCCCTTCTGGATATGGGCGTAAAAGATACCTATAATTTCGGTCCGGTACTGATTAACAATGGAATTGCAGCTCCACTGGATATGCAGAATTTTTCTTTGACCAGCTATAAGGATCCGCGAACAGTAGTAGGAATGGTTCGTCCAAATGACTATGTAATACTGGTGGCGGATGGAAGAAGATCGGGATATTCACTGGGACTTGACCATTATGAAATGATTGCAGAATTGCAAAGACAGGGATGCCGTTATGCCTATAATTTAGATGGCGGCGGATCCACAACGCTTTATTACGACGGCAAGGTACTGAACAGACCTTCTGACGGAGCGGAACGCCCCTGTGCAGACTTTTTGTATTTTACTAACTAAAAAACCACTTGCTCCTTAAAAAGAGCAAGTGGTTTTTTAGTTCACATCTTATCATAGAAATAACATCCAGTCAGATGATCATTCACCATGCCGATAGCCTGCATAAATGCATAAATAGTAGTGGAGCCGACAAATTTGAATCCCATTTTTTTCAAATCTTTACTGATCTGATCCGAGAGCGGTGTGGTGGCGGGCAGATCCTCAATTTTCTCCCAATGGTTTACAATCGGAGCGTAATTCACATATCCCCAGATTAATCGGTCAAAACTGCCGTGTTTTGCGGAAACTTCCAAAAAGATTTTGGCGTTATTTACAGCGGCGTTGATTTTCAGACGGTTTCTGATTATTTTTTCGTTTGCCAGGAGTTCCTGAAATTTGTCATCCTCGTAAAGAGCTACTTTGCGGGGATCAAACCCGTCAAATGCTTCCCGAAATGCTTCTCTCTTTTTGAGCACGGTAATCCAGGAAAGCCCCGCCTGCATACTTTCTAAGGTTAACATTTCAAATAATTTTTGGTCATCATGTACGGGACGCCCCCACTCATTGTCATGATAATCTACGTATATGGGGGAGTCTCCTGCCCAGGGGCATCTCATTTTTTCTTCCATAAAATAGGTATCCTTTCCAGTTATATTTTAAGTAACTACAAAAGTATTTTATCATAGAATAGAGACAGATTGTGTCATATTTTTCTTTATTTGATACCGTAAATCAACCCCATATCCTTCAGCATCCAGGGTGCCCGCAGAAACCCCGGAATAAATGATTCCCTGTCGGTATTAGGAATATAGTGTATCTCTGTAATGCCTTCTTGTTTCAGCTCTTTGATAAAATCATTCATATTCCCATACAGTTGTTTTTGTTCAAACATGTCATGAAAGACAAATACACCGCCTTTTTTTACCACCCGGAGCGCTTCCCGGACTACGTAATGTTTATCCGGCTGGGATTTGACCTCATGAAATACAAAATTGCTGACTGCGGCATGAAAGGTGTTATCGGGAAAATCCAGTTTGGCGGCATCTCCTTTTTGGAATGTAATGCGGTTTCCGACACCTTCCAGCTCGGCATTATTTTCGCACTGTTCCCTGGCATAATTCCAGGACTTTCCCCAATAATCCATGCCGGTGATTCTGGCACGGGGATATCTTTTCGCACATTTTATGCTTAAGGCACCTGCACCGCATCCGATTTCCAATAAGTTTCCCTCGCCATTCCAGTTCAGATGTTCCAACAAGTAATCATGTATTCTGCCCATAAGCCCTCCCTTTTCATAAGCAAACATATTACGGCATATCTGCATGTAAACACTCATGCCAGTGCTGAGAAGCAGCATGCAGAGCAGGATTACATCTGCGGCAATATTCGTAAAAATACAGAAGTTTAGTATGTTAGCGATTGCCAGCAGTGCCGTGATTCCCCACAAGAGATGCATCATATTTCCGGGTACCCAGTTTCCATAATCCAATTTTTTTTCTTTCATTTTAAACCATCCTTTCTTTAGATAACAGTTGTTATGTTTTGTTATGTAAAAAATCCTATCATCCCGTATGTTTTACGGTTTGATAGGATCTTTTTCATTTATTTTATGAATGACTGCATTTGTGCCGGCATCTGCATAACATGCCATGCTTTCCGTTAAATGTAAAGCCTCTTGCAGGCTGCTGCTTTCTTTTAAGATTGTCATGTATACCCGAATCCTTCCCTGTACCAAAATAGTAATAAGTTTATCATCGATTTTATGCTTCGTATATTCGGCAAAGTACTGCCGGAAAAAGCCTTTTAAAAGATGTTCCATTTGCTGTGGAAAATCGGCGTATCTGGTACCGGCGGCTTTTTCCATTACCAGTATGATTAAATCTTTACTGTTGTATAAAGTGGTCATTAATTGACGCTCATTGTCTTCAGCCGTTTCCGGATGCAGGATTTCCCTTTTTCGTAATTTTTCGGACATCTGGAATCCTACTGCAACAAATGGTTCCACAATATCACAGAACAGCCGTTCCTTGCTTTCAAAAAGAAAATAGAGTGCGCCTGTTGTCACTCCGGCTTGTTTGCAGATCGCCCGTAACGATGATTTTTCATATCCTTTTGAAAGAAATTCTTGTTTTGCTGCTTCTATGATCCGTTCCCTTGTTTCCATAATTCCTCCTGCATAACAACTGTTATGTTAGCGAATATGATTTAGTTTGTCAATCGGTTTTGGGTAAGAAGAGGGCTATTGAGAAATCTTATCACCTAAAGGGGATGTACTTATAAATAATTTTTCCACGAAATGATTGCAGAAAAGGAAATGTACGATTATAATAGAGAAAGCAACAATTGTACTAAGGAGAAAATACTCTGCGTATCAGAATCGAATACTTGAGCTGCCTACGTTTAGAACGAAACGCAGTATACGCAGCAGTGCTGTATGAAGAGATGAAAAGCTTCCATATAAAAAACAAAATTGCCTGTGTGATCTTTATTTTAACAGCTGTCTTCTTTGTGCAGGCAGGAGCAGGAAATACGACATTCCCGGCTGATTTGGCAGGAAGGGATAGTTATCATTCCCAGACCGTCGGTTCGGATAAGCAGTATCACATTACTGCCGGGGAGCACACAATAAATGAGCGGGTTGCAGAACATTCTGTGCCGCCAGGCAGAGTCCTTATAAACCAGATATGCAATCTGTTTCGGGGTGATCTGGCACCTGGATTCTGGATAACGGATTTGTATATGCCTCAGAACATCTATACCATGATGTTTTGCGGAGGCATTTTTTTGCTGTCCTTATTTGTGGCATCTATGCCCGGACAGTTTTATGATAAACTGAATATCACCCATGAGTCAGACGGAAAAAAACGTCCGCTGTAAACGCTGCGTATCCTTGGGATACGTATCGGCTACTGTGTAAATATTATGACATGAATGGGAGAATATAGAATGGAAATATCTGATATTTTAATGCTTCTGGGCGGACTTGCATTGTTCTTATATGGCATGCAAATGATGAGTAGTGGTTTAGAGATGGCCGCCGGAAATAAGATGAAACAAATCCTTGAAAAACTTACCTCCAACCGGTTCAAAGGAGTTTTGGCGGGAGCAGCCATAACAGCAGTTATCCAATCCTCATCAGCTACGACAGTTATGGTCGTTGGCTTTGTAAATTCCGGTCTTATGACCTTAAAACAGGCGGTATGGGTAATCATGGGCGCCAACATCGGTACCACCATCACCGGACAGCTGATCGCATTGGATATCGGTATGATTGCTCCGTTGATCGCTTTTCTGGGTGTGGCGGCGATACTTTTTGTTAAGAATGAAAAAGTAAAGCATATCAGTGAAATTTTTGCAGGTCTTGGTGTGCTCTTTATCGGTATGGATATGATGGGGTCTGCCATGGTACCCTTACAGAACTCGGAAACCTTTATCCACTTCATGACTACCTTCCGAAATCCCCTTGTAGGCATTTTGATTGGTGCTGTCTTTACAGCCATCATACAGTCGTCTTCTGCTTCGGTAGGTATCCTGCAGGCGCTGGCTGGTACCGGAATGATTCCGCTTTCCAGTGCAGTATATATTCTGTTCGGACAGAATATCGGAACCTGTATAACAGCAGTTTTGGCTGCTATTGGAACAAAGACGAATGCAAAGCGTACGACGGTTATTCACCTGATGTTTAATGTTATCGGTACGTTTATATTTACCGTCATTTGTCTGATCACTCCATTTACGGTTCTTATGGAGCATCTCACACCGGGTAATTCGGTAGCCCAGATTGCCAATGTGCATACGGTTTTTAATATTGTTACTACACTGCTTTTGCTGCCCTTTGGCACCTACATGGCACATCTGGCTGAAAAGATACTTCCGGATAAACAAAGTGAGCAGGAAGAAATGTTGCATCTGGAATACATACAGCCCTTTGAAAGTCACTATGCAATGGGACAGGGAGCATTGGTTCTGACTCAGATCGATAAGGAAATAGAGCGAATGCGGAATATGGTCTGTGAGACTGTTACCGGCAGCTTTGATGCCGTACTTCACAGCTCTGCACATGATAAAGAGGCGTTGGAGCAGAAGGAGGATTATATCGATTATCTGAATGCAGAGGTATCCCGGTACATTGTGTCTGTTATGCACCACGAGATGGCAGCAGAAGATTCTGTCAAGATCAGTGGATATTACAAGATTCTGGGAAATCTTGAGCGAATTGGTGACCATGCCATGAACATTTTGGGATATGCTGTGAGCATGAAGAAAATGAATGTGAATTTTTCGGATAAGGCAAAAAATGAGATCCTGATTATGAGGGATATGAGCCTTCAGATTCTGGAGGATGTTGCGGGCAGCAATGTATTCGATATAAAAACCATGTTGGAGAAAACTTCCCGTGACGAACAGAAAATTGATGATATAAGGAATGAAAATCTGAAACAGCAGATGGAGCGGATGGGTAAGAGTGAATGTATCGCAGATGCAAGTATCTTCTTTTCTGAATTGCTGACAGATTTTGAACGTATCGGAGATCATGCTTTGAACATTGCGGAACAGTATCATGAGATGCTTACGCGAGCTGTTTAGTTGTTTGGAAATTTTAAGTGAATAAATTGGGGTTTAGCTGAGTAAGGACGCTTTGTAAATGATAGGTAGTGTACGGAAAGATGGGCGTGGGAAACTGGTATGGACTCCGTCAGCTGGCCGCAGAACTGGTATTTTCTAACCTTTCCGAAGCGCTTTTTGGCGGCACGCGGGCATTCGCTCCGAAATCCTGATGCATTTCGCAGCTCACTGCCCGCTTA
>UQGG01000041.1 GCA_900540475.1 uncultured Robinsoniella sp. | reverse complement strand
TAAGCGGGCAGTGAGCTGCGAAATGCATCAGGATTTCGGAGCGAATGCCCGCGTGCCGCCAAAAAGCGCTTCGGAAAGGTTAGAAAATACCAGTTCTGCGGCCAGCTGACGGAGTCCATACCAGTTTCCCACGCCCATCTTTCCGAACACTACCTATATTCCACAAAGCGTCCTTAATCAGCAAAACCCCAATTTTGTGTTTTATAACCACATGGTCTCACCACGTTCTTGCTAAGTAAAGACTTGAATTGTTCGTAATATATTTGTAACCTGCAATTGTATGTTGTAGTAATCGATCGTGTTTTAAATTGCTTTCTGACATCTGCGTGTCACTTTTGGTGGGCGATTTAACTAAAGGACACAGAAATCATCAGGCAAAAATGCACCCTGCCTGTAAAATAATGTTTGCATAAGGGGTTGTTTCCCCTGTCCGGATCACTGCTTTACAGGATTTTGTTCTTTCTTTTAAATCACTATGTGTGATAAAGGATATTTCCGGAGTTTCTTCCAGATTTGCAAATAATTTCTCAACTTCCAATAGTACTTCTGGATTATGATCTTTGATTTCCTCTGCCAATATCAATTTTTCTATTTTCATGTCATCTGATACCACTTTTAATACTTCCATAAACCTGGGATTACCAAAGCTCAAAGCCAAATCAATTTTTTTAATTCCATCTGGTATCGGAAGACCACAGTCTCCAATGGCGATTAAATCCGTATGCCCCATATGGGACAACACGGCTGAAATCTCGCTATTTAAAATTCCATGCTTCTTCATCTCTCCATCTCCTTCATGGCTTCCAGAACCTGACTGCGTGACGGCATCCCGCCCTGTGCTCCAAATTTCTCCGTTGACAGGCTGGCTGCTGTATTGGCAAATCTCAATGCATTTTTCATATCACTGCCGCCTGCAATCTCTACGGTAAATGCTCCGTTTAGGGTATCACCGGCACCTGTGGTATCTACCACATTTGCCTTTCTAGCCGGAACCACCAGTATTTCTCCTGATTTCAGGCAGGTTGCAACACCCCGGCTGCCCTGGGTAATAATCAGCTTTTCCGGATACTGCTTCAACAGTTCTTCGGTTGTCATCTCATCGCCGAATAAGATGACTGCCTCGTGTTCATTGGGCGTGAGATAAGTAACCTTGTCCAGGATTTCTTTCCGGACAGGTCTGGCAGGACCTGGATTCAGAACGATTTTCACCTGGCTCTCATAACATTTTTCAATCACATATTCAATGGTTTCCTGTGGAATCTCATGCTGAAGCAGTACGATATCACACTTCCGTAATTCGTCCAGTATCTGATCCACATATTCCCGGTCAACGCTGTTATTAGCGCCAGCAACAACGATAATGGTATTGTCATTATCTCCTACCGTAATCAGAGCCAAACCTGTGGATACACCGGGAACTATTTTTATGTGTTCTGTAATAACGCCGGAATTTTGGAGGTTTTCCAGTAAGGCTGTCCCTGCATCATCATCTCCCACACATCCAAACATCTCTACCTGTGCTCCCAGTTTTGCCATAGCCACCGCCTGGTTTGCTCCCTTTCCGCCGGGTATATAATGTACATCATCTCCCCGCAGTGTCTCTCCCTTTAACGGAATACGCTCAGCCGTCACCGTCATATCCATATTAATACTGCCTACAACTGCTGTTTTCATATGATTCTCCTTTACTATTCATTTTCATGTTCTTCCATTACCTTTTATGTTGTCTCGTGTTGTCTCGTGTTGTCTCGCATTCTTCAGATATATTTATTGTTTTTTGCAAGCGCCAGTTCGATTCATTTTTTTCTCTTTCTAACGTTAATTCAAAGTAGTTTCTCTTTTTATCAGTTCCACTTCGAATACTTTTCTGACAGGCTGTTTTCCCTCCACAGCATCAATCAATGCTTCCACGGCTGCCTTCCCCATCTCACCGATGGGCTGGGATATGGTTGTCAGTTCCGGTGTCATCAGCCTGCTGAGGCTGATATTGTCAAATCCAATCAGCTGTATATCCTGGGGTATCCGATATCCCTCCCTAACCAGTACTTTGTATACGGAAATGGCTACCATATCATTTGCGGCAATAATGCCATCTGCCCGGGGGAACTTTTCCAGAATTTCTTTTGCCTTATGCAAGCCATCCTCATAATCGTATTGGCAGTCGATCACTGCTTCCTGCAGCCCTCTTTCACGGCAGACATCCTGATAGCCCTGATAACGCTGACGCGCACTGGAAAACTTCAACGGTCCTCTCATCTGCACGATATGTCTGCAGCCACAGGATATGAGATATTCCATTGCAAGCCTGCCTCCGCTGTAATGATCCGATTGGATGCATGCACTTTCCCCTCCTCCATCTAATTGCCGGTCTATCATAACTACCGGTATTCTGCATTTGTGCACCTCTTTCTCCATTTTCTCCTGATTCGTCATTAGAATAATGCCATCCGCATTCATTCGATCCAGTAAACTTAAATTCTTCTTTTCTTTTTCCAGATCGTTATTGGAATTACAGAGTGTCAAACGATATCCCCTCAGATAGGTTTCTTCTTCAATGGATTTTGCCAGTTCATTAAAAAATGGATTTTCAATATTTGGCACAATCATGCCAATAATTCTGGATGATTTTTTAAATAGGGAACGGGCTACCTCATTTGGTTTGAAACCGGTTTCTTGAATCGCATTCATAACCCTTTGTCTCTTTTCTTCATCTACCCTGGCTGTCTCATTCATAACCCTGGACACCGTTGCCGGTGAGACTCCCGCTATTCTCGCTACGTCGCGGATACTTACCATTTACCAATCCTCCTTTTCACTGTTTGAAACCCGTTTCAAGATACTTTTATTATATGCTCCTCTATATTGAGTGTCAAATATTATTTGTCCATATCTTTTTTTTCATCATTTCAGATATTATTTATATGATTCCCCCTGGAATTGCCTCTTATATTTATTTAAATTCACTAAAAAGGACGGAAACAGGAATTTTTCTTCCTATCTCCGCCCTCGCAGAAAACATGCCCACTTTCTACACTGCCACCGAAGCAGTCTGCCCATTGCCGGCTGTCAGCTCTTTTGCATCCTGCACATCATGGCTTAAGTCTAAATCTTCTGCTAATACTTCCGCTATACTCATACAGTTATTTCCCATACGTTCCAGACTGTGCAGAACTCCTGTAAATTCTACTGTAAAATCAGGACTGCATTTGCCTTTTTTCAGACGGTCCATATGATTCTTCAACATCCTGACCTCTAAGGAAAGGATATCCTGTTTCTGTAAGATTACATTTCCTGCATTTTCAATATTCCCGGTCTGAAGCGTATTGATACAATTATCAAGCATTTCACGAATGCTGTCCATGGTAACTTCAATTTCTTTTACTGCATCTTTTGAGAAGCGGAATCCCTTCTCCTGTCTGTTTTTAGATGCTCTTGCGATGCAGAGTCCATTTTGTGCCATACGCCCCGTTTCATCCAGGACATACATATAGGATGCCGTCTGCCTTGCCTGCTCTTCTGTCAGTACGCCGTCCGCCATCAAACCGGACATATGCTTTACTGCTTTTGCCTGTACGGATTCTATCATCTCTGCCAGATGCTCTGCCTGCTTTAATGCATGCTCATCCCGGTTCACAAATGCATCTTTGGAATCAGAAAGCACCATCCTGACGTTCTGGGCAACATGAATGACTTCTTTGCGAATCAGATGCAGTGCAAATACCGGCTGGTTTACAATGGTAGAATCGATAAACTTCGGTTCATTTTCCCTTGTTTCATTTTCATCTTTACCAGGAATAATCCACATAACAATCTTAACCATCAGCCAGATTAAAGGCAGCCAGATAAGGGTATTTACAATGTTAAAAGTAGTATGTGCATTGGCGATCTGCCTGGATATAACATCTACCTCATTTCCCTTAGGGGAAACCCACTGAACGAATTTTGCAAACCACGGGATAATCCAGATAAATACCAGACTTCCGCTTATGTTAAATACACTGTGTGCCACTGCAGTACGTTTCGCATTCTTGGACTGTCCAACCGATGCCAGAAGAGCTGTAATTGTGGTTCCGATATTGTCTCCCAGAAGGATGGGAATTGCACCTGCAAGTCCGATAACGCTGGTAATACCATCCGGTCCAGGCTGAATTGCAAAGTTCTGCAATACTGCAATCGTTGCACTGCTGCTTTGTACCACCAATGTCATAACAGTTCCCAATAAAACACCCAATACCGGTATTTCAGATACTTTTGCGATCATTTCGGTAAAGATCGGACTGGTTGCTAACGGTTTCATTACATCACCCATTGTGATAATTCCAACAAAGAGTAATCCAAATGCAAAAATGGTCTGTCCTATACTCTTCGCCTTTTCCTTCTTGGAGAAAAAGAAAATCGCAAAACCGATAAATACGATCGGCCATATGTAATCATTAATTTCAAAAGCTATGATTTGTGCTGTCATCGTAGTTCCGATATTCGCACCCAGGATAACGGAAATCGCCTGCGGCAGAGTCATAAGCCCCGCACTTACAAAGCCAATTACCATTACTGTTGTAGCACTGCTGCTCTGCAGTACTGCTGTTACAAGCGCTCCAGCCAGAACACCCAAAACCGGATTCTTAGTCAGAAATCCCAGAATCATCTTCATTCTTTCTCCGGCTGCTTTCTGGAGTCCTTCGCTCATCATGTTCATACCATAAATAAATAGTGCCAAACCACCTAATAAACCAAATATCGTTTGTAATGTACTATTCATACGTTTCTCCCTCAAACCTGTAAAATTTTTATTATATAGGTAGATTATCATAGCTATGTAAAATGTAATCCGGAGTTTTGTAAAGTTCTTGTAAAGTTTGTTTAAAGTCCGGCAGTTCTTAGCGGGAATTAATTTTAAATACCTCCTAACGTTATACACAGAAAAAAACAGACTATCCTTTGCCGTTGCCGGCGCCCACAGTATGCATATGCTATCAACTACTGTGAAAGGATTGTCTGTTTCTCTTTATTCCTGTAAAATATCACTGATATTTACTTTTCATATTTTCCTTTTGAAAATTAACCGATTAAATCTAGGATCTGCTTTTTGGATCCTGCTCCAACCATTGGTTTCTCTGGCTGTCCATTGCGGAATACCATTAATGTGGGAATGGACATAACTTTGTATTTTGCTGCAAGATTTGGATTATCATCTATATTTACTTTTGCGATACTTACAGATGAATCCTCATCTGCAATCTGCTCCAGGATCGGACCTACCATTTTACATGGTCCACACCAGTCAGCATAAAAATCAACTAATACAGGTCCCTGTGCCTGTAATACATCCTGTTCAAAACTAGATTCATTTGTTTTAATAAGACTCATAAGCGATTACTCCTTTTTTTGTTGTATTATCTCTGTTATTTATGATTTTATTCTTTACTGCAGGCACATATAAGATATTCTTTTAATCAGATACGCCCTGAAACGTGTTTGAAAATTCATTCTTTCTAATGCTTCTAAGATACATTCTGCTGTTAAAGTGCAGGTTTTGACTTAAATATTTTGTCATCAATATTCTGTATGGTGATCTGACTCAGGCGCTTTTTGCAAGCATCGTCTAAATCTTCATAGATCTCATCCATAATATCAGCCATTCCGGAAGCGATTAAACATTTCAGACAGGCATTTCCTGAACGCCATCCGGAAGAAACAATCTTGGTATCCAGCGCTTCACAAATCTGTTGTAAATTTACTGAATTTGGATCCTGATCAAAATAATATCCCCCATCAATGCCTTCCTTTGTTACAACCAGCCCTGCTTTTTTCAGCTTAGCCATTACTTTTCGTATTCTGGCTGGGTTGGTACAGACATTATCTGCCAGAACATCACTGGCTAAGATCGTTTTTTTATGATTCAGAAAAACTATTGCATGAACTGCTACGGTAAATTCGCTGGTCACATTCCTTCCCACCTTCTCTTTATCTTATCTGTTATCCTGTTGGTTACAGTTGATACTGTAATAATATCAATTACAGTTCATTTTGTCAAGTAGTTTTTAAACATTTTTTCCACTTTTTTCCGACAAAAACAAAGGCTGCATCTGCAGCCCTTGTTTTATCATAATCATTATAAACCTCTCCACTAATCCCTATTTTAAGTTTATTGTAAAAGCTTCCCCAATCTGTTGAAAATCATTACTCATTTTCCCGCTTTCTTCCGGAAATTCTACTGCGGAAAGGGTCAGTGTAACGGAAGATGCATCCTCTCCGATATGTGGCCTTAAATCATCAATATTAAAACGTCCCTGACCGCTGCCAGCTCTGGAAAGATAAAAGTTTACTTCGTTCCCCAGATCGTCTGTTCCTTCCAGTTTCATATCATAATTGCAGCGATCTGTATTGTATGTGAAATATATTTTTTCTCCCAGTGCATTATTGGTAAATTCACTTAATGTAATCTGGGTTCCGTCCGGTAACTCGTAAGTTTCGTCCAGTGCAAGGCGGAATGTATCGATACTTAACTTGCTTCCATCTGCCTCAAATGCAAATTCCCAGTTTCCGCTTCCCTCACGGTCACTGAATACCAGTTCAAAATCCAGTTTGCTGCTGGTATCAAGTCCATTGATATCGTAATGCATTACACTCTCCATTGTATGCGGGTCAGCCTGTGCGGTTCCCCCGCTTGCACCTGTGCTTACATCTCTTCCATTAATATAGATACTACCGCTGATGGTACTCATATCATTTTCTTTCAATTCGCGGTCATAGACCTCTGTAGTGGAAACTACCAGTTCATTTTCATCCAGGATGACTGAATTTAATGTAATCGTTACTCCTGCATCGCTTACAGACTGATTCAATACACTTTCATAAGGGGATAAATCCTTTTGTATGCCCAGTGAATTTGCAATGGTATAAGACACATATTTCATTGCAGCCTGTACCTCCCCTTTTAACGGACCTGCCGCCAGACCTACCGCACACAGGCAGACACATGCTGCCGCCACTATTTTCTTTCCGCTGTTTTTCTTTTTCATATTCCCCATCACCTTTTTCTTTATTCTTTTGTTTTCCTGCTCCGTTAAATGCTCATCCTGATATTCGCTTAAATCTGTTTCTACTTCATTTAATAACTCATATATATTCTTTTTCATACGATATCTGCTCCTTTCCCATGGGAAAATAATGTTCTTATTTTCTTCTTCCCCCTGGATACGCGGTTATAAATCACTGTTTTTTTGAGACCTGTCTCTTCGCTGATCTCATCCATTTCCTGCTCTTCCACATATAGCTTTAAAAATAATTCCCGGTCTTCCGGTGACAGACATGACAGCATTAGTTCCAGTTCCTCCGAAATTTCCTGTTCCACCGTCTTTTGAATCGCCTCATCTTCTTTTACTATAACGACATCTTCCCAGTTTGTATTTTCAAGGTCTTTGGCATATTTTCTGAGATAATCGATTGCTTTATATCTGGCAATTCCCGCCGCCCAGTTTTTAAAAGAATTTTTTTCTTCCTCAAAGTAAGAAATATTATTCCAGATTCCTAGGAGAACGTCATTTAAACATTCCTCCTGATAATCTTTCAAAGCATACATGTGTTTTCCAATCACAGACTTTAAAAGTCCTCCATACTGGTCTATGATATACATAAGAGCTTTTTCGTTTCTTATTTTTAATTGTTCTATAAAATTGTCTTCTCTTATTTTCATTTTTTCCCCCATGGATTTATTCCCGCAGACAGCGAGCCATTCCTACATCTCTGTTTGATAGGCTTGCGGCTGCTGCGAGGTTCAAATATCCCGCCGAATTCTGCGAGGTATTTGTCTGCAAGCTTGCTGTAACGTATTACCTGTTACACTTATTATTTCGTATACCTATCTGTTAATTCTATCAATATCATAACATTTTTTTCAACAATTTTTTCCAATGCCAAAAAAAAGATGGTTTTAAGCATGTTGATACGGCTTGCCCATCTGTCATTTTAATCTCTGCATAAAAAAACTATCAGCAAATCTTATCTATGAACCGAAGTTCAATTAAGATTTACCGATAGTTATTTTTTATATTCTATATTCAGTCAGCTTTCCTAGCGCCAGTTTTAAAATTGCTTTCTGGCAGCTGTGCGTCACATTTTGTGGGCTATTTGTCCCGGATAAAGGGCGCGTAGCGGGCTACGTAATCTGAATTCGGGGCACCATGCTTTATGCTCTGCAGTACTAAATCCTATGCTTTGCACAAAACTGCAATCGCTTCATATGGCTGAAGTACACCGGATTTATGTTCTTTGTAATTAGATATCAGCTCTCTGCCGTCCTCTAATCCCCGGAATAAATCACATGCCTGCACTTCTTTTGTAAAATTACATGCCACTACAATTTTTTCACCTTCCCACAGTCTTTCGTATGCATAGATATGGTCGTCTTCTTCCAGAAGGGGAACAAATCTGCCCTGAGTCATAATCTCATTTTCTTTTCTCAGGCGGATCAGTTTTTTATAATAGTTATATACGCTGTCTTCCTCTGCCATCTCTGCCTCAGCATTGATTTCCAGGTAATTTTTATTTACTTTAATCCATGGTGTGCCGGTTGTAAACCCTGCATTTTCTTTTGTGTTCCACTGCATAGGGGTTCTGGCATTGTCACGGCTGATTTCTTTTAAACAATTCATCATTTCTTCTTTGCCTGCAAGACCATTCTCCGTATATTCATGGAAAGCATTGATGCTTTCAATATCCCGATAGTCTTCCAGTTTGCTGAAGTATGCATTTGTCATCCCCAGCTCTTCTCCCTGGTATATATAGGGAGTTCCTTTCATCATATGTAAGCAGGTAGCCAGCATTTTTGCAGACACTTCCCGGTACATGGGACTGTCATCGCCAAATCTGGATACGGCCCTTGGCTGGTCATGGTTATCCCAGAATAAACTGTTCCATGCCTTTCCTTCCAGGTTAATCTGCCATCTGTTCATCGCTTTCCGCAGGTCCTTTAACGGTACCTCTTTTGCAGACCATTTGCCGATTCTGTGGTCTCCCAGTTCCACATGCTCAAACTGGAATACCATGTTTAATTCCCCGGTTGTTTCTCCGGCATATTTTTTTGCTTCCTCTATGGTCACACCTGCTGCCTCGCCGACGGTCATAATATCATATTTGGACAATACTTCCTGGTTCATCTCTCTGAGATATTCATGTACATGAGGTCCATTGCATACAAATGGTCCGTTATCACCATAGAGTCCGTTTCTCACTTCACCATCCGGGAATGCCGGATCCTTGGAAATCATGCTGATGACATCCATTCTGAAACCATCGATTCCTTTTTCGCACCACCAGGACATCATATCAAACACTTCTTTACGAACCTTTGGGTTTTCCCAGTTGAGATCCGGTTGTTTTTTGGAAAAGCAATGAAGGAAATACATATCCGTTTCCTTATCATATTCCCATGCGGAACCACCAAAGCATCCACCCCAGTTATTTGGCTCCTTGCCGTTTTTACCATCTTTCCAGATGTAATAATCACGGTATTCATTATCTTTGCTCTTTTTGCTTTCTACAAACCACTGATGCTCATCGGAAGTATGGTTTACCACCAGATCCATAACGATTTTTATTCCACGTTTATGAGCCTCAGACAGCATCCTGTCATAATCCTCCATGGTTCCAAAATCACTCATGATCGCCTGATAATCAGAGATATCATATCCGTTATCATCGTTTGGGGACTGATAAACTGGTGAGAGCCAGATCACATCAACGCCCAAATCCTGAAGATAATCCAGGTGTTCCGTTATCCCGTTTAAATCTCCGATTCCGTCTCCGTTGCTGTCAGCAAAGCTTCTTGGATAAATTTGATAAACTACGCTTTCTTTCCACCACTGTTTCATGTTTTTCCTCCATCTATTGACTCATAATTTGTACGGTTTACTGCTTTTTCTGAGTTCATCATAGCACCGTAAATGTAAGAGCGTCAATAGGTTTCGTGCGAAACTATATATTATCACAATACTTTATCGTACACATTATGCATATTATACAAAACTACAAAATTGCAGCAAATCAGTAAAATCGAAAGCTTAAATCGGAAGTTTAAAATCGCAAAAACAGCCTGCCATAAATTGAACTGCCCCCAATAAGTCAGCCTAAAAATTCCTGCTTATTGGAGGCATATCACATTTCTATTACAGCAAACTGTTTTTATATTTGTTTCCCGGATCGATTCCGGACAGAATCCCGGATTACCAGTTCTACCGGCAGACGGGTATCTTTATTTGCAACTGTTTTATTTTCCATTACCTGAAGAAGCCGTTCAAATGCCAGCGCCACCTTTTTTCTGTTTTCCTGCCGTATTGTCGTTAACTTCGGGCGTACCACTCTGGCAAGCATATTGTCATCAAAACCTACCACGGAGATTTGATCCGGTATTCCGATGCCCCTGTCATGGCATTCATTTATAAACTCCACTGCCAGATAATCCGCAGCAAAGAAAAGTGCCTGTGCTTTAAGAAAACGGGGCATCATCTCCCGGTAGGTGCAAAGCCGCACCGTCTCATAATGGGAAAGCAGAATCCGCCTTTTTTCCATACTTAATATGCCTGCTTCCTCCAATGCTTTCTTCATTCCCATCCAGCGGTATGCATCTGCATTTTCATCGTACTCTGCCAGATACAGGGGATCACGGTATCCCATATCCAGCAGATATTTCCCCGCCAGATATCCTCCATGAAAATCATCAATCCCGATATTCACCATATCATGGGATTTGTTCTGGTAGATGTCAATCGTTACCATAGGTTTGTTTAACTTTTTCTGCAGCTTTAAATAATCTTTTTCCGAATAAGCAAACAGAATCAGCCCATCCACATTCCACCTGGATGCTATATTAATCACGTTCTCCTGATTTTCACCGCCGATCAGCATTAGATAATAGCCATGGCGTTCCACGATTTCATGTAATGCCCCTGTCATCTCACTGACAAACGGATCTCCGATTGCCGTATTCCCATGGGCTTTTTCATACCCAATCACAAGACCGATAAGTTTTGACTTCTGATTGGTTAAAATCAGAGAGCCCATATTGGGAACATACTCTGATTCTTTTAATATAGCTGTAATCTTCTGAATTGTTTCGGGGGACACCTTTTTCGTTTTCCCATGCAATACATTGGAAACCGTTGTGCGGCTCACCCCCACCATATCTGCAATGTCCTGTAATCTCACCATACTATGACTCCTGCCGCCAGGTCCTGTTTTCTGTGCTGCGAATTGTTTTGTTATAAACATCAAACGATCAAAAATTCCTGTCCTTCATAAGCGATATCATATATTTTAGACCGATAGCTCTCCGACTCTTTCATTTCCTTTATTTGTCTGATCACGGTGTAATCTTCCCAGAAATGCATGGGAAATACTGCTTTTACATCTGCTACAGTTCTTAAAAAGTAATCCATGCCCTGATAAAATTCCCCTTCCTGTCTTCCATCCAGAGGCAGAAATGCGGCATCAATTTTCTTATCTTTTAATCCGTCAACGATCTTCCGGTAGACTCTGCGCATTTTTGCATTCCAGTCATCCGGCTCCCCTATCCAGGTCCAGTCATTTAAATCCCCGGCATGGTAAATGTTTTTTCCACCAGCCGATACAAGAAATGCAACGCCTTCATCCGTAGAATGATAGGTTTCCACTACAATATCTCCTATCTTATCTACCATGTTCTTTCCCAAAAAGGTTGTTCTGGGAAGGGATTCTGCCGGAACCTGCTTCGGTTTGATATCGGATGAAAGAATATAACTAATATTCGGATGCACTTTTTCAAGCTCAAAAATCACCTTGGAAAAATGGTCTCCATGCCGATGGCTTGCAAACACATAAAGGGTCTTTTGTTCTGATAACTTGGGAAGCTTCCCCTGAAAATAATCAAACAAAAGATAGAAATCCGATCCTTCCACTAAAAATGAACTATGATGTATATAGGTGATTTTCATACTTACCTCCAATTTTCTAAGAACGTATCCAAATGCTTCCAAGCGTAAGTTTTAAACAGGCTCTATTCCCTTCCAAAATTTACACTCCTGTTGCGGTTAAAATAATCCCCCAAATAGCTGAATGACCACCCCTGCCACAACAGAGATTCCGTAGAGCAATCCCACGATTTTCAAATTCTCTTTGGGGTTATGATTCATTTTCAATAACACCACAAGACCAATTCCCGCCCCGGTACACAGCCCGGAAACGACGGAAGCAAAACTGATTGCACCGCTTAAGTACAGTTCTGTCAGGATTACCGATGATGCACAATTAGGTATCATACCGATCAGAGCCGCAATAAATGGCTGGATCAGAGAATCTTTTAACAGATATTCCGAAAGCCTCTGAGCACCAATCCAGTCCAATGCTACTTCCAGAACCAAATTAAATGCCAATACATAGAGAAATATTTTTGCCGTATGACGGAGTGCCGGCATTAAAATTCCGCCATGGCCCTCATGGCAGCCGCAATGGTCACAGATTTCGCCGATTTCCTTTTTTCCTTCACTCCGGCGCCGAAAGAAAATGTCTACGCCGTATCCTGCTATAACTGCAATTATAATCTTGGTTACAATCAGATTGAGAATATCGCTCCCTCTGCCCGGATTGCCCATCAGAATCAGTATCGCTTCATCGGATGTAGCAATAAAGACTGCCAGCAGCGTTCCCAGTGTGATAATCCCTCCGGAATACAGATTTGCTGCAATAACAGAAAATCCGCACTGGGGAATACAACCCAGAACTGAACCTGCTACAGGACCTGCTCTCCCTACCTTGTAAAGCGCTTTTTTCATAAACCCACTGGAGTAATGTTCCACCGCTTCTAAAATTAAAAAAGCTGCAAATAAAAATGGCAGCATCTGTAAACTATCAAAAAATGCTTCTCGCAATGCTTCTGTAAACATAATCCCTCACTATCTTCCTGAATTTAATATAACTCAAGACCAGCGAAACCTTTGGTTTTGCCGGGAGTTATATTTTATATATTCACCATATCCGTGATGCATTATACCATATTTACCCAGATATTGCTATGTTATTTGACTTTACTTGATGATAAGTTTTTTTCCATAAGCCTGCGTCCAGGGGCAGCACATCATACATTTCAGACAGCATTTGCATTTGTGCACGTCAACGATCTGGTCTCTTGCCACTTTCTTTTCCCACCTGCATCCATGCAGGGCTTTCGGTGGACAGATCGATTTACAGATGCTGCATTCCTCCCGGCATCTGGACAGCATAACCCTGCCTTCCTGAATATCTGCGGGGGCATCCGTTAATACGCTGCACATGCAAAGGGCACTTCCGTATTTTTCGGTAATCAGCAGATTGTTTTTTCCAATCCACCCAACACCCGCCAGCACTGCGATTGTCTTACAGGGCAGGCTCATACTCAGTGATGCTTCATCAGCGAACCCTTCCGCAATCATATTCTCCTCCGTCTGGGCGAAAGAACTGTATCCCTGCTTTTCTAAATAGGCAGCCAGCGTCACCGCCAGTTGTTCTGCCTTTTTCTCAGTCCTGGAAAATTCGCCGTTATCCACATCCTTATTTGTAACTTCCATGATGTAGGGCTGGGAAAGGGCAATTCCTACCACGATACCTCTGGGATAACCTCTGTTTTCACCCCCGGACAGTATGGAGATGTCCGCTGCTGCTATAAAATCCGCATCTTCTAAGCCCGGTATGGCATTCCAATTATTGATCATTATTTACACCTGTCCTTTCTTAACATATAATTTTGGTTTTTGTTTTATTATAGCATTATATCATAAGAAAAGGGGCTCGATAATTTATCTCATTAATCTATGCGCCAGTCCTCCTTTTTAACTGCATTACAAACCAGAAAAAGCGCCTTTGCCGGCGCAGCCCCCACGCACACCGGCAAATGACGCTTTCCTGGTCACTTACTTCTTATCTAACCTTATTTTCTTGACGGAACTGTATTTTCCATAAACGCTCTTTCCTGCAGAGTCAGTCTTATATGCTCTTACTTTTACATAATAAGTCCTGCCGGTCTTCAGATTCCCCATCAGCGGATTTGTTCTGCCGGTGCGTACCCTGTTCATTGATTTTTTAAAATCTTTACTGGTACTGTACTTCACCAGGTATCCATCTGCCCCACTTGCTTTTCCAAATCTGACCCGGATACGGTCTTTCCCCGCTTTTTGTAACGTCAGGGATTTTACTCTGTCTACGCTGATTTTTTTCCATTTGGCGTATACGGTAACATTCTTATTTGTTCCTTTCTTTATTTCTTTTATTCTGTGTTTATAGTTCTGATCGGTATACCAACCTGCAAACGTGTATCCTTTTCTTGCTGCTTTTTTCAGTTTTGTGCTTTCACTTGTCAGGAAAACGGATGGATTGGATGGAGCATTTTTGCCTTTGTTTAACTTGTATGTTACCTGATATCCAATCCTTACCCTGCAGCTGGCTTTCACATTGCTGCCATCTCTTGAAGTTGCCGTAATGACTGCTGTTCCAGGTGCTTTTGCGATTATTCTGCCAGAACTGTCCACAACTGCTGCTTTTTTATTGGAAGATGTCCACATCACCGATTTATCATCCGCATCAGTTGGAGATACCTTTGCGGTGAGCTTAATCTTTTTCCCTTTTGCAAGAAGTAGATCGGTCTTGTTCAGTGTAATCTTCTCGGCTTTTACCGGGTTTTTCTTATAAGTGGCTTTCACAACCAGATTTCCCTGGACATTTGTATAATTTTTATCCCAGCCGATAAATGCATAACCTGCTATGGAAGGAGGATTTGGTGCGGTGGCATCTCTGCCTTTTTCCACGGTTTCTTCTTTCAGAAGCTTTCCATTCCGATCCAGGAATCTAACGGTATATTTTTCTGATGGAACAAGGATTTCCTTATATACTGCCGTAACATCCAGGTCGCTCTGTACATTCCTAAAGTCTTGGTCCCATCGGACAAATTCATATCCTTTTATCTCCGGCGGGTTTGGCGGGGTGGCGTCTTTGCCTTTCTCTATAGTCTGTGCCTTTAACAGATTTCCATCTTTTCCGTAAAACTTGACGGTAAATATTTCGGCTGGAGGATTTACGGCTTCCTGAAACTCTGCCATAAAATGCAGTGTCTTGCCTGCAAATGCAGATTCGCCCTGCCGGAACACAAAGTCTGCTTTAGTGCTGACCTCTTCTCCATCTAATAACCATCTGACAAATTCATATCCTTCATAGGCATCTGCATGTATGGTATACGTATCCTTTTGTTTGGATATGGAAGTGTTTCCTGCTGCCGCATCCAGCGTCCCAGCCAATATCTGGGATTCATAAGTTTCCTGTGTCAGTTTGCTTACAGAGTAAGTATAGTATCGGATTTTATCCAGGAATTGTTTTGTATTCCCCTGCTCATATAAGATTCCCAGATCCCCGTTTGGTAACTGGGCCAGGCAGGAATATGCAAAATAGACACCGGGTTTCGTCACATCAAACTGGTATTTCCAGTCAATTTCAGGGTATTCTTTTCCTTCCGGTATTTCCTCATCTATTAAGCCGATGCGGATTACGCCATGTCTTCTGGATGATTCCACCGGGGCGGATAAGATGACTGCACGTTTTCCGTCTATATAACCATCGTAATTGATTACGGACAGCTGGCAGCCGGAACCGCTTGCCAGGAGCAGCCTGTCATCTAATGCTCCGTTTGTCCATGTCTCTCCTCCGTCTTTGCTGTAAGCGGTGGCAATTCTGCTCTTAACAGTTCTTGCAAATACCTGCAGGGTACCGTCTGGAAGTTCAATTAACTGGGATTCACTCATGGAGCCTACGGCTGCCCTGTCAAATTGGGGACTTCCCCCTAATGTCCAGGTTTCCCCATGGTCATCGCTGTAAATGGTATGACACCACTGATCCCCATTTACGTATTCATATACCTGGTACAGCAGACGTCCCTTATGTTCTCCATTCGTAATTTGAATTCCTCTGCCTGGACCAACGCCTAAGAATCCCATGTCTTCCGTCTTCACCATACTATTTAAATTTACAGGATCAGACCAGGTCTTTCCCTGATCATCACTGTATTTCAGGTAGAGATAGGAGGTTTTCAGAACCTGGAAGACAGATGTGTCATACATCACGTTCATTGCAACATCCTGATCCGTCGTAACGGTTGTAATAGTATCATTATTATATACAATATCTTTTTGTTTTACGGTTAACGGCTCACCATTTTTTAGCACTTCAAAATTTCCGTTTAATGAATATTCGGTAGGTGCCCCGTTCTGATCGTAAACTACGTTATTTTCCCTAAGGGTATAATGATATTCGGTTTCTCCTGCTTTCTTTAATTTCAGATATTTTTTCCCGTCTACCAGCGTATAGCCGCTTCCTTTCTGTGCTGTCAAGGTGCCGGTTGCACTGGGGAATGCATCCACCAGGATAAAGATTCTGCCATTGGAATCGATGGTGCGGTCTTCTAAGAGTGCCGGATCGATAAATGCTGCACTTCCGGCAACCGAAACACCTGATCCTTCTTTAAATATCTGTCCATTATCCGCAAAATCATCAAAATGGAAAGGCAATATACCGTCTGACCAGCTTTTACCTCCGTCTGTGCTGGTACTGACTGCCGTATCCAGATTATTCGGCGCATCCTGGGTGCCTCCAAACCTTGCATCAATGGCGGAAATAACGGTTCCCTGCATGGTTGTCAGCATTGCCGGTATCCGAAAATAGGAGGAGCCGGTAGCGTCATTGGAGTGGAATGGAGGATCTAACTGTTCATATCCTTCCACTCTGGTCATGGACTTACATGCCTCCTCATCCAGAGGCACTCCATAATACTGCAGTTTTGCCATACTTCCTGTATAAGTATATTTCGCAGCACCTCCGCGCATGGTGGCGCCAACGGTTACGGTATTGAGATGAGGCATATCAGACAGATATTTATAACCCCCAAGTTTGGAAGCCGCAAGTTCAAATTCCAGTTTCCCATTTACAAAGAGCTGATAGCTTCCTTTTTCTTTATCTGCCCGGAAGATTACTTTATTCTGCTCTCCAACCCGGATGACTCCTGTTTTCAGCAATTCTGCCCCTTTGTAGTCAAATACCGGATCTCCTTTTTGATTTCGGATCTCCACACCCAGGTTTACCCCGTTGGTATAAACATGCATATGGGTATTCTGGGCTGCGGTAGCAGGATCATCCCCCAGGGATACGCTGAACAGAGACTGTATCGATGTATTTGAGGAAGTAAAATCTACAAATAATGTTCCTTCCTCTAATTCCTTTATCTCTTCTAAATATTTCCCCGTCAGGTCAATTGGGTGCCCGCTCTCAATTTCCATGTTGGTTTCATCAATAATCAGATACCTGCCTAATGCTTTGATGGTAAAGACCTGCTCTTCCGAGATTTCTCCGATACTTGCCTTTACTCTTACCGAATAGGTATTTCCTTCTGTCAGTGTTTTCTTTACTTTTAACTGATCACCTTCAATGACGAACTTATCATTGTCTGTATCGTTTTCTCCCTGGCAGAGACTATATACCGGTGTTCCTTCCGGTGCCAGGGTACTGACGTAGAAGGTTCCTGCCAATGCAGACGGTGTCAGATCGGTCAGCTTTTTACCGGCAAAGCCAAGCCCGATTATCGCTTCCCCTTCTTTCAGCTCTACTGTTTCTGTCTGGAAAGTCACGGATTTACTGGTTTCCAGCAAGTCTGCCTTTACCGTAACCTGATAAGTTTTATTTACGGGCAGATTCCGAAGTGTTCCATACTGTTCACCCTTTTTTGCGGATGCCGTATATGTTTTTCCATCGCAGACAGCCTGGATTTTTGCTGACCCAAAGGAACTTCCATAACTTTCTTCAAGTGCTTCTAGATCAACTGCAATCTTGTCTCCGGACGCAGCTGCTCCAATTGCCTTGTCACTCTGCTCATCCGTATGGGGAAGTTCGTATGACAGGTTACAGATGGTACTGGTTTCATTAAATAACCCGCAGGCGCGAATCAGTGACTGCGCCATATTCAGCTGCCCGTTTGGATTGGGATGAATGCTGTCATTATTCCAATAGGTATTCTGCCATAAATACGCTCTTGTTTCTAATTCTTTGCTCCACTCTGCAAAATGATCATCTAATACTGCATTTTTTTCCGCTGCAACAGTGCGGATTACTTCCGCGTATTTCGGCAGGTTTACTGCCCTGTTTCCCGCTTCCGGTCTCAGTGGATTAGGCGTTCGTAATACAGCAACAGCTCCTTTTGCATGAATTTTATCTACAATACTTTCCAGATTTGCTTTGTAGCGGTCTGTGGGAACCGTTTCATTAGAAGCATCATTGGTTCCAAGCATGACGATCACTACATCTGCATTGTATTTATCCAGTCTTTCGTTTGAATTTGCCTCCTGTTCCGCTGTGGTTGCACCGGATACAGCGGTATTAATGACCACATCATCTTTTCTGCCCAGTTCCTCTTTTAAATATTTCTCAAATGTCTGATGGATAGAATCATAGCCTTTGGTGTGCAGGGCACCGTGTGTTATGCTGTCACCTACGAACAGCCAGGTTGCCGGCTCTTCATTTTCTGCAATTGCCCTGATCTGCTTTTGAAGATCATTTAATTCGATCTGTGTCACAGGTTTTTCCTGGCTTTCATTTCCCTGCAACACTTTTCCTGTAACGGCTGCAAGCTGTGTATCCCCGTCTTCAGACTTTACCGTTAACGTATAGCCTGCGCCTGTTGGGAGTCCGTCTATTACTGCCTGCTTATCTGTAAACCCTCCGCTTATGGTCTGATCTTGAATTTGCAGCTCATAACGCCACCCGGTAATGCCTTCCAAAGCTGTATCCGGAATATTTACGGTCAGCTGTGTATCGGATGCCGTTACCTTTGGCGCTTCAGCGGAATATTTGGAAGGTGTCTTTTCTTTTTTCAAAGAAAGGTCTGCTTCGCTCACCGGAAATCCATCCGCTGTACCATATGTCACTTTAGCAAATTGTTTTGCAATTTCCAGATGCCCCAGCGCATTGATTCTTCCCTGGGCATCCAGGCAATTCTTTTTAAATGCACCATTGTCCGTATTCTTAAAATGATCTGCGACCATGACTTTTGATTTCTGTGCATCGCTAAATCCATCGTAAACTTCCTTGACAGCGTTTGTATACGCAGACGCCAATTGGTTTTCACTGTCATCTGCCTGGGCATAAGGTGTCTGAATAACCAGATATCCGGTGCCGTTACGCAGCCCAAGTGCTTTATCAGCCAATGCCTCAAGGGATGCTTTAAATGTTTCCAGCCCTTCTGTTCCAACCTGATAATCCTCTTTTCCTACCATTACGGCAAGCGCTCTCGGGTCATATTTTCCCACCAGATTATCAAACTGATCCTTTATATCTGCGATTGTATTACCATCTTTTCCAGTATTGATCATATAGCGCTGGCGTCCCATAACACCGCCATTTTTTGTCCAGCGGATATACTCTTCGAACTGCCCCACATAATTGCGGATACCCTGGGTTACGCCGTAACCCCCTTCTACATCTGTTCCACCGGCAAATACCCAGGTATTATCTTTGGACTGATCAAACATCTGCTCCGGTAAATCACATAATATTCCGCTCTCTGTCTTGGTAATTTCAAGGGTATCTTCTAAACTGGCTGCTTCCTCCGTCACCACTACATACCCAATCTCACCTTTAAAACCATTGGATACGGTCTGGGTATTGCCATTATAGTATCCTCCTATGGTGAGCTGATTTAAGTTCTGCACGGTTGAGAAAAATCCTTTATTACTGTCTCCCGTAAATTTACCTCTGTCCACACCGTCAATTGCAAACCGGAAAACATATCCGCTGTCTGCCTGGGTGACCATCGCTGTATGCCACTCTCCGTCGGCATAATCAATCCCGGCTACCGATGCCCTGGTATGCTTCATATCTGCACGGTACCGCATGAGATTATCTGATTTTTCCAAATAAAAGGACGCTTTATTTACTGCTCCGTTTATAGCTGCAGATTCTCCCGCAGTTTTCCCCATCAGCATCATCAGATTATCGCTTTTGTCTGTGGTTCTGAATTTAATAATTACGGCCCCCGCAGACAGCTTTCCAACTTCTGCCGCTTTATCACTCACATCAACTAATGTGCTGCCATTGAATTTCTGTCCTTCCAGATCTTTGTACAGGACAGCATTTTCTTTCATGGCTTCTATACCGGTTGGACTGGCATTACATATTTTATCCGATACTTTGTTCCCATCTTTGGACCTCACCTGATAATAAAAGGTCTTTCCTGACCCTGTCTGATCCGTATAAGATGTTCCCTGAGTGCTTCCTATTTTTTCGTAAGTTCCGTTTTTATCTTCACTCCGGAAAATATCATACTCTGTGATACCTTCTGCCGGAACAAAACTGATTTTAATGGAACTGTACCCCGGTTTTATGAGGGTTTCTATGGATGGTCCCTGAGACGGCGGTATGGTAAATCCGTCAAATCCGCCTTTGGCTACCCGGATATTTTGTGCATTGCCGTAAAAATTCCTGCCTTCGGCTGTTATTGTGAGAAACGTCAGCTCACGGGTGTCATCTACCCCCGGACGGAATAAAAGCTTCGTAGTTCCGCTGCCGGAATCATATTCCATAGAAACCGGCTCTCCCTCAGCGCTGGCTTCCAGCTGGGGACTGCCAATTACCATCATGGGCTGATCGAATGTTACTTCAATCCGGTTTCCCTCCCATTTGACAGCCTGTACAACTGGTGCGGTTCTTTCCACCGGCGTCTTGTCTGCCATAAGCCATTGTAAATTAAATGTGGAATAGTTCAGATCCAAGTTCGCCCCTTCCCAGAATAACCCAATCTGATTTTCTCCCAATACGGAAAGGCATGAATATCCATAATTTCCAAGCTCAACTACTCTGGATGCAATCCATACAAATTCATCTGTCTGCGGCTCATAATATCCAAGACGGAGGGTTCCGTTATTCCGTCCGGCGGCGTAAGTGCTGTCCGGGTTGGCGAAAAGGAACATTTCCTTTCCCTCATATCCGGGTACATCATATGGATAAGGAACAATCGTCAGCTGACAATATGCATCCCTTAAGGCGGAATCAAACTTAAGCGTATTTCCCCAGGTCTCTCCACCGTCTTTACTGGAAGCTATGGCTACATTCCCGCCCTGGTTTCTGCAAAAAAGCCTCAGTTCTTTTTCCCCTGTAGCATTGGTTACTTCCACTGCCTGGGACTCGGTCATCATTGCTCCGTTGTTATTCATGGTTTTTGTCTCCAGTACGTTTCCATTACTGAGTATTCTGCCGTCATTCACGGTCTCGCCCATGTCCCATGTTTCACCGCCGTCATCACTATAAATTACTGCTGCTGACTGGCTCCCGCCTACATTGCTGTTTGTAATATAAACCGGAAGTATTAAACGTCCATCGCTCATCTGCATTCCCACTCCCGGACCGGTTCCGGTAAAGAGCATCCAGTCTTCTTTGATCTGACCGTTCAGATCTATTGGCTCAGACCAGTCTGCACCATCGTTTTCACTTGTAACCATCCAAAGATGCGAGGTTCTGACTGCTTTTAAAGGTGCTGCATCGTTTCCGGTGTAGAGGTAGATGTTGCCTATGTACTGCAATTGCTCCGCCTGGGAAACCGGTTCTGTCATGGTTTCTATTGGCTCAGATTCCTGTCCAGTTGACTGAACGGATTCCGATACACGGTCTGCTTCTGTCAAGGATTCCGCAACTGCTTCTGGCGTCTGTACTTCTTCTGTATTCTGCGGTGCTTCTGGTTCCTGCACGCTTTCTGTTTTCTGCGTCTCTTCTAATTCCTGCACTCCATCTGCATTCATTGCTGCTTCTGTTTCCTGCATTTCCTCTGAATTTAGTGACACATCTGCATTCGGTGCTGAATCTTCCTCCTGCATTTCCTCTGCATTTAGCACCCCATCTTCAACTGGTATCATATCCGTCTCCCGATACGCTTCGCCTTCATTTTCCGGAAGCATCGGATTCTCAGCCGTTTTGGATTGTACTTCTCTTTCTTGTTTGGCAGCTGCTTCTCCCTGTATTTCCTCTTTATTACCGGCATTTGCCGTATCGGCTGTACTCTTCTCATAAAGTTTCCCATCCGACAGATTAGGTACCACATAATTGGTCGCTTCCCCGGATGCTTCATCAAACACGATACCATTTTCCCGGATCGTATATTCTTTTGTGTAAGTATTTCCTCTTTCTGAATTTGGACAGTCTCTTAAGACCAGATACTTCTTTCCATTTACCTCTTTATATCCGGATGAAGTTACCAGGCTTCCGGAATCCATGATCGCATTGGATTCCGGAAACATATCCACCATCAGAAAGATTTTACCGGTATTTTTATCCTGCACCATATTGGCATCAATGCTAAGTGCATGTCTGTTCTGTCCCGAGGGAAGGTTCACCAGCGTTTTTGTTTCTTCCCAGGTCACTCCCCCGTCTGTGCTTCTTTTGATAACCGTATCAATATTTCCCTGATCTGCTGAACCGCTTTGCCGCTTATCAATGGCTGCAATGATGGTACCCTGCGTTGTGGTTAATAAGGAGGGAATGCGATACGCCGCAGAATTTTCAAATCCATTGTAGAACAATCTCGTATCGGTTCGGACTGCATCCTCTGGGTCATCTGGAATAACCGGTTCATATGCAGTTGCCATCTGAAGCTCTGCTGCCTCTTCTGCCGAAAGCGCCTTTCCATACACTTCTACCAGATCAATATCACCGTTAAATACCCATTGATTTGCTCCTCCTTTTGCCGGAGCACGATCCAGCGCACCAATTTTAACGGAATCCGCTTCTGTTATTTTGTCAAAAAACCCCGACTTATCCTGTTCTGTAAGCTTCTTCCCGTCCAGGTATATCTGGAATTTCGTCTTGCCAAAAACATATACCGCCGTGTGCCACTGATCATCCCGAATGGAAGCTGTGGCACTGACCTGGTTGTAATTTGTTACATTACTGTTATCCCCCTGACGTACTTCTACCCCCACTTTGTTACCAGTTGGATTTACATAGGCAACCGCATAGGTATTCTCCTGCCCCGGCTTTGTGCCAGACAGACTGAACAAAGCGCTTAAACCCTGTCCTGGACTGGACCGATATCTTACTGCAATCGTCCCTTCCTTCAGCGATGAAAGGCTTGACAGATATGTCTGGGTAATATTGACGGTATCCGACGCTGAAGAGATACTCATATTTCTTCCGGAATATATGGGCAGGCTTTCTTCCTGCGCAGATACCTGTATTACTCCCTGGGGTACTATCCCTGAAATGACAAGTACGATTACCAGCATCATTGCTAAAAATCTTTTTTGTTTTTGCTTGATATACATTATTTCCTCCTTTTTCATATCCCATAAGATAAGATCAGTTATTCTCCTGTACAGAAACCCCGATATCCATTTCCCTCTCCTCCTCCTTTCTTTTGTTGGAATCCGTTTTCTGTCGATATACCTAATATTATTGCAAAAATAATTTCTTTTTTCAATATAATTTTAGAAGATTTTTCCTTTTTGTTTGTTTCTTCCTTTTTTATCGTATTTGCAATGCATTTATCAAGGTTTTTGAGGTAAATTCTATCTATATTGCACAATTACAAAAAAAGTCAGCAAACAAAAAAACGGTATGATTAGCTTCATCAGCTATATCACACCGCAGATCTTACCTGTTTATTTTTCCGGATAGTGGTTTCGGAAAATTTCCTGACCTTCAGAATCTTCACATCCCCGCAAAGGATAATTTAATTACCCATACCCACAATCATCCCCAGCACATAAGGCACCAGCCATACCGCCCATACAAAAATGCTGAATTTATGAAAATTCTCCTGTTTCTGTTCATCCTTTTTCACCAGCACAATCGTTGCCCAGACTGCATGGAACAGCATCAGCGCAATTGCAAGAGCACCGGTTATTCCATGGAGATTGATTCCGCTGGTACCTGGCTTACTCCCTGCAATGGTACTCATGATAGTCGTTCCTGTAGTATCAAACACAAGACCCAGCCAGAATATGATGACGTGAGGCTTACGCAGAACATGTGCCTTTCGCTCTGAGAAAACGCCGATCGTATAAAATATCAGTGCCAATGTAATCGTAATAATTGCTAAAATTAATTTTATATCCATATGTGTAGTCTCCTTTACGTCCAAATTGAACAACGTTCATTATATAGTATAAACCAGCGTTTGTCAATAATCTTATTTAATGGAGATACTTATAATGATGTCCCTTTTTAAACTTAAGTTCAGCATTATTGTTCAAATATATTTACAAAAATAGAGCGCTTCACCGAGATGTTAACACATCTGCGTTAAAGCACTCTATTTCATCTTACAGGTCTATACACATTTCATATTGCTTAACTTTTATAGTTAAACCAAAATCTAGAAGTGCATGAATCAGCGCATGCTCAGTTATTGGTATATTAGAAATATCTAAATGAACAAACTCCTGAAACAGTTGTTTCAATATTTTATAGAGGTCACCCTGATCACCTTGATCATTGTATCTGATTTGGGAAATTCTTCCCTGTCTGCTTATCATAATAGACGTGTTTCCACATTCTGCAATTAAATAGTGATCTGCATCCCGGCACAGGGCGGAAATACGGTTTCCAAAAGAAGGTTGGTAAGTTGATATTTCCACACTGGAAGATGCAGATAATGGTGACATTTTAATTACACCTTCTTGTAGCAAAACACTTTGCTCACTTATCACACTCCCCGTAAAAAAAGCAAACTCTCTAACTATTTTCGCACCTTTCTTTTGATACACGGAACAGGCATTTTCATTGGTCGTTATCACATCCAGATAATAGCTTTTTATGTCATTACCTGCTAAGCATTGCCTCGTATGCTCAAACAATTTTGAAAACAAACCTTTGCCACGGTGCTCCTTCGCAATTCCCGTCATAGCGTCCCATGCTGCAGGTTTACCATTGTAAATGTCTACTGCATTGGCTAAAAATCCAATCAGTTTACCTTTGTAAAATCCACCAAAAGAACAACTGTAATCAACACCAGACACTTTGAAATATGCTTCTATTTGTTCCGGCGTAATATACATAGGTATTACATAATCTGAAAATACCAGATTATGTGTATCAGCCAACTCTTCATAACTCACATGACTCAGATTTTTGATCTCATACATATATATCTCTGCAGCCTCCCATTCATTTTTCATAAGTATAACACATGAAAAGAAAATGCTGCAAATAATATCAGGACGGTTTCATCTTAATTTTCACCTATTTTAATTTCACAATCACACTCTGAAATGCTTTGAGAACAATGCTGTTATCCCCAGTTTTCCAATCCTCATAATTATTCAAAAGTACTTCTCCGACTACATCGTCCAATGAAAGTCTGATTTCCCTGGCGTTGCAGTTATGAATTGCCAAAACCCGTTTTCCCTCATAAGTTCTTTCATAAGCGATTACCCCATCCTGGTCTTCATATCTTGGCTTTGTATCACCATAAATGAAAGTTTCCTCAAGATCTTCCCGTTTTCTTAAGGCTATCATCTTTTTATAATAAGAGAGCAGGGACTTGTCATCCTTCTTCTGTGCTTCATAATTGATCACGCGATAGTTGGGGTTAACATCGAACCAAGGTGTGCCCTCCGTAAACCCTGCATTTTTCTTATCATTCCACTGCATTGGAGTACGGCTGTGTTCCCTGCATTCGTTGTTTACTTTTTCCAGAGCCTCATCTTCCGTCATACCTTTTAGCAGGTATCCATTATAATTATTATAAGTTGCCAGATCCAGAAACTCATGAATGGATTTTTTCTGGTAATCCCTCATACCGATTTCCTGCCCCTGGTATAAAAACACAATCCCCCTCAGAAAGAAATTAACAGATGCCAGCAGGGACTCACTATAGAAATTAATGTGCTCTTCCGGGATAAACCGCTCCACAGATCTGGATGTATCATGATTATCTGTAAAATTACACATCAGACCATGGCCTTTTGCGTAATCCTGTTTTGCAAACAACCTTTCTCTCAATTCATGGATCATTTCCAGCGGGCGGTCTTTCCATTCTTTATCCTTTACATGAAACTGCGTATGGCAGAAATCAAAGATGGTTGAAAAGTAACCATCGTCTCCGATAAACTCACCCAGTTCTTCCGGCCTGACATCGTCTACTTCGCCAATTGTGAATGCGTTATGCGGTTTAAAGGTCTTTTCTTTTAGCTCATCCAAAAATACATTAAGTCCTTTGGCATTACGGAAATAATCCCAGGCACTGGCTAGCCCGTCCGGTCCGTCTGCCTGTTGGTTAACATATGCAAAGTTCTTCTTTAAATGGCTGATTGCATCGATCCGAAATCCCCCAAGTCCCATGTCCAGCCACCGGTTCACCATATCGTAAATGATTTCCCGGAGTTTAGGATTCTCCCAGTTTAGATCCGGCTGGCCTTTGGTAAAAAGATGCAGGTAATACTTGTTTGTATCTCCGATTTTTTCCCAGGCACTGCCTCCAAAAATGGAACGCCAGTTATTAGGCGGATTCTCGCCGTCCCCTTCCCGGATTATATAGAAATCGGCATATTCGCTGTCCAGGTCAGCCATCGCCTTTTGGAACCACTCATGCTGATCCGAGGTATGATTCACCACCAGATCCATTAATATCTTCATTCCTCTTTTATCTGCTTCCCGAATCAATTCTTCCATCTCTTCATTCGTACCAAACATGGGGTCAATCCGGTCATAATCTGAAATATCATAACCGTGATCCACCATGGGAGATTGGTAAATCGGACATAACCAGATGACATTGATTCCCAGATCCAGAAGATCATCAAGATGCTGAATAACGCCTCTGATATCACCGATACCATCTCCATTCGTATCCTGAAAACTCTTTGGATAGATCTGATATCCAATTGTATTATGCCACCACTTTTTAAGCATTTTCTCCTCCATCTGCGCATAAATGCGCCTGTAATATTTTATTTTTTAACGGTCTTGCTACCCCTTAACTGCTCCGCTTGTAACACCTTCCACATAATATTTCTGCATGTATATGAACAACAGCGATATCGGAATCGCAATAATCACACATCCAGCAGTAAATACCGTAAACATCGTATTGGAACTTGACTTTGTCATCATCGTATATAATCCGATTGCAACCGTATAGTTTTCCAGCTTATCCCCCATGATAACCTTGGAAAAAATGAAGTCCATCCACGGAGCCATGAATGCCGTCAGTGCCGTATAAACGATCATAGGCTTTGACAGTGGAAATATGATCTTGGTAAATACCTGGAACTGGGTCGCCCCGTCAATCTTCGCAGATTCATCCAATGCTTTTGGCATGGTGTCAAAAAATCCTTTTGCCACATAAAAGGTAAGGGCCGCTCCGGAAGAGTAAATAAGTACCAGGGCCAGAAGACTCTGTGTCAGATCCATTGCTTTTAAAATATAATAAACTGCGATCATGCTCATAAATGCCGGGAACATGTTAAGTACCAGGGCTATTTTCATGATCGGTTTTCTCATGCGGAATCTTAACCTGGATAATACATATGCCATAGATGTGGTCAAAAATGTACTTAACAGGCAGGATGCCACCGACACAATCAAAGTATTGGAAAACCATCTGAAGAAAGGATATTCGCTCATGGTAAAGAGCATTTTATAATTGTTCCATGTAAATCCCTTTGGTATAAAGTAGGAAACAAATTGTCCGCTCTCCGCTCTGAATGATGTCAGAACGATCCAGAGAATCGGAAATATCCACAGAATACTAAGGGCAATCAGTATGATGTATGTAACCGTATTGCCTAATCTATTTTTCAGTTTCATTGATACATATCCTCCTTACTGTAAGCGGCCGATCTCGTATAAGTAATCAGCGAGAATACTGCACATATGACAAATGTGATGATACCGATTGTAGATGCCAGGTTATAATCTGCCTTCTCTACCGTCAGTTTATAAAGCCAGGTTACCAGCAGATCCGTGTCTCCAGCCGCATAGAAGTTGCTGTTAAGCGGTGCACCTCCGGTCAGCAGATAAATAACGTTGAAGCTGTTAATATTACCTACAAACTGCTGAATCAGTGATGGAGTCATAACAAAAAAGATCTGGGGCAGAGTAATTTTTCTGAATATCTGGAAGGTGTTGGCACCATCCATTCTGGCTGCTTCTACCTGGTCCTCCGGCAGATTGGTTAAAATACTGGTTACTACAATCAGTGTAAATGGAATGCCGACCCACATATTGACCATAATAACCGAGAATTTTGCCACCAGCGGATCTGTTAAAAACGGAATTGGCTGATCTATCAAACCAATATTCTGCAATAATGTGTTTAATGGACCGGATGCATGAAGCATATTTCTCATAATCAGAAGAGATACAAACTGAGGCACCGCAATTGTAGTTACGAAAATTGTACGGAAAAATTTCTTAAGGCGTATACCCTTTTTGTTAATTAAAAGCGCCAGTATAACTCCGCCTAAAAAGTTTGTGACCGTTGCCACAAGTGCCCAGATTAAGGTCCAGACAAGTAAAGGGAAGAAAGTTCCGGCAATGTTTCCACCCAGCATAGAACCAAAATTACTGAATCCAACCCAGCCAAACAAGTTCTTGGGCGGCAGATGATTGTGGTCATAGCTTGTAAATGCCAGTAAGATCATATACAGCAACGGCAAAATGGTAAAAATAAGTACAGCAATTGTGGGCAGTCCCAATAATGTAATATGAAAACGGCTGTCCAGCAAGGAATGAAAATCTTCCTTAAAGGAAGGTATTTTCTTATCTGATGCTTTTAACATCTGGATATTCCGGGCGCTTTTTATATTTACAAAATAAGCTGCGATAAACAGTGCAATGATGATCACGGTTGCCAGTCCATAAATCATAAATAGCATGGAATTATCTCCCTGGACCTGAACTTTAATGCCCAGATTTTCATCCATGACCCAGCCCTGTGCCTGCACCCCCAGGGTTACCAGACCGCCAAGTGCTGCTGCCCCATAAAATATCATATAGAATACGAACACTGCTTCGATTGCCAGAAACAGTAATCCTTTTATGATCTGATGATTCATCAGGTTGGCACTTCCCATGATAAAATAAGATAAACGAACGGACAGATCACCGCTTTTAAATCCATTTATAAAATTTTTAACAGGATTTCCTCTTTTTTTCTTTTTTGTCTGCATTTCCTTATCTCCTCTGAAATGGCCAGCCATGATTCTTCATGACCGGCCAATGCTTTAACAGATGCGCGTTTACCGAATCTGAAAAATACTTATGCCTAGTGCCTGACTTATTAATTGGCTGCTGCTGCACTGGCGGTATCATTTACCAGGGCATCCAGTTTTGTCTGAATGTCTGCATCTGATAATTTACCTGCATATGCATCGATAATAATCGGATCCAAAATATCCCAGAAGGAACGCAGTTCAGAAAGTTTTGGCATTAATACGGTGTAGTCTTCCTGAGTCATTTCAGATACAACGCCGGAGATCATGTCATTTTTTACTTCATCGGATTCTCTTAATGCATTGTTGCAGGGGATATTGCCATTTCCTTCAAACCTTGCTTTCTGGCTCTCCTGGTTTGTAAGGAAATCAGCTAGTTCCATTGCATCTAACGGATACTTGGTAGCTGCATTTACAGCCAGTAATTTAACGCCCTGGAAAGAACGCAGCTGAACGGCACCATCGCCAAAGTCAGCAGTTGGGTATACAGCTACTCCAAGGTTTTCTCCAAGTGCATCTGTAATATCCTTTTTTCCCCAGGGTCCGGTTACCATAGCAGCGATTTCACCGGATTTTAACTTATTCATAGCATCTGCATTACATGCAACTACATTTTTATTATCTTTCAGAGAAGCAATCCATTTCGTTACATTTACACCCTGTTCGGAATTAAAAGTGGTATCTGCAATGTCTTCTCCATTATCTCCAAAAAGCTTACATCCATTTGCAATATACATCGGAGCTACTGTGTAGTTGGTACCTTCTTCAGCAACATTTAATCCGATTTTAGCTTTTGCAGTAATTCCTTCGAAAGTTTTCACGTCTTCTTCTGTAAGCATGGATTTATTGTAAACCAGATACATTGCTTCCACTGCATATGGATAGCCATAAACGGTTTCTTTATAGGTAGCCGCATCCAAAGCTGTCGGCGTATCTTCGCTCTTAATTCTGTCTACATATTTGGTATTTTCATATAAGGTGCCTGCCTCGACAAGCTGTCCCAGCTGATCATGAGGTAATGCAATCACATCTGCTGCCGCCTCCGGATCTTTCTTCACCTCTTCTTCCGCCTTGCCGCTCTCTGAAAACACAACATCGATGGTATAATTCTTTTCCGGATGAGCTGCTTTAAACTGCTCCACCAGATCCTTGGTGATATCCAGTACATCCTGATCCGCCCACACCTTTAACGCCACGTCCTTACTGTCTGTGCTGGCTGCTGATCCTGTACCGGCTGAAGTTGCTGCTTCTGCAGAAGACTTACTGTCACCTCCGCAGCCTGCAAGCAGACCGCCCGCCATCATAACCGATAATGCAAGAGCTGTAAATTTAACTGTTCTTTTCATAATTCCTTACCTTCCTTTTCATTTGGATGTTCTCCTGTTTTCTGAGGTAATTATAACTTTTCATCTGCCAGTTTAAAATGAACTAAATAAACTTTGGGAGTGAACAAAATAAACTTTTTCTAAAACAATTGAAAAGGGGCTGTAAAATAAGTCCTTAATTAAGAATCGCCAGTTCCGGCAAATGCCGGTTCTGGTGATTTTTTCCTTTTATATTTAAAACTTATATGACTGATTGACTTTTTTAGTAAAATAGAGTGCACTTAATAAATCTATGAGTATAGCTCCGCGATTTTATGCAGCTAACTCCTTTCTCTGTCTTTTATTATGATATTTATAAAGATTAAAACCACAAGAAATCAGTGTGATTTCTAGAATTACGTTTTTCTTACCTCTGCGAAATAATCTTTTATAGGACTTATCCCATTTTAGAATTCCGAATGTTCCTTCTGCCTGAATACTACGGTTCATTCTCAACAGTGCTCCATGTATTGATTCAAGGTTTGTAATTACCTCTTGATGAATTGATGTTAATTCCTGATTCATTCGAATGGTTCTGTTTTTAGTCGCCTTAGGACAACATTCGTTTTTATACTGGCAGTCTTCGCATGATTCGCATTCATAGATTTCTTCGGTTCTGCCATATTTATTTTTATAGACATGTTGTTTGCTTTTAAAGTGAAAAGTCTTTCCGTTTGGGCATATCAAATTTCCAGTCCCGTCTCTTTTAAAGTTGACTGCACGATATGGATTTTCATGATACTTCTTATCTGATGTTTCCTTTTTGAACATGGTAAATTTCATATACTTTTCCATCCCATGTTCTTCACAATAAAGATAGTTATTGTAGGAACCATAGCCTGCATCTGCAACTGGATACTTTGGATAATGCCCATAGGTTTCATTAAATTTTTCCATCAAAGGAACAAAACATTCCATATCGGATGCATATGGTTTTACATCAACGACGGCAATGTATTCATCACAGACAGCGACCTGGAGGTTGTACGCTGGGAGCAGCTGATCATTTCCCATATAATCCCGTTTTATGCGCATAAAAGTGGCATCGTGATCTGTTTTGGAATAACTGTTTCTTTCATCGCCACAGATTTCTATATGATGTGCATATGTCTTTAATCGTTCAAGATATCCCTGTAATTCCTGATACTGTTTTTGCTGGATGCTTTTTCTATGACCACAACCAGATACAAACGTGGATTCGTCCAGATTTGTTCCTTTCTTGTACATTTCCAAGAGTTTGGATACATATTCAATAGCATACTCCTCTCGTTTCTCAAGTTTTACGCTTAAATAGCCCAACACATCCTGATTCATGGCATCAATTAGCAGCGATATTTTTTCAAAAACTTTTCCACGATTCTTTGTACAGGATTTTTTCCATATCCAAGTATAGCGGTTCGCATTCGCCTCTATTTTAGTACCATCGATGTAAGTATGTTCCAGATCGACATAGTCCTTTTCAAAAATATATGTATTTACATGCAGAAAAATCTGTTCTACAGAATCAGTAAGTTCATTTCGGATGATGTTGCCAAATGTGGCAAAGGAAGGAGCTTTCATTCCATCAAGAAGATACATATATCGAATATCATTTTTGCAAAGTTTCTCTATCGCACGAAGAGAACAGATTCCGTTTTCCATGAAAGCAAAGAGTATCACTTTGAGGAGTTTCTGTTCATCACATCTTGGACGACCTGTTTTGTATCCTTTCTCTACAAAATATCGTGATAGGTCGATGTGATCCATTACCTCACAGAAAGTGTATACCGGATCAGAAATATCAATTAATTTTTCGATTTCCAGTGGTAATTTCAGTTGTCGTACGGTATAATTATCATTGGTATTTTTGTTTATTTGCATACTTAATTATACCAAAAAATCGCCTAGACCTCACGGCCTAAGCGATTTTTCTTTTAAGGGAGTTTATTTACAGCCCCTTTTGTATAATATAAGCAGAAAGAGCCTCAGATACAAAATCTGATGCCATCAGTATTAGTGCAAAATAGCATCCAAACTTTAGGTGGTCGGGATGCTATTTTTTGTTGTGTTTATTGTCTATGTATGACAATGCCGAAAATATTACAAGCAATAACGTCAGTGTTTCCATCACGCTCATTGGCATCACCCTCCTTCAATTACTAGTGCCGCCCGGCGTAAATACGTCGATATATAGTGCCTGATATCTGTGTCAGGTGTGCGACTGTGAATCGATGGTGTAGCGGGCTACGGCTAGATTCACAGTCGTGCAGCTGGCGCAGATAGCGGGTGCTATAGAGTGGCGTATTTGCACCGGGCGGCACTAGAGGGCTCACAACTTTGCATCCTTTTCTTTCTATCTTATATGATACACTTTGCATTCAAATCCTATTTTTAAATAATTTAAACTTAACTTTCTCTTCCCATTCTCAGGAAAGCTCATTGTCAACCCCGGGTTAAAATGTTAAAATACTTTTATATACTCTTACTACAATACACTTTTCATAGCAAAGATAAGGATGTGAAACTTGAAACCCAAATACCGTTTTAACCGTATCCGCACGAAATTATTTACAATATTTTTTATTCTGGTACTGTTCCTGCTGCTGATTACTATTTCGTTGAATTACATGATCTCCAGCCGTTCCAATAACAGGAATGCAAAGATTTTAAATAACCAGATGGCGACTCTGGCTGACCAGGATTTCCAGGTTATATTTGATGAAATTGACCGGATTTATTCATCTATTACCACCAGTCCGAATTTTTCATCTCTTTATAACGCCAGCAGCAAGGCTTCCCCGTTGGAGAATTATCTGCTCACCTATAACCTTTCAGATCTGCTGAGTACACCACTGGGCGCTTCCCTTTATATCCACAGCATTAATTATATCAATCCATCCAATGACATGCTGATTTCCTGCATTGCAGGGGAAATGAATGTTGAGCGGAATTTTTCGTTTTCAGACTCACCCTCATGGTTTCAGACAGCCGTTAATGAGTTGGAACAAAATGAAAATACAAATATTTTATATCTTCCCTCACACCAGGAACTCTATTACAAGCGGGGAGCAAACGATGTAAATAAAGAAGTCATAACCGTGGTTCGAAAGACCGCTAATGTAAATACGAATTACCAGAATAAAGGTCTTTTATTTTTTAATATCGACCTGGAAGTTTTGAAAAAACTGACCATGGGATTAAATGCTTACGACGGCATGCAGAATATCATCATGACTGACACCGGAGAGGTGATCTATACAACAGATGCGGGACTGACCCAGGTTCCGGGGGCAGCTGATTCCCTGTTAAACTGTGAAACCATCGGCTATCTCACCATATCACAGGATACCTATATGGCACTGCCGGTTCCCATTGAGGTGAATAACTGGCGGATTATTTCCCTGATTCCAAAATCCGTCTACACCAGTGAAAGCCGCCATGTGGCACTGTTCAGCATATTAGTGGGGGGTCTGGTTCTGACCCTGGGACTTTTCATTACCTGGATTTTATCCAAACGGATCTCTACGCCTATCGAATCTCTTTCCGGCACTATGAAGGCGGTTTCCAATGATCAGATGGATATCCGGGCTGAGATTACATCTAATGATGAAGTTGGTGAACTCTCCATGAGTTTTAATACCATGCTGGACCGCATTAATGATTTGATTGAAAAGGAGTATGTTTTGACTGCTCAGCAAAAAGATGCTCAGATTAAAGCTCTGCAGGCACAGATCAATCCCCATTTTCTATACAATATTTTGCAGTCCATAGCCAGCATTGCATCGATTAACAAAATTCCGGAAATTACTACGATGGCTAATTCTCTTGGAAAAATGATGCGTTACAGTATTAAAACGGCAGAGAATTCCACCACCATCCAGGACGAGCTGATACATGTGACCCACTATCTGGAAATCCAGAAAATCCGTCACCTGGAAAAACTGGATTATCAGATCCAGTCGAATGAAGAATATGCTGACTTTCCGCTGCTGAAGCTAACACTTCAGCCATTGATTGAAAATGCAATTATGCACGGATTCTGTCCATCTCATGAGAAGCTGTTTATTCTATTAACCGTTACAGCAAAAGAACAATGGTTAACGATTCAGATATCGGATGACGGTGCCGGTATTCCACCTGATAAGCTGGCGCAGCTTCAAACAGAACTTCTGACTCCGGCAACAGGCTTTTACACTGACAGCAGTCCCAGTATCGGGATTAAAAACGTCTATGCACGTTTGCGGCTCTACTATAATAAAAAGGTTTTACTGGAAATCGACAGTGAAGAGGATGAAGGAACTGTTATTACCTTAAAACTCCCCTATCAAAGTACCAATAGTAAAGAACAGGAGGCAGTATAAATGATCCGTACTATCGTATGTGAAGACGAATACTGGGTACGAAAAGGCATCATCAACCTTGTTCCCTGGAAAGAATTCAATCTGGAGTTAGCCGGAGAATTCGAGAATGCCACCGATGCTGTGGAATTTCTAAAGACGCATCCCATTGATCTGGTCATTACTGATATGAATATGAACAACGGAGACGGTTGTACCCTGCTTGACTATCTCACAGATACCCATACTGATTGCGAAAAAGTTATTATCAGCGGTTATACTGATTTTGAATATACAAAAAAAGCCATCAATTCCTCCGTGTGCGAATATTTATTAAAGCCTGTGGAAGAAGCGGAACTTAAGAATGTGCTGAATAAAGCCATTGATAAAATTCATGCAAAATTAAAGGACCGCATGGAGCAGATCCAGGTGAAAGAAAAAATACAGCAGACCGTCCCGCTCCTTCAGGAAAAATTATTGAATTCACTGGTAAGCCCGGAAGACTTTGGTAAAGAAAAGATTATTGAAGAACTGTCCAAAATAGGTTTTGAATTAAATGATAAATATTTTACAGTCCAGATTCTGTATGTGGCAAAACAGGATCCGGACACCGCCCTAAATGCTCTCACCGAGGAGGAACTGGCGCAATGGACTTCTTATATTGAAGAAAAAATAACGCGTAAAGAATGTATTCTGTTTAAAAGCCGTCATCGCAAGGAAGAGTTTATTCTGCTCTGGGAAGGAACGCCGGACCGTCCCCTTCACCGGACATCCATCTTCACAGAGTTTCAAAAGCTGGGCGAGTACAGCGGCTATACCCTAAAAAGCGGCACGGGAACCTTTTTAAAAGGATACCAGTCCATCCCACTCTCCTATCGGCAGGCTAAGGCTGCACTGGATTATGAGCTGATCGGACGGCCATTTCCACAGAACATTTTTTACGACGATATCAAAGCATTGGACCTGAGTACCTATTCCTATACACTGGATGAAAAATTACTCAGCGGCATTATAAAGAACAGAAACCGGAAAATGATTCCTCTTTTTATACAGCACATTGGATCTATCTCCAAAACAGCCGCAGCATATTACCATCTTCCAACATATAAAAATGCGGTGATCCGGGCTGCCATGCAGTTGGAAAAAGCGTGCTTTGAAAAAGATATGAAATGCCCGGAATTATCCGACACGGTGAATATTGTATCCCCCATGTGTTCCACCGCTTTGATTAACCAATATCTCATGAAGATTTTTCAGGATATTCTGGATGAAATCGAAAAAGCCAAGGCTCCCGCCGGAAAGAATGTGATCGAAGAAATATGTGAGTATGTAAAAGTTAACTACGGTGAAGAAATCAGCCTGATTGCTTTTGCCCAAAAATACTATATGAACCATATCTATTTAAGCCGCCTGTTCAAATCAGAAACAGGAGAAAACTTTAGCAGTTTTCTTACCCGGATACGAATGGAAAAAGCAAGGGAATTATTATCCAGTGATTCTTTCCTGATTAAGGAAATTGCAGAAATGGTGGGTTACGAAAACCCCTATTATTTTACGAAAGCATTTAAAAAATACTTTGCCTGCTCACCAACGCTCATTGAAAAACTGGATACCAAGGAGAACGAGGGTTGAAAGGAAATCTATCTATGAAAAAATATGTTTATCTCATTTTAATGATAATGTGGATTCTGGTATTTACTGCAGGCTGCAGTTTTTCTTTTTCCGGGGCAGACGCCTCATCTGAATCTGCTGCTCCAGATCAGATTGATCTGTATGTGATGCACGGACGCCAGGAAGCACCGCAAGCTTATACGAAGCTGGCAGATGCGTTCCATAAAAAGTATCCGAATATTACCGTTCACTATGAGACTCCCAGCAATTTTGACCTGACCATGCAGAACAGGCGGGCACAGAACCGGACACCGGATATCTATTCTGCTACCACCATTGAGGCAAATGCCGGAATCCTTATGGATCTCACCGATGAACCTTTTATGAAGAATGTAAAAAAGGTAACCTTTGATACGGTAAAGGATAACCGGGATTATTTCTTCCCAATTGGATACTCGGGGGTAGGTGTCATTTATAACAAGGCAGTGTTTTCAGAGAATAACCTTACACCGCCCAGGACACTTTCAGAACTAACTAACGTCCAGCAGGTTCTGGCTTCAAAGAATATTGCCGCTTTTGCCCTTGGTTACAAAGATCTCTGGGTTGGGCATTTTTCTCTTCGTCCCGCCTTTTATGCCGTGTACGGATCTTTTCCTGACTGGAATCAGAAAAGGAGCCGGGGGGAGGTCTCCTTTTCCGATACCCCTGAGTGGCAGTTAATTGCTGATGTAGCGAAGAATTACGTCTATGCCTATGGCAATACCGATACCGCATTTGAAGTGGGTTATATGGACGCCTGCTCCATGCTTGCCAATGGAGAAGCGGCGATGATGCTTCAGGGATCCTGGGCAACTTCACTCATTCAGACTTATAATCCGGATACGGAGCTGGGATTTATTCCCCTGCCTGTTTCTGATGATCCAAACCGTAGTAAGATCAGCTACTATTGTGACTATTATTTATCCATAAGCGCTGATACCAAACATCCAAAAGAAGCAAAACTCTACCTGGATTTTCTCTCAACCCAGGAAGCTGCTAAGATATATGTGGACAGTACGAAGACCTTTTCCAGTGTAATTGGTGCACCAATTCCGGAAGATCCCGTTTCTAAAGATATCGAAAAATACGTGGACAAAAACCAGTATATCGATGATCCCAGCGGCACCTGGCCTAACCGTTTTTATAAAAATGCTGAGAAATATTTTATGGAATATATTCTGGATGGCATGGATTATCAAGAACTTACAAAATTACTGGACAAAGAATGGGATACCTGCAGTGATAAATAACTGCAGGCATCCCATTTTCATTCCATTTTTCCAATTCCATAACTTATTTTTTTACAACCGGCATCCACACTTCAAATACTGCATTGGCTGGATCCGGACTTAAATACAGTTCGATATCCGGCGCATTTCCGTATTCATAGCCGGAAGTTGGCAGCCACTCTGTCACAGCTCTTCTCTCAATATCCTGGATACTGTCCGGCATGGTTCCTGTGCCAAAGAAGATAGCCCAGGAAGCTGCGGGAACTATATATTCCTCTGTTCCTTCTACTGCAGGCTGGTCTGTCGCCACACCAATGTAATAGCACCAGTTATCCTCTTCCAGGCAGGCACTGACTCCAAGTATTCCTTTGACTTCCTGATTCATCATACCAGCCAGTTTCTCCAGGATACCTGACTGCGCTGCCTTTGCCCACATCTGCGGTACTTCCCTGAAATTCTCTTCTAAATCCTTACTTAAGCTTTCCTTCATTCCAACAATTCGAAATGCTTCCTTTTTCTCAATACGATATTCCATCTCCGCTTCTCCTTTAATCACCATTTTTAAACTGATACGGGGGTAGGCTTTCAACGTTATACCCTGCTGCTTTGCTGCAGAAGGCGGAAACCCATGGACACCCTGGAAGGCTCGATTGAATGACGTAGGAGATTCATACTGGTAACGGTATGCCACATCCAGAACCTTATCTCCGTTACACAGATCAAAAGCTGCCTGGGTCATCCGCCTGCGTCTGATATACTCTGCTAAAGGTACACCGGCGATATAAGAAAACATCCGCTGGAAATGATATGTGGAGCAGCCGGCCATCCGTGCCGCTTCTTTGATTTCTATTTCCCCGCTCAGATTGTCTTCTATATATTTGATTGCCTCATTTAATTGTTCAATCCATTCCATTTGTATCACCTCTTGTATCATCATAGTTTATTTGGAGAATAAAATCCTCTCTTTTTACAGACGGAATCTGCGAGATGGACATATTCGTATGCCAGGCTTCACATAGTCTTACACTACAGATTAATTTAAGACCCTGATCCTTCGACGTAATCCTTAATACGCAAGCACCTCATATCCGTCTTCTGTGACGAGCACCATCACTTCCCACTGTGCAGAGGGCTTTCCGTCGTCCGTATAGACAGTCCATCCGTTCTGATCATCTATATACACCTCATCCGTTCCCATATTTATCATAGGCTCAATCGTAAAAATCATGCCCGGTGCCAGAATTACTCCGGTATCCGGCTTTGTGACATAGCTGACACATGGATCTTCGTGAAACTCCAGACCCACACCGTGACCTCCGATATCCCGAACTACCGTATACCCGTTTTTCATGGCATACGCGTGAATGGCATGACCCATATTCCCAATAGGCTGCCAGGGTTTTACCTCATTCAAACCAATCTGAATGGATTCCCTGGTGGTCTCTACCAGCTTCTTATCCTCCCGGCTAACCTCACCAATACAGAACATCCTGGATGAGTCAGAAAAATACCCATTATAAATAGTGGAAACATCTACATTTACAATATCCCCGTCTGCTAAAACACGGGATTTATCCGGTATTCCATGGCAAACTTCCTCATTTACGGATACACAGACACTTTTCGGAAATCCTTCATAATCCAGAGGTGCCGGAATGCCTCCAAGGGTAAGCGTGGTTTCATGAACGATCCGGTTTATCTCTTCCGTAGACATGCCCGCCTGTATGTGCTTTGCCACTTCATCCAGAATGGCAATATTGATTTTTCCGCTTTCCCGTATTCCTTCGATCTGCTTCTTCGTCTTGATCATGTGCCTGCCCGGTATCCGATATCCTTTTCGCTTGAGTTCCTGTAATTTCCCATCGAATCCTTCATGGCATAACTTATATTTTTTACCGCTTCCACACCAGCACGCATCATTTCTTCCCGGTTTTTTTAACATATTTTACTCCCTTTCCTGCTGCCATCCGTAATATCCGCCTCTTTCATTCCATATCTGCGGTATTGCCCCGGCGTTCTTCCAAACTGTTTTACAAACGCCCTGGTAAATGCTTCCTGGGAAGAATAACCGTAGTCCACTGCAATGTCCAAAAACTTTTGATCCGTTCCCGCAATCGCCTCGGCAGCCAGGCATAACTTTCTGCTTGCTATATACTTTTTAAAAGAGACTCCGGTATATTCATGGAATTTCGCAGAACAATAAAATGCCGAATATCCAACATGACAGGACATCCCTTCCAGTGTAGGATTTCCTTTTATATTCGCTTCTACCCATGCAATCATATTCTTTACTGTTTTAACTGACATGTCTTCCTCCTGCCGCTTTTCTTTCATTGAACATCCAATTTTATTCTATACCTGATTCTATTTTATCATGAACGATTACTTTTTATTTGATATAAATTGCACATTAACGCAAACTTCATTGATCTGCGCCATGAAGCATTCCCATTAACCGGAAATCTTTTTTTCCATCACCGTTAGAAATGCATTGGTTTCGTATCCCTTTTTTTGATAATAACCTTCTGTCCGGGTATCCCGGCTGGTCCACAGAATTATTTTATCAATCCCCTTTTCCTTCAGCCTGTCCTCAAACTCTTTTAACAGAATGCTTCCCAGCCCCTTATTTTTCATAGAAACATTCATGCAAAACTCTTTAATTTCAAAATGTACACAGTCGTAGTACTGTTCTTCTCTCCCGACAATCATACCGCACAGCTCTCCATCCAGATACCCGGCAATGCCATATGCATTCTCACCGGTTATCATCTGTCGGATTCTCCTGGCTGCTGTCTCCTCTGTCCAATTGTCATTCCAGGGCGGTGCATTAAACGCATTCATAAACAAATTTGCCAAATCCATAACCATCGTATCTTTTATTTCATAAAATTCCATATATGTAAGCAGCCTTTCTCTTATATAATTTATCTCTTCAAGGGATACAAATCGTACTTCCGGCGACTCACGATACTCCGAAAGCCTTTCCAAATATCTGCATATAAACCGGTATTGCAGCCATTGCCAGAATCGTCGTTACGGTAATTACAACAGAGGCAAATGAATAATCACTTCCGCTTTCTTTCGCCATAATACCAAGCTGGGTCATGGCAGGCATAATCGTCATGATACAAAATACAAGCTGCAGTTGAGGATCAACTGGCAGAAGCAGGCACAGTCCGAACATAATCGCAGGTGCTATAACAAATCGTCCCGCAAGTATCATAATCAGCTCCCTGGATAAACGAATTTCTTTTAAGTCCGTCATACGAATTACGCTGCCGATAAATACCATAGACAGTGCTGTTGTGGACTGTTTTACATAGCTTATGGAACTCATTAAAAATTCAGGCAGATTAATTTTTAACAGTACCACCGCAACTCCCAGCAGAAATCCCACAAGGGGAGGGGAAAAGATATTTTTTATTTCCTTCTTCCACCCGGGTCTCGTCTTTTGCCCGGAATCCCTTCGCAGCAGCCAGGTTCCAAGGGTCCAGAACAATGTGGTATTCGCCATATAATACACCATAGCATCGGACAGCGCTTTTTCTCCCATTAATGCTATAATAACCGGAAATCCCACAATCGTTGTATTGGAAAAAGTCACTGCATTAATGAACACCCCTCTGCGGCTTTTGCTTACCCCAAAAAGGACAGCTAACAGTACGCTGATCCCAAGGCACACCAGAATTACCATAACCGGTATCGGGAGGTTTTTCACAATCCGAAATAATTCGGTCCGGTCTTTACATGTCGTAAGGACATTATAAAACATATAACAGGGTATGGCTATTTTAACACAGAATTTGGAACAGACATCCATTCCACTCTTACCAAACCACGCCCTGCCTGCAATCACCCATCCAATTCCAATCATAATCAACAGTGACAAAACACTCTGAATACTATTCCATAGCATAATCATTCCTCTTTCTATGATGTCTCATTACTTTCCCTGCATTTGAATCATTACAATTTCAGCCTATGGCTCAATAAAACAAGGCTCCTGTCAGTAGTTCTGATAGCAGCCCCGCCTGCATTTGTCTGATATCTAAAAATGTTTTCTTCTTCTGAAGCGAAAAAACTTTGCTGAAAAATACGCAAGATCGCATAATAACATGGTGGGTATTTTATACATGTGAGATGTCCTTTCTCCCGATATATCCCCAGTGCCTCCAGGCGTAAATACGTCGATATATAGTGCCTGATATCTGTGTCAGGTGTGCGTCTGTGAATCGACGCCGTAGCGGGCTACGGCTAGATTCATAGTCGTGCAGCTGGCGCAGATAGCGGGTGCCTATATAGTGGCGTATTTGCGCCGGGCGGCACTAGGTAAACTCAGTCTTCCAGAATATATAGAATCTTTGAAATTTCCCCATAAGCATCCGCAGGATTTGTCCATTGAAATGTATAGCCCAGAGAAACATTTACATAGCGGATACCATTTTTCTGTATTTTCATTGGCATATGGGAATGACCGCTGATACTTAATGAAACTTTATTTTTTTCAAAAAAATGGCGATACCTTTCACTTCCCAGCTGGTTGATCAATTTATCATAAAACGGAATGGGATAGTCTCTGATAAGATCTCCGGTTGGAAGCATATGCATGACAACGCAGCGCTTCTTTCCCAATGCTGCCTCTTTTCCAAAAGACCTCTGAAGCATTCTGATATCCTTCATGACCAGTCTGACATCCCGTTCATAATCAATCACACCCCCATGAATCACCTTCTGATCCGGCCAAAGGAAACGGGATATGATACTGTTAGCCGCCTTCCCTGGAGGATCCCCGGGTTTTCTTCTTCCAAAGCTGTAATCAAACCATCCGCCGATACCGGTAATGTACCAGTGCTTCGTCACAATCGGATTCTCCATCAGGGAATACTCTTTATGAAATAGGATACTGTCATGAAAAGCACTGGATTCTCTGTTAATCCGGGCTTTGCTTTTTCTTCTCAGGTTTTCCACATACATATCATGGTTACCCGGGACGATGCGCACCTGAGCTTTGGTCTTAACCGCCAGTGCATCATAGAATCGAAGCGCATCCTTTGCCCCCGTAGAAGTATCTCCCAGAAAAACAACCGTATCCAGTGCCTTGTCAGCTATCACTTCAGATAAAATCTCAAGGAAATCAAACTGCCTGTTAAAATCAATATGAAGATCTGATATAAATCCAATACGCATAGTTCCACTCTTCTTTCTAAATCCTGTCCCATTTTTGAGTCTTACTATAAGTATATCCAAAAATTTAATTTTATCAAGCCCCTGTTTCCAGGAATCATCATTCTCTGCTTATTTCTTTAATAATGGAATCACCAAGTACCTTATTCACCGGAATAAATACTGCCCCGACACTGATCATCAGATTCAGGATTACGATTCCAACTATCACCCATATATTGACCCTGAGATTGGGGTTGATATATAAATACACATGGGTCAGTAAGAACAGCAGCACTTTCTCAAGTCCAATGTATGCCACAACGGTCACGATACTGGCGTATGCTCCATAGAGCAGCCCTTCTTTTAACATCATCTTCAAAAATCCGGTGTCCGTAATCCCCATCGCCCTGAGAATTCCAAATTCATGTCTTCTGGACAATACCAGATGGCTCATGCTGTTAATAATATGCATTAAGCTGATCATAAGCAGGATCACAGCTATCCCATAAAAAAATACCATCTTCTGTTTCAGGTAACTGTTCTGTACTTTTATTTCCGCTGTATAATCTTTGATCAGGCATCTGGGTATATGGGAGATTTTCTCTTTGATCCTCTGGACAATCTCCCCGCTGTCTTCCTTCCCTTGATTGACACTGATCATATTATAGTCCGTAATACCGAAGTTTTTCGCCATCTGGGCATTGGTCATAATCAGGTCTAATCCATCCTTTCCAATGAAATAGGGATTGGTCGCCATTGACCGTTTTACAAGGGCGGATACCACAAATTCCTTTTCTTCAAACCAGTCCTGATCCCCGAATTTCACTGCCTCCTCCGGGACATCGGGACTTTTTGGTACTTTTACAGTTATCGTATCCCCCGGATGAATGAGCAGCCCGTCATAGTATCCCTGCCCATCCATCAGGGTTCGAAGTATTACCGTATTTTTTTGCTCCATACCACTGGAATCAATTGTTCCTTCCAGAAGGTAATCCTTCAGTCCATCCAGCATTTGGGAATCATATCCGTAGATATTACTTTTTATTCCGTATTTCCCGTTTTCTTTCTCTGTGCAGATCCCATTAAAATATTCCATCATTCTTGGATCCAATAAATGATTGGGGTCATTGTCAATTTCCGGAAAATAAGATTTCCACTGCAAGATATCCCGCTCTATTTCTACTTCCCCCAGGTAATAGCTTACGGGGTGAACGGATTCTATTCCGGGTATTTGTTCTATGTTGGATACAGCGTCTCCCGGAATGGTGTCCATAAATGATGAGGTTTCCAGAAAAACCTGATAATCCGACCCCAGCCCGTCATCAGCCTTCAGGGACAGTTCATTATTTAGTCTGGTGTTAACCGTAACATAAGTCGTACATAAAAATATAATACTCCCAAGTGCCAGGGAAAACAGGATGCTGATAAAGGTCCCTTTTCTTGCAAACATAAATTTTTCAGAAATTACGTCTGTCATCTGCCTGGAACTTTTACTGTAACTTTTTCTTTTTCTTGTCTTCTTATCATTGCCATTTTTCATAACATCAACCACCGAGATCCGGTGTAACCTTCTAACACTTATAAAGCTGATCAAAAACAACAGAATTCCCAGGAAGACCGCCCCAAGAATCACTGCTTTATAGCTTATGTAAAAATGTCTGGAAACGGCATCCGCATCAGCAAACACATTAGAAAGCTTGGAATAAAACAAGCCGATTAACCCATTCCCTATCAAACTTCCAATTGGATATCCCATGGCAAATAACAAACTAAGTTCCATGAACAGTAACCAGAAAATATTTTTTTCCCCTGTTCCCAATGCTTCCATGATCCCATATTGTGAAGTCCTCTTCATAATGGAGACGTGAAAGATGCTGTAAATTATAAAAGAACTAAAGATACCAAGAATTATAATTACACCATTAACGGTCAGATTAAATTCATCCCGGGCAATCAGCAGTGCCGTAGTAAAATTCGAACCAGGCGTTTTCATCATCTCCCAAAAAGCAGATGGCTGTCCCTCTCCAAAAAAAGACACAACCGTATTATTCACCATCATCCCACCATCCGGAATATGAAATTCTTCCTGAAATGCTTTTCTTTGTGTTTTTAAGTTCTTCTTCTCATCAAACTTTACATAAAGAAAATGTTCTCCTGAGTCACCCTCTGCGTCTTTGCTGACAAATCCTTCCATCCCGCCAACCGCTGTTGCCCATTGATTAGAAACCACTCCGCAAAGAATGTATTCTTTTCCATCCAGATGGACTTTGCCACCGATTTCATCCCTGATGTTCCTGTTTTTCATGGTATATGCATCCAGCATAATATCTCCCGGTTTTGCCGGATAATCACCCTTTAATAATTTTCTTCCGATAATTGAGAAATATTCTCCATCTGCATAGACGTAAGAAAAAATATAGGGCTCCTGAATATCTTTTTTCCTTTCAAATTCCCCCAGTCTGGTGATCCGATATCCCTGCCCCGATTTCTTGCTCCGAATCTCCCGGATCAAATCCGAATCTGCTTTGATATAATAGTGATAATCTCCATAAACCTTCCGGTCTTTCTCCAGATTACTTCTTTCTCCACTGTAAACGAGAGAACTGATTCCCGTCATCAGCGCAACCGAGATGATTATGCTGAACAGAATGGCAGTTGACTGCCGTTTATAAAATTTGATGTATCGTACTGAGAATTTTAAGCTGGCCTTCATTGTAGACCACCTCCTTCTCCCACAATACCTCCGTCTTCTATATGGATAATTCTGTCACATAATTGTGCAATTGCCTCATTATGAGTAACCATCATAATCGTCTGATGGAATTTCTGGCTGCTGTTTTTTAATAAGCCGATTACCTCCATCGTGGTTCGGGAATCCAGATTTCCGGTAGGTTCGTCTGCCAAGATAATGGCGGGTTTATTTGCAAGTGCTCTGGCAATCGCAACCCGCTGCTGCTGTCCCCCAGATAGCTCATTGGGGTACTTCTCTCTTTTCTCCCACAGCCCTAATTCATGCAGCAGTTCCTGAATATACGCATGGTCAATACGTTTCCCCTTATCAAATGTCACCGGTAGTGCTACATTATCATAGACATTTAAAACCGGCATCAGGCTGTAATTCTGAAAGATAAAGCCTATATTTCTTCTCCTGAATATCGTTAATTCCTTTTTCTTCAAAGCAGCTATATTGTGGCTGCGAATGATTATCTCTCCTTCCGAAGGATAATCTAGCCCTCCAATTAAATTTAATAGTGTGCTTTTTCCGGAACCGGATGTGCCTACCAAAGCAGCAAATTCCCCCTGTTCTATAGAGAAACTGACATGTTGCAATGCCTGTACCGAATTTTCTCCCGTTCCGTATATTTTAACGATCTCCTTGATTTCTAAGATCTTCATTGAACCGCCTCTTTTCCTGTTTTTCTATATTGTAGCAGGCAAGTATGACATAGTTGCTACAAACAGCAGCTCAATCCTTACAATTCTGTAAGAACACAAAAAAAGAACTGCCCTCCCCCGGCTTAGATTCAATCGTAATATATCCTTTCTGTTTTTCCAAAATCAATTTTGCAAGATAAAGCCCAATTCCGGAACCCTCCAGTTCCTGCACCTCCCCGGACCGGTAAAATCGTTTGAAAATATTGTTAAATTCCTTTTCCTGAATACCAATGCCCTGGTCACTGATTCTGATCTGGCTGCACATTTCAAACTGCTTCAGCTCAATTTCAATCCTGCTTCCTCTGGGTGAGTACTTTACGGCATTTTCCAAAATATTCTCCAGCGCCTCCGCCGTCCATTTCACATTGTGTACCAGATAAATCTCCTCAGTCTCCCGGGTCACAATCTCTATTTCTTTGGAAGCAGCTTTCTCATATACTGAGTTAATCGCCTTTCGCAAAGTCTCTTTCACCGGATTTACTTCTGCATCAAATTGAATAACCCCTTCCTCCAATCGAACCATTTTAAACAACGACTGTAAAATCCAGTTAATTTTCTCAGTCTGTTCTTTTAACTTTCTCTCAAAAACAGATCTTTTCTCGGAATCCAATTCCTGATTAACTAAAAGCTCCTGATACAACATAACATTTGACAAGGGTGTTCGCAATTGATGGGACATATTAGAAATAAGACTCTTCACACTTTCCTTTTCTTCCCTTGCCTGGCAGATCTCCACATTCAGTTTTTCCTGAACCCGCATCATCTTTCCTGCCAGTGCCGAGGCTTCCCCTTCTTTTAGATCTGATTGGGTAATGTCTCTTTCACTCAGCAATTCATCCAGCATCTTATCTATATTAAAATACAGTCCCTGATATTTCTTCCTATAATAGACCGCCATTCCTAAGAATACAATGCACCCCGCTAATAATAGAATTACAATCATTTTTTCTCTCTCCAAATATACCCCATCCCATGCACTGTTTTTATAAGTTGTGGATTAGACGGATCTTTTTCAATTTTCATACGCAGTCTTCTGATATTCACTGAAACAATATTTTCATCCACAAATTTACCATCCTGGTCCCAGATCCAGTTCAAAATCTGCTCTTTCGATAAAATCTGCTCCCTATTTTCTATAAAATATACTAAGAGCTTATATTCCACAACACTAAGCAAAATCTCCTCTTTCTCTTTAAATACCTTTCCCTTACATTTATCAATGGTAATTCCATTAGAGTTTATCATGGAAATATTTTCTCGTCTTCTGCACAAATTTTTTATCCTGGCTTTCAGAACAGATAACGAAAATGGTTTCGACATGAAATCATCCACACCTAATTCTAAAGCCTTGATCTCATCCATTTCCGTATCCCTTGCCGTCAGCATCAGGATAGGGATCTGACTATACTCCCGCACCTCCCTGCATAATTCAAAACCATTTCCATCCGGAAGATTGCAGTCCATGATAATCAGGGTATAGTTCTCTCTCAGTAATTTCTCTTTGCCTTCCCGCTTGCTGACCGCCCTGTCTATTATGTACCCCTCACTCTCCAGAAAAAATATCACGCCTTCCATTAGGTCCAGATCATCTTCAATCATCAGGATTCTTTCCATCGTATCCACCTCTTACTCTTTTCAGATTTTGTTTTTTTATTTCCAGCTGTTTCTTTCTTTTTTATCTTTATTATCTCTTTTATCTCTTTATTTTTCTTTTATCTTTACTCTTCTTAAACCACTTACTTCTTCTCTTACTATTCATAAATACATCATATTCTAACCCCAGGTTAAATTCAATACAAATCACCAAAATCAATATTTCATAAATTAAATCATATATAATTTTAAACACAAATTTTATACTGTCAACCAAAGTTATAAATAACTACATATCGGCACAACACAGATAATCCTGTAATTTTTAATTTCTAAGCATAGGAAAGCGTAACCTCCGTCTAAGAGATTACGCCATTTCTATTTCTATCTCTATTTCCATTTTCTATCTTATATTTCTCACGACAGTGTCTATCCTCTAATCCAAATACTCATTTTCATTTTTCTCCTGTTTTTTTCTCACAAAATGATCAAAAAGCCAGGTAAAACTAAAGATCAGTGCAAACAAGATGATAAATGCAATTCCAACCCTTTTTTCTATATTAAAATCTTTTTTACCTTTACCACTAATTAAGATTGCCCAATAAGCCAGACTAAAGATTCCTGATCCTGCAAAACCATAGAATAAACTGCCTTTCCATCCTCTGAGTGCATTCGATCCATCCCAGATTCCTTCCCGAATGCATCCGATCTGGTAGGCGAAAATACCTGTAAGTATTATGATTGTCTCTCCCAAAGTACCTCCCGAATCCGATTGTAATATAAAATCCTGTACAATTATTACTGCCATTCCGACAGCTACCATGATCCAAAAACTACGTTTCCCTATCTCTGCTAATTTCTGCCGTTCTCTTTCATCCAGATTACTTTCTCTCATAGCCATTCCTCCTCCCAGAATAGATCATTTAATGTTTTGCCCAATGCTTTGCAAATGGAGATGCAAAGTTTCAGTGATGGGTTAAAATCACCGGCTTCGATCATTCCTATCGTCTGCCTGGTAACACCTGTTATCTCTGCTAACTGTACTTGCGAAAGATCCTTTTCCATCCTTGCAATTTTCATTTTCATATTTTTCATATCCCACCACCATTTTCTGAGTCTTCTTTCTGTTTTAGTATACTACCGTCGGCTCTTGTATGTCAACTATATTTTACATATGCAATATATATATTATATCGTCAAAGGCATTGGACAGCGTTAGACAAGGATAAACGAAGCTATCATCACAAGGGCACGCAGAACCACACAAATTACGCAAACCACTAAACAACGCAAAAAAGAGACCCTGCATAGGATCTCATTCCATTCTCTGCTGCTATATAAATGCTTAAAACATCTTCTAAATTTTATGAATCCTTCTATGAAGAAGTATCCGCGCTATTTAGAGATGTTACAAATTTTCAAGTACTCTAAGCAACCTTCAGCAGCTTTGCAATTTTTGCTTCTATTCTTTCAAAAGTAGTATCAAATACAACAGCAAGTTCAGAAAATAATAAATGCTCCACTCTTTGGAGATTTTTATCATCACTTATACTCAGTTTCTTGCCGCTTTCCTCTCTGCTCTTCTGCTCATGCATAATCCCTTTTAACATACCAAAACATTTTCCGCATTCGCAGGACTTCAGTACACTCTGATACTCCTTGTCTCTCACTCTGTCATTTTCATCATAAATTCCAGGCATCTTAGGTAGATCATCAAGGTACTTTTCCGCTTTTTCTTTCGTTATGACCTTTCTCATAGATACCTTATCATTGTTTGTTTTAATGTAGATTGTTCCACCATCTTTACAAACAGGCTTTAAAATATAATACATCTCTTTTGTGTTCAGAAAATCCAGCCTATCAATATTCTCAATATTGTATACGCCTCTTCCCTCATAAACCACACTTTCATTAATCTTAAACAATATAAGCACCTTACTTTCTTTACTTCCCTTTCGAAAGAACCACTCCAGTAACCATCCTCCGATTACCAAAGCCGCAAGTTACTCTTCTATTATAACATACTTTTGGTTTCTTTCCTAGCGGCAAAAGTCACAATCACGTTACTGGTTATATTCATAATTTTAAACAATAGACCGGACACAGAAAAACCCGTAGAACCTAGGCTCTACGGGCTATCTTACGCTTGGACTAATATATCTATTTTATGAAATCTAATTATTTAACGATTGTAGCAACACGGCCTGATCCAACTGTACGTCCACCTTCACGAATAGCGAAAGTAAGACCCTGCTCCATAGCGATTGGGTGGATCAATTCGATTGACATTTCTACGTTATCACCAGGCATGCACATTTCTGTACCTTCTGGAAGGTTGATAACACCTGTAACGTCAGTTGTACGGAAGTAGAACTGAGGTCTGTAGTTGTTGAAGAAAGGAGTATGACGTCCACCTTCATCTTTTGTCAATACGTAAACCTGAGCTGTAAATTTTGTATGGCATGTAACTGTACCTGGTTTGGAAAGAACCTGTCCTCTTTCAATTTCTGTTCTCTGAACACCACGAAGTAACGCACCGATGTTATCACCAGCCTGAGCTTCGTCAAGAAGTTTACGGAACATTTCGATTCCTGTAACAACAACTTTTCTTGTTTCTTCTTTGATACCAACGATTTCAACTTCTTCAGATACATGAAGAATACCACGTTCTACTCTACCTGTAGCAACTGTACCACGGCCTGTGATAGAGAATACGTCTTCGACTGGCATTAAGAATGGCTGATCTGTAGCACGCTTAGGATCTGGGATCCAGCTGTCAACTGCGTCCATAAGTTCCATGATCTTATCGCCCCAAGCGCTGCTTGGATCTTCAAGAGCTTTTAAAGCAGAACCCTGGATGATAGGTGTATCATCGCCTGGGAATTCATACTCGCTTAATAATTCACGGATTTCCATGTCTACTAATTCAAGTAATTCTTCGTCATCAACCATATCACATTTATTCATGAATACTACGATGTAAGGAACACCTACCTGACGGGAAAGTAAGATATGCTCTTTTGTCTGAGCCATAACACCATCAGTAGCAGCAACAACAAGGATAGCACCATCCATCTGAGCAGCACCTGTGATCATGTTCTTTACATAGTCAGCATGTCCTGGGCAGTCAACGTGTGCGTAATGTCTTTTTTCTGTTTCATACTCAACGTGAGCTGTAGAGATTGTGATACCACGTTCTCTTTCTTCCGGAGCTTTATCAATATTCTCGAAATCAACTGCTGCGTTACCTGCAACTCTTTCGCTCAGAGTTTTTGTAATTGCAGCTGTTAAAGTTGTTTTACCATGGTCAACGTGTCCAATGGTACCAATATTAGCATGTGGTTTGTTTCTTTCAAATTTAGCTTTAGCCATTTTGAATGTCCTCCTTATAATATGCGCCTGTATCAGGCTTTCTTTTTGGTTTTTTATTTCATTAGGCTATCTTTGATTATATTTCAAATCAAAGATATTTTCAAGCCTAATTTTTTAAAATAACGATATAATTACTTACTTGGACTTAGCACTTAAAACTTTTTCCTGTACAGACTTCGGAACCTGCTCGTATTTCTCAAAGAACATAGAGTAGTTACCACGTCCCTGTGTTTTGGAACGTAAGTCTGTAGAGTAACCAAACATTTCAGCCAGCGGAACATAACCTCTTACGAGTTTACCACCACCGATGTCTTCCATACCTTCGATACGACCACGACGGGAGTTGATATCACCGATAACATCACCCATGTAATCTTCAGGCATAGTAACTTCAACCTTCATGATTGGCTCTAATAATACCGCATCACCTTTTCTCATAGCATCTTTAAATGCCATAGATCCTGCGATATGGAATGCCATTTCACTTGAATCGACTTCATGGTAAGAACCATCATATACGTTTGCACATACACCAAGTACAGGGAAACCACCAAGAATACCAGCTTTTGAAGCTTCTTCGATACCCTGACCAACTGCAGGGATGTATTCCTTCGGAATAGCACCACCAACAACACTGGATTCATATTTGAATGTTTCTTCGCCATTTGGATCCATTGGTGTAAATTTAACTTTACAATGACCGTACTGACCACGTCCACCGGACTGTTTTGCATATTTGCTGTCAACATCAACAGGTTTTGTAAAGGTTTCTTTGTAAGCAACCTGAGGTGCACCTACATTTGCTTCAACCTTGAATTCACGAAGAAGTCTGTCTACGATGATTTCAAGATGAAGTTCACCCATACCTGCGATAATTGTCTGTCCTGTTTCATGATCTGTATGTGCACGGAAAGTAGGATCTTCTTCTGCAAGTTTTGCTAAAGCTTCACCCATCTTGCCCTGACCAGCTTTTGTCTTAGGCTCGATAGCTAATTCGATAACTGGTTCTGGGAATTCCATGGATTCCAGAATAACCGGATGCTGTTCGTCACAGATTGTATCACCAGTTGTTGTAAACTTAAAGCCTACAGCTGCTGCGATATCTCCTGCATAAACTTTATCAAGTTCCGCTCTCTTATTAGCGTGCATCTGAAGGATACGTCCAACACGTTCCTTTTTGCCTTTTGTTGCATTTAATACATAAGAACCTGAGTTCATAGATCCAGAGTAAACTCTGAAGAATGCCAGCTTACCAACAAATGGGTCAGCCATGATCTTGAATGCCAATGCTGCAAACGGTTCATCATCAGATGAATGTCTTACAATCGGATTTCCTTCCATATCAGTTCCTTCAATAGAAGCGATATCGGTTGGAGCCGGCATGAATTCAAGAATTGCATTTAACAGCTTCTGAACACCTTTATTTCTGTAAGCTGTACCACAGCAAACAGGAATAGCAGTACATTCGCAGGTACCCTTTCTCAGAGCAGCCTTTAATGCTTCTATGGATGGTTCTTCACCTTCCAGGTATTCCATCATTAAATCGTCATCTAATTCGCAGATTTTTTCTACTAATTCTGTACGATATAATTCAGCATCATCTTTCATGTCTTCTGGAATCTCAGTGATGGAAATGTCTTCACCCTTTTCATCATTGTAGATATAAGCCTGCATTTCGAATAAGTCAATGATTCCTTTGAAATCATCTTCTTTTCCGATTGGAAGCTGAAGACAGATTGCATTTTTGCCTAATCTGTTTTTAATCTGTTCTACTGCACCGTAGAAATCTGCACCCATGATATCCATCTTATTGATGAATGCCATACGAGGTACATTATAAGTGTCAGCCTGACGCCATACATTTTCAGATTGGGGTTCAACGCCGCCCTTAGCACAGAATACACCGACAGCACCGTCGAGTACACGTAGGGAACGTTCAACCTCTACTGTAAAGTCAACGTGTCCTGGAGTATCAATAATATTGATACGATGCTCTAAAGCACCTGGTTTTGTTTCGCAGTTTTCCTGCATTGTCCAGTGACATGTTGTAGCGGCTGAAGTAATTGTGATACCTCTTTCCTGTTCCTGCTCCATCCAGTCCATGGTTGCAGTACCTTCATGAGTATCACCGATTTTATAGTTTACACCAGTGTAATAAAGGATACGCTCTGTCAATGTTGTCTTACCAGCATCAATATGAGCCATAATACCAATATTTCTGGTTCTCTCTAATGGATATTCTCTTCCAGCCAAGGTTATTTCCTCCTAAATAATTTAAAGCTTTCCGCTTTTGTCACATGCCGGCCAATACAGGCCGGCACCGTTTATTCAAATTAACGATATAATTAGAAACGATAGTGAGCAAATGCTTTGTTCGCTTCTGCCATTTTGTGCATGTCTTCTTTTTTCTTAACGGATGCGCCTGTATTGTTTGCTGCATCTAAAAGCTCATTTGCTAATCTGTCAACCATTGTTTTTTCTCCTCTTTTACGAGAATACAATGTGATCCAACGAAGAGCTAAAGCCTGGCGTCTATCTGGTCTAACTTCGATAGGTACCTGATATGTTGCTCCACCAATACGTCTTGCCTTTACTTCGAGTACAGGCATGATGTTGTTCATAGCTTCTTCGAATACTTCAACTGCTGGCTTATCTGATTTCTCAGCCATTTTGTCAAATGCTCCATATACGATTTTCTGAGCTACACCTCTCTTACCATCTAACATAATGTTATTGATAAGTTTTGTAACCACTTTGTTGTTGTATAATGGATCTGCTAATACGTCTCTTTTTTGAGTATGTCCTTTACGTGGCACGGTACTTCCCTCCTTAATTATTATCGCAGTCAGTTAAGACTGCTTGATTAATTCATCGGTACTCACATGTGTCGTTCTACTTGTGTTTCGTGCACGAAAGCTTCTATATTAACCTGCAACCACGGGTGAATAAGAAATCCGGCACAATTTTTGTTTGTAGTTCTGTTTGTGATACGAATAATTTATAATTTTATTGTTACGAATTATTTTTTAGCGTCTTTAGGTCTCTTAGCTCCGTATTTAGAACGAGCCTGTCTTCTCTTTGCAACGCCTGCTGTATCAAGTGTACCACGAACGATGTGATATCTTGTACCTGGTAAATCTTTTACTCTACCGCCACGGATCAGAACAACGCTATGCTCCTGAAGGTTATGTCCTTCACCTGGGATGTAGCTTGTTACTTCGATTCCGTTAGATAAACGAACTCTGGCGATCTTTCTAAGAGCTGAGTTAGGTTTCTTAGGTGTAGCTGTCTTAACTGCTGTACATACACCTCTTTTTTGTGGTGCGGATACGTCCGTACTCTTTTTCTTTAAGGAGTTAAATCCTTTTTGCAGAGCTGGTGCAGTTGATTTTTTCTCAGATGTCTGACGACCTTTTCTTACTAACTGGTTAAATGTTGGCATTCCTTTCACCTCCTGTTTTATTTGTACAAAAAACATATTTTTTCTTTCTGTACATGTGGTTGCTGTTTTAATTTTATTTGATGGTGCCTGAAAATAGATTAAAATTCACGCACACTGATTTATTATAGCCATATGCATTTCCAATGTCAAGCACTTTCCAGTATTTTTCAAAGTTTTTTGCCCAAAATACCTTATAATTTTCTTAACCCGGTAGACAACAAACGCCAGGAATGCTATGATAGGCGCAAATCGGAGGCGATATATTATGAGGAAATTATTAAAACCATTATCTTTTATACCAGCTATACTTTTAATGTGCCTTATTTTTAATTTTTCCAGCCAAAGCGGAGATGTTTCCGGACAGCTGAGTTTTAAAGTCAGCTGTAAAATTGTAGAAGCAGGAGATTATATCTTCGATGCCAATCTGGAACAGTGGCAAGTGGAAGAATGGGCCAATAAAATCAACTTTATCACACGTAAATTAGCACATATGACCGAATATTTTGCTCTTGCCGTGGCAGTATCCTTTCCATTATATGTGTACGGGCTTCACGGGATCTGGCTTATGCTTGTTGCCGGCATTATATGCGTCGGTTTTGCCCTGGGTGATGAATACCACCAGTCATTTGTGGGCGGGCGCTCTCCTTCACTCCGGGATGTGGGAATTGACAGTATCGGCGTCTTTTTTGGAATTGTAGTCGTCCGGATGGTGGGATGGACCGGACGAATGACAATCTTTAAACCGAGAAAGAAAAAACAAAAAGTCAAAAGAATCACGAAAGTGAAGCACAAGAACCATAAATTCAAAAATTACACCACAAGTGCACCGGAATACCATTATAAGGAAGAACATGCTTATTATAATAATGTCCCAAAATCTGCATCTAAATCAAAAAATTTCAGAAATACGCAGAAAAAAGGACAGAACAGAAGCAATTCTTATGGCCAGCAGTACAACGGTTATGACGGACAGGCGCCATATAACCAGGATCCGGGTTATCAAAATATGAACCCACAGCAATCCTATTATGGCAATAACCCGCAGAATTATGGGGGGCAGCCTTACGGAAATGGACCTCAGCAGAATTTCGGCGGACCGGGTTACGGCAATGGGCAGCAGCAGAATTTTAACGGGCAGAATTTTGGGAATGGACCTCAGCAGGATTTTGGCGGGCAGAATTTCGGCAATGGACCTCAGCAGGATTTTGGCGGGCAGAATTTTGGGAATGGACCTCAGCAGGATTTTGGCGGGCAGAATTTCGGCAATGGACAGCAACAGGATTTTAACAGGCAGAATTTTAGTGGTGAACAACAGCAGAATTATAGCGGGCAGAATTTCGGCAGCGGGCAGCAGCAGGATTTTGGAGGCCAGAATTTCGGTGGACAGCAGCAGAATTTTAACAGCTATCGTTCAGACCAGGATTATGCTAATTACCGTTCTCCAGATGATTTTGAAGACCAGACACAATATTATGACCGCCACCAGCAGTATGAGGCAGCGGGTAGCAGCGATCCGGACGATGAGTATCGTACCGGGAACAAACATTCAAAACATTTTGACGAGGATGAGGATGATGACGTGGATTTAGTATCCAAAATCCGATCTCTTTTTAATCGTAAATAAAATAGTAGAAGCCAATGCAGTATATTATAATGACTGCATTGGCTTTTTGGCTTTTTATATTTCCTATCTTTTAACACCTTATCTCACATCGCTTCCAGCCTGCTCCATGACCGCTTTTAATTTCTGAATATAATATTGATAATTTTTAAGAGAAGTGGATGGTGCCACCTGATGGTCTGAACCTACGATATAGCCGCCTCCCCGGATCACCGGAAGAATTCGGTCAAATTCGCGGTCAATGGCTTCCTTTCCCTCTGCAATCATAAGTTTATTGAACCCGCCGATAAATTTAAGCCCCGGAAACTGCTCTCTTACTTTTACAATGTCCATACCTGCATTCACATCCATAGGAAGGAATCCGTCCACGCCGGCATCCAGAAAATGCGGGATCATGATTGTAAAATCTCCATCCGTGTCTACAAACACATTATTTACCCCATGCTCTTTCAACATCGGGATCAGCCTTTTATAATAAGCCCCTACAAACTCGTCAAAATTTTCCCCGGATATCATCGGTCCGTTTTTCCCGCTCAGATCTTCCATCAGGTACACTACATCAGGCTGCAGCAAATCCACGATTTTCATTACCTTTGTTGTATACACCTGCAATATGTACTCATTGATGTCATGGATCAGTTCTGGCTCATCATAAAAGGCATATAAATGCGCTTCTATGCCCATCAGTTCCCTTGGTACCCAGAAAAATCCTTCCAGATTCAAACGGATGGAATAATCCCCTCTTTCGTGTCCTTCTTTCAGCGGGCCGTATGCCGACTCTATGGCCTCATCGCTGAAATAAGCTTCCAGTTCTCTGTCTGCATGAACCTTCAGCCGTTCCCATTCGGCTTCATCCTGAATGACCGATTTATATTCGGTTTCAATCTCAGAACCCTTTTTCTGCATCATCTGCCTGCCGTAAATATCCTGCTTAATCAAATACGTTTCGGTATCTTCCAGTATTTTCTCTTCAAATCTGCGAAAGGGGAGTACAAAATGAATCCGCCTCACCGGATCGAATCCCAGATACTGTTCATACTCCATAACGCCCTCTCCCCATGCTACGGGCAGATACTTTTCAGTCTGATTCGCTTTATTCCCCACAATATCATTGGTAATGTCCTTTGCATTCCGGGCAATATCTGATGGTAGTCCCTCTTCCACGAAGCGGTTCTTCGTCAATACCCAGGGATAAAAAGTTTCCTCAACAGCGCCTCTGTCCGGCTTTCCAAAATCCAGTGTTAAATTTTCACGCTCTCTATTTGTCATCATATCCTCCTTCTCCATATACCTGATTCCAGAGCTTCTTTAAAGATTTATGAAATCTGTCTGCAATCTGTCTTAATAAGCTCATTTTAAAATCAAATGGTGAAAAAGTACATGTAAAATCAAAGCTGAAATATATAAAATACAAAACTCATTTGTCATTCCTGCCACGGTATTCCCGGGGCGTATAACCAGTTGTATTTTTAAACACTTTACTAAAATAAAACTGATCGGAAAATCCTAATAACTCCGCGATTTCCCCTATGAGATACTCTTCTTTGCGATCCAGGAGCTTTTTTGCCTCTTCAATCCGGATACCGATTAGATATTCATTGTAGGTACAGTTATAATGCATCTTAAAGGCTTTGCTCAGATAGGGCTGGCTGATGGAAAATATACTGCAGATATTCAGTATGCTGTTGTCACCGGCAATATTTTTGCGGATATGCTCTTCTACTTTTTTTACTAACTGGTCGGTGCTTAACCTTCCCTGAGGAAGTTTTATGGTACATGGGTTCTCCCTTGCAGAGATCAAAAGCCTGCGGATCCGTACAAAAAGCTCCTCAATTTTCTTTGGCTCTACAGGCTTTAACAGATAATCAAAAGCGCCGTAGGAAAAGGCATCGTGAACGTAATCAAAGTCCGAATAACCGCTGACCGCTATGCAGACAGCCTTATTGACTTCCTGTCCGGCAATGTATTTTATAAGCTCTATCCCATTTTGCCTCGGCATTTTCATATCCGTTAATACAACATCCGGAGTAATGCTGTGGTAAAGTTCAATCGCATCTTTTACGTTATATGCTTCTCCTGATACCTGGAAATTTTCTGTCCTCTTTTGTATTGCTCTTTTTTCCATATCAAGGGCTGCCGGTTCATCATCCACCAGCAATACTTTATACATCCTTACACACTCCTTTTCCCCGTATTTGTAACTGTTTCCACATTCTTTCCACGTTTCCTTAATATCTGCATAGTTAAGGGCAGCTCTGCTCAATGATTCTAAATCGATGTAAAATGTTCTAAGTCATTCAGAACTGTTCTGAATCGTTATCGGTATTTACTGATATTCATGCCAAACAGGATACTGGTGCCGCCTTCATCATTATTATCCTGAAGTTCATACCAGAAGCTGTCTCCATAATAGATGGAAAGCCGGATCAGCGTCCCGCTCAGCCCCATTCCTCCAAACTGAATCTGCTCTGCTATATAGGTCGCTTTATCCGTATTGTGAAATTCTTCGATTCTTTTCCGGATCACTTCCCCCGCCTCTTTGCTGATTCCACATCCGTTGTCCTTTATTTCCACAACCAGCTTATCCCCCAGTACCACCGTATAGATCTTAATGATTACTTTATCGTGTTCCATGAGGCTGTACTTGATGGCATTTTCCACCAGCGGCTGATATGTAAGCTTCGGTATGATGATATATTTGGTGTCCTCATCAATTTCCATTTCAAATTCAATTCTTTTCTGGTAACGGCTTTTCATGATTGACATATAAGCTTTCAGGTTCTCTATTTCTCCCCCTATGGTTACTTCTGAGGTTTCATAATTAGACGCATATCTCAGTATCTCGGTGAGGCTGTAGCATGCATCTGCTGCCGTCTCTGTTTCTCCCTGTTCACATAGATTTGCAATACTTCCCAGGCTGTTATAGAGAAAATGAGGCCCCATTTCCGATTGCAGGGCACTGAACAGCGTTTTGGTCTGAACATTTTCCAGCTTCTTCTGCTTAACCAGGGCATCCTCCAGACGCTTAGCCATATCCTCAAATGAATTTACCAGTATCTCTGTCTCCTTATCCCTGACTTTTATTTCCCTCTTCTGCCTGAAATTCGTCAGGTCCGTATTCTGCATGGTTTTCACCAGCAGATTAATCGGTCGCATAATCATCCGGGTCGTCCAGAAGCTGTAAAATGTGGTAACAATAATCAGTACACAAGTTATGGCAACAATTCCGCCCAGCATCTTGTTCAAGGATTCATTCAGGACATTTTTATCCAGTATAATCACGGTTTTACAGGCATAATAGTTGGATGACGCCGTGGAAAACAAAGAGTGGCTATCTTCTTTCATCTTTGAATACTGCCTTGTAAAGTCCTTTACCTGTTCTATGTAGGAATCATTTTTCTTGCTGTCAGGTAGATTGGTATAGAAGAGCTCATCCGTTTCTTCCATAAATACCATAACCTTTAAGCCTTTGCCGTTCCATTTTACATTGCAGATATTTTCCATATAAAAAGCATTCTGCTGAACCTCCAGATAACCGATTATGTCTGTGTTTCTGTCCTTAACCGGCTTTATTTCTGACACCACCAGAACCTCACTGCTCTTATCCCAATAATCCAGATGGGGCTTTAAATACACCCGGCTGTTCATCTGCTTCATTGGATACTGGCTCTCTATCATCTCTATCCGCTGACTCACATCTTCTTGCTTAACATTTGTTTTCCCGGTACTGTAAAAGGTTCCGTCTTTTCCATAAATGGACACCCTGCGTATATCTGATTTATTAGTGTACGCCCTGGTCAAAAGCTTGCGGATTTCTTTCCCCACTTCCTCTCCAGGAGAAACCAGGGTCTGATTCCACAAATCCAGGAAATGATTATCCGACAATACGTCAATTGCTGTCTGATCCATAGTGGTAAGGCGGCTGTCTGCCTGTGCCATCACATTTTCTGCGATCTGCCCAATATTGCTGACTCCGTCCTGATGGATATTGTATTGGTTGTATTTGTAGAAAATTACCGCCGCAATCCCGATAAATATGATCGTTAGAACCGCATAAGTCATAGAAAGCTTTGTGCTGATTTTCTGTTTTAACATAATTAAACCCCTGAATAGACTAGAGCGTGTTTTAAAATTGCTTTCTGGCAGCTGTGCGTCACACTTTGTGGGAGATTTGTCCCGGATGAAGGGCGCGTAGCGGGCTACGTAACCTGAATTCGGGGCAAATATACCGCAAAGTGGGGCGTGCAGATGACGGGAATGAATTTTCAAACACGCTCTAAGCTGGTTATACCGCAAGCTGGCTTGGATATTCCCAAATCAGCAATGAGAAAGCAATATTCTTTCACACTTACATCAAAACCGTTTCAGCCATCTTACGGCATGTTCTATCCATCCGGCATTATCCGGCACGATCTGATCCTGGCTGCTGGCAGTAGTTTCATCGCACAGAGATAATCCGTGTCCCCCTCTTTCATAAATATGCAGTTCAAAAGGTACTCTGTATTTGCGCAGTGCACAGGTAAATAGTAAGGTGTTCTCTGCCGGAACCGCATCATCTTCCTGGGTATGCCATATAAAGGTGGGCAGTGTATCGGCTGTGACCTGTTTTTCCAGGGACAGCTTTTCCCGAAGTTTTGGGGAGCCATCTGACCCTGTCAGATTCGCACATGACTCCTTATGCGTAAATTCGCCCATAGTAATAACCGGATAGCATAAAATCATACCCGACGGCTTATAACTGAAGTTTCCGGTTCCAAAAGCCTGCTGGAATATCTCGTCCTTCCATAAGGTACCCAGAGTGGCGCATAAATGCCCGCCCGCTGAAAATCCGCAGATAAAAATCTTTTCCGGATCAATGCCCCATTCTCTGGCATGCTCCCGCACCATCGCTACGGATGCTGCCAGTTCCAGAACAGCACATGGGTATCTGGATGGCGCAACGCTGTACTGCAGCACAAAGGCCTGCATGCCTGCTGCCATAAACCGCATTGCCACCGGCTCTGCCTCCCGGTCAGATTTAAATTGGTAAGCGCCTCCCGGACAGATAATGACTGCTGCCCTTTTCCCGGACATTTTCAGTTCCTCGCTGTCACTATGCAGATACCCGATTAATCTGGGCTGGTATTTTCCATGCACAGCACCCGCCTTTTCATACGCTGCCTGTACGTTCATTTCTCTGTAAATCATATAACTCCCTTCCGCCTTTTTAGGTCATGTTCTTTTTTCCCTCTATTATACACCATATCTAATCCAAGGGAAATAGGGGAGTGTGGAAAGAAAAGGGCCTATAAACAGAGGTCCCTCCCTATCTATAGGCCTTTTATACACATTTTGTTACTAATAATCGTAATTATCTACAGTCGCTGCATCAAATACCAATGCATCCCCTAATACGCACTCACGGTTCGTAATTTCTTTTGCTCCCAGCCTGCCTGCGTCGATGGTGGTGGAATCCGTTGTAATCGTTCCTTCAGCCAGCTGATAGCCCGACTGTACTGCCAGATATCCCAGATCCATACAATTCCAGAGGACACCGGTATTCATCGGATTTTCTTCATCCTTAATATACGTTTTCAGAGCATTTGGCGTCGCAAGTCCGGTCAATGTGATTTTGGATGGATCCGGTTTACTTGAGGCGGATTGATACTGGGCACCCAGAGCCGGTGTGGACATGGATGACAATGCAATTGCTGCCTGTATCTGGTCTGCACCTTCCCCCATACGGCTGATCAGTGTCGCACATTCGCTGTTTACCGTAGTTTCATCCGTACCGGGATAATATACATCTGTTTCTTTATTTTGAATTTTCATAAAGCTGTAGTCGTCTGTTTTTAACAGTTCGTCAATAGCCGCTTCCCATGCTGTCTGGTTGGCATCTGTACCGGAACCGGATACCAGTGCTATATTTGCAGGATGATCTGCGCCGTATCCTTTGGCTTTCAGGTCAATTGCAGCACCGTCCAGTAGGCCCTTTGCAGCTGCCTGTGCCGTAATCTGGTTGATGAATAAATCTCTGGAATCTGCCTGTGCATCTGCATCAAATGTCACCACTTTAACGCCTGCATCCTGGGCTTTCTTTAAGGTCGGTGCAATTGCGGTAGGATCATTGGGTGATACAATAATCACACTCACCTCCTGGGCGATCCACCCTTCCAGAATATCCACCTGTTTCTGATTGGTTGCCTGATCCTGTGAGGGACCGTCATACAGCAAGGTAATTCCCAGTTCATCTGCTGCTTCCTGGGCACCTACTTTACATGCATCAAAATAGTTCTCGCCTTTAAACTTGGGCAGCATTGCCACAACCACATCTGCACCCTTTGTCTCTGCAGACGAATCTTTGGAAGCTTCCTTGGTTTCAGCACTGCCTGCTGCAGCGGTTTCTTTCGTCTCTGCTTTTTCTGTTGTTTTACTCCCTCCTGATGTGTCAGTGGTCGAGCATCCTGCTAAAGATGTCACCGCCATAATCCCAATCAGTGCAGCCGCCAATACCTTTGTTACCAATTTTTTCTTCATAATTAACCCACCCTTTCATTATATAAAAATTTTTTATGTAAATATTATGTGTTTATTCAGTTGACCCTGAATATCACAATTTTATTACAATCCATTGGTTTTTACAACCAGCTGATGTGCGCCGTCCCATGCTGCTCATCATCTTGCATCAGCCCGTTAAATCGGTTTCACCGGTACCGCAATTATTTTCTTCTTCCTTGCCTTTGTATTGACGAATGCATAAGCGATCAAAGCAATCATCAGAACTACACCCTGTACAATTGTCTGCACGTCAATGGGGATATTCAATACGGTTAGCCCGCTGTTCAGGGTAGCAATGATCAGCGTACCCAAAACGGTGCCTTTCATATCTCCGATTCCTCCGTTGATGCTGGTTCCGCCCAGAACCACTACCGTGATTACTTTCAGGTTAAAACTGGTCCCGGCATCGTACTTGACACTGGTGAATCTTCCCAGCCAGATAAAGGCCGCCAGTGCACAGACAAGACCACAGATCACGTAGATCAGAATCTGTATTTTATCCGTATTTACCCCTGAATATTTTGTTGCATTTTTATTCAATCCAATACTGTATAATTTTCTTCCAAATGTTGTCTTTCCCAGAAGAATAATGAAGAAAACAGCCAGAATTACATAGATCCAGATTTGCAGCGGAATTCCTGCAATGGAGGTATTTCCAAAAAAGTTCGTAAATTCATAGCTATAAACACTGTCACCATGAGAGATTCCTCTTGCCAGTCCCAGAAACAGGTACATCGTAGCCAGCGTCGTCACCATCTCAGAAATTTTAGCTTTTGCTATAATAATGCCGTTTATCAGACCGCAGATTCCTCCGGTGAGTATGGTGACAATAATTCCTGCTGCAGCACCCATACCGGCAGCTGCCATTCCTCCCATCATAGCCGAGAGAATCATAATATTCCCAACCGAGAGATCAATGCCTCCGGTAATAATAATCAGCGTCATCGGCAGGGGAGGCCTACCAAATTTTTCGATGTTGCGTAGTTACGGC
>UQGG01000040.1 GCA_900540475.1 uncultured Robinsoniella sp. | reverse complement strand
GCTGGTTTTCTCAGCAGGTTGGAACCCTGGGGTTGTGGCATGCTGAACGCGATTGACGTTAAGCAACTGGTGTAAAGCAACTGATCTTGAGAACGGGATTTGTTTTTTATTCTGTGATCAGAAAAAGGAGCAAACTTTCATCCTCTTTTACGCATAAACAGAAGAAACATACTATACTGCATCCAATAAAGAACAGCCAGCCACAGCCCAGGGGTTCCAACCTGCTGAGAAAACCAGCTTTGTAACGATAAACTGAAACTCGGAAAGGTTAGAAAATACCAGTTCTGCGGCCAGCTGACGGAGTCCATACCAGTTTCCCACGCCCATCTTTCCGTACACTACCTATCATTTACAAAGCGTCTTTAATCAGCGAAACCCCAATTTAATATTTTGTAACCCCATAACCTATTCTATTCTAACTACATAAGATCCTAGCATGTACGCTTATTTGTTCTCTCATTAACTAGCGATTCTGCGCCCAGCGATGGGAAAACTAGCTATTCACCATTACGCAGCGCATTTTCAACAGCTTTGCGAATTGTATCGCTGCTGTAAGTGGCAGAGGAGATGGCATCCACCTGGAGAGATTGTTCGGCTATGATATTGTCAATTATTTTTTCGGCTGGTTTACCCAGAAGATTATCATGCTTTAATAGGGTAATATCTGTAATCCTGCCGTTTTGAACTTCTACAGAGGCAGAGACTTTAACCAGGCCGTTATCAGCGCCTCCGGTATAGGTACCGTCACTGATGCCTGATAAATCAACAGGGTTGATTACTAAATTAACTGGTTTCTGATTCAGCATTAAGATAATGAAAGCGATCAGCAAAAAAAGAATCAGGGCGGTAATAATGATTACAGCTTTAAGTATTTTTCTTCTGCTTTTTGTAGTATTATTTTTTGCATTCATTTAAAATACCCCCCATCAGAATACCGGCAAAATTTTCCGCAAGCTCGTTAAAATGATCCAGTTTATACAGATGATTTTCAGATGCACACATTACAAAACCCAGGAGGGCTGTAACCATCATCCAGGATGAATGTGCGGTATTTTCTTTAAATATTTTTTGACGTATTCCTTCTTCCAGAAGGCTGTCCATCATTCGGATACCTTCATTGTCGGGTATTGACCCATTTTCAGATGCGAAGATAACGTTTCTTCCGCTGTACATAACCGATTTTGTCATTTCTGCTTCTTCTGACAGGCATTTTATTACAAGAACCATAAGTCCACGAACTTGCTGATCTACGGGACATGCCGGATGCTCTGTTAAAAATTGAACTGCGTTTTCTTCGACCTTAGTGTAAAGCATAGCAGCGATATCATCTATAATTTGTGCTTTATCTTTATAATAGAGGTAGATTGTTGTGGGAGAATATTCGATTTTAGCAGCAATCTTTCGAATAGACAGGGCTTCATAGCCATCCTGATTGATGATTTCGGTTGCAGCGTCCATTATTTTTCTGCACATCTGTTTTTTTTCGTTTTCTCTTCTTTCTTTTATACCCATATGAAAAGCCTCCTGTAATTAACGATGTTAATATATTTAATAATGTTATTATATGTAATACCTCTAAATTTGTCAATAAAAACAATTAATAGTGCTTCAGGAGTACTTGAAAGTAATTTATATCAAATTTATATGATAAAAAATTGAATTTGCAATTCAATGACTTTAAGTTCGTTTTGTGTGATGATAGGGAATAGGAGGCAAAAGAATGACATTTGTCAAGCACTAATTTTTATCTTCCCAGGTTTGCAGATCAATGATTTCTCCATGGTTCCGATAAGCTGAGGGAGAGATACCACAGAACTTTTTGAAAACACGGTTAAACTGGGAAAAGGATGTAAATCCACAGCTTTCTGCGATGTCCGTAATTTTTTCGTTAGTAGATAGTAATAGCTGCTGAGCATTGCGGATTCGTGTCATTTGAATATAGTTGACCAGAGTAAATCCGGTAATAGATTTGAACTTATGAGAAAGGTAATAGGAACTGATAAAAAATTTTTGTGATACCAGATCCAGAGATAGAGTGTCATGGTAATGTTTATGTATGTAAGAGGTAATGGAATATATTTTATCAGTCATAGATACACCGGTATATTCCGGAACATAGGTATTCAGATCCTTTGACTCTAATAACAGGATCAGAAACTCCAGGAACTTACTATGGATCAGCAGATTCTTATATGGACTCTTAGAATCACAGAGATTAAAAATTTCATTAAGTTTCGTGTATAGTGCCTTCAGGTGGCTGCTGTCAAAGCGGTATATTGGAATTTCTGATGAAAAAGGAGAAAGTATTTCTGTCAAAGTTTCCGGGAAACCAAATTGTGCAGGCAGGAAGCGGAAATTAATGATAATCCGTTTACTGGGATTACCCTTATGGTATTGTGTTTTATGAAGCCGAGAAGGTGAAAGCAGTACGAAGTCGTGTATTTGAAGATCATAATATTTTCCTTCAATCAAATGTCCTGCGGAAGCTTCTAAGGGAATCATTATCTCATAAAAAGAATGAAAATGCTGAAATTCCATATTTAGACGATATGGGCGTTCATCGTAATCAAATAAATAATATAAGTCGTCAGCAGGATGATTAATCCGGTAAATATGGTTTTTCTGATAGAGTGTAAGATTTTCAATGAGCATGAAATTCCTCCTTGCAATATAAAATTAACGAAACCAAATAATGATGCATGGAGTTATCATAAGATAAAAATTTGAAAAAGTCAATTTGTAAAATTGATGGATTAATAACGCAAAAAATGCAATAAATTATGAAGAAAAAAGCAAAAATAATGTAGATTATAAGATCTGAGTTTTGCTATACTGAGATATGTCATAATAATAAAAAACAATGTGATTACAAAGTAATATATTGCAAAATAGAGAGAGGATATTGTGAATGGGAAGATTAGAGTATAAAATATCATATAATGATTCAGTCAATCGTTGGTGGATTACAGATATGCAAAAAACAAGTTTCGATTCACCTTGTGAAGCTTTTGAAGCGGATGTCAATTTAGGAGAGGCATACGTACAGATTGTTTATCCGGTCAGAAGAGAGTTTTGTAAACGAAAAAGTATGGAAGAAGTAAAGTTATATCAGGGAACTTACGACCGTGTATATTTTCCATTTGAAAACAACCGTGTTGATTTTACTACTTTTCTGCATATGCCTCATCATATATGGGTAAATGGTAAAACCGAAATGTTTGTAGAGGAAACCGGAGAATACCCATTTGAAATCTATACCTGCGGGGGACTTAAGGCATGGGTTAATGGAAAAGAGGCATTTTGTTTTACTCCTTATACAAGGAATATTCCTGGAAAAGAGTGTGTCAGTTTATATTTAAAAAAGGGGCTTAATAGAATAGAAATCTATGCTGACGAGCTGGCAGAGAGAGATGTATTCTTTTATTTCGAATTCCGATATAAAGGCAGGCAGCCGGTGAAGGGCTCTATAGAACTTGGTGATTATGTAGAAGAGGTTCTGGATGCGGAGTGTTTTTTAAAGAGCTGTTATTTTCCTCGGGATATCGCAGCAACTGGAGATGTAATTTTACAATATGATAACAGTTATCTAAAAATGGATAAGAAGCTGCGAATTATGGGTGATGAGCAACTGGCACTTTTAAACAATGTGGAGATAGAAGGTGTGCAGGAGGTAGTTGCAAGAAAAGATCATAAGCAGGTGTCATTGGGGAAAGTAACTGATTATAATGTGGGTGTTTTTACGGTATTGTTAGTGATTCAGACAGGTACTTTTTCGATTATAAGAAACCTTGTGGAAGGAATTCTGCCAGCAGATGATATGCTGACAGTACCTGGGGATACGGAAAAAAACAGAAAAAGACAGGCATTAAAATTTATATGTGCACAGGGTGAAAATGTGGTAAATCGAACGCTTGCTATTTTGGAAACAGAAAAGGTTTTGAATGACAAAGCACTTCGTGGGCTAAATTACAGTCTTAAGATGATCGAAAACCATGAAGATTGTGCTGATTTTTATTTGCCGCCAATGCTGCTTCTAATAACAAGATACCGAAAGTATATATCAGATACCTGCTATGAGAAAATAAAACATGCTATTTTAAATTTTCGCTATTGGATTGATGAGCCTGGAAATGATGTGATGTGGTATTTTAGTGAAAATCATGCGCTTTTATTTCACATTGGTCAGTATCTGGCTGGCTGCATGTTTCAGGAAGACATGTTTACAGCCAGTAAAAAAAGTGGCAGGGAGCAATATGTTCTTGGCAGACAACGGGTAGAGGCATGGTTTCACACATTCTTTAAATATGGGTTTGCAGAATGGAACTCCGGTACTTATATACCGGTAGATCTCGTTGGATTTTTTATTCTATATCAAATGGCTCCGGATCAGGAGATTCAGAATATGTCAAAAAAGGCAATCGATGATACTTTTAGGTTAATGATTTATAACACCTATGGGGGAGTTATGTGCTGCAGCTATGGTCGTGCCTATGAGGATACACTTAAAGTTAGGAAGCTGATGCAGCCAAATTTCTTTATGTGGACAGGGTATGGTCAGGGATATCTGACATCCAGTTCGGGAGCGGTTGCTCTTTATTGCCTGTCTGAATATAAAGCTCCGGCGTGTTTTGAAGAAGGCCAGCCTCGTAATCATGAGTGGATCAGCCTGGAACTTGATCAGGGAATAAACAGAGTCAAAACCTTTGGCTTTAAGACAAAAGAATATTTTTTGTCATGTGTAAGACGGTTTAAGCCTTTTGAACATGGTCATCAGCAGCATTTAATGAACGTGGCATTTGGAGAAAAATGTATTCAGTATTTTATTAATCATCCCGGTGAGCGGCCATTCAGCGGCGGCAATCGTCCGAGCTATTGGGCGGGGAATGGTACCATACCGTTCATTGAACAGTATAAAAATATTATGCTTATGCTGTTCCAAATTCACCCGGATGAACTAGTTCATTATATCCACGCTTATACACCGTTTTATGAATATGATGAGTATGAGAGTGATGAACATTGGATATTCATGCGTTCTGGTGAAGCCTATGTTGGAACCTGGTTTAGTAACGGTCATGAACTGACATTGGATGGTGCGAATACAGGAAAGGAAATAATTTCCTATGGACTGAATCATGGAGTTGTTATCCGTTGTGGGTCTGCAGCCGAATTCCGGGAATTTGAGTTATTTAAACGGAGCATGAAGAAAGCATTGGTATTATATGATGGTGAGTTAAATCTTCAATACCAGGATCCTGTACATGGGAAGATGGAGATTAATAATATAAATCGTGTCTATGCTGGCGGGAAAGATCTTACATATGAACCGGCACCGGAACTAAGGGTTTTAAAAGGAACGATTAATAAAATAGATGCTAATATTCATGTTTGATCCTTATCAGGCATTTTATGATTATAGATTTATGAAATATTTTAGTGATCAGGAGGAAAAAAGATGTTAAAGAAGGTATTATCAGCAGTATTATGTATGGCAGTGTCCGTAACCCTGGCAGCATGTGGGAGCAGAGGAGATGGCGGCGCGAAAGAAAGTGGGGGGAGACTTACGATTCTAACAGCAGATGATACAACCGAGGGCGGGGCCTTAAAAGCAATGGCCCAAAAGTATCAGGAAGAGACAGGAGTGAGTGTATCCTTAACTGAGGTTCCCTATAGTGATATGGAAACGAAACTTCTGAATATGATCAAAGCAGGGAATGCTCCAGGAGTGGTGCGGTTTGCAAGTTTTTCCAATTTCAAAGATTATCTGTTAGATATCACGGACATAGCGCCAGATCCTGATGATATGTTTCTGGGTGGGAAAATCGATGGTAAAGTGCTGGCACTTGCGGCAAATACCACAGCAAACGGGATGATATATAATAAAACATTGTTTGACCAGGCAGGAGTAACGGTCCCAGCCGATGAAAAAGATTTGTGGACCTGGGACGAATTCCGTGAAAAACTAAGACAGGTTGTAGATAATTCTGATGCACAGTATGGAATGGTGTGGGATCATTCAGCTCAGCGATATGCTACTATGCTTTATCAATATGGTGGATCTCAGTATAATGAAGAAATAACGAAATGTGAGCTTACCAGTGATATCTCATTAAAATGTCTGACAGATTTTGTATCTATGTTTGAAGAAGGGCTGATGCCAAAGTCTACCTGGGCAGGAACAGAAGATCCGCAGGCCATGTTTAAAACAGGAAAAGTAGCAGTACATATGTGTGGTAACTGGGTTTTGAATGACTATTCTGAAAATATTAAGAATTTTGAGTGGGCGCCTGTGTTAATGCCAAAAGGGGAAAGAAGGGCAACTATTCAAGGTGGTAATTATATTTATGCCATTGATGGAAGCAATATGGAAGATGACGCGAAAGCATTTTTAAAGTGGTTCTATGAGCCGGATAATTATGCAGAGTATTGTAAAATAGGAAATTACCTGCCTGGACAAAGGGGTATCGACGTGGATTATAATGTTGCAGGGATGGAGATATTCCAAAATGAATTGGATGCCACATCTTCTATCACTAAGCAGCATGAGGGAATAGGTATTAAATATCCGGGAAGAGATCCTGGGAATACATTTCGGGATGGAATTGATGAGGCTATAGCTGGTACAAAAACACCGGAAGAAGTATTAAAAGAAGCAGAAGCGGCAGCGCTGGAGGCATATCCTGAATTAAAAGAATAAGAGAGGCAGGTTAAGATGAAAGTTAAAAAAAAGAGATTAAATGACTATCAGTTATGGGCACTTTTCTTTACTTTGCCGATTATTATCTTCTTTATCATTTTTTTCCTGATTCCAGCTGTGACAGGATTATATTTTTCTTTTACCAATTATAACGGGATTAATAAAATGGACTTTGTGGGATTGAGTAACTACAAGGAGATATTTAGTAATTTAGAATATCTGAAAGTGATTGCAAGAACGGCAGGATATGTTATTATTACTGTTCCAGCCGCGTATTGTGTATCTCTAGGACTGGCTGTTTTACTTACTGCCAAAAATCTCAGGTGCAGGACATTGCTAAGAGTAGTAGTTTATTGGCCCACGCTTTTGTCTACCATTATGATTGGATTAACCTGGCGTTGGATTTTTGGAGAAAATTTTGGTGTTATAAATTTTATACTGCAGGAAATTGGATTTCATCCAATTGAATGGTCCAGTAATGCATCGGCGGCTTTTGCTACGACAATAATTGCTTTCATTTGGGAAAATGCTGGTTTTGCAATGATGATATTTATAGGAGCAATTGAACAAATATCAGATGAATTATACGAAGCATCTCAAATAGACGGTGCTACTCCATGGCAGAAATTCTTTTACGTGACTTTGCCGCAGATTAAGCCAACTTCATTTTTGATAATCATTACAACAACCATTGGATCATTTAAAGTATTTGCAGAAATCGTGACCTTAACCGGCGGTGGTCCAGGGAACAGTACGACTTTTATTATTCAGTATATCTATGAAACAGGATTCGAAAAAATGAAAGTGGGATATTCCAGTGCCTGCTCAATGCTTCTATTTGTATTGTTGCTTGTTCTGTCCTTGATACAGACGAAATTGAATAAGGAAGAATAAGGAGGGCGCATCATGAGAAAAAGAAAATTCAATATTTTAATTCATGTTACAGCAGTGATTATTGGAGTGATTTTTATATTTCCTGTTTTGTGGCTGGTACTAAGTGCATTTAAACCAGGGAGTGAACTATTCACCTTTCCCCTGACCTTTTTTCCGAAACATTTTACATTTGATAATTTCATAACTGCATGGAAAAAGATGGATTTTATGCTGTATACACTTAACACCGTATTTGTAACTATCATGGCTACCGTTCTGACGTTGCTGCTCAGTGCAATGTGTGGATTCGCGTTGGCTAAGTATCATTATAAATGGTTGAATATATTGTTCATCTGTGTGTTGGCAACTACAATGCTGCCCACGGAGGTTATTATGACACCCAGCTTCGAAGTAATACGGGTCTTAGGACTCTATAACAGCTTGTGGGGGTTAATAATACCCACTATCGGAACAATGACAGGTATCTTTTTAATGCGGCAGTTTTTTGTTACGGTACCGGATGCACTAATTGAGGCAGCCCGGATTGATGGGGCAAGTGAAGGAAAAATATTTATAAAAATCATGCTTCCTGTTGCAAAATCAACATTGGCGATATTGGCTATCTTTTCATTTCGGTGGAGATGGAATGATTACATCTGGCCATTGATCGTAATCGATGACCCACAAAAATATACTTTGCAGCTTGCATTAAAAAATCTTGCAGGAGCACTGTCTATTGACTGGACAACTTTGCTTTCAGCGTCGGTAATCACGATGCTTCCGATTTTGCTGGTATTTGTTCTCTGTCAAAAGCGAATTATTAATGCTAATACCAGTTCTGGTGTGAAATGAAAATTATCTTAAACTACAACAGGCTGATAGTAGGCATCAATCTGGATATTCTTGTCATGTTCTATGTCATTTTACCTATGTAGAATGGCATTTTCAACAATTGGCTGTAGTATGAGATTCATAATACAGCGGAGATGTGGGAGATGAGTATGTATATTCTCGGCCTTTAGCGGACCAACCAATTTAGCAGAATGCTATTACATCGGCTTAAAAGCGGTGTCTACAACCATACATGAAGGAAAAGAGTCATTGCCCGATGGCTTTGCCATAGACAACCGAAAGATAGCGGTAACCGCAATTCAGGAATCTCAATTATATGTGCCCGCAGCGAAATCTGCGGGCGTAAATTCTGTTATTATAGGCAATCAAAACAATCGATACTGCTGATACAATCTATTCCTCACCGCCAGGTCCGTAGTGGCCTGCAATAAGTCTTTAATCCGGTTTTCCTGAAGTAAATAACGGGAAAGAGCGGCAAATCTGTTTTCCCCTTTCATGAGTCCTTCTTTTTCGCCTATAGAACGTTCTTCTTCTCTGATATCATCAAAAGCTTTACACATATTAAAAACCCCTTTCTTGTCTGTTATGGCTGTGTTTTTCAAAGTATCCAATCTGTCTGTTTCACCCAGAAGCAGATGAATCAGCTCAAAAGTCTGAAGATCAAGTTTACTGTACCGTTCTTGATTTTCATTGATATGGCTTGTTATTCCAAGTTTGTCTTCTGCATGTTTCAATGCACCAAAGATCTCTCTCAATCCTGTATTATAATAATCCAATTGCTCTATTCTCCTGGCATCCAGAACATTTATCCCATAATTAGGTATCAATGATTTCAGCTCTTTCATTTCAGGAGAGAAGGATAGCAGGTCATGAAGGCAATTGCCCGCGTCCCAGGGTTGTTTCCCAAAATAAACTACCAATGTAACGACCGGAATGAGTTTATCTTCTTTGCACATTCCCGATAAAAATTCTCCGGAATTTTTGAAATGTTTGGTTCCATCAGTGTCAGATCTCATATCCTGTACCTGTCTGGTATAATTCAGAGCATCGTACAGCATGGATCGTATTACCATGGCATAATTCACGTCGGTCTGATTCTCACATGCCAATATGGCTAACTGAGCACCAAAATGCGTTTTTTTGACTACATCACGGTAGCGCCTGACGGCTTTTTTTCTTCCGGATTTATCCGGAAGGAGAATAGAATGATCACTTTCCACAGAGGAAAGATCATCCGGTTTTAAGATTTGTTTCCCATGGAATACCGTCCCGTTATAGATATCTGCAAAATGTTCAGGATCTTCCAGGTATTGATTGATGAATAAGTCTTTTTCTTGTGTCATGTTATCCTCCTTATGAAATAGGTAATACACTGACACATGGTAATATCAAATATTCTGCACTAAAGGGAATGGGTACGAAAGTTGTACGTTAGAAAAACAGATAGCTTTAGAGAAAAAGAGAATTTTATATTTAAACAGTGACTATGTATTACGTTTTTACTATTATACAATATAACATTGCAAATATCAAGATAATATTTTCGAATTTTAACTTGAATAGATATTTTTTACATTTTTAAGCAATACTACAAGTAGTAATAGATGAGATTTATGAGAATACACTTTAGATTTTTGCAGAAGGAGAATCATGCCTATGAAAAAGGTATTTAAAGAATTGGGTAAGTTTAAAGCGGCAGTTTTTTTTATTGCGCTGACGGTAATTGGGGGAGTACTGTGCAACCTGGGGCTGCCTGCTTATCTGTCTAATATTATTAATAAAGGAATTCCCACAGGCGATGCGGCTTTTATTATTCGAACAGGAGGTGCTATGCTGATACTCACGATTGTGGGAGCACTTTGCAATATTGCAACGGGTTTCTTTTCGGCACGGGTTTCCATGGGAATCGGCAGACGGATGAGAAGTGAGGTGTTTACGAAAGTACAGTATTTTTCCAGGGCAGAGTTTGACCGTTTTTCCACGTCTTCGCTTATCACCAGGACGAATAACGATATTACCCAGGTACAAAATTTTATGAATATGTTCCTGCGTATCGTATTGATGGCTCCGGTGATGTGTGTGGGAGGTGTCATCCTGGCATATTTAAAAAGCCCTTCGATGTCTATGGTGCTGTTTATTTCTATGCCGGTTATGATAGCAGCTGTGCTTGTGATCGCACTGCGGTCAATGCCATTATCAAAAATCATGCAGTCCAAGATTGATCATATCAATTTGGTCATGAGAGAAAAACTCACAGGAATCCGTGTTATCAGGGCATTTGGAACAACGGAACATGAGTCCGGACGTTTTTATGACGTAAATGAAAGCTTTATGAAAAATTCTATGCGGATGCAGCGAATTATGGGAACCCTGACACCAGTGCTCAGCCTGGTTCTATATGGCACAAATGTTGCACTGCTGGCATTTGGCGGCTATCAGCTTACCCGGGTGAATGGCACACCTCTTCTGACCGGCGATGTAATAGCAGTAATCCAATATGTGATGCAGATCATGATGTCCGTGATGATGCTGGCCTTGATCTTTGTCATGTATCCCAGAGCTTCAGTTTCCGCATCCAGAGTCAATGAGGTACTTAATACAGAAGCAACCATAACGACAAAAAATCCAAAAGAAGGAGAGGCAGATAAAAAGGGATATTTATCATTTGAGCATGTTACTTTTTCTTATCCTGAGTCAGAGGAGCCGGTTATACACGATATCTCCTTTGAGACAAAACCTGGAGAAACTACAGCAATTATAGGTTCTACCGGAAGTGGAAAATCATCATTAATTAATCTGATTCTACGGTTTTATGATGCCCAGGAAGGCAGGGTCCTGGTAAACGGGATGGATGTGAAGGACTATGATTTAAAGGAGTTACGACGGAAAATCGGATATGTCCCTCAGAAATCTTTCCTGTTTAAAGGAACTATTGAGAGTAATATTCAGTTTGGAGATGAACTGGCTTCGGAGGTTCGGATTGAGGAGGCAGCTAAGATAGCACAGGCGTATGAATTTATTACAGCGAAAGAAGAAGGCTTTGATACAGAAATAACCCAGGGCGGCAGCAACGTTTCCGGCGGACAACGGCAGAGGCTGGCCATTGCAAGGGCGATTGTCCGAAAGCCGGAAATTTATATTTTTGATGACAGTTTTTCAGCTTTGGATTTTAAGACTGATTTAGCTTTGAGACAGGCGTTAGAAGAGGAGACCAAAGATGCTGCCGTGATCATTGTAGCCCAGAGAATCAGTACGATTATGAATGCAGACCGAATATTGGTTTTGGAAGATGGTTATTGTGTAGGAATGGGTACGCATAAAGAACTGTTGCATACCTGCGAGGTTTATAAAGAAATTGTCCATTCCCAGTTAAGTGAAGAGGAGGCAGGCGCATGAGTGAACAGGAGAAGACGATAAATATAATGAAGGTTTTCCGGAGACTGTTTTCTTTTATGAAGCCATACCGGAAAGGACTTTATTTTGCGATAGTTTTTATTATTGTAGCTTCTGTTTTTAACAGCCTTGGACCATTTATTTTGGGAAAAGCGACAGATGCATTAGCCGGTATCGTCATCAATGGTGTGCCCGTATCGGCGGGTATCCGTAAGTTTATAACAATTTTAATTGTGCTTGGCACCATTTATTTATTGTATTGCATCTTTAAGTATTTAAGTACTTTTATCATTGTAGGTGTCTCCGAAAAAACAATATTTGACCTTAGAAATAAAGTGGATGGCAAATTAAAGCAGCTTCCTTTGAATTACTTTGATACAAACCCATACGGTGATATCTTGAGCCGGGTAACTAATGATATTGATACGGTTTCCACATCTTTACAGCAGTCCATTGATCAGATACTGACCTCTATTTCCACTGCTGTTTTTATTTTAATTATGATGCTGGTGGTCAGTCCTGCTTTGACCCTGATTGGAATCTTTACGGTACCGCTGGCATTGATTATTTCTATGAAAATAGCTCAAAAATCCCAGTATTTGTTCCAGGAACAGCAGGGGACCGTGGGAAAATTAAATGGATTTGTGGAAGAAATGTATACGGGACATACGGTAATTAGTGCTTATGGAAAAGAACCGGATATTATCCGTGATTTTGAAGAGACGAATGAGACACTGTATGCAGTAGGATGGAAAGCACAATTTCTATCGAGCCTTTTGCAGCCGATTACCCAGGCTATGACGAATCTCGGTTATGTACTGGTCGCGGTGATCAGTGGATTTTTATGTATAAAAGGTGCTTTGACAATCGGTATGATACAGTCGTTTATTCAATATCTGCGGCAATTTTCCCAGCCGATTACCCAGACAGTTCAGATTACGAATATTCTGCAGTCTACAGCAGCGGCGGCTAATCGTGTATTTGAATTTTTAGACGAGAAAGAAGAAATCCCGGAAGAAACCAATCCCCTTTTTCCGGAAAAAGTTTCTGGAGAAGTTACCTTCAGCCACGTAAGCTTTGGCTATCTTCCTCATAAGACACTGATTAAAGATGTGTCTCTGGAAGTGAGGCCTGGGAGCAAGGTCGCTATCGTCGGACCTACCGGAGCCGGAAAAACTACGCTGGTTAATTTGCTGCTCCGTTTTTACGATATCAACAGTGGAAACATTTTAATTGATGGCATTGACATTCAAAAAATGGGACGGGAGCCTCTACGCAGCATTTTTGGAATGGTATTGCAGGATACCTGGCTTTTCCAGGGGACAGTCATGGAAAATATCCGGTATGGAAGGCTGGATGCTTCCGATCAGGAAGTTATGGATGCCGCAAAAGCGGCTCATGCAGATCATTTCATAAAAGCTCTTCCAGGAGGATTTCAGATGGTTCTGGCTGAAGGTGCCGCAAACCTGGCCCAGGGAGAACGTCAGCTGCTTACCATTGCCCGGGCAATTTTGTCTGATTCACCAATCATGATACTGGATGAGGCAACCAGTTCTGTTGATACCAGGACAGAAGTGTTGATCCAGAAAGCCATGGCAAGACTCATGCAGAACAGAACAAGTTTTGTAATCGCCCATCGGCTTTCCACAATCCGTGATGCAGATATGATTTTATATATGCAGGAGGGCGATATTAAAGAAGTTGGAACGCACGAGGAATTAATCCGCAAAAAAGGATTATATGAAAAACTGTATAATAGCCAGTTTGCTCAAAATAATGCAGGTTAAATAAAAAAGTAAGATGTCGCATTAAGATGTCATATTAAAAGATATCGAATTAAGATACTTCATTAAAATACTTCATTAAAATACAAGGAACCTGGATCCCGCTTGAAAAGTTCACCATGATAATATCATGATATTATATGGATCATCCATAAAAGAACTAACTAAAGAGGGATCCAGAAAAATATATCATATAAATATGATAGTATGATTAAACTTATAATAATTTGTTAAGATTTACTTTTTCGCAAACCGCTTCTTTATTGAAACCTTAAACAAGAAACACCTTTACTTCAAAATCGCTTATTACAGCAAAGTCATGCGGAATTGCTTCGGTGAAAGATTCTTATATACCTTAAATATTTTAATAAAATAACTGGACGTACTAAATCCGACGGTTACCGCTATTTCTGTGATACTTAACGGAGTGGAAATTAATAATTTTTCAGCTTCGCTGACACGGATGTAGTTCAGGTATTCATTGAAGCTCATTCCCATAAGCCGATTAAAGGAACGGGAAAAATAACTGGAACTAAGGCTGCAAAGCTCTGCCATTTCAGAAGCCTTTACTTGTTTTTCATAATTGACAGACAGATAGTTAAATGCCGGATTTAACATTTCGTACAACTGCCGGTCCGGTTGTCTGTAATTCTCCGGATGTTCTCCCGACCGGTGCCAATAGCGCAGTATCCATAAGAAAATGCTGCCGATATGATTCTTAATGGCAAGTTCATATCCATAGTCTCTTTCCTGATTTTCTGTCATAATATTATGAAACAAGGTGGGAAGTATCGTGTTCTGGATATCTGAATCTGGGATTACTTTATCATGTCTGGCATCTTCAGTAATAAATGGCAGGATGTATTCCAACTCGAAGTGGTTTTGGGACATGCGGTTATAAATTAGATCCGGCATGAACCGTACAACGATATACTGGCCTCCGTTTTCAGACAGGGAATCAATCTGATGCACTTCATGAGAATTAATTAAAACCAGATCCCCCCCGGTAAAGGAGTGGTAAGAACCGTTTAAATATACTTTAAATGTACCGGATAGGCCATAAAGCATTTCAATATAATCATGGTAATGCGCAGGATATACGATTCCTGCACGATTACGTTCTTCCAGATGGCACAAAAACTGGCACGGAACGCCGTCTATATATACATTTTCTTCTTTCCAATAATGGATCATATATTCCTCCTGCAATACTGCATCAATAAGTAGTTTGAAAGATAGAAGTTTTTAAACCTTTTCCATCCTGTATCTGAAATTTATAAAAGCATATACAAAAGCCGGATGACAAAATTTTACTATTTTTGAATGGAATTATTATATCATATAACAAAAAAATAGGATATACTGATTTTACAAAAGATGTGAGAAAATAACCCGGAGGTAAAGATATGAGTAAGAATACAATAGGAGTTCCGTTGCCGGAGCTGGCTGATTACAGCAGAATTGCAGCCGCAGAAGGAGCAGTGTTATTGAAAAATGAAAACAATATGCTGCCGGTTTTAGAAAATGAGGTGGTTTCTATATTCGGAAGATGCCAATTTGATTATTATAGAAGCGGTACAGGATCAGGCGGAGCAGTGAATGTAGAATATGTATGCAATATTATTGACGGAATCCGCCAGAATAAAAAGATGAAACTCAATGATGAACTGGTAAATCTGTATGAAGAGTGGATAGCCAAAAACCCTGCTGATGACGGCGGCGGCGGTTGGGCAGCGGAACCGTGGCATCAAAAAGAAATGCTGATTACAGACGAACTTGCAAAAAGTGCCCGGGTAAAATCTGAAAAAGCGATTTTTATCATAGGCCGTACGGCAGGAGAAGATCAGGATAATGTTGATGCAGAAGGTGGATACCGTCTGACACAGGAGGAAAAATCAAATCTTGAAGTTCTGACACGCCACTTTGAGCAAGTTGCTGTTTTATTGAATGTCGCAAATATTATTGATATGAGCTGGGCGGAAGATCCTGCTTATCAGGATCATATCAAGGCCATTTTATATATTTGGCAGGGGGGCATGGTCGGTGGTCTGGCCGTAGCAGATGTCTTATCGGCAGAAGTAAATCCAAGTGGAAAATTACCGGATACGATTGCATTTAAGCTGGAAGATTACCCATCTACCCCCAATTTTGGAAGTGAAGAACAGAATTTTTATCAGGAAGATATCTATATAGGATATCGTTATTTCGAAACTTTTGCACCGGAAAAAGTGCAGTATCCTTTTGGATTTGGATTGTCCTATACGAATTTTGAAATAGAAGTAGAAGAAGCTAAGTCCACAGGTAACGGCGTTGATGCCAGAATCGAACTTGCTGTCCGGGTTAAAAATTCTGGTGCCTGTGCTGGAAAAGAAGTTATTCAGGTCTACAGCGGAGAACCCCAGGGAGTATTGGGAAAGCCCGCAAAAGAACTGCGTGCATTTGCAAAGACTGAGAAGTTACAGCCAACTGAAGAAGAGACATTGCTGATCAGTTTTCCGGTTGCAGCTATGGCATCCTATGATGACAGCGGTGTTACCGGAAATAAATCCTGTTATGTATTGGAAGCAGGTGCTTATGAGATCTTTGTGGGAAACAGTGTGCGAGACTTAGTAAAAGCAGATGTAGATCAAAAAGGTGCATATATTGTTGAATCTCTGACAGTTTCTGAGGCGCTGGAAGAAGCAATGGCACCTGTGAGGGCTTTTCAGAGAATCAAACCAGGCAAAACCGCTTGCAATGGAATTTATCAAATTGCACAGGAAGAAACCCCTTTGCAGACAATCACACTGCAGGACAGAATTACGGAGCGTTTACCGGAAACAATGCAGCAGACTGGTGACAGGGGAATTAAACTCAAGGATGTAGCGGAAGGAAAATCAGATATTGATGCATTTATTGCCCAGTTAAACACAGAAGAACTGGCATGCATTGTGCGCGGTGAAGGAATGAGCAGCCCGAAAGTAACTCCTGGAACGGCAGCAGCTTTTGGAGGCGTAGGTGATACTTTAGTAGCATATGGAATCCCGATTGCCTGTGCTGCGGATGGTCCTTCCGGAATCCGTATGGAAAGTGGATTAAAGGCTACGCAGATGCCCATCGGAACCTTGCTTGCTTCTTCCTGGAATATTTCTATGATGGAAGAGCTGTATGAATTAGAAGGAAAAGAATTACGGAATAACGAAATTGATACCTTACTGGGGCCGGGTGTGAATATACATAGAAACCCGCTGAACGGACGTAACTTTGAATATTACTCGGAAGATCCCTATCTGACCGGATGTTTTGCCAGCGCGGCTGTAAAAGGAATACGAAAATCAGGCTGTGTCGGAACAGTGAAGCACCTTGCAGGCAATAATCAGGAAAAAGCACGTTTCCAGGTGGATTCCATCATTTCAGAGCGGGCACTCCGGGAAATATATCTGAAAGCATTTGAAATTGCAGTAAAAGATGGTCAGGCAACATCAATCATGACTTCTTACAATCCGGTAAATGGACACTGGTCAGCATCTAACTATGATCTGAATACTACCATATTAAGGGGCGAATGGGGATACCAGGGTATCGTCATGACAGACTGGTGGGCAATGATGAATGATACCGCAGAGGGCGGACCTGCAGATAGGAAAAATACCGCATTTATGGTTCGTGCACAAAATGATATTTATATGGTTGTGAATAATAATGGTGCTGAAGTAAATGCCATGAACGATAATACACTGGAGTTTTTAGAAAAAGGAAGCCTAACTGTGGGAGAACTGCAGCGGTGTGCAAAAAATATCTGTACGTTCCTGATGCAGGTTCCGGCTTTTGAAAGAAAACCAGAAGAAGCTGCCAGAATTCAAAAGTTTGCTGCAAAAAAATGCGTCGGAGAAGGTATAACAGAAAATATAACAGCAGGCCAAACCTGTTATTTACTGTCTGAACTACCGAAAATCACCCCGCAATATGGGGAAACCGTATGCCTGAAAGTAGAAAATCCGGGTATATACAGCATTGTAGGAGAATTATCTTCAAAGGGAACAAATCAGGCACAGGCAACCGTAAATATGATTTTAAACGGCGAAGTCATGACCACAGTCCAGCTCAATGGTACCGATGGAAATAAAATCACGCAGAAGCTGATCAAAGTTGAACTGGAACCCGGCTATTATGAGCTGCGCCTGGATTTGGTAAAGCCGGACATGACAATTGGCTGGATTGAATTCAGAGGGTAAACGATAAACAACAAATAGTTATAAATAATTTTACAATGATGGTACTGTCAGGGAGACTCCGGGTAAATTCAACGGCTAAGCATGATGCTTATGCCTGATAAATTTACCCGGAGTTTTTTAGTTTTAATTTATTCCATTTTGTCAAATGCCTGTCACATGAATCCTTTATGATAGTAATGTACAAATTTACAGGAGGGCTTATAAATGGCAAAAAGAAATCTTTTGAAACTATGTGTTGGATTTGGAATCATCATGGGGGTTTTTACCGGGTGTACTTCAAAAATTTCAACAGAAAATACAAATGATAAAATTCAGTCTCAAAGAACAAATAGTAACGCGCAGTCCAAAAGTACAAAATTTAATGCGCCATCCGATGCAAATGTTAACACATCATCGGCAGAATATGAGGTGGTTCCCGAAACCTTTACTTTGAAGGTTAAGAAAGGTCAGGAATCCGTGGTTATTTCCCAACCCGGTGAACAGCGTCTGGTAGAAGATTTTTTACAGGAAAATGATGTGACCAGTTGGTTTTATCCGGAAGAGAAAATAGCGGTAACCATAACTCCTGTTGAGGATTATCTGGAGGTATCTGTTCGGTCAGAAGGAGAAAAGGAAAATGAATTTAACTGGCCTGTTATTTCCGGAGATATGTATTATTTTCCATTGGGGGAAGGAAAAAAAGTACCAAAAGATGATCCCGTCTGGAATAACTATCTGAAAGGGACATCTGTTTCCGTCATGGAGCAGCTTTCTATGCCGTTTTGGGCAGCGGCACAAGGAGAAAATGCCATAGTTACGGTTTTAGAAAATCCATATCGCAGCAATCTTATTTTCTCGGAAACCGACGAGAATCATTTTACCCTGAATCACGAATACCCGGAAATCGATACGGAAAAAGAACAGCGTTTCCGGTTCTATTTAACAGAAAATGATCCGGTTGCCGCGGCTAAAATCTATCGCAGTTACGTGATGGAACAGGGAGAATTTGTAACTTTAAAAGAAAAGGCATCACAAAATCCGGATATTGAAAAGCTTTATGGAGCACCCCATATTTACCTTTGGGGAGAGTTAATCATTACCTCCCTGGATGTGAATTGGCAGGCATTTCGCAGCGCCATGGACAGCAATGTAATGGAGTGGCTAAAAACACGTATTGCACAATTAGAATCGGGTGATGAAGCAATCAATGCATTAGAAGAAATAAAGTCACAGGATTATGTAGGAGAATACCAAAAAGATATTGTCTGCCGGGCTTTGAGTGAAGTTTTGAAACAGGATGATTTTTATCAGGAAGAAACTTTAAATATCCAGGATACATTTATGCAAAGCTGCATTGAGAAGGGATTGGATAACCTTAGTAAATCAGAGCAACTGCAATTTAATAAACATGCTTTGGCGGTTAATTTCCCTAACGTCTTTTTGGAAGTGGATAATTGGATGAATCAGGAAACGGTAAATCTTCTCCGGGAGTTGAAAGAAAACGGGATAGACCATGCCTGGATCGGGTTAAACAGCTGGGAACAGGCATTTGCCAAACCGGAGCTGGTAGAAACTGCAGTCTCTCTGGAATATTTAATTGGACCATATGACTCCTACCATTCCATTCATAAACCAGGGGAAGAACAATGGATTACTGCTTCATTTCAGGATACTTCGCTCTATGAAAATGCGGTAATTGAAGATAAGAATGGGGAAAAGATCACAGGATTTCAGGATGTAGGACGAAAACTGAATCCAACATTATCCATACCTGCCGTAGAGCAGCGCCTGCAGAGCATCAAAGATAATGGAGTGGAATTTAACTCCTGGTTTATTGATTGTGATGCCACAGGAGAAATTTACGATGACTATACACCGGAACATTTGACAACACAGCAGGAAGATCGGAAGGCTAGACTGGAACGTATGTCATTGATACGGGACAACGGTAAAGTAATCGGTTCAGAAGGAGGCAACGATTTTGCCGCTTCTACCATAGCATTTGCCCATGGAATAGAACTGCAGAGCTTTTCCTGGATGGATGAGGATATGAAGAGCAATAAAGACAGCGAATATTATATAGGCAAATATTATAATCCAAAAGGCGGGGCAGCAGAACGTTTTACGAAGCAAGTTCCTGTAAAAGAGCAATATGCACAGATCTTCCTGAATCCCAGGTATGATGTACCGCTGTATAAACTGGTTTACAATGATTCTGTAATTACCACTTATCATTGGGATTGGTCAACATTTAAAATTAAGGAAAAAACAGAAGACCGTATGCTCAGAGAAGTTCTATATAATGTACCGCCTCTCTATCATCTGGACAGCACCGAATGGGAAAAATATAAAACGGCAATTTCAGCGCATACTGCTGTCTGGTCACAGTTTAGTAAAGATGCCGTACAGGAAGAAATGACAGATTTTGAATACCTTACAGATGATGGATTAGTGCAGATGACAAAATATGGAGAACAATTAATTACAGTGGCTAATTTTACAGATGCAGAGTTTCAGTATGAAAATCACAATATCCCCGGGCATTCTGTATTAATAAACCAAAATGGAAAAAATGTAATTTATACGCCCCAAAATTAATATATGTTATTGTTTAGAAGGTGCATTTTATTTGTTAAATAATTGATATCCCCAAGATTTATGATATTACATTTTCAAATCCCTCTGCACTGGTTATGATTGTCTCATAATAAAAAGTCGGAGGGATTATTTTATAATTCTTAGTGAAGTATCAGACTTAGGGCAGATAATAAGTGCATTTCTAAATATAGGGGAAGTATTCCTTGGTGTGCCATTTATTTTGTGGGATGCCATCAGCAAAATCCCATTTGAAAAGGGAGAGCAGGCATATGCCGGAATTACTAAAAAACAAGTATTATAATTACGATTCAATTCGCGGGTTGGCTATGAGTATTAGAGTCGTATATCAGTTGTTTCTGGCTGGAAAAAAACGCTCTAGGTATCAAGTCCCTGGTGCTTATATTTTTGTAGTGTTCGTCGATAATTCGAAAAGTTATCTAATAGATTTGTCCAGCCAATCCTCTATGGATTGTTTTTTTTTGTCTGAAAAATCCTTGTAAACCTCATCTTTTAGCCATGCTAAGCTTTTGTTTGAAAGATATTTGCGCATCTGATCTTCAGCTTCTTGCATAACAACTTTAATCAGACAAGGTTTGTTGCAGTTGCAGGCATCATTTTCATCCGCCAAAATATTATTCCGCCTGATTTCTGCACACTGGAACATATAAGAGGGTCCTTCAATCGCTTGGACAATATCCCAAAATGAAATGTTCTGAGTGTGTTTGGCGAGTTCATATCCGCCCTTTGCTCCTTGGATTGAACGGACAATTCCGGCTTTTCGCAGTTTTGTAAATATCTTCGAGAGATATGTTTCGGATAATTTGTTAAGCTCGGCAAGCTCTTTAATTCCTATAGTTGTGCCAACAGGCATATCAATCATATAAAAAAGAGAGTGAAAAGCATACTCCACGCCTTGACTAAGTTGCATAAATAAACTCCTTTACAGATAATGTATATCTATTATAGCATAATATATTGCAAGTATCAATTGACTTTATAAAAAAAGCATGCTATATTCTATATTACAGATAATAGTTATCTATAATATATTTAATTGGAGGATTATATGTTTAATGAATCGTTTTTAGAAGTGATAAAGCATGAGGGCGTTGTTTCAGTAACATCTTGGGGAAATGAGAATACTCATGTTGCCAATACTTGGAATAGTTATCTGTGCATTACCGCAGATAATAGAATACTCATTCCAGCTGCTTGGTTTAATAGAACACAAAAAAATGTTAATGTTCAGAACAAAGTAATCGTCACCTTAGGCAGTCACGAGGTTCAAGGTAAAATGGGTATGGGAACAGGTTTTGTCGTAGACGGCATAGCTAAATTTCTTACAGAGGGTGCTGACTTTGATATGATGAAAGAAAAATTTTCCTTTCTGACGCGTGTTTTGGAAATAACACCCGAGAAAGTTAGGCAAACAATATAATTTTGGGTAAAAACCTTTATAACCGTTTCGCACAGATTTTGCGTAACGGTTTTTTTGCTTTGCTTATATGCAATTGATACCAATGCTGATACTCTGTTCACCGTTACTTTGTATAAATTCCTCATAAGATATGCTGCATTCATTCAGAATCCGTCTCCCGGCTTGATATAGCAGGGGGCATAGGGGTAATGCCTGTGCTTGGCATAATATTGACAATCCGGCTCAGCCTCATAGGATTCCACTAAAAAAGCAGTGACATACTGTGCCAGTTCTTCCGGTGTTTCCTGACAGCCGTTACGCAGCCAGTTGTTTGCCATACCCCACAGACCATGTAGCCCGTAGAGAAAATGAAAGCGGGTTTTTTGAGAAAAATCCAAGGTATCCTTTTCGTGATTTTCACGTTTCACAGCACGCGCCACGTCAAACATCAGCTCATCATAGCATTGAAGAAAAAAGTACAGGAGATCATTTTTGCGTAGTAAATCAAAAAAGAAGCGTTCTTCCAGAAAAAAAGAGAAGTAAGCCACGGATACGCCGTAAAATGTGTAGTAGTTTTCTTTCCGCATCCGCTGAGCCAATCTGCTGGCCCGCACCCGGCAGCAGCGCAGCAGCAAGTCCTCTTTTGAGGTGTAGTAGCGGTAAAAAGTGCAGCGTGCCAGTTTTGCCTGATCCGAAATTTCCTTTACCCGTATATCCCCATAGGTTTTTTTATCCATCAATGTAAGAAGTGCGTCTATCATCCATTCTTCGATCTGGCCGGCCTCTTTTTCAATTTCTAATGGTTGCGGACTCATAATTCCCTCCTGAGAGACACTTTTTGATTTCTGTCTCTTTTTCGTCTGTTCTCTTGAAAAACCCGTGTTTCCTTGCTATCATGATACCATTGAAATTCAAAAGAGACAAGTGTCTCTTTAAGGTTCGACCTAAAGAAGGTCGATTATTTTTCAAAATAGGTTAGCTATTGCTAACGCATTGGTTTAAGGAGGAAATATTAATGCAGACAAGAAAAAAGAAAGCACTGGGTTTAGGCTATTTACTTGCTCTGGCCGGCAGGCGAAAATCAGGCCTGATTGTAGCTGTTGGGTGTAGTGTTCTATCGGGGCTATTCACATTCGTCCCCTATCTAATGATATTCAGGACAATTTTACTGCTGTTTAGTGAAACACCGAATGGAAGCATGTTATTCACCTATGGCCTGATTGCAGCAGGTGCAATTATTTTTCGTTTTACCTGCCATGCTGTTTCGTTGGCGTTGACACATGTAGGCGCTTATCATACGCTTTATGAAGTGCGGCGCCAGATTTGTGATCATCTGGGAAAAATCCATTTGGGCTTTTTTACGGATAACAGCACCGGCGAGGTTAAAAAAGTGCTGATGGAGGACGTGGATCGTCTGGAACAATTTCTAGCCCACCAGCTGCCTGATATTGTGGTAGCGGTGGTTGTGCCGGTGGTGGTACTTTGTTATCTGTTCACAGTAAACATATGGATGTCTCTGGCACTGTTGGCAACGGTGATTCTGATTGTGATTCTGATGGGAGTGGAACTGTCCGTCAGTAAAAAACGGATGAACCGTTTTTACGAGATCGCAGGGCGGCAAAGTGCCGTGATTATGCAGTTTATTGTAGGAATGCCGGTAATGAAAACTTACAATCTGACTGCGGATTCCTATCGGACTTATTCAGATACCGTAAGTGATTATCAAAAAGCGTGGTGGGATGCCGCAAAGCAGGTAATGCCCATTGCCTCTTTTATCACAGTATTGGTGGAGTCGGGTCTGATTGTCACCCTCCCTTTAGGCGGTCTGCTGTATTTGCGGGGAAGCCTGGAGCTGGCAGCCTATCTTTTCTTTTTGATTATGGGGATGGTGTTTCTTACGTCCTACAGTAATCTGATGAACTTTGCTCAAATTTTCATACAAATCTCCGCAGGAATTACGCGTATTGGGCAGATTATGGATGTGCCGGAAGCTCATGTAGGAAGCAGAAAGTTAGAGAGCAGCAAGTCACATAGTCTGACCTTTAATCATGTCTCTTTTGCATATAAGAACAAAGAGGTTCTTCATGATGTCAGCATAGATATGCCAGCTGGAAGCCTGACTGCTTTTGTTGGAGTGTCAGGTGCGGGCAAGTCCACTGCCGCACAGTTGATTCCGAGATTTTGGGATGTATCGGATGGCGCTATCAAAATTGACGGATACAATCTTTCCGACTACAGCATGGAAGATCTGATGGATACGGTTTCTTTTGTGTTTCAGGACTCCTTTCTTTTGGATGACACAATCTATGCCAATATTGCCGTCGGACGCCCCGGTTGCGCCAGAATAGAAGTAGAAAATGCTGCACAGGCTGCACAAATCCATGACTTTATCTGTTCTCTGCCCCAGGGCTATGATACTGATCTGGGCAGCGCAGGTGTAAAAATGTCCGGCGGTGAGCGGCAGAGGGTATGCATTGCCCGTGCAATTTTAAAAAATGCACCAATTATAGTTTTTGACGAGGCCACCAGCTTTACTGATTTGGAGAATGAACATAAAATTCAGCTTGCCCTGAACGAGCTTTTGCAGGGTAAGACTACAATCATGATTGCCCACAGGCTTCATACCATCATTCATGCAGACCAGATTTGTGTCTTTGAGGAGGGTGAGGTTATGGAGCGGGGTACTCATCCGGAACTGGTTGCAAAAAACGGGCGTTATGCTGCTATGTGGCGTACTTATATTGAGGAGAACAGCGAGGTGAATATTCATGCTTGAAATGTTTAAAAACGTCCGCTTTTTGACGGGCAGGGATTTTGGAAAATTAGTATGGTCAGGTCTGTTTTCAGCACTTGATTCATTCTTCAACGCCGGTATGTACGGAGTCATGCTGCTTGTGCTGCTGGACTTGGGTGAAGAAACATTTACTTCTGACATGTTAGGAAACTATGTGCTGGTTTTGTTTGGATTGTTTCTCCTTCGGTGTATCGCACAGGGGATAGCACTGACAAAGGTACAGTATGATGGTCCGATTATTTCAAAGAAGCTGCGTCTGCAGTTGGGCAATCATATTCGCAGCCTGAACCTGGGCTTTTTTAATCAGACCAGCCAGGGGCAGTTAAATGCTATATTGACCACGGATATCAATGATACTGAAACAATATTAACACACTGTATCTGTGATCTTGCAAAGATAATGGCTTTCACTGTGTTTGGTCTGGTAATGGCATTTACACTTCAGTGGGAGTATGGGCTGGTGCTAACCCTTGTGGTACTGATTGCGCTGCCCCTTTTAGGAATGGCAGGACGTCAGGCGGCAAAGCATTCCAAGAAAAGCCGAAGTGCAAATCAGGAGCTGGTGTCTCGGATTGTGGAGTATATCAGCGGGATGCGGACGTTCCGCCTCTATCATTTAACCCGGAGCCGGTTTCAAAAGCTGGACGATGCTATGGATCAGGTTCGAAAAGCTTCCGTTAAATCGGAATTATCCCTATTGCCGATTTCCCTGAGTTTTTCAGCGGTTACATCTATGTTAATTCCCATTGCACTTTTATTTGGCGGAAGGCTGTTAGATGCCGGAACGGTTGAGCCAATGGTGTTTTTATGTGTACTGATGCTCTCGATTTCTTTAACCAGTATGCTTTCTACCCTCAGCTCCCTCTACCCGCAGGTCCGCACTTTAAACGCTGCTGCGGCGAATATTCGCAAGGTCCTTGCCAAAAAGCCGCTTTCCTATCATACAGAGCAGGCAGACCTGTCTGGAAAGGATATTGCCTTTGAAATGGTAGATTTCTCCTATACGGGGAAACAACAGGTGCTTCAGCAAGTATCCTTCTGTGCAAAACAAGGAACCAAGACAGCACTGATTGGTCCATCCGGCTCAGGAAAAACCACCGTAGTCAGCCTGTTATCAAGATTTTGGGATGTAACCAGCGGTAAAATTACGATTGGCGATCAGGATATTCAAACATGGTCGCCGGATGCACTGACCTCTCAAATGGCTGTGGTTTTGCAGGATGTGTATCTGTTAAATGATACGGTTTCCAATAATATCCGTGTGGGTAGACCAGACGCCACCATGGACGATGTGATTTTGGTAGCGCAGGCCGCACATTGTCACGATTTTATCCTGAAGATGGAACAGGGCTATGAAACCATGATTGGCGAGGGCGGCGCAATGCTTTCAGGCGGAGAGCGTCAGCGCATTTCTATCGCCCGTGCCTTATTAAAGGACGCACCAATTATTCTTCTCGATGAAACAACTTCCAGTTTGGATGCTGATAATGAGCGGGAAATACAAAAAGCCTTTGACAAGCTGATGAAAAATAAAACCGTTCTGGTCATTGCACACCGGTTGAATACCATAGAAAAAGCGGATCAGATTCTGGTAATGGATGGTGGAAGGATTCGGGAATCCGGTTCCCATCAGCAGCTTTTGGAATTGAATGGATGGTACGCCCACGCCATTGGAGAACAGCAGAAAGCGCAAAAATGGACAGTTGGATAGAGTCCGCTGAACTGTTGGCCGAAATGCTCCTGCGCCGCAGGGCAGAAGAGATTATTGAACTCATGGACATTACCATGAAAGAAATGGTTATAAGGTATGAGATGGTGGCGAGCGAAATCCAGATAGTTGCGGTGAACTGGCAGCGGTCAGTATTTTGTCAAAACTGATCCGAACGTTCCACCAGATATATCCACAGGTAACTTATGATATATTTGCAGCTAAAAGCTTGTTATTTTCATGCAGTGTTTGACCAGATTCAAGCGAATCCACAAAAGACAGCATCATGTCAGGAAGTGTGTTTGCACGTGAAAACAGCTGTGATATCATCGTGATTTTGGAGATGGAAGCGTCATGGATGAAGGCTATCGCTGGCATAACATCAAATGACGAGGATCACCGGGATTATAGGTTGGAGTTGAAAAAATGTCTATAGAATGTTAGAATAAATTTATTAATAAAATAATTAACGTTGGGAGGACATTATGAATCCAGCTGCGGCTATTGCAAAAAAGAAAAATTTAAAGAAAATAATGCAATATATTGTAGATCATGAAGAACCTACACGTATTACGATTGCACAGGCCTTGGATTTAAGCGTTGCAACGGTTACAAATAATATCAATGATTTAATGGAACTGAATCTGGTATCCGTAGGTGAAAAAATCAGTGGAAATCGTGGTAGAAAAGCAACGATATTAAGGTTCAAAGGTGAAGAAAAATACGTAGTAACAGTCAGTATGTATATCCAGTCATTACTAATTACGCTTATTGATTTTAATAAGAATGTAATTCGTGATACTCAGAAAATTACGTTTTTAGAGAGGACAAAAGAGAAAGGAGAAACAATTTGTGAGATGTTTACTCAAATTATTTCTACTTATATTGACAATCTTGATGAGAATGAGCGCAATAAAATAGAATGTATGACAATTGCAGTAACTGGCATCGTATCCAGGGATAAACAAGTATATGCATCTTACTATGATTGGTTTAATATCTCACTACTGGATCAATTATTAGAGAGATATGATTTTCCTATTTATTGTGATAACGTAACGCGCTATAAAGCATTAGAAGAGGTCAGGTTGATGAATTGCGAAATGATGAACGTAATCTACCTGTATATGGGTGTTGGAGTAGCTGCTGTTCAATTTTTTGGCAACAGAATTATAGAGGGCAGAAATGGTGCCAGTGGAGAGATCGGACATATCTGTCTTGAACCCTATGGGGAACCATGCCACTGTGGAAATAGAGGGTGTGTTGAAAGATATTGCGGTGAAAATTATATGCTTGAAGAAGCAGAAAAATTGTTGGGAACCAGAGATAGTTGTGAGATCCTGGAACATTTGGTTTATGATTTAAATGAGCCTTTAACCATTGAGACGTTAATGATGGCTGAAGAAATGGGGAGCATGAAAGTTCATGGACTTTTTACCCGAATGGCGTATTACATTGGTAAGACATTATCATTTATTTTTAATGTAATGGATCCTGATTGTGTTATCGTTGCCGGAAAACTGATGGAGAAATGCGAATTTGTATATAATAATGCCGTAAAAGAAATGCGAAAAAATATTGTAAATGTAGAAGCAAGAGAAATTTGTTTAAATAAAGCAAAAATCAGGGAAGAACATGTGGCAGATGTATTAGCGCAGTATGCAATTAATCGCTATATTAAAGACTACGATTTTGAATTTTAGGAATAATTTCGTTTATTCTTAACTAGCTATCGCAGAGCTTTACACAGGCATTCAATATATGCTGTCAGTTATTCTGATTGGAAACGCGTTTCGCCAGTAACATATAATGGTCATGTTTTTTTGATATATTCATGTTTAAAAATCTTTAAAGTAAATTGCAAATAGTATTGTGTATACTGAGCGCTTTAGCTAATAGATAGCTAAAGCGCTTTTTATTTCATACAAATATAAAAACCATCGTTAAATTCATATCATCATAGTCACCATTCTCAGAAAATAAAAATACTTAATTCGAATAATATTTTAATTATTAAAATATAGATAAAGAAAACGAGCGTACAAATGGAAAAATATGTTAATATATACCTGTAATAATTCGAATAAATAGTAATAATTGCCAAAAACAGGAACTGATTTTTATTGATAAAAACCAAATTATTATAATCATTAAAATAATGTTGACATTGATATCTTTAATAATTATAATGATGATAAGAAATAAAATCGTAAAGGATAAATTAAAGGAGGAAAATATTATGGCGACAAAGGAACGTATAACAATTCCACATGAGGAATACGCACAAAGGCTGAAAAAAATTCAAAAGGCTATGAAGGAAGATAATCTGGATATTATCATAATGCATGGTTGTGAATGCGAATCTGCAAATATCCGATATATCTCTAATGTGTGGACAGTATTTGATTTCATTGGTGGAATTATACCAAAAGAAGGGGAAGCTATTTTATTGACTGGAGGACCGGAATCTTATGATTTGGTAAAACAGAATTCCCACGTGAAAGATATTCGGGTGCATCCCAAATATGTAGAGACAAGCGCACCGGAATGGGATAAACCAACAAATGCTTATGATTATACAAAGATATTTAAAGAAGTCAGACAAAATTTTATGATTAAAAAAATAGGAATTGCAAACAGTAATATCATTCCTAATATTATTATGAATGAAATAATGGAAGCAGCACCTGATGCAGAGATTGTAAATGCAGATGATTTGATTATGAAAGTCCGCTGGATGAAGAGTGAAATGGAAATTGCTATGTTACGCGAGGCTTATCGAATCACCGATCAGGCAGTTTGGGATACCTTGAAAATGATCAAAGCAGGCGTTCGTGAATGGGAAATCGAAGCAGAATGGAGGGCGGCTGCCTATAAAATGGGGGCGGAAGGTGTAGGATACCCGATTTGGGTTACTTCGGGTCCAACGACGTTTCAAAGTCTTTGCAGATCAAGCGAGAGAATGATTTCAGGAAATGAAATGATCCAGCTTACGCTGGGAGCAAAATTTGGAGGTTATTGTGGAAATTTGTGTCGGCCGGTAGTAGTTGGACAATTACCGGAAAGACATATGAATATGATTAGGGTTGCATCTGAATGTCTGTCAGAAACCATTAATACGATGGGACCGGGAGTGGCATTTTCAACGGTTTATGATGTTTTTCAGATGCATCTTGAAAAAGAAGGATTTAAAGGTTTGAGCTTATATGGACCAGCTCATGGAACTGGTATGCAGGAATGCGAAGGCCCCTGGGTGGATAATAGAACTGGTATGATATTAAAACCAGGCATGGTCTTTAATATTGATATTTGGATTGCAGATCATGAATATGGCGTCCGTTTTGAAGATGGAATTGTTATCACCGACGCAGGGGTAGAACGTTTAACGACAATTGAACCAGAGCCATTTTACATATAGATTAGGGGGATTAAATGTGTATAGAAGATAGATTAAGAATGCAGGTTATCAAATACACACAGGATTTGGTTGATATTCCTACAGAAAACAAACCGCCAGTAGGCTATGAGAAGAAGGGACAGGAATATGTGAAGAGAGAGCTGCAGGAATTGGGAATGGAGGTCCGTGAAATTGGTCCTTATGATATTCCTGATTTTAACGAGAATCAGGCATTTTCTCACGAAAGGGATTACACCAATCGAAAAAATGTAATTGGTATATGGAAGGGGAGTGGTGGTGGAAAATCAGTTCTGTTAACCGGACACATGGACGTAGCACCTAAAGAGCCTATGGAATGGAAAGTGTGTGAGCCTTATAGGAGTGTAGTACAAAATGGCAGAATATATGGACGCGGTACTGCAGATATGAAGGGGGGATTGGCTTGTGCATTAAGTGCAATCAAAGCATTAAAGGAGAAAGGTTTTACCCCAAAGGGCGATATTATTTTTGAAACTGTTGTTGATGAGGAATACTCTGGAGCAAATGGGACACTGGCTTCACGTATATCAGGTATTAATGCTGACTTTGGAATTATATTAGAACCTACAGGTCTTGATATCTGCCCAGGCTGCGTGGGAAGCCTGGTCTATAGAATGACCATTACAGGAAATGCAGGTATGCCCTATACAGGTGAAAAAATCACGAATCCAATTTTTGAAATGAGGACACTGCTCAACGTTTTAAAAGAATATGATAAAACTAGGATGAGTATGCTGAAAAAACCGAAGCTTTGGGATAAAACGGAACAAGATCCCCAGTTAATTATGATGAAGCTAAAAGCAGGGGAGGTGGAACCAAGTGGTCAGTTATCGGCTCCTGTGAACGCGTGGACAGAGCTAGTTATCCAAACATATCCAAATGAAACAGAAGAGGAAGCGGTAGATTTCTTTCTGAACTTTATCAAAAAGCATTATCCTTACCAGGAAAATTTAAATATAGAAGCAATGTATCATTATTGCAAAGCTGCACAATCCGATTTGGATTATCCGGGCATTCAAATATTACATGATAAAGCAAAAAAACATATAGATGAACCTGTAGTCTGTGGCGCAATGTTTTCTTGTGATCTTTACGCTTTAAATGAATATGGTAATATGCCAGGAGTGATTTTTGGTCCGAAAGGAGAACGTCTTCATGGTCCTGATGAATGGGTAGATATAGACAGCCAGATACAGGTAACAAAAACATTATTGGATTTTATAAAAGATTGGTGCGGTTAAATAGATTTCTATAAATGAAATGTATTTTACGATAAGAGAGGAGGCTGCATAATAATGAAAGGAAAATGTTTGGTGGGGGGAAAGGGATTTAAGCTTGAATTAAGAGAAATAGATTTGCCAACACCAGGTTATAATGAGGTACTGGTGAAAATATATGTATGTGGTGTGTGCGGATCAGACTTGCACCTCTTGTCCCACCAGGCTGATTTAACTCCATTGGGGCATGAAATATCAGGAAAAGTAATCGAAATTGGCAGAGCTGTATCTAAGGTTAAAGTTGGCGATGATGTTGTTGTGGAAGACAAAACTTATTGTGGGCGGTGCACAGCATGTAAAAATGGACATATAGAATTATGCTCTGATATGCATGATTTAAATGGGCAGTCGGGAATGGGTGAGTACATTTGCGTTCATGAAAATATGATTCATGTATTTGAAGGTATAACACCGGAAGAAGCAGCATTTACAGAACCATTAGCGGTATGCGTTAATACATATTTGACAGCACAGGTACCGCCTCATGGCAGAGTAGTTATTCTTGGGATTGGGCCATTAGCAATCATGTGCGCTGCACTTGCAGTACATTACGGCGCGTCTTTTGTTGCTTGCGTAGGTTCAAAAGAAGGCACAAAGCGTAATAAGATTCGCGAAGACGCCGCGTTAGCAGCTGGGGCGGACACGGTAATCTATATGTCCTGTGACCATTATAAGGAAACTTTAAAGCTAAGGGCAGGTGGACCAATCGATGCGATTATTGTAACATCTCCCCCAAGCACGATAAAAGATGCGTTGGATATAGCGGATTATGGAACCTGTATTGTGCCTATTGGACTGGATTTGGGAGAAAACTCGAAAGTTCAGATTGATATTGATCGGATTATTATGCAGAAAAACACAATTGTTCCTTTTATTGCAGAACCAGCCGGGAAATTTCCACTGAGTCTGGAGTTGATACGGGATGGTGTTGTAAATGTAAAGGAATTAATTACTCATGAAATTCCATTAGAAGAAGCCACAGTATTAAAAGACCTTTTTCATAATGATAATGGTGTGATAAAGGTTATGATAAAAAATGAATAAGGAAAGGTCAATAGGAGGAATGTGTTAATGGAAGGAAAGGTACAGCAACAAGATCCGAACTCATTTAAAACGATAATTCAAAGATTTACGAAAGAATATATGCTGGTCATTGCTATTGTCATATTAGCTCTTGTGTTTTCAATAGCATCACCATACTTTTTAACAGTTATGAATATACGTAATATATTCCAACAGACCTCAGCGCTGGCGATTGTTGCAATTGGACAAGCAATGGTATTGATTTGCGGAGCATTTGATATGTCACTGGGGCAAAACTTATGTTTGTCAAGCTGCTTAGCGGCATATTTAATGAAAATGTCTGGCTGGAATCCCTGGATTGCAATTGGAGCAGCTTTGGTACTGGGAATCGTTATTGGATTAACAAATGGCGTATTAACTTCATATTTAAAAGTGCCTCCGTTTGTAGTGACGCTAGGAACTCAAATGATATGTAAAGGAGTAGCAAAATTAATAACTAATGCAGCACCAATTCCTTCAATGCCCGAAGAGATAGCCTTTATTGGCAGAGGAAATATTGGTGGAGAAAATGGGTTACCAATCAATATAATGATTATGCTTATCCTTTTTATCTTATTTGCTTTTATATTGAAAAAAACAAGGTTTGGCAGGAATACATATGCAGTTGGAGGGAATCAGGAAGCGGCATATTTTGCAGGTATTAATGTAAAGCTTCATTCCACAGTTGTCTTCACTTTAGCTGGTTTTATGGCTTCATTTGGTGGTATTGTTCTTTTGTCCAGATTAAATTCAGCAGCGATCACTAACGGCAATCTATATGAATTCGATACTATGATTTCCTGTGTTATTGGTGGTGTCAGTATGTCTGGAGGAAAGGGGAAGATCTGGCAGGCATTTTTCGGGGCGATATTCTTAACTGTTTTCTTTAATGGTATGACAATGCTGAATATTAATTCTTTTATTCAGGATGTGTTAAAGGGAGTAATTTTAATAGGAGCAGTATTATTGGATATTTTCCGTAACAAGAAAAGGTAGGGGCAGATATGGAAGAAAAAGTTCTGGAAGTGCAGCATATATTTAAAAGTTTTCCAGGCGTAAAAGCACTGGATGATGTATCATTTTCTGTTTCGAAGGGCAGCATACATGCTTTAATTGGAGAAAATGGTGCCGGTAAGTCTACGCTGATAAAAGTGCTCGCAGGCATTTACCAACCTGATAGGGGAACACTAAAACTGCATGGGAAAAATGTAGTATTTAAAACACCTCACGAATCACAAGTAGCAGGTATAAGAGTAGTTCACCAGGAACTTAAACTGGTAAATACATTGACAGTGATGGAAAATATATTTTTGGGGAATCTAAAATATAAAAATCATATAGCGGATTGGAATGGAATGCGAGAATCCGCCAAAAATATGTTGGATTCTATGGGAGTTGCCATTGATGTTAATGAAATCGTTGATAACCTAAGTGTTGCAAAACAACAGATTGTAGAAATCTGCAAGGCTATAAATGGAGACTGTAATGTATTAATTATGGACGAACCTTCTGCTACGATAACTTTAAAAGAACAGGAAGTAATGTTTGAGGTTGTTCGAAAATTGCAAAAACAGGGAATCAGCATTATTTATATCTCCCACCGTCTGGAAGAAATTTTTGACTTGGCGGATGAAGTAACTGTATTAAGGGATGGAATACATATAAAAACACTGCCGGTAAATCAAGTTGACAGAAAAGGACTAATAACATTAATGGTTGGCCGTGAATTGACAAATGAGTATCCAAAAGAAAAAGTTAAGATTGGAGAAATGGCACTGGAGGTGACGAAACTTTGTAGAAAAGGGGTGTTAAAGGATGTAAGCATTAATGTTCGAAAAGGTGAAATTATCGGAATTGCCGGACTTGTAGGCGCAGGTCGCACGGAGACTGCCAGGGCGATTTTGGGAATCGACAAGATCGATTCGGGTAAGATTGTTTTATATGGGAAAGAAATTGTAAACAGAAGCTTTAGAGATGCAATCCGAAAGGGGATGGGGTTGGTTCCGGAGGACCGTAAAAATGAAGGGATCCTTCCGATAATGTCGGTAAAAAACAATATAAGTGTAGTCAATATGAAAAAAGTTATTAAAAATGGAATTATACAGGAAAAGCTGGAAGAGAAGTATGCAGACGAATATATAAAGAAGTTGAATATTTCTACGCCTACAATGGAAGCGGAGGTTCAGTATCTCTCTGGTGGTAATCAGCAAAAAGTTATTATAGGCAGATGGATGCTTCAGAACAGCAATATTATTTTTATGGATGAACCTACTCGTGGTGTAGATGTAGGAGCAAAGGTAGAAATATATGAACTTATGAATGAGATGGTTAAGCAAGGGAAGGCAATCGTCATGATTTCCTCTGAATTACCTGAAATTCTTGGTATGAGTGACCGCATTTTTGTTATGCATGATGGGGAAATGGTTGGCGAATTGTCAAGGGAAGAGGCTACGCAAGAAGGAATTTTGGCTCTGTGTATTTAAATTTTATATACAATAACTCATTAACAAGTATCCACACTTAAGGAGGATCGGATATGAAGATGAAAAAGTTAGTTACAATGTTGGCTGTATCTGCTATGTTAACAGGAATGTTGGCTGGATGTGCCAGTGGATCTGGGGAAACAGGGACAACGGCCGCGAAGGAAACAACTGCCCCTCAAAGCACAGAGGCGAAGAAAGAAACGGAGGACAGCAAGGATACGGAAGCAAAAGCTGAATCAGAAACAGATGCAGCTAAGACGGATACAGAAGCAAAAGAAGATGCTTCAACAGGGTCTTTAAAAGGAAAGAGAATTGCGGTTGCCCACATATCTATGTATGACGAATGGTGTACTGGAGTCTATGATGAATTAATGGCTCAAAAGGATAAATACGGAATTGCAGAATTAAATGTACAGGATGCTAACTTTAGTATTGAGACACAGAAGAAAAATGTAGAAGATTTTATTAGTCAGGGTTATGATGCAATTCTTATTGATATTGTTGATTCAGAAGCAATTAAAGATACCTTGGACAAAGCGTATGATGCAGGTATTCCTATTGTAGCTTTTGATTCCGGCACTGACTGGGAACATTTAATTTCACATATTAAATGGGATCATGCAGAAACTGGAAAACTGACTGCTCAGTGGGTAGCGGACTATGCCACTAAAAATCTGGGTGGTAAAGTTAAGGTAGGTATGATCACCTATAATACTTTAGCACATGTAAAGGTACGTGGAGAAGCTTTTACAGAAGAATTAGAATCTCTACTTGGAGCGGATAATATTGAATATGTATATAAGCAGGATTTTGATCAAACCAGAGAAGGCGCATCCAATATTACAACAAATAATATTGCAAAGCCGGTAGATGTTATTTGGGGTGCTGTTGATAATGCAGCATTTGGAGCTAAAATTGCCCTGGAAAATGCAGGGGCGAAAGATACTATAGTAGTAAGTGCAGGAGGCTGGGGAGCCGAGACATTTAATGCTATTAATGATAATAATCAATATTATAAAGCAGCTGTTGCAGTACCTCCCGCTGGTATTGTCCAGTATTCATATGATACATTGGAAAAATATTTTGCCGGTGATAAAGATATTCCTAAAACACAGGATATCGAATTGAAAATCGTGGATGCCAGCAACATAGCAGATTATATGGGATATATAAAATAAATAATTTATACATATTGCATCAATATACTTATATGAGCAGGTAAATAAATTTGCAGATTCGCGTACACTTCCAGGAGTAAACTCCGGATACGCCCTGGAAGTGTATGGACTGTAGAGTTTTATCTTTATATAGTATTTGCAAAGATTGAATATGTAATCACAAAATAAAACTGGACACTGCAAAATTAGAGTAGGATTTGGAGGAGGATCAGATGAATGCGTTAGGAATCTTTATGAACTTTTGGGAAAAAAACTGGGATGCAGATCATATTAAATATATAAATAAAGCAGCGGATATTGGTTTCGATATTTTAGAGTTTCAGGCACAGCCTTTGCTTGAAATGTCAAAGGATCATATGCTTAAAATAAAGAAAGAAGCAGATGAAAGAGGGATTGAATTGACGTACAGTCTGGGGCTGGATCCTGCCTATGATGTATCAAGTTCCAGCGAAAGTATAAGGCTTGGCGGCATAGAATATTTAAAAAGAATTGTAGAAAAAGTATCTTTTATGAATGGTAAAATTATTTCAGGTGTCAGTTATGCAGGATGGGGTACTTCTAATGAAGTGATAGATGACAAAAAGGCTTTGGTTGATCGCAGTATTTCCAGTATGAAAGAAATTGTGAAAACAGCAGAAGATTATGGTGTTATCTACTGTGTAGAGGCGGTGAATCGTTTTGAATCTGCTGTTATCAATACAGCCCAGGAAGCGCTGAGTTATATAGAAGCAGTGGATAGTAAAAATATTGGGGTTTTATTAGATACTTATCACATGAATATTGAAGAAAAATCCATTGGGGATGCCATTAGGCTGGTTGGGAACAAATTAACTAGTTTTCATACAGGTGAAAATAATCGTACAGCACCAGGAAGGGGACATTTGAACTGGGATGAGATTTTTAAAGCTCTTTCCGATATTAAATATCAGGGTCGAATCGTATCGGAACCATTTATTATGATGGGCGGTGAGGTAGGAAGTGATATCAAAGTATGGCGAAATCTGATAGATGATCCCACAGAGGAAAAAGTGGATAACGAAGCCCGTTTCTTGCTGGCTTTTGAAAAAGAAATGATTCAGAAATATATGCAATAATTATGCTTGAGAAAAGGAGTGGGTATATGTCCCGCAGCAAAAAGTATGTTTTCGTAATAGCGCTGGGCGTACTGTTTTTTCTGGGGTTTGAGGCTGGTGGATTTCAAATATCATTGTTGGAAATGTCGATAGAATTCAGATTATCCAATAGAAGCAGCGGAATTTTGGTAGCTGCTCAGCAGAGCGCTGTAATACTGGTACCTGTATTATTTGGAAAGTTGGCAGATAACATTGGGAAGAAAAAAATATTATTTGGTGCTTGTATCACATTTTCAATGGGATGTTTTTTAAGCATCATAAGTCCTGTATATGGTATCCTGTGGCTGAGTATTTTCGTGATAGGTGCTGGATATAGTGTCTGCGAAAGCATGATTTCTGCCTTGTTAGCAGATCTATTCCATGAAAGATCCAGCAAATATTTAAATTTTGCTCAATGCTTTTATAGTTTAGGAGCTGTGATAAGCCCACAGATTTTAAAATTTGGAACGAAATTGCTGGGATGGGATTGGAGAGCTTTGTTTGTTATCTGCGGTATTAGTTATTTACTCATGGCTACAGGTGTATTATTTTACCGGGAATCTAAACGGCAGGAGGTACTGATCAAGAAAATTCATAATCCAAAAGTGAAGGTGGAAATAAATACCGTCAGCAGGGATGGAAAATTATTATTACTTACGATTGGAATGTTTGCCTATGGAGGTCTGGAAGTGGGTATTAGTTATTATTTAAATACTTATATCAGTAAAGAAATTTTACGGCCGGAAGCTGCGGCAAATGTATTATCCATCTTTTGGATTGTTATGATACCAGCAAGATTTCTCGGAGGTCTGTTACATAGAGCAAAATTAAAAATCATGGTTTTCTGTTTTGGAAGTGTCTTTGCAGTATTGTTTTGCATTCCTTTTGTTCAATCATTTTGGATACTTGTTATTCTAATTGCAACTTTAGGAGCAGGACTTGGACCCATCTGGTCTAATCTTATGAGTACTGCGGCACAAGATTATAATAAAAGTTCCGGAATGGCAACTGGAATTCTATCTACTGGATGTGGCTGTGGTGCCGTATTTTTCCCGGTAGCTTTAGGCGCCTTAAGTGATGTTTTTGGATTAAGAGTAGTTTTTTTCCTTTTGGCAGCAGCTGCAGCATTAGGGATGACGGTATGTGCAGCCTATAGAAAGAAAGTTTTGAGGAATGGATTATCAATATCGTAAAAACAAATTAAATGTATATAGGTTACGAAAGACAAGGAGGTTTGGATATGAATGTTTTGGCAATAGGATGCCATCCAGATGATTTAGAGATTGCCTGTGGGGGCACTCTGAGAAAATATGTAGAGCAGGGAGCCGATGTTTTTATGTGCCATGTTGCAAATGGTAATATGGGTCATAAAGAAATACTACCAGAGCCACTGGCTATTATGAGAGCAGCAGAAAGCGAAAATGCCGGTAATGTGATTGGAGCAAAACAAGTATTTAATCTGGATGTGGGAGATTTATTAGTTGACCGCTTTGATAACCATATAGTAGATGCAGTGGCAGATGTAGTGCGTTATGTAAAACCGGATGTTATCATCACTCATAATGATAAAGACTATATGCAAGATCATGTAGAAACAAACAGACTTGCATTTAATAGCAGCTTCGTATCCACTGTAAATCATAAGGCAACACAATATGGAGTACATGATAAACTTGTGCCAATTTTTTATATGGACACGTTGGCAGGCGTAGATTTTATACCAACTCACTATGTGGATATAAGCGACCAGATAGATATTAAATTAAAAGCCCTGGCTTGTCATGAGTCGCAGATTAAGTGGATGATGGAACATGACAATATTGATTTTCTGGATATGGTAAAAATATGTTCCAGATATCGGGGGTATCAGTGTGGTGTGACGTATGCGGAAGGATATCGTCCATGCACCGTATATCCAAGAATGACAACCGAGCATTTGTTACCATAGAAAGTATATCATGGAAGGTATATCATAAAAGGAAGGAGTATCATAATGAAAATCAATTTTAGTACAACTATGAAAGGAAGCCTGCTGGAGGGATTTTATCCATCGGGTTGGGAAATGGAGAAGATTGATAAATGCTGCAGTCATAGACCAGAAGAGATCAACGAGCGGCAGGCATTTTGGAATGAACAATTTAGTTTAGATTCTTGTAAGACGATCGATGAATTCAATGTTAAGCTTGGACATGAGATTGCACAAGAAATAAGAGTGGCTAAAGAAAAAGGACAGACCCTGGCATTAATTCTTCCGGTTGGACCTATGGGGATGTATGAATGGATTGTCTATTTCCTGAAGAAGTGGAATATTTCCTGTGAACATCTATATTGTTTTAATATGGATGAATGGGCAGATAAAGAGGGAAATACTCTTGACAGTACGGATACAGGCTCCTTTCAATATGCTATGGAGCACGCATTTTATGAGCCGCTGGGCGAACTGACAGTACCGGTTAATCAGAGAAATTTTGCAACCCGGGAAAATCTGCCGTCATATCCGGATAAGATCAGAAAACTTAAATCTGAAGGAGCCAGATTAGTAACAGTATATGGAATAGGAAGAATGTGCCATATTGCATTTTGGGAGCCGCATTTTGCAGAAGAGTTTACATCCGATGAGGAGTGGAAACAACAATGCTATAGATTAGGAGCGTTACTGCATCCACTTACTATTGAACAAAATGCAATAACAAGCTTTAAGAGCAGGACACCGTTGGTATCGTGCAGCGCTAACACTATCGGTCCGGGACTTTTCTTGCAGTCGGACCGAATGATAGGCGGAGCAGACGGAGCACTGTCAAGAGGGATGCAGTGGCAGGGAATGTCCTTGTGGATGACATTGCGATACGGCTCTACACGCTTTATTCCTTCTTCTTATATCCCAACTCTGCCTGGTACTTTATTTTATTTAGATGAGTTGGGAGGACCGCTGATAGCAGAGTGTAATTAAATATCGCGCAGCTAAATCCATAAAAGACCGTGTCGGGTAATGACATGGTCTTTTTGGAATAAATTTATAATTGTCAAGAATAATTACAACATGACATACTGTTGTCCTGTTTCCTATGCTATAATTAACAAAATACTTTCCGGAGCATCTAAACGAAGTTTCGGAAAAAGAAAGAGGGGAATCGGAGACAGTGACAGAAATAAAAGCAATGAACGGGATCAAGACTATCAGATGTTATGATGATTTTATAAAATCACTATTCATGACAGGAATGAGTATGGGGGGACCAAACGACGAACATGTCTTTTCCCTGTGCAATTTTTTTGGAGATGAAATAGAGTGGCATACGGAAAAACCAGATACGGATCCATGGGAATGGCGGATGCGGGTCCTGAATGAGCGGGATGATATCGCTTATGGCAAGCTGTTTTTTAAGAAGAGCGGCTATATTACAAAAGATTGGTTTCCATATTTTTATGCCGCCCGCCGTGATAAGACAAGTCTTGAAGAAGCCTATGCAGAAGGAAAAATAAGCCAGCCGGCGAAATTAATTTATGAAATATTAAAAGAGGAGAGAACAATGCCGCTGCATCTTCTGAAATCGGCAGGGGGATTTTCCAAAGAAAATAAAGCTGCTTTTGAACGCGGATTAACGGAACTGCAGATGAAAATGTACATCACCATGTGCGGACAGAAGAGGAAACGTTCGGAAAAAGGAGAGGAGTATGGCTGGTCTTCCACTGTATTCTGCCTTGTGGAAGACTTTTTTACGGAAGATATACTAGAAGAAGCAGGGCATATAGACGGGGAAGCCGCTTTTTGGAAAATTTCAGAACAGATCGTGCGGTTTAATCCAAAGGCAGATCCAAAAAAGGTAAAGAAATTTGTTTTAGGTTAGGAATTTTGAATGGATTTCGTAACACACTGAAAGAAAACGCTTAATAATTCACAGGATTATTTATATGAACCATACGCTGGATTATAAGAGCTTTTTGATTAAACTTTAAAAAGGTGTAAATGCAGGCTTAAGACCTTCATTTACACCTTTTTATTTCATAAATTACCTGCAGAACATACACTTGCAGATTACCCGGAGCAAGGAGAAAATACTTTCTGATACGTTCTACGCCGATGCCTCAAACTGACTGTTATAAAGAGAAGCATAAAAGCCTTCCTGCATAATCAGGTCATTATGGGTGCCGCGTTCTATAATATCCCCATCTTTTACTACCAGGATTAAATCTGCATTTTTGATAGTGGAAAGGCGGTGGGCGATGACGAAGCTGGTTTTATTTTTCATCAGGTCTGCCATTGCTTTCTGGATCTCCACTTCAGTTCTGGTATCTACACTTGAAGTCGCTTCATCTAAAATCATAAAGGATGGGTTCGTCAGCATCGCACGGGCGATTGTTAATAGCTGCATCTGACCCTGGGAAATATTCGAGGCCTCACTGGATATGATGGTGTCATAACCATCTGGAAGTGTTCGGATAAAATGATCACAGCGGGCAGCGCAGGCGGCTCTTTGGATTTCCTCAGGACTAGCATCCATTTTTCCATAAGCTATATTTTCTGCAATGGTACCTTCAAACAGCCAGGTATCCTGCAGAACCATTCCAATTCGGCGGCGCAGTTCGCCTCGTGGCATTGCTGTAATATTCACGCCGTCAATAGAGATGCTGCCGCTATTCAGATCATAAAAACGCATTAACAGATTGATAAGCGTTGTCTTTCCGCCCCCGGTGGGACCAACAATGGCAATCATTTCATTTGGATGCACTTCCAGATTCAGATTGTTCATTAATATTTTGTCTTCTGAGTATCCAAATTGTACATGCCGGAAGCTCACATGGCCATTGGAGATTGGTAAATTTTCGCAGGCTGTATCGGCTGTCTCTTCCTCTTCGTCCAGAAGTATAAATACCCGCTCAGCCCCGGCAATTGCAGCCTGAAGGGAGGTAATCACATAGGATGCCTGCGTAACAGGTTCTGCGATCTGGTTTTCATACTGAAGAAAAGCCTGAATAATGCCAAGGGAAATCTGACCCTGGAGAACCAGGTAACCACCCATCAGGGCGGTTGCCACGAAACCCAGCTGATTGATAATACGGATTGCCGGGTAAATGGCGAAATTGGCAAACTGCGCTTTACGGTTGGCATCAAACTGTTGTTCACTCAGTTTCAGAACAGCATCAATCGCTTCGGGCTGCTGGTTAAACACTTTAATGATACGGTTACCGGTATAAAGTTCTTCCACTTTTCCATTTAGTTCACCGACCACCGCCTGGTTTTGGGCAAAATAACGCTGACTCAGATCAGACACAAACTTAGTTGCCACTGTGCTTACGGCTACGGAAACCAGTACCAGGAGGGATAATCCGGGACTCAATAACAACATTGCTGCTGCAGTAAGCAGGATCGTAAAGACGGATGATATAAACTGCATCAATCCTACCTGCAGAACTTCAGAGACTTTCTCCAGATCATTGGTAATGCGGCTCATAATATCCCCAGTTTTATGGGAATCAAAATAGCGCAGCGGAAGTTTTGTGATTTTTGCACTAATGTCCTGCCGTAGAGACAGGGTGAATTTTTCTCCTACGCTGGCGATAATATATTGCTGTATATAGGATAGCAGCCAGGTTGCCAGGGAGGCAGCAATAATCAGCAGAACCGGAATCAAAAGTGCATCGCTTAACAGTGCCAGGAGATTAGTTCCCTTTTCATATTGCTTTAGCGCCTTTAAGAGATTATCGATTCCGGCACCTACCATTAAAGGCATTAACGCATAGGCTGCACTGCTCAATAAGGCGGTAAGCAGAACTAAAAACAATTTACCTTTTTGATAAGACAGTCGTTTTAGCAGACGCTTTACGGTGGCTTTTGTATTTTGTGGGATATCGGAACCCTCTACGCCCACAATGGATTTCTTTTTTGTGAATTTGTTTTGTTGCATTTGTTTCATACTGCAGTAACCTCCTCTGGTGATAACTGGCTTTTGGCAATTGCCTGATATACCAGGCAATTTCTCATTAATGCCGGATGTTTTCCGATTCCTGCGATTTTGCCCTCATCCAGTACGATAATCTGGTCAGCATCCATAATCGTGCTGATTCTCTGGGCAATTATAATCTTGGCAGTCTGTGGTGTTTCCTTTTTTAAGGCTCTTCGCAGAGTAGCATCTGTTTTAAAATCAAGAGCGGAAAAGCTGTCATCGAACACCAGCACAGGAGCTTCCTTAATCAGCGCCCGGGCTATGGACAGCCTTTGCTTCTGTCCGCCGGAAAAATTAGAACCGCTTTGGGATACCGGAGCATTCAGACCTTGGTGAAGTCCGTCTACAAAGTGTTCTGCCTGGGAAATGCGAAGCGCTTTTTTCATCTGTGTCTTGGTGGCTGTTTTACATCCCATGCGCAGATTGTCTGCAATTGTGCCGCTGAATAAAAAAGCTTTTTGCGGAACATATCCGATATTATCCCGTAGTTTTTCCTGGGACATTGTACGGATATCCGTTCCGTTTAGACTTATTTTTCCGGAATTGATATCATGCAGACGAAGCAGAAGATTGGCAATCGTACTCTTTCCTGAACCGGTTCCTCCGATGATTGCAGTAGTCTTTCCGGCATAGCAGGAAAAAGAAAGGTTTTGTAAAACCGGTTCTTCTGCACCGTTATATGAAAATGTCACATGGTCAAACTGAACAGCCGGCTTATTCCCAACAGGCATACTGCTTTGCGTCAGGATATCTTTTATTTCTGGCGTCATGTGAAGAATCTCTTCCAGCCGGTCCAGACAGGATTTCATTTTAGGCAGAGTCACGCAGGACAATGCAGCCATAATCAGATACGCCAGTGTCATAATTGTATACTCAGTAACTGCGGTAATTTCCCCAATCTGCATGGTTCCCTCCATTGACATCAAGCCTCCGAACCAGACGATTGCAGCCATAGAAAGTCCCATTACCAGCCATACGGTGGGATTGAGGAACGCAAAAAGTTTATTTAGTTTAATCATATTATCTGCATATCCGGAAAAAGCTTTATCACAGCGGTGCTGTTCATAAGTTCCGTTGTCAAATGCCCGTATAACGCGGACTCCGGTAATGGATTCCCTTACAACCTGATTGATATGGTCCATCCGCCGCTGTATCTGCGCGGAAAGGGGACCGGATTTTTTCAGGATAACCCATGCAAGCAATAAAAATAAAACAATGCAGGATACTGGGATCAAAGTCAGCGGTAAATTTACACTGGCAGTCATCAGGATAGATGCAATTACCATCAGCGGAGCCGGAACTACCAGCTGGAAGACCATTCCAAGGCTTTGCTGCAGCACGGATATGTCCGATGTGGTACGTGTGATCATAGATGAGACACCGATACTGTCGAATTCCCGAAGAGACAGTTCCTGGCTTTTGCAGAAGACTGCATTTCGCATATCCCTGCCAAAAGCGGCCGCCAGATCTGCTGAATAAAAACTGCCCAGTACTGCAACTATCGTGGTTAAAAGTGCTGTGACCAGCATCTGTACCCCGATTAAAAGAATGGTGTTCATATCTTCTTTCATAATGCCTTTATCTACGATACCTGCTATTAAAAAGGGTATATACAGGGTCCCCGCCACCTGCCCTAAAAGTAGGAGCAGCAAAAGGACTGATTTTCCTTTGTTGTTACGAAAAAAAGATTTTAATAAAGTCATAAATACCTCCGTCATGTAATAAATAAGTTGCTTCTTTTTCCACTAAATGGTACTATAAACTATAAAGTAACTTTATAGTCAAGTGTTTTTTTGAGAATTTACAAGAATTTTACAAAATACACTTTCGAGATTTTCATTGGACATTATTTCAAGCCTTAGGGATAGTCCAGAGGTGGGATCTGCGATGCAGGGGGGATAAAATGAAAAACAAACCATACATGGCAATTAGTGAATTTGCGAAACTCACAGGGATAAAACGGGCAAATCTGATTTTTTACGATAAGATTGGACTGCTGGTTCCGGAACACCGCGGGGCCAATGATTACCGCTATTATACGCGCCGCCAGCTGGGATCTGCGTATCTCATCGCTTCACTTCGGGAACTGGGAATAGGGATTGAAGAGATTAAACAGTATGCCAGCAGCAGAACGCCGGAACAGATGATTGCCCTGTTTCAGATACAGGAAGAAAAAATTCAGGCGGAGATCACAAAGCTTTGCCGGTTGCAGGAAATTATGAAGTTATATACCGACATGGCAAATGAAGCGCTGATCACAGATGTGGATGAGATTAAGATTGTGAAAAAGAAGCGGGAACCTGTTTTTCTGGGACCTCCTTCTGAAACGGGACAGACAGAGGATGAGAATACCATATCCTTTTACAACTATGCAGCGGAACAGGGAATGGATCTGGGCTGTCCCATGGGTGTCGTGATTGCGCAAGAGAATCTGCTGAAGAGTTCGATTGATCCGGTATACCAATATTATCTGAAAGCCAAACACGGTACAAATGGATACAAGCCGGCAGGTTCCTATGCGACGGCATATGGCAGGTGCAGATACGGGCAATCTCATTGCGTTTACCAGCGATTGTTTGCGTATCTGGATAAAACAAACAGGAAGATAATAGGGAATGCCTATGAGGAATATCCTCTTAATGAAATGGCAATGCAGGATGAGGACGAATATCTGGTGAAAGTTGAAATTATGGTGGAAAATTAGCAGATTCCACTTAAATTCTACTTCCGGTGGATTGGATTCTCAGCTAGAATCTGATAGATCTGTTATAGAGAGGTGGTGACAGAATGGAACAGATAAAAATAGGAAAATTCATTTCAGCTAAAAGAAAGGAACAAAATCTTACACAGGAAAAACTTGCTGAACTGTTAGGCGTGTCGAACAAATCCGTTTCTAAATGGGAAACCGGTAAGTGTATGCCGGACTGGTCGCTGCATCAGCCCATATGCGAAATACTCCATATTTCCATGAATGAATTACTGTCGGGAGAAACAATCGACCATGAAAATCTGAATCAGATGGCGGATGAAAATATCGCAAAATTATTAAAACTATTGGAAAAACTGAATTCTCAGAAAAATCTGTTTATCGGATTATTTCTGATTATGCTTGGCCGCATTCCGGTCTACGCGGCAGGAGATCATGCAAGTGCTGTTCAACAGTTTTTTTCAGGCCTTTCCGTGGGGTTGTCCGTTGGTATCACCTTAGTCGGGCTTGGATTGTTTGCTTATGCATTAAAACGCTGATGTCTCATATTCTCTATTGCAATTTAGTAAAAAATTTAGTAATATTAACTAAATTGTATTCGTAATGCAAACTATATTGTAATAGAGGTGGACTATGGCATTAAGAGCAAAAGACATTGCTGAGATGATCGGGGTATCTACGGCGACGGTTTCTCTGGTACTGAATAATAAACCGGGTGTGGGCGATCAGAGGCGTCAGGAAATCATTCATAAAATTAAAGAACTTGGCTGTGAATACATGTTAAAAGAGAACGTGGCAAATAACGGGAGCATTGGATTTGCAGTATATAAAAGAAGGGGAAATATCGTCAATGAATCCCCCTTTTTTACCTGCATTTTGGAAGGCATTAACTATAGTGTCAGCAAATACGGCTATCACTTAAATTTTATTTATCTGGATAAAAAAATGACCCTGGAAGAGCAGACAAATCTGCTGGGGGCTGCAAATTGCAAGGGACTGATTCTATTTGCTGTAGAAATGCAGTATGAAGATCTTGCTGTTTTTAAAGATTCCGGTCTGCCGTTTGTAGTATTGGATAATTCTTTCCAGGAAAATGATATCGATGCCGTTGCAATCAACAATACCCAGGGTACAAGCAAGGCACTTTCCCATCTGTATGAAATGGGGCACAGAGAGATTGGTTATCTTCGCAGCAAGGTGAGAATCAACAGTTTTGATGAGCGGTATATGGTATATAAAAATCAGTTAAAACGTCTCGGGCTGACATTTAACAGAGAATACGTTGTGGATTTGGGATACTCAGAAAATGAAGTAAAGCAGGGGATAAAAAATTATTTACAAAGCAATTCAAAGTATCCTTCTGCATTTTTTGCAGAGAATGATCTGATTGGCTGCAGTGCTATTCATGGTATCCAGGAATCCGGACTCAGCGTGCCGGAGGATATTTCTATCGTTGGATTTGATGACAGGCCTATCAGCGAAGTGGTAAAACCGGGACTCACCACAATTAATGTCCCTAAAAATATTTTTGGACCTGCAGCGGTAGATCTGCTTATATCGAAGATGGAAAAATCTAGAGAACAGTCCCTGAAGATTGAAGTCGGCACCAATCTGGTTGTGCGGGAAAGTGTTAAAAGATTATAACACAAAGCGGACTTTTACAATTTTAAAACAGCGGATAATGGATCGTCTGGGGGACTCTTTCCGTAACAAGCCAGATAGAAAAGGGCAGCATATTTACAGTAATCATTGCCCTGTGATAGAACAGGAACAGCTTCGGATATCGAAAGAGGCTGTTCTTTTTTTGTGTACAAAGGTTTGAAATGAATTTAATCTGTAGGATCAGGCGTGACTGCTAAGATGGGATACGCTTGAGAAAGCAAGCTGAAGTGGGGCAGGCACTGGACGTGGTACCCTTGAAATATATCCTTCGAATATGCCCTTGAAATATATCCTTCAAATACACCCTTCGAATATACTCTTCGGATAATAACACCAGAAATAGTACCAATACGAGATTATAACTGATGCTAAAATAAATTTAGTAAATATACTTAAAAACAACCAAAAACATATTTATATAACTAAATAAATTTAATTTATTTTATTGACATGCAAAACATGAGTTGCTATAATACCTGTAATAAACATAAACACAGGCAAAAGAATAGGAACCACAATGCATTTTATTATTTTATATTACTTAATAAAATTTAGTTCATCAGCAATCGTACTATAATATCTTATCACATTATCACATTCAGAAAGAAGGGTTATAAAAATGGAAGGAACAATGAAAGTAGCAGTTATGACAGGTCCTTTAAAAATGGAATGGGAGGAACGACCTGTACCCCAGCCAGGAAAAGGAGAGTTACAGATTAAGTTAGAATATGTGGGAGTATGTGGGTCGGATCTGCATTTTTACGCTGAGGGCAGGCTTGCAAACTGGATACCGGATGGTCCCCTGGTACTGGGGCATGAGCCAGGAGGCATAGTAACGGCTATCGGAGAAGGGGTGACTGGGTTTGAGATCGGAGACCGGGTTGCCTTAGAGCCGGGGGTTCCCTGCGGACACTGTGAAGACTGCCTGAAGGGTCATTATAATCTATGTAAAGAAGTAAAGTTCATGGCGATACCCAAAGAAAAAGACGGAGTCTTTTCCGAATATTGTACTCATGCAGCAAGCATGACTTTTAAACTGCCTGACCATGTATCTACATTAGAAGGGGCATTGATGGAACCGCTGGCAGTGGGGATGCATGCCTGTGAATTATCCAATGCAAAACTGGGTGAAACTGCTGTGGTACTGGGAGCAGGATGCATCGGATTGGTAACACTGATGTCCTTAAAAGCCAGAGGAGTCAGTGAGATTTATGTAGTGGATATCCTGGATAAACGTCTCACAAAAGCAAAAGAACTGGGAGCCGCCCGAGTATTTAACAGCAAAACAGAAAATATCGAAGAATTTGTCAAAACACTTCCGGGCGGAGGGGTGGATCAGGTATATGAATGTGCCGGAAACAGGGTTACAACACTTCAGACCTGCCGCTTGATTAAAAGAGCCGGTAAAGTGACGTTAGTCGGTGTTTCTCCCGAACCCGTACTGGAACTGGATATCGCCACATTAAACGCCATGGAGGGTACCATATATTCCGTATACCGCTACCGGAATCTTTACCCTGCAGCAATCAGTGCCGTAAGCAGCGGACTTATCCCGCTCAAAGAAATCGTGTCCCATACATACGACTTCAAAGACGTTATGGAAGGCGTAGATTATAATTTAAATCACAAAGACGATGTGATAAAGGCAGTCATAAAGATGATTTAAAACGCACTGTTTCCGCTTGTTTCTAATAGGCGTATATATTCTGAAATCCCGTAAAAACAGGTACCTGCGTACCCATATAATGGTATGAAAAAAAACTGTTATATGCTATACTGGATGTAATATAAAAATACATCAGTACAGGAAAGCGAGGATAAAGAATGCAATACAGAACATTGGGAAAAACAGGTCTTAGTGTCAGTGAAATCGGTCTTGGCGCGGAATGGTTAGAACGGCATACGTTAGAAGAAATCAAGGATGTTATGAAGCGATGTGAAGAGAGCGGCATCAATATTTTAGACTGCTGGATGGCGGAACCAAATGTACGTTCCAATATAGGGAAAGCAATGAAAGAAAAACGTGACAGATGGATCATTCAGGGTCACCTTGGTTCTACCTGGAAGGATGGACAATATCTCAAAACACGGGATATGGCAAAAGTAAAAGAGGCATTCGAAGATTTGCTTACCCGCCTCGACACCGATTACATAGATCTGGGAATGATTCATTTTGTGGATGAAGCTGCTGAGTTTCATCAAATTATACAGAGTGAATTTATGGAGTATGCAAGAACGTTAAAAGATCAGGGCATCATACATCATATTGGATTGAGCACCCACAACCCGGATGTTGCAAAACTTGCAGCATTACAGGGTGAAATAGAGATGATCTTATTCAGCATCAATCCTGCATTTGATATGCTTCCGGCTACCGAGGATATGACAGAGTATTTCAATGAGAAATATGCTGATGAACTGGGAGGAATTGCACCGGAGAGGGCGGAACTATATCAGATATGTGAACGTGAAAATGTTGGTATCAATGTTATGAAAGGTTATGCAGGAGGCAGGCTGTTTTCAGCAGAAGCTTCACCTTTTGGAGTAGCGCTCACTCCTGTCCAGTGTCTGCACTATGCTTTGACCAGACCAGCGGTTGCAAGTGTTCTCGTTGGATATGATACAATCGAACACGTTGATCAGGCGGTTGCTTATGAGACAGCTACCGAAGAGGAAAAAGATTATGCAACGGTTCTGGCAGGGGCACCAAGCCATGCGTATTCGGGACAATGTACCTATTGCGGCCATTGCCTGCCATGTCCGGTAGGAATCGATATTGCAATGGTACAAAAGCTTTACGATTTAGCCACTATGCAAAAAGAACTTCCGGATACCATTAAAGCACACTATTTTGGGTTGTCTGCAAATGCGGCAGACTGTGTTGCCTGCGGCGGATGTGAAGAACGATGTCCATTTGGCGTTCCGGTTATTCGGCATATGGAACAGGCAAAAGAGTTGTTTCAATAATCTGATGGTTAGCTGAGGAAAGACGCTTTGTGTATTTTTCTACAAAGCGTCTTCTTTTCGTATAATTTTGCATTGATATCTTATCATATGCAATCATTCCCTGCTTACAAGATGTTTAATATTATTATAAATGCAATATTATAATACTTCCAAATAAAAAAAATTTCAAAATAGAATACTGAAAAATTGACATACGTTGTCAGGGTTTACATGTTATGATAGTAATTATCTAAATGAGGGAGGTAAATCCGATGTCCGAAGGGCGTTTATTCAAAATCATCTATTATCTTTTGGAAAAAGGACGGGCAACTGCGCCGGAACTTGCTGAAAAATTTGAAGTCTCCATTCGAACAATTTACCGGGATGTTGATTCGCTCAGCAGTGCCGGTATTCCCATTTATGTCACAGCGGGCAGAAAGGGCGGAATCCAGCTGCTGGATCATTTTGTCCTGCATAAATCCATCTTATCGGATAAGGAAAAGCAGGAAATTTTGATGGGACTGCAGAGTCTTGGCGCAATACAATACCAGGATGCAGAGGATATTCTGACAAAACTAGGCGCAGTTTTTCAAACTGCCCAGACAAAATGGATTGAGGCTGATTTATCACGTTGGGGAATCTCCAGAGAAAACGAGCAAAAAATATTTCAAACTTTGAAGCAGTCCATTTTGGAAAGCAGGGTCATTTCCTTTACTTATTATTCGTCTTCCTGTACTGGTATGAGAAGAGAAGCGGAACCTTTGAAATTATTTTATAAAGACAGAGCCTGGTATCTTTATGCTTACTGCCGCTGCCGGTCTGGGAACAGGCTTTTTAGAATTTCCAGAATGAAGGAGATCACACTTACAAATGAGGAGTTTAGCAGACAGATGGAAACCGCTGATACCGTATTTCCTATGACGGAAGATATGGGGGCGATAATGGAAATAGAGCTGCAAGTTCCGGAGGAAATGGCTTATCGTATATATGATATTTTTGATGATCAGGATATTGCAAAGCTGGAAAATGGATATCGGGTAACAGCATCCGTGCCGGAAAACCAGTGGATTTATGAATTTATTATGTCCTTTGGGGATCAAGTAGAAATTATATCACCGAAACGGTTAAGAGAGAACATTATAGAACGCTGTAGGCGTGCATTGCAGCATCACAGGAAGGAGTAATCGCACATATGAATATAAAAAAAGAGTTGGAAAGTCTGTCTGGGAAAATCGATAGGATGCAGTTTAGTAATGTTGATATTCAGCCTGAAAAAATCCGGGCTGTGATGATTAATGAGGTAGTTCCAGGCGATTCAGAACAAGATTTTTACGGCGGCGGCAGGACTGCATATTTAGAAACGACAATCCCTCTGTTCCAAAAAGCAGGTGCCTGCGCAGACACCATAAATGATATAATTGATTTGGGCGTTTATATTACGAATGCAGTAAAAGTTCCAAAATCAGAATATGCAATAAGCCGGGACCAGATTGAAAGTAGCCTGCCGTTTTTGGAAAAAGAGCTGTCACTTTTCCCGGATTTGAAAGTAATTATGCTGATGGGGGACGTTGCAAAAAAGGCGTTCAATCTGATCAGCAAAAAAAACTCCGGTAAAAATACAATTCCAGCCATTTCAACTTATAAAATGCGAAACAGCGAATTTTACTATAAAGGCATCCGAATAATGCCTTCCTATATCATGACGGGACAAAATATTCTGATCGAAAAGTCTAAGTTTCAGATGGCTTCAGAGGATATAGCAAACATGCTGGAGATTATTCGGCTGTAATCATATAAAAGTATCATTTTCTAACTATAGAATATAGTTATATATCTTAAAGCACTGTATATTACAAGCATAAAAAAATATACAGTGCTTCGTTTTTAATTCCATCTCTGCTATAATAGTATAAACCAGAATTTATTTACATCTTTTAACGCATAAATCAAAGCAGAAGATTATTCAAAAAAGAAACGAGGTAATCAAATGAACACTATAAAAATGGGCTTTTCACAAAAAGATATTACCCCTTCGGATTCTATTCAGACAGTTGGGTTTGGACGGCAGGATGAATGGTCAAAAGGCATTCTGAATCCCCTGTATGCACAGATTGCCATATGGCAGTCGGCTGATGAAATGGGCTGCCTTGCCGCAATCGACCATATTGGTTTTTCCAAACAGCATGGAGAGTTTTTGAGGGATGAAATCGGGAATCTGTTATCCGTTCCCCGGGAGAAGGTAATGCTCTGTTTTACGCACAGCCATTCGGCACCCAATGACAGCAGCGCCCCGGAGTATTTTCAATTTCTCTGCAGTCAGGTAAAATCCGGAGTAGCAGAAGCACTGCAAAACATGGATTTTGTATACGCGGCATGGGGGAATGCCTATACCGATATCGGTTTGAACCGGCGCAGCGGCTGTGATACGGTAGACAAAAGGATCGGAATATTAGAAGTCCGGGGAGCGAAAGACGAAGAGCTGAAGTTAATCCTACTTCGCCTGTCTGTCCACAATAACGTACTGAAAGCGGATAATTACCAGATATCACCAGATTTCTTCGGCACCGTAAGGGATGTATTACAAGCTAAATATGACTGTCCGGTTATGGTAACCCAGGGGGCTTCTGGAAATGTAGCGCCAAAGTATTTTCAATCAGAACTTTTGCCGCCGGATGCCAGTGACAGCCGTTTTATCCGCTCAGAAACGGCGCTGAACGAAATGGCACAGGCGGTGCTTTTGCAGACAGAGCCGGTCATTGCATCCCTGGAACCAGGACCGCTTAAAACTATCTCCATATATTCCAGAAACATTACTCTATTTGCAGATGTGCCGTCTTATGAGCAGGCAGCTGCTATTGCCAAAGAAGCAGCGGAAGCATGTGGCATTGATGGTACGCTGTGGCTCAAGGAAGTACAGCGTCTTTTGCAAAATAAGACAGACGTACAGGAGGAAGAGATCGAAGTCCAGTATTTGTTCCTTGATACGTTCTGCCTGTGCGGTGTGGCAAATGAAATAATGTGTGAATTTGCACTGGATGTTTCACGGCTGCTCCAGAATGATTTTTTCTATTTCGGAGGCTATACCAATGGATGCACAGGCTATTTCCCAACGGAAGAAGAATTTGATATGGGCGGTTATGAGGTTTACTGGTCCATGCTATTTTATTTTATGTATCATGGACGTGTCTTTCCGCTGCAGAGGAACTCGGCATCGGAATTAATCAGGTTTGTTGCTGATCATGCCCTGGGGAGGAATTCAGACAGATGAAACTGTTATTAATAGAAGATGACCGGATTCTTCGCAGAGAGCTGGCGCGGGAACTGGGCAGCAATGGGTATGAAGTGAAGCTGGCGGATGACTTTGACCGGATAGAGGATTACGTAAAAAGCGGAGATTATAAGCTCCTGCTGCTGGACATTTCCCTTCCGGGCAGGGATGGTTATGAAATCTGCAGAAGCATCCGGCAATTTTCTAAAATACCAATTATGTTTTTGACCAGCAGAGATTCGAACATGGACGAACTGTATGGGATGACGCTGGGCGGGGATGACTATATCCGCAAACCTTACAATATGCCCATCCTTCTTGCCCGGGTTGCTGCATTGCTGAGAAGAAGCGGTGCTGGTCCATCGGAGGACCGCAGTCTGCAATGGGAAGATTTTTACCTGTGTCCGGCGAAAGGGAAGCTGTGCAGAGGGGAGAAAGAAATTATTCTCACCAGACAGGAAACCCTCCTGTTGGCATATTTGTTTTCCCATCCCCGGGAAATTGTCAAACGAGTGGATTTAATAGAGGAACTCTGGGACAACCAGGTGTACATTGATGACAATACCTTAAGTGTTCACATGACACGGCTCAGAAGCAAGCTAAAAGATCTGGGTGCCGGCAATCTCATCCAGACGCGTTATGGTCAGGGGTATCAGCTTTGAACGGGTGTCTGTACTGGCAGCAGCGCCTGACCTATATATTGGTTTCGTTTATTGGTTTGTCTGCTGCCTGTTTGTACCTGAAAGCACTGAAACTGGGTTGGTGGGAGATTTTTCCGGTATTTTTTGTATGTCTGGCGGTCATTATTATTTATAATATACTGCGTTATCGGAAGCAGCGGGCATATTTTCATAAAATGGCTGTTTTAGTAGGGCAGCTAGACGAAAAGTATCTGTTTCCCCAGATATGGAAAGATGCAGAAACTTATGAAGAAACGGCTTATCTGTGCCTGCTTCGGGAATGTACAAAATCCATGCTTGAGCAGGTGGAACAGGGACGGCGGGAGAGCAGGGAATACCAGGAATGGCTGGAATCTTATGTCCATGATATGAAGCAGCCCATCTCTGTTATTAAATTAATTGCGGAACGGATGCGGACAGAAGACAGCCGGGATATGCTCTTTGAGCTGGAAACCATGAACCATCTGCTGGAACAGGTACTCTATTATGGGCGGGGCGAAAGCATACACACGGATTTTATTTTTAAAAAGGTGAACTTCATGGAGATTTTAAATGAATGTCTGTCCATGAATAAACAAATGTTGATTCAGAATGGAATCCGCATAGAAATTCCGGAATCTGTTCCTGCGGTATACGGGGATGAGAAAGGCCTTTTATTTCTGCTGAACCAGCTGGTCTATAATGCTGTTGTCTATCGGAGCAGCCAGGAACCGGCAATTACATTTTCTTATGGCATTCAGGATAATTTGCTGCATTTTTACATATGGGACAATGGTTGCGGCATTACCGCTGAAGACCTCCCTAGAGTTTTTGAAAAAGGCTTCACCGGAAAAAATGGAAGAAAAAATCTGCGTTCTACCGGAATGGGACTCTATCTCTGCAAAAAAAATGCAGATGATATGGGCATTGGATTAAGCATTCAATCAGAAGAAAACAAATATACGGAAGTCCGCCTGTCATTGCCTCTGCGCCTGTAGAGGCAATTCTTACGAAAAGGAAAGAATTCTGTAAGAATATATGCTATGTTCCAATGCATACAGGAGGTATGATATATCTGAGGTGATGAATATGGAGACATTATTGAAAATAGAACATATCTCTAAATATTATGGAGAAAATGAGAATGTAACAAAGGCCCTGGATGACGTAAATTTTAACGTTGCAGGGGGAGAGTTTGTGGGAATCATGGGTGCCAGCGGTTCCGGAAAGACAACATTGCTCCAGTGCGTATCCACTTTGGATGACCCCTCCGCAGGAAAGATATATTTAAAGGACCGGGAAATCACACAGTTGACGGAACAGGAGATTGCACGCTTTCGGAGTAAGCATCTGGGATTTGTCTTTCAGGAGTATAACCTTCTGGATACCCTTACCCTGGGAGAGAATATTGAACTGGCACTTACCATACGGAATATGCCACAGGCTGAGATTCCATCTAAGGTAAATACAATTGCTGAAAAACTCGGTATTCTCAATGAACTTCACAAATTTCCCTATGAGGTATCCGGTGGACAGAAGCAGCGCTGTGCCTGTGCAAGAGCGCTGGTGAATGAACCGGATCTGCTCCTTGCTGATGAACCTACCGGAGCGTTGGATTCCGCTTCCAGCGCCATGCTGCTCACTGCAATGAAGGAATTGAATGAAATTCTTGGAATTACAATTCTAATGGTTACGCATGATGCATTTACAGCCAGCCACTGCAGCCGGATTCTCTTTCTGCGTGACGGCAGAATCTTTACGGAGATGCTCAGGGGTAAGAAAGACCGGAAAAAATTCTTCCAGGAAATTCTGGATGTGATGTCCATGTTAGGTGGTGATGTTGCTCATGTACGCTAAGCTAGCCCTGCGGAATGTAAAACGCAGCCTGGGTGACTATGCCGTTTACGTTCTGACACTTGTTTTGAGCATCACATTAATATTTGCCTACAACTCACTGTTGTTTTCCGATGCAATAGCTTCCTTTAACCAGCTGATGGGACAGATGATGAGTATCCTGATCTGTGTAACAGTAATGGTCGTTTTGATTCTGGGATGGCTGATTTCTTATATAACGCGCTTTATATTTGAACAGCGCAGCCGGGAATTTGCCTGTTATATGACAATGGGGATGGAGCGTAAAACCATGAGCCGTCTTTTCCTGACCGAACAGCTGATCATTGGTGTTTCCACCCTGCTTGCGGGTACGGTATTGGGGAATTTCTTTTATCTGGTCTTAAGCCAGGTGATTTTCCGGATGTTTGACAAGGCTTATTATATGGATTTATCCTTTCAGCTGCCGGCTGTGGGATTAACCATTCTCTGTTTTTTTACAATGTTTGCCCTTTCCCTGCTTCGTCAGAACAAAATATTAAAGAAGATCCGCATTAAGGAACTGATGCATTATGAAAGAAAAAATGAGGTTTCTTCTTCTAAAAAAGAGAAGCATGTAAAAGGACAGATGATTTTTGCAGTTCTTGTGGGGATATCTGGAATCCTTTGTCTGGGAACTGCATTTTCCCAGAGGTTATCTGGTTTTCTTGGATTTATCCTGATGATTACAGGCGTTTTGCTGCAGGGCATCAGCCTGCTGTTATTTTACAAAAATCTGTCAGAAAATATTCTAATCCGATATAAGAAGAATGAACGCCGCCGTCTGCACCATCTCAATATCTTTTTTTACAGACAGCTTACCGGACGGCTGAGAACCAATGGAAAACAGATGGGCGTTATCTCAATTCTGCTTCTATTAACGCTGCTGGGACTGGGAGGTGCTGCCTTTATGGCAAATACTTATCAGCAAGATCTGGCAAAAGCAGTTCCATTTGATATAGAAATTGCAGAACTATACGGATCTCTGGATGTCGAAGCCTGCAGGGAATATGTACAGCAGCACAGCAGTATAGAAAAAGAACATGTTTACCATATCTACATGTTAAATGACAGCGAGATCATTTCAACGATCCTGAAAAAGAAACAGCCGGAAGAAAAAGACTATGAAAATTGGGAAGATAATCAAAATATAGACCGCGCCATCCGGCTTTCTGATTATAATGCATTGCTGGGTATGCTTGGCAGAGAATCCGTCACTCTGAAAGAGGATGAATATTTCATCCAGACAGATGAAGCATATTATGCCGGAAAATTTGAAAAAGATCATCCCATACTTACAACCGAAGGGAAAGAATATCAATTGAAGGCTGTCTATCAGAGTGATTTTGCTCAGAATGTGATAAATGAAAGTGGAAACAATACCAGTTCCATTCTCATTCTTCCGGATGAAGTACTCACTACATTACCAAAGGAGCGTCAGTGCTATTTTGCGATGACGGCAGACCGGGAGCAAACGGAGTTTCAATATGAACTTCGGCAGTTTCTAAAGGAAAAGAAAGAAAGTGACGGTGCCAGTTATATCTCAGTATTCACTTATGCAGGCTATAAATCAGAACTCCAGGCAACTTATATGATGCTGGCATTTATCTGCTGCTATGCTGCATTTATCTGCATTTTTATCTGCGCGACAATTCTTGCTGTCCAGCTTTTGAGCAGCAGTAAGAAATACCGTTATCAGTATGAGCAGCTTCAGAGAATGGGAGCTGGTGACCAGGAAATACGAAAATTGATATGGAAACAGACCCTTGTTTATTTTGGAGTTCCAATCCTGCTTCCTTTTCTCTTTGTAATCCTGTATATGGCGGGCATCTGTATCTACAGCCCACTTGTAAGCAAAACACTGCTGCTGTCCTTTTCAGGTGCAAATGGAATTTTTCTAATCATTTATGGCTGTTATTTAATCATCACCTGCCTTCAATACCAGAAAAATGTCCTGCGTGAGCAGAAGAAGTACCATCTGCGGAATTTATTATAGAGTTACCATAAAACAGTTTCAGGAATTGACAGTTTGTATTGGTATGCGTTACACTTTAAACATTAGAACGTATATTTAGAAAGCAGGTGAGAAAATTGCTGCTGTTACCGCGATTTATTAAAATGAGTGTTTATCTCTGTACAAGGTCTGATGATGGGACGAAGCTTGTACAGAGTAAAATCAGATAAATTCGTCCGCATTGGATTTTGTACTTAAAAATCAAATAAATTTTTAAGGAGAAAACCAATGAAAAATAAACCATACAAAAATTTTATCGTATTTTGGGCTTCACAAACCGTTTCCCAGCTCGGCAGTTCCATGACCGGATTTGCCCTGATCATCTGGGCATATAAGCAGACGAATTCAGCAATGACCGTGTCGCTGCTTACCTTTTTTTCTTATGTTCCCTATGTCCTTGTCAGCCTGTTCGCAGGTTCTTTTGTGGACAGGCACAAAAAGAAAAGCATTATGCTTTGGTCGGACAGTATCTCTTTTTTGTGTTCCCTCAGCATTGTGATACTGCTGATCACGGGAAAACTGGAGATCGTTCATATTTATATGGTCAATATCATTACGGGTTTTATGAATTCGTTTCAATCCCCTGCGTCTTCTGTGGTGATTGGAACCATTGTGCCGGAAGATAAGTTATCCAATGCAAGCGGAATGAATTCCCTTTCCTCATCCATGCTGGCGGTGGTTACGCCCATGTTTGCCTCGTTTATCAGCTCATTTTGGGGGTTGGAGGGTGTCATTATAATTGATATGCTAACCTTTTGGTTTGCTTTTTCCGTATTGTTATTTTATATAAAAATACCTGAAACTACGGAAGATATATCTGGTTCTATATGGGATATTTTCAAGGGGTGCAAGGAGGGAATCTCCTTTTTGCTCCAAAACAAAGGTCTGTGGTATCTGATTATCAGTATGGCATTTATGAATTTCTTTTCAAGGCTGACTTACGAGAATATTCTTCCGGCAATGCTTTTGGCACGAAGCGGTGGAAACGAAACCATACTTGGGACTGTCAGCGGATTACTTGGAGTGGGCGGAATAGCAGGGGGATTATATGTTTCATTCTTTAAAATCCCAAAAAGTCCGGTTAAAATGATTTACTTTTCTGCTGCATTTTCTTTTATCGCAGGTGATCTGCTGATGGGATTGGGATCAAACATCTGGATCTGGTGTATTGCCGGGATTGCAGCCAGTGTGCCTATTCCTTTTATCAGCGCCGGGCAAAATGTAATCATATACCAGAGCCTGTCCAAAGATATGCAGGGCAGGGTATTTGCGGTACGAAATGCAGTGCAGTATGCGTCTATTCCCATGGGTATACTTATAGGAGGCTTTCTTGCAGACTATGTGTTTGAGCCGTTTATGCAGACCCGTCATCCCCTTGCGCTGCTTCTGCAGGGGATTGTAGGGAGCGGAAGCGGCAGCGGAATGTCGGTTATGTTTCTGTGCACCGGTATATTAGGATTTATCACAAGCGTTCTGTGGTATCGCAACCCGGAGCTTAAAAAACTAAAATAATTGAATTAACACTCAGGTCCCGGTTGTGGTTCGCAGATTCCAAGCTGCTTTTTAAATAAAGACCGGAAGACAAGTCTCACAAAGGGGCCTGCAAAAAAAATCTGCCAGCATAGTGCCATGGGAAAATTCATAGCTGTTGTCTGGAACCACACAGCAATAATCTCTTTACCCGGGTGTTTAAAGAGGATAGCAGCAGCCAGACTCATGACCGGGCACATCAGGCATACGATTACGCTGGAAATCACCAGGGTGATAAATATGGGGCGGTCTTTGGGGGTTACAATGCGAAAGGCAATGAGGTGTGACAGTTTTTCTACTGCAAAAAACTCCAGTATAAACGCAAGGGGCCACATAATTACCAGTTCATGAAACGCCAGTAGAAATACCTCGTTTGTCATTCCGCCCCGATTGACTGCTATGTTATAACAGATCATAGCATAGACCATGGCGAAGGCCATGAGAATTGTGAAAATAATATTTTGTGCTTTGGTTTTTGGCATTTTTTAAATCTCCTTTTCTTAAAAAAGTGCGCAAAAATACACGTGTGTTGTTCGTTAATCAGGCGAGCAAAATGCACACATGTATCGTTTCCAATTAAAACCAAAGTATTTTTGTCGTTATGTAATTTTAACGGAGGTAAGTATATCATAAAATTGGAAGCTTGGTAAGTACTTTTTTATAATTCTTCGATTGTCTTTAAGGATTCCGTGTATTTTATTCCGGTTTCCCTCTCTTTTTTATAAAGCCATGCACAAAAAAACAGTGCCAGGATCTCTGTTACAGGAAAGGTGAACCATACAAAGAAAAGTCCCTTAAAATGAAACACCCAAGCCAGCGGTACCAGAAGAATGACCTGGCGGAGAATCGTTAAACTGATGCTGGCATTTCCCTTATTGACTCCCTGAAAATAAACGCTAAACATAATCACAAAAGCCGCCGGTATAAAACTGATCGAAATAATACGCAGTGCAGAACGTCCGATATCCAGTATTTCCTGGTTTTTAGAAAAAATCAATAGCAGCTTTTCCGGCATTGCAATAAATATGACACAACCCACAAGCATTACCATACAGGAAACGGCGATGGAACACCGCAGCGTCTGCTTCACACGCCCATGATCCTTTGCCCCGTAGTTGAAGCTGATGATAGGCAGGATGACCTGCTGTAATCCCATAAGCGGAATAAAGAAGAATGTCTGTAATTTATAATAAATGCCCAGTACCGTGACCGCATTTTCCGTAAACTGCTTTAAAATCAGGTTCAACCCCACCATATAAAGGGTATACAGAGACTGCATAACGATGGAAGGAAGTCCTGTCTGATAAATCAAAATGCAATTTTTCATACTTAATTTTCCTTTCAGCGAGCATTTACGCAAAACGGAGACCAGGACGATCATCATGGCGCACCACTGTCCGATCACCGTGGCAATAGCAGCCCCCTGAATTCCCAGCGCCGGGAAGCCGAAACGGCCGAATATTAATAGTGGATCTAAGACAACGTTGATCAGCGCTCCGGCAATCTGGGCATACATTGGAAGCAGCATATTTTCTTTTGCCTGTAATATCTTGGTGCAGTTTGCCTCCAAAAACATACCAAGGGAAAAAGCGAAGATGATCCGGCAGTACTGGATTCCCAGTTCCCGCACCAGTGCCTGATCCGAAGAAAAGTCACAATAGGCATTCATGCACAGCAATCCGAATACAGCAAAGATTAGAAAGTTGAATATCCCTAAGAAGAGTCCGCTTTTAACGATATTATTCTGATATTTAACGTCACCGGCTCCATCCATTCTGGAGATCAGAATGTTAATGCCCGTTCCGGTTCCCGTAGCGATGGCGGTCATCAAAAGCTGGATTGGGAAGATGATCGATAATGCGGTCAATCCTTCTGCCGAATACTGTGCGACAAAATAACTGTCCACAATATTGTAGACAGACTGAATCAGTAATGCGAGCATCACCGGCGGGCACAATTTCAATAATATTTTCCATATAGGTGTCTGTTTCATAATTCTTTATCCTCTTTCTTTTTTGCAAAGAATAAAGGATGGAGTAACTACATTGTCAAGTGTTTTTTATTAAATGTGCTTTTATTTCGCAGTAATAATCATCGATATAATCAAAAAGCTGCAGACCTAACTCTTCCGCGTAGACTTCGTCTGTAGTATATCCATTGTCTTTCATCCATTGTATCAGCGGCTGTAAATCAGCAGTATCTTTTACAATACGCACGATACAGACCGCATAATATCCAGACGGAAGCAGGTAGAGATTATCCGGATTGACGTGTTCATATTTACAGTCTGCAATTTTTAAATATTCTCTGTATTTACAAATTCTATCCTGTGCCATCTCTTCCGGGTCAATGAGATAACCATATTTTCTCTGAATGGAGCCTGCATATTGCAGCTCATATTTGGCGGCTTCCTGCATATTGGCATGATAAGAGCTTACATCTCGTTTTATAATCCCAGTTATAACCGTTTCCTCATCCAGCCATTTCAACTGCACATCTGCCAGATTTAAATCGGAGGAGATCCGCCTGTTTTCCTGGTCATACCATAGAATATCCTCTGCAACCTGCTGATAATAAGCACTTAAACGCAAAGCTTCATTGCGATAGTCCATGAGCAGCTGGGTTATCTTCGCATTATCATGAAAATTTAGAATCTGTTTTACTTTTTCCAGGGGAACGCTTAATTTCCGGCAGGTTGTTATAATGTCCAGCTGCCACAGGTTCCATCGGGAATAATACCGGTACTGATTTGTTTGATCGGTAAAATCCGGCGTCAGTAATCCGATTTTATTATAGAAATGCAGTGTATCCTTTGAAATTCCGGTAATTTTGCTGACTTCGCCAATCAGATAGTATCCTTCTTTCAATTTTTTCCTCCTTCAATGAATTTGCCTTTTATAGAATTTTATTATCATACCGTAGAAACCCTGGAATTACAAGACTGTATTACAAACCAGAACGATTCAGAATTCAAGCCGCAATGACAATTTCACCAAAAAAGAACGTAAAAAATTGGAAGAAACATAGAAAGTACTTGAGAAGGGTAATATACAATTGACTTCTTCAGCGGTCTATGCTATGATTTTTCCATGCGAAGGATAGTGATTGTGTATACAAGCTAAACCTGTATGTAGAAATGATTTTGAGAGCCAGTGCTTTCAGATTTATTTGTGCATATAGGTTTTTTTATTGCCAAATTGCACTTTTGGCGTAAAGGGGGAAATGATAAATGAGGATATTTAAAGCTCTGAACAACAATGTTGCGGTTGTCATTGACGAAAAAGACCAGGAAAAAATTGTCATGGGCAGGGGTATCTGCTTTAAGAAAAAAGCAGGAGATGATATTGATTCCGATATGATTGATAAAATGTTTTTTCTGTCCGCACCGGATGCACATCATAAATTCCAGGTACTGATCCAGGATGTACCCATGGAACATATTGTTATCGGAGAGGAAATTATTTCAGAAGCCAAATTGCGGCTTGGCAAAAAACTCAACGATATGGTTTATATTTCCCTCATTGATCATGTACATACTTCCATTCTCCGCTTCCTGGATGGCGTCACCGTAAAAAATGTCCTGTTATGGGATATCCGAAGATTTTATAAAGACGAATTTCAGGTGGGACTCTGGGCGCTGGACTTCATTGAGGAAAAATGTAAAGTCCGGCTTCCCGACGATGAGGCGGGTTTTATCGCTCTTCATTTGGCAAATGCCCAGATGGATCAGGCAAAAATGCATAATATGTATGAAATCACCCGGATTATGCAGGAAATTGTCAATATCGTTAAATATTACTTTCAAATCGAGTTTAATGAGGATGATGTTTATTACTATCGTTTTATTACGCATTTGAAATTTTTTGCCAAGCGTCTTATCGATCACAATATTTACGAAGAGGATGATAATGACGACTTGTGGGATGTGATTAAAGCCAAGTACCAGAACGCTTTTCGCTGTGTAGAGAAAATCACAAAGTTTATATTAAAAAAATACGAATACCAGTTATCAAAAGAAGAACAGATCTATCTCACGATTCATATCGAACGTGTGGTAAATAAGGCAGTTCAATAAAGAAGACCACATCATACCATGTATGCCAGGATGGTGACATTCAGTTGGCCAAACCTTCAGAAAATAAAATTATTAATGGAGGACAAAAAATGGGTAAGTATGAGAATCTGGCAAGAGAAATTGTGAACAATGTAGGCGGCAGGGAAAATGTCAGCAGCCTCACACACTGTATTACAAGGCTTCGTTTTAAACTAAAGGACGAAAGCAAAGCAAATGATGATATCATCAAAAATATGGATGGTGTCGTCACCGTCATGAAAAGCGGCGGACAGTATCAGGTGGTAATCGGGAATCATGTGCCTGATGTATATGCCGATGTTCTAAACCTGATTGGTTTAGAAGAGGGAAGTTCGGACAAAGAGGACGATTCCCGGTCCGGGAATCTGTTTAACCGGGCAATTGATGTTATCTCCGGTATCTTTCAGCCGATCCTTGGAATCATGGCGGCCTGCGGTATGGTAAAAGGGTTAAATGCTTTGTTTGTGGCACTGGGGTTATACACAGATGCCAGCGGCGGATATCTGGTGTTAAATGCCATCGGAGACGGACTTTTTAACTATATGCCCCTGTTCCTTGGATACACGGCAGCCAAGAAGTTTCATTTAAAACCGATGCTGGGTTTAGTAATTGGCGCCATTATGTGTTATCCCACCATACAGGGCAGTGCACTGGAAGCAGGCGGACAGGCACTCTACACGCTGTTTAGCGGAACTGTGTTTGAATCTCAGGTGTACACGGAGTTTTTTGGAATTCCCCTGATTGCCATGAATTATACAGGTACCGTAATCCCGGTAATCTTTGTAGTATACTTTGCATCAAAATGCGAGAAATTTTTCAATAAACTTATACCGGATCTGGTGAAATTTTTCTTTGTGCCTATGCTGACACTGCTGGTGGCTATTCCAGCTGGCTTCCTTCTCATCGGTCCTCTGGCGACCTTTGGGTCTGCTGTTATTGCAGAAGCTGTAATGTCCGTTCGGAACTTCAGCCCTATGTTAGCCGGAGCCATAGTGGGGTTAACCTGGCAGGTACTGGTAATATTCGGGCTGCACTGGGGCTTCATTCCGGTTTATATCAATAACATTATGACAAACGGTTATGATAATGTAATGATGCCGTTCTTTGCATGTACCTTTGCAACTTCGGCGGTGGTGCTGGCAATCTTCTTTAAAACGAAAAATAAGAAGCTCAAAGAAATGGCTCTGCCAAATTTTATTTCCGGTATTTTCGGCGTAACGGAGCCTGCAATTTATGGTATTTTGCTGCCGCTTAAGAAACCTTTCATCATAAGCTGTATCGTTGGCGGCATCGGCGGTGGTTTTTACGGAGCTTTTAACTTCCGGAAATTTATGATGGGAGGTATGGGGATATTTGAGTTCCCGGCAATGATTGAACCGGATGGTAGTATGGGGAATTTGATTGTGGCATTTGCCGGTGTAATCATAACAATGGTAATTGCATTTACCGCTACCATGATTCTGTACAGGGAAAAAGCGGGAACAGACCTAACGGATATAACAGATACAAGAGGTACAGCAGATATAAAAAACCTGTCAGATAAAACAGGAATTACAAAGGTATCAGAACGAACAGACACAACAGATCTGTCAGATACTGTAAATATATACCCGGCTAATTCAAATCCGACAGGCGCTGAAAACCAGAAATCCATGTTTAAACAATTGGATATCGGAAGTCCTGTGAAAGGAAAGGTTCTGAAACTGGAATCCATAACGGATGACGCCTTTGCTTCCGGTGTGCTGGGAAAAGGAGCCGCCATATTACCGGAGGAAGGCAAAGTATTTGCCCCGGCGGACGCAGTGGTATCCACCCTGTTTCCAACGCTCCACGCCCTTGGGTTGGAAACGGAGGAAGGCGTTGAAATACTGATTCATATCGGATTAGACACAGTACAGCTGAACGGAGAAGGCTTTGAGGCTTTTGTCAGGGAAGGGGAACGGGTACAAAAGGGGCAGCTTCTGATTGCATTTGATAAAGATTTCATAGAATCAAAAGGCTTTTGTATGGAAACTCCGGTAATCGTAACTAATTCTGATGATTATCTGGAAGTAATTGAAGTTGCTGTCAATCAGGTAAGTCCAGGTGAAAACCTGTTGAAAATATTGAGATAGGGGGTGATTGTATGGGATTTCCAAAGGATTTTATGTGGGGCGGAGCAACGGCCGCCAACCAATGTGAGGGCGGTATACGGGAAGGCGGAAGAGGTGCCGCAAATGTAGATATGTGTCCGTCAGGCAAAGACAGGCATGCCGTTATCACCGGGCACCTGAAGATGCTGGAGATGGATCAAACCCATAGCTATCCCGCAGCGGAAGGGATTGATTTGTACCATCATTTCCGGGAAGATATCCGGCTTTTTGGAGAAATGGGCTTTCGGGTATACCGTTTGAGTATTGCCTGGACCAGAATATTTCCAAAGGGGGATGAAGAAGAGCCGAACGAAGAAGGTCTGAGATTCTACGAAGAAATTTTCCGGGAATGTAAAAAGTATCAGATCCAGCCCCTGGTAACTATTTCCCATTTTGACTGTCCCATCTGGCTGATTAAAAAATACGGCGGATGGCGCAACAGAATGCTTATTGATTTTTATCTCCATCTATGCGAAGTTCTGTTTACCCGTTTTCGGGAATATGTGACTTATTGGCTGACGTTCAATGAAATTAATATGATTCTGCATGCTCCGTTTATGGGAGCCGGAATTTATTTTGAAGAAGGCGAAAATGAAGAGCAGATTAAGTACCAGGCTGCCCATCACGAATTGATAGCCAGCGCACTTGCCACCCGGATGGCACATGAAATCAATCCGGAAAATAAAATAGGATGTATGTTTGCGGCAGGAAGTGCCTATCCTTATACCTGTAAACCGGAAGATGTATGGGAGGCATTACTCACAGATCAGGAAAATTACTTTTTTGTAGATGTGCAGGCAAGGGGATATTATCCATCCTATGCCAAAAAACGTCTTCGTAAAAGGGGCATTTTCCCCTTGATGGAAGAGGGGGATTCAGAAATTTTAAAGCGGTATCCGGTGGATTTTATATCCTTTTCATATTATAACAGCAGATGCATAGCAGCTCCCGGGAGCGGGCAGGATGAGGCTCCTGGAAATCTTTTTAAGTCAGCCAAGAATCCCTGGCTGAACTTCAGTGAATGGGGATGGCCCATTGACCCACTGGGTCTTCGGATTACCTTAAACCAAGTGTACGACAGATATCAGAAACCGCTGTTTATTGTGGAAAACGGGCTGGGTGCTGCTGATGTGCCGGATGAGAACGGATATGTAGAGGATGATTACCGCATTGAGTATCTGGATGCACATATCCGCGCTATGATGGCAGCGGTGGAAGAGGACGGTGTGGAACTGATGGGTTATACAGCCTGGGCACCGATAGACCTGATCAGTGCAGGAAGCGGTGAGATGAAAAAACGCTATGGTTTCATCTATGTGGATAAACAGGATGACGGAAGCGGAACTCTTGCCAGGTTTAGGAAAAAATCATTTTATTGGTATCAGCGCGTAATTGCGACAAATGGAGAAAATCTAAAGGAGGATTAGAACATGAAGAATTTTAGTTATGTAGTCAAAGATGAGGTAGGAATTCACGCAAGGCCGGCAGGACTGCTGGTAAAAGAGGCAAAAAAATACGAAAGCAAAATCACGCTGTCAAAAGACGGAAAGTCAGCAGATGCAAATAAGCTGATGGCTGTGATGAGTCTGGGAGTAAAGTGCGGTCAGACCGTGGAAATTGAGATTACAGGTGCTGACGAGGAAAATGCGTATCAGGGTATGAAAAAATTCTTTGAAGAAACATTATAATCATCGTTAAATACATTGAGGAGGCAAATAAATGCTAAAATTATCAGGAAAATCGGTATATAAAGGAATCGTTATGGGACCTGTTGTGGTCCTGAAAAATAACGACCACCAGGTAAAACGTAAAAAGATTGAACATGCAGAATTGGAAATTGAAAGAGTGGAAAAGGCTCTGGAAGCGGCAAAAGAGCAGCTTCAGAAATTATATGATAAGGCGGTAAAAGAAGTAGGCGAAGCAAGTGCTGCCATTTTCGAAGTCCACCAGATGATGCTGGAAGATGAAGATTATCTGGATTCCATACACAATTCCATCCGAACAGAAATGATCAATGCGGAGTATGCCGTTGCCGTTACCGGAGATAATTTTTCCGCAATGTTTGCCAACATGGATGATGACTATATGAAAGCCCGGGCAGCGGATATCAAGGATATATCCAATCGCCTGGTTCAGAACCTGGAAGGAAAGGGCGAGCTGGACTTAAGTACCATGGAAGCGGCAATCATTGTGGCGGATGACTTAAGCCCCAGTGAAACCGTTCAGATGGATAAAGAAAAAATACTGGCATTCGTAACCGTTCATGGCTCCACTAATTCCCATACAGCTATCCTGGCTCGTATGATGAATATTCCGGCACTGATCGGGGTACCGGTGAACCTGGAAGAAATCCAAAGCGGTATGGAAGCAATCGTGGATGGATTTACCGGGGAAGTAATATTTGAGCCCTCCGCAGATTTATGCAGCCAGACTGAAGCCAGAATTCAGGAAGAAAAAGAAAAGCTGGAACTTTTAAATACGTTAAAGGGCAAAGAAAATGTTACTCTTGGCGGAAAGAAAATCAATATTTATGCCAACATCGGCAGCGTAGGTGATGTGGGGTATGTTCTGGAAAATGATGCCGGAGGCATTGGTTTATTCCGCAGTGAATTCTTATATCTTGGTAAATCGGAATTTCCCACTGAGGAAGAGCAATTCCGGGCATACAGACAGGTAGTGCAGATGATGGCAGGCAAAAAAGTAATTATCCGTACTTTAGATATCGGTGCGGATAAGCAGGTAGAATATTTTAACCTGGGCAAAGAAGACAACCCTGCTCTGGGTTACCGGGCAATCCGTATCTGCCTGAAACAGCCTGATATTTTCAAAACGCAGCTTCGTGCACTTTTTCGGGCAGCTGTATATGGAAACCTGTCCATTATGTATCCGATGATTACATCCACAGAAGAGGTCCATCAGATTTATGAGATCGTAAACGAAGTGAAAGAAGAGCTGGAGAAAGAGCAGATTCCTTATAAAGTACCGGAACAGGGGATTATGATCGAAACACCTGCTGCTGTCATGATCAGCGATGAACTGGCTGAGATCGTGGATTTCTTCAGCATTGGGACAAATGATTTAACCCAGTACACGCTGGCAATTGACAGGCAGAATGAAAAACTGGATGACTTTTATAATCCTCATCACAAAGCAATTCTGAAAATGATTCAAATGGTGGTGGACAATGCCCACAAGTATGGAAAATGGGCTGGTATCTGCGGAGAATTAGGTGCAGACCCGGAATTGACAGAGCAATTCATCCGTATGGGCGTGGATGAACTGTCGGTTGCGCCTTCCATGATTCTCAAACTGAGAAAGCAGATCCGTGAAATGGCGGATTAGAATAGATTTTGGGGTTTGCTGAGTAAGGACGCTTTGTATACAGAGGTTGTGTACGGAAAGAGAAGGGGGTGGACCAGGACATTGGTTTGGAATGCTTACCGCAGAACTGGCATTTTCTAACCTTTCCGAAGCCCTTTTTGGCGGCAAGGTAAGTAAATGCTCAGATCTGCTATACGCATTCCAAACCAATGTCCTGGTCCGCCCCCTTCTCTTTCC
>UQGG01000039.1 GCA_900540475.1 uncultured Robinsoniella sp. | reverse complement strand
TAATGTCAACACAGTTGACAGTGCAAGAACGGATGATAATTTGATGAATTTCTGTGTGTGATTTTGAAGGTATATGTATGTGAGCAGCTAATCGTAGCTGCTTTTTTTGCTTTTATAAATTTAAATAAGTGAAAGGAGCAATAGAAACGATGACAGAACACGAAAAAATGCTGGCTGGTTTATTATACGACTGCGGAGATAAGGAATTAATTACGCAATGGCATAAAGCTAAGAACCTGGTCAGAAATTATAATAATTTGGATTCGGAAGACCTGGAAAGCAGAGATAAAATTTTAGATGATTTATTAGGAGGCAGGGGACGGAATTTATGGATTACGGCTCCATTTTACGTTGACTATGGTAATAATATTTATTTTGGCAATAATTGTGAAGTGAATATGAATTGTACTTTTTTGGATGATAACCGAATTATCATCGGGGACAATGCACTGATAGCGCCAAACGTACAGATTTATACGGCATTTCATCCTGCAAATGCAGTGGACAGATTTGGCATTGTGAGAGAAGAAGGTTTTGAATTTTGTAAGACCATGACAGCTCCGGTAACGATAGGGAACAATGTCTGGATTGGTGGGGGAGCAATTATTTTGCCGGGAGTTAAAATAGGTGACAATGTAGTAATAGGGGCAGGCAGCGTCGTAACGAAATCTATTCCGGATAATTCAGTAGCTTTTGGCAGCCCTTGCAGAGTGATTCGGGAAAATAATTAGCAGAACGTTTTGTTGAAATGTAAAATGCAAAGAAATAAGATACGGTTAGAGCAGTAAATAACAATATAGGCAATAAATAAAATTTGCAATAAAAATGACAGGGCAGAAAGGATTTTGGGCATGATAAATACAATTTTAGAGAAAGTACAGGAAGCAGATCTTATATTGATTGGAATCGGAACAGACTTTGTGGGCAGTAACAAAAAAGAAGATGTTAAAAAAGCATATGATAAATTAAGGGAAATCGTAGGAAGTAAATCTTATTTTGTAGTTACATTAAATACAGATGATTATATATATGAATCTGACTTGGATAAGGAGCGGATCGTAGCACCCTGCGGAAGTGATTTGGCAAAGAATGTGGTTACAAACGAAAATTATGATGAATCTATCTATCTTCCACAGTGGGAAGTGTATACCAGGTGGCTTCAGAATACGCTGAACAGAAAGCTTTGTATTCTGGAACTGGGAGTAGGATTTCAGTATCCTTCGGTAATTCGCTGGCCTTTTGAGAAAACGGCATATTTTAATCAGAAATCCTGTTTTATCAGGATACATGAGAAGTTGGCGCAGCTGACACCGGAGATTCGGGAGAGAAGTATTTCAATAAGCGAAAATCCGGTTCATGTCCTGATTCAGGAATAATTATTTCTATATAGTTCGGAATTTGATGTTTAATAATTGAGAATAAGTATAAAGTTTTGAAAATATAGGTTGAATATACGGAATTATCTTTCTAATGCAGGATAAATATGGTAAAATAATTATGGAATGTGTTTCAAGTTCATTTATTTAGGATCATGTATAAGATCATGTATTGGATAAGGAGGATTGCGTATGGAAACTCGTGCAGTAAAGATCAAGTCAAAGGCAAATTCAATGGTAGCGATTAAGGTCATCCAGGGACATTTTGCAACAAATCATTCTCACATTAATTATTACATTGACATGACTACGTTAAAAGCCAGGCAGAGTGAAGCGGCTGCGGCGGCAGAACTTCTGGCACGAAAGTATGAGATGACGACTTTTGTGGATACGATTGTCTGTATGGATGGTTGTGAAGTAATTGGCTCGTATCTGGCGCAGCAGCTCAGCCAGGCAGGTATCATGTCTATGAACCAGCATAAGACGATCTATATCGTTACACCGGAGCTGCATACGGGGGGACAATTGATTTTCCGTGACAATATGCAGATGATGATCCGAGGCAAGCATGTTGTTCTTTTGCTGTCTTCCATTACAACAGGGAAGAGCATTAGCAGAAGCCTGGAGTGTATTCGGTATTACGGTGGACAGATAGCGGGAATCTCGGCAGTTTTCAGTGCATACCATCCAGATGAAGTAGAGATTAATTCCATTTTTACGGAGAAAGATATTCCGGATTATAAGACATATGATTTTTCGGACTGCCCTATGTGCGCCAATAAAGTTCCTGTGGATGCGATTGTAAATAGTTATGGTTATTCCAAAATATAAAGACAAGCGAATTAATAAATATAATACTTTATTTTACTGCGATACAGTGCGAAATTCGTCGATTTGGAATTGTATCTTGAAAATAAATATGATAAACTGTAAAGGAATGTTGCAAATTCAAGCGGCATTCCTTTTTCAATGGATTTAGGAATGTGTTAGAGCAGATCCAATTTTAAACATGCTCTAATAAAATCAATCGGATAAGGAAGTGACAACATGATAGCGATTATTGATTATGATGCAGGCAATCTGAAAAGTGTAGAAAAGGCTTTGATACACCTTGGGGAAAATCCGGTAGTATCCAGGGATCCAGAGGTTATTCTGAAGGCAGATAAGGTGATTCTGCCCGGTGTTGGCTCTTTTAAGGAGGCAATGGAGAGATTAAAGGAATATAAACTAGTTGATGTGATTCATGAAGTGGTAAATATGCAGAAACCTTTTCTGGGAATCTGCCTGGGTCTGCAGCTTTTATTTGAAAGCAGTGAAGAGAGCCCGGGGGTGGAAGGACTTGGCATTTTGAAGGGAAAGATTGTGAGGATTCCGGATTATGAGGATTTGAAGATCCCTCATATTGGATGGAATTCTTTAAAATACCCCAATATAGGAAGGCTCTATGCAGGACTTGAGGAGGAGCCGTATGTTTATTTTGTACACTCTTATTACCTGGAAGCAGAAGAACCGGAAATTGTAGTGGCTTCAACCTGGTACGGCACGGACATCCATGCATCTGTGGAAAAGGGAAATGTATTTGCCTGTCAGTTCCATCCGGAGAAGAGCAGCGATACAGGACTAAAGATACTGAAAAATTTTGCAGGGTTATAGGAGGAAAGTCAGATGTTTACAAAGAGAATTATACCCTGTCTGGATGTACATAATGGACGTGTGGTAAAGGGTGTCAATTTTGTCAATTTGAGGGATGCCGGGGATCCGGTTCAAATTGCGGCGGCATATGATAAGGCAGGTGCTGACGAGGTCGTATTTCTGGATATAACGGCTTCTTCCGATGCAAGGGAGACTGTTGTGGACATGGTCCGGAAAGTGGCTGAGAATGTCTTTATTCCCTTCACAGTGGGTGGTGGAATCCGTACAGTAGAGGATTTTAAGGTACTGCTTCGGGAAGGAGCAGATAAAATATCCATCAATTCATCGGCGATTAATAATCCCAGCCTGATCAGTGATGCGGCAGACAAGTTTGGCAGCCAGTGTGTTGTGGTAGCGATTGATGCCAGAAAGCGGGAAGACGGATCAGGATGGAATATTTATAAAAATGGCGGCAGAATTGATGTGGGAATGGATGCCGTGGAGTGGGCAATGCAGGCAGACAAAATGGGGGCGGGGGAAATCCTGCTGACCAGCATGGACTGTGACGGGACAAAAGCCGGATATGATATAGAGCTTACCAGAATTATTGCAGAAAATGTCTCCATTCCGGTAATTGCATCAGGTGGTGCAGGAACCATGGAACATTTTTATGAAGCACTGACAGACGGAAAGGCAGATGCCGTTCTGGCAGCGTCGCTGTTTCACTATAAGGAACTTGAGATAAAAGAATTAAAGAAATACCTGGCTGAAAAAAAAGTGCCGGTAAGATTGTAAGGAGGAGTGAGTATGCCACCAATCAGTAACGACTGGTTAGTACCTTTAAAACCGGAATTTAAAAAACCATATTATGGGAATCTCTATAAGAAAGTAATGGAGGAGTATCAGACAAGGCTGATCTTTCCTGCGGCAGACGATATATTTAATGCTTTTGCATTTACCCCTTTGGAACAGGTGAAGGTGGTTATTTTGGGACAGGACCCCTATCACGGGGACGGACAGGCACATGGGCTTTGCTTTTCGGTAAAGCCGGATGTGGAGATCCCGCCATCGCTGGTAAATATCTATCAGGAGCTGCGGGATGATGTGGGCTGTTACATACCAAATAACGGGCATCTGACGAAATGGGCAAAACAGGGAGTTCTGCTTCTGAATACCGTTTTAACAGTAAGGGCGCATCAGGCAAATTCTCACAGAGGTATGGGCTGGGAAGAATTTACCGATGCAGCGATCCGTATCTTAAATCAGCAGGACAGACCAATTGTTTATATCCTGTGGGGACGCCCTGCTCAAATGAAAAAGTCCATGCTGAACAATCCGAAGCATTTAATATTAGAAGCGCCTCATCCAAGTCCTTTATCGTCCTATCGGGGATTTTTTGGAAGCAAGCCTTTTAGTAAGACGAATGCATTTTTGAAAGATAACGGATTGGAGCCAATTGACTGGCAGATTGAAAATATCTGAATGTATGACTTAATTATTTAAAGTGCTGAATGAGCAAGCCTGTCTATGCGTGAAAGCTAATTATGCAATATATTACAAATCAAAAAAGAGAAGGAAATCATGCAGTTTGCGGTTTTCCTTCTCTTTTCTATTATAGAAAGTATGTTACAGATGAAAGCTTTACGTTAAGCTTCCATCTCTTTTTTAAGATTTTTCTGAGCAGTGGAAAGCATCAGCTTAATACGGTTCAGCTGGTTTACCTCACTTGCTCCGGGATCGTAATCAATGGCTACGATGTTAGACAGCGGGTATCTGTGCCTCAGTTCTTTGATAACGCCTTTTCCAACCACGTGGTTAGGCAGGCATCCAAATGGCTGGGTACATACGATATTATTGGTACCGCTGTGGATCAGTTCCAGCATTTCACCGGTCAGGAACCAGCCTTCACCGGTCTGATTTCCAATGGAAACGATAGGATTGGCAAATTCAGCCAGATCTTCGATTTTAGCCGGTGCATGGAAATGCACACTTTTTTCCAGTTCCTTGGATGCGGCACTTCTTGCAAATTCCAATGCCTTAATTCCGGCATTTGCCAATTGGGCGGAAGATTTCTTCATGCCTAAGTTTTCTGCTTTAAAATTACTGTTATAGAAGCAGTAGAGAAGAAAATCCATCAGATCCGGAACGACTGCTTCGGCTCCTTCTGCTTCCAGAAGTTCCACCAGATGATTGTTGGCTGCAGGAAGAAATTTAACGAGAATCTCACCTACAACTCCTACCTTCGGTTTCTTAATATTCAATATAGGAAGCGCATCAAAGTCTTTGATTAACTGTCGGCATAACTTTTTAAACTCCCGGAAAGTCGGATGCCGCTGTGAAATAAAACGTATGCAGCGTTCTTCCCATTTCTGATGGAGTGCATCTGCGCTTCCCTTTACTTTTTCATATGGGCGCATACGATAGAGGCAGCGCATGAAAAGGTCACCGAAAATGACGGCATAGAGGCCTTTTGTTACCAGTGAATAATTAATCTTAAATCCCGGGTTTTTCTCCAGACCGCTCAGGTTAATGGAAATTACGGGTATATTTGGATAACCTGCTTTTTCCAGGGCGCGCCGGATGAAACCAATGTAATTGCTTGCCCGGCAACCGCCGCCAGTCTGGGAAATCAGAACGGCTGTCTTATCCAGGTTGTATTTACCGGAGTGTACAGCGTCCATGATTTGTCCCACCACGATCAGGGAAGGGAAGCAGGCATCGTTATTAACGTATTTCAGTCCCATGTCAACGGCTGCTTTATCGTCTGTATTCAATACTTCCAGACGAAAACCAGAAGTGTTAAAAGCAGCTTCCACAAGTCCGAAATGAATCGGTGACATCTGGGGGCAGAGGATGGTGTAGTCCTTCTTCATCTCCTCCGTGAAAACCACTCGTTTCATGTTCGCAGGCTGGATGCAGCGGCACATCTTACGTTCTTCCCTTACCCGGATGGCGGATAGCAGAGAGCGGACACGGATTCTGGCAGCTCCCAGGTTGTTTACTTCATCAATTTTCAGGCAGGTATAAATTTTACCTGAATTAGCCAGAATGTCATTCACCGAGTCGGTGGTAACGGCATCCAGACCACATCCGAAGGAGTTCAGCTGAATCAGATCCAGATTTTCCGTAGTTTTAACGTAATTTGCAGCAGCATAGAGCCTGCTGTGGTACATCCACTGATCCATTACAATTAACGGCCGTTCCGGCTGATTCAAATGGGAGACACTGTCTTCTGTTAAAACCGCTACCCCATAGGAGTTAATCAGCTCTGGAATGCCGTGGTTGATTTCCGAATCAATGTGATATGGACGTCCGGCAAGTACAATTCCATGCCTTCCGGTTTCCTTTAAATAGGCAATGGTTTCTTCCCCTTTGCGGTACATTTCCATACGGATACGGTCCAGTTCATCCCATCCCGCCTGCACAGCAGCTTTCACTTCTTCTGCCGGGATACGGGGGAAGGTCTTGTATAACTGGGAACAGATCGTTTCTACACTGGTAAATGACAGAAACGGATTGCAGAAATTAATCTTCTCCGTCTTGATTTCCTCAATATTATTTTTAATATTCTCTGCATAAGAGGTTACAATTGGACAGTTGTAATGGTTATTGGCTTCCGGGAATTCATTCCTTTCATAAGGAATACATGGGTAAAATATAAAATTGATTCCCTGCCGGATCAGCCAGGTCACATGACCATGTGCTAATTTAGCCGGATAACATTCCGATTCACTTGGTATGGATTCTATTCCAAGCTCATAAATCTTATGAGTGGATGGAGGAGAGAGCACAACCTTGTATTTTAACTGGTTAAAAAAGGTAAACCAGAACGGGTAGTTATCGTACATGTTCAGAACCCTTGGAATACCTACGGTGCCGCGGACTGCTTCATCTTCTTCCAGCGGTGTATAGGAAAACATCAGTTTATTTTTGAAATCAAATAAGTTCGGAATATTATCTTTATTCTTTTCTTTTCCAAGACCCCGCTCACATCGGTTACCGCTTACGAACTGGCGCCCTCCGGTAAAACGGTTTACGGTCAGACGGCAGTGGTTGGTACAGCCTTTACACTTTGCCATAGTAGTGGTGAACTGCAGCTTATTGATCTTGTCAATGGAGAGCATAGTCGTCTCCACATTTTCATTATACCGTTCCCGGGCAATCAGTGCAGCACCAAATGCTCCCATGATTCCGGCAATATCCGGGCGGATGGCTTCACATTCTGCGATTTTTTCAAAGCTTCTGAGGACCGCATCGTTGTAGAAGGTTCCTCCCTGGACTACAATATGGCGTCCCAGTTCAGAAGCATCTGAGACTTTAATTACCTTGTAAAGTGCATTTTTTATAACTGAATAAGCAAGTCCGGCGGAGATATCGGAGACTTCTGCACCTTCTTTTTGTGCCTGTTTTACCTTGGAGTTCATGAATACGGTACATCTGGTGCCAAGGTCGATCGGGTGCTTTGCAAAAAGTGCGGCTTTGGCAAAATCCTGTACGCTGTAGTTTAAGGATTTCGCAAAAGTTTCAATAAAGGATCCGCATCCCGATGAGCATGCTTCATTTAGCTGTACGCTGTCTACGGTGTTATTTTTAATTTTAATACACTTCATATCCTGGCCGCCGATGTCCAGAATACAATCTACTTCCGGATCAAAGAAAGCCGCGGCATAATAGTGGGAAACCGTTTCCACTTCTCCCTCATCCAGCATGAGAGCTGCTTTTATCAAAGCCTCCCCATATCCAGTAGAACAGGAGTAGGCAATCGTTGCACAGTCCGGCATCAGTGAATAAATTTCCTTGATTGCGGAAATGGTAGTGTTTAAAGGACTTCCGTTGTTGCTGCTGTAAAATGAATACAGAAGAGAGCCGTCTTCTCCAACAAGAGCCGCTTTCGTAGTAGTGGAACCGGCATCAATGCCAAGGAAGCAGAGTCCTTCATAGGAACTTAAGTCGGCGGTTACGACATTGTATTTACTCTGTCTTTCGTTAAATGCGGCATAATCTTCATTTGATTGAAACAGCGGTTCCATACGGGCTACTTCAAACTCCATCTTAATGGCAGAGGACAGCTTTGCAATCAGGGCTTCCAAAGAGGTAGTAACCTCCGTGTCATGATTCAGCGCAGAACCAATCGCTGCAAACAGATGGGAATTGTTTGGGGTAATAGCATGTTCATCATCCAGCTTTAAAGTACGGATAAATGCCTGTTTTAACTCGGAGAGAAAGTGAAGAGGTCCCCCCAGAAAGGCTACGTGGCCGCGGATCGGTTTCCCACAGGCAAGACCGCTGATGGTCTGGTTAACCACTGCCTGGAAAATGGATGCGGATAAATCTTCTTTCGTTGCCCCTTCATTAATCAGGGGCTGGATATCTGATTTCGCAAATACGCCGCAGCGGGCAGCTATCGTATAAAGAGAGTTGTAGTTTTTTGCATATTCATTTAATCCGGTGGCATCGGTCTGCAGCAGGGATGCCATCTGATCGATGAAAGAACCGGTACCGCCTGCGCATATACCATTCATACGCTGTTCCACGCTGCCGCCTTCAAAATAAATAATCTTAGCGTCTTCGCCGCCAAGTTCAATGGCAACATCTGTCTGTGGTGCATAATTCTGGAGCGCTGTAGAAACAGCGATTACTTCCTGGACAAATGGTACACCCAGATGTTTGGCAAGGGTGAGTCCGCCGGAACCGGTAATCATAGGTGCCAGGGAAAGTTCCCCCAGCTGGTCATAAGCTTTTTTTAATAAAGAAGACAGGGTCTCCTGAATATTGGCATAATGTCTTTCGTAGTCAGAAAACAGAAGATTTTGTTCGTGATCCAGAATCGCAATCTTAACTGTGGTAGAACCAATGTCGATTCCCAGACTATGTAAGGCATTTTTATTTATATCATTTTGCATTTATGTGCCTCCAATCTATGTGAGAGTTACGTTGCAGCAGGCTAAATCAAAGGATATGAAAAGAGCCGCTGGTATACTATATCTTGTATGGCATTGAATACCACGCTACATTATACGACAAATCAGTTTAAAATACAATCCTAAAATATAGAAATGATTTCCTATTAAAAGATGACGGAAAGAAGTAATTTTCCAAAACTTGTACTTTAAGGAAAGATATGATAAAATACGTAGGAGTGTATACAATAAAAATAAACATAAAGCAGGTAATATCAATGTACAGACTTATAAAACAAGACGGTAAAGCAAAAAGAGGTGAACTGCATACGGTACATGGAGTCATTCAGACTCCGGTATTCATGAATGTGGGTACCGCAGCAGCAATAAAGGGAGCAGTGTCCACAGAAGATCTTCAGGAGATTAAAACCCAGGTGGAGCTTTCCAATACCTATCATCTTCATGTACGTCCGGGTGACGATGTAGTCAGAAAAATGGGCGGACTCCATAAATTCATGGTATGGGACAAGCCTATATTAACCGATTCCGGCGGTTTCCAGGTGTTCTCTCTGGCAGGGCTGCGTAAGATAAAAGAAGAAGGAGTGTACTTCAGCTCTCATATTGACGGCAGGAAAATTTTTATGGGACCGGAAGAAAGCATGCAGATTCAGTCTAATCTGGCATCCACCATAGCCATGGCATTCGATGAATGTCCATCCAGTGTTGCAAGCAGGGAATACGTACAGAATTCCGTTGACCGGACTACCAGATGGCTTGCCAGATGCAAGGAAGAAATGGCAAGACTCAATGGAATGGAAGATACCATTAATAAAAACCAGTTATTATTTGCCATCAATCAGGGAGCGGTTTACGAGGACATCCGTATTGAACATGCTAAGACCATTGCTCAGATGGATCTGGACGGATATGCCATCGGCGGTCTGGCTGTGGGAGAAACACATGAGGAAATGTACCGTATTTTAGATGCTGTTGTGCCCTACCTTCCGGTAGAAAAGCCCACGTATCTCATGGGTGTGGGAACACCGGCTAATATTCTGGAGGCAGTAGACCGGGGAGTGGATTTCTTCGATTGCGTGTACCCCAGCAGAAATGGGCGGCATGGGCATGTCTATACAAACCATGGCAAGATGAACCTGTTCAATGCAAAATATGAACTGGATGGAAAGCCCATAGAAGAAGGATGCCAGTGTCCGGCATGCCGCCATTACAGCAGAGCCTATATCCGACATTTATTAAAGGCAAAGGAAATGCTTGGAATGCGGCTGTGTGTACTTCACAATCTGTACTTCTATAATCACATGATGGAAGAGATCCGGGAAGCGATCGAACAGGGACGGTACGCAGCGTACAAAAAGGCAAAATTGGAAGGTTTTGAACAGGGAAACATTAAAATTCGCTAAATTATTAAAAAATACTTGATGATTTGGCAGAATTTGTGTATTATGTAATTTATGAGTGAAAAAGAAATGGAGGAAGTCACACATGAGTAATGTTTTGAGTGCCGGCGGAGCTGCAGGTGGAATGGGTCTTTTAATTCTCTACGTAGTAGTAATTGGTGCAGCAATGTACTTTTTTGCTATCAGACCGCAGAAGAAGGAGCAGAAGAGATTAAATGCAATGCTGTCTGATATTGCTGTAGGAGATAGTATCGTAACTACCGGAGGATTTTACGGTGTTATAATTGATATTACAGACGAAGATGTAATTGTAGAATTCGGAAGCAATAAGAACTGCAGAATTCCAATGAGAAAAGCTGCAATTGCAGAAGTTGAAAAACCAGAAGCAGAATAAAGATTGTTGAAGATACCGGGTGATCCGGTATCTTTTTTTGCGGGGTTTTTGACTTGGAGATATTATCGTTTTCTCCAAATAAAATTGTATCTCAGTTGGTGAAAATATGATATAATAATCCCTATATGCATCCTTAAATAAAAAGAGAATATAATATGGAAAGAGTGAAAAAGATGAAAAAGAAAACGTTGGCTTTTGGGATCGCAGCAGGTTTATTTGCAATTGCATTAAGTGGGTGTGGCTCCACAGGAAAAGTGAAGTTAGATCCAAAGAATCCGGTGAATATTGACATCTGGCATTATTACAGCGGAAACCAGCAGAATGCACTGGACAATATGATTAAAGAATTTAACAGCACGGTTGGACTGGAAGAGGGAATTGTTGTAAGTGCACAGAACTGCGGAAGTATTCCGGAGTTATCGGAAAAGGTACTGGATACGGCGAATAAGAAAGTCGGGACCTCCGATATGCCCAGCATCTTTCTGGGCTATACCAATACGGTGTATGAAATAGATAAAAAAGGGCTGGTCGCTAATTTAGATGATTATCTGAGCAAGGAAGAGCTGGAGCAGTACGACCCTGCTTATATAGAAGAAGGCAGAATGGGGGAAAAGAATGAACTTAAAATTTTCCCAACGGCGAAGTCAACGGAGATGATGATGCTTAATAAAACGGACTGGGACAAGTTTGCAGCGGAAACAGGAGCAGATATTCAAGAACTGGATACGATGGAAGGATTGATTGACGTGTCGGAACAATACTATAACTGGTCCGGAGGCAAAGCGTTTTTTGGAAGGGATGCAATGGCGAATTACATGCTGATTGGAACAAGGCAGCTGGGTACGGAAATTTTTAAAGTTGAAAATGGAAAAGTACAGTTCCAGCTGGATAAAGAGGTTATGAAAAAGATCTGGGACGGCTACTATGTTCCTTACATAAAAGGATACTTCGGCGCATATGGAAAGTTCCGGTCCGATGATGCAAAGGTGGGAGATATTCTGGCATTTGTAGGCTCAACCACCTCCGCTACTTACTTTCCCAAAGAAGTATTTATCGATGACAGCAACAGTTATCCGGTGACAGCAATGGCATTAAAAGCACCTGTTTTTGACGGGGGAGAAAAATATGCTGTTCAGCAGGGAGCAGGTATGGCTGTGACGAAATCCACACCGGAAAAAGAGTTTGCTTCCGTAGAATTTATGAAATGGTTTACAGACACAGACCGGAATATGGGATTTTCCATTGAATCGGGATATCTTCCGGTAAAAAAGGAAGCTAAGACAAGTGAGAAGCTGAAATCAACGCTGGATACCTATGAAGACGGGAAAATCGATTCCGTCATGAAAGAGACACTGGATATTGCATTTGAAATGTCCGATACTTATAAATTTTATACAGCGAAGGCTTTTGAAGGAAGTGAAGAGGCAAGGGATGTGCTGGAATACAGCTTATCGGATAAAGCCAAGGAAGACAAGCAGGCAATTGATGCGTTAATAAAAAATGGCACAGACCGGGAAGAAGCAATTGCCAAATACAATACCCAGGAAAATTTTGAAGCATGGCTGAGTCAGTTGACGAAGGAATTGGAGGCAACGCAGGCCAGTTGATGAGGAAGTAAGATGAAAAGATCAAAAACATCATTATTGAAGAAAATTTTAATTCCAATTTTGATCGTCATGCTATTTCAGGCAGGATTAATTTATTGCGTTGTTTTTGAAAGCGGGACAATGGATAAGCTGAAGAACAATTCTTTCCATATTTTCAGCGAAAAAGTCAATAACCGCAGGAATTCCCTGCAAAATGACATGATTTCCAGATGGGGAAATGTCAAAGGTACCACAGAGGATATCACGACAGCAGTTCAGACAATTCTACAGAAACAGGGCAAGACGCCTCAGGAGATTGTGATGAACAGCGAATGCAGCAAAGAAATTCTGAATCATATATCAGATTATCTGTTGGAAATGATGAGAAGGAACGTGGTGAGCGGAGCGTTTGTTATATTTGACGGGGACGGAAGCGATTCCAAAAGCGGAATTTATTTCCGGGATTCTGATCCCACAACCACGACGGGAGATTATTCGGATCTGCTGGCACTGCGGGGACCATCCTATATAACGAATAAATACCGCATTGCGCTGGACCGTTTTTGGACTCCGGGCTTCCAGATGGACGAAAGTGATTCGGACAATGCCTTTTATTATCGCCCTTTTGACGCGGCAAAAGAACATCCGGAGATGGAAAGTAAGGATCTCGGATATTGGAGCACCCCTTTTTATTTAAATAAAAGCGAAGCAGGTGACTCCGTTCCGATTATTACTTATTCTGTTCCGATTATTCTGGCTGGTGAACCAATTGGAGTAATGGGGGTGGAACTGTCTCTGGATTATCTGAATACGGAATTGCCATTTAAGGAACTGGACAACCAGAACTTCGGAAGTTACGTGCTTGCTATGGGGAAAATTGAAAGTGAAGGGGACGAAGTACCGCTTACTTACCGTTTGATCACCCAGACCGGTATTATGTCCAAACAGATGTTTCCGGAAATCGGTGGTCAGCTGGAACTGGAAGATGACCTTTCCAATAACTTTTTTTACCCGATCAAATCCGAGGGTAAGAAGACCTATGGCTGTGTACAGACCATAAAACTTTATAATACCCATACACCCTTTGAAAATGAGCAGTGGGTGTTAATTGGCGTCGTTTCCGATGAACATCTGCTTTCCTTTTTCTATAGTTTCCGCGCCAGTATTATGGTGATGATTATCCTCTCGCTGCTTATTGGTGTTGCAGCAAGCTATGTAGTGTCAAAACTGGTAACAAATCCAATTACGGCGCTGAGCAGAAAGTTGAAAACGCTGAATCCGGATAAACCAATCCATCTGGAAAGGCTGGAAGTATCCGAGATTGACGAACTGTCGGGAACGATTGAAAATCTTAGTGTTGAGGTTGCAAATAATGCCAATAAACTGTCTACCATTCTGGCGATGACAGATATTAAAATGGGTGCCTGTGAGTACAATCACGAGAAGCCGGAAAGAGTATTCTGCACGAAACAGTTCTGTGAGATTCTGGGCATCGAAAAAGATGAAAATTATGTTGAATCGGGGAAGGTAAAAGCGGCGCTTCGGAAATTGCTGCCTTATCTGGTCAGCAGGGATAAGAATGAAGGGGTATATATCCTGCATATAGATAAAGAAAAGTATTCTTACTGGCTGAGAGCCAAGGTAGTAACCAAAGAATGCCGTACCCTCGTGGTACTTACTGATATCAGCAAGGATATGGAGGAAAAGATCAAGATTGAGCATGAAAGAGATTATGATATTCTGACAAATCTCTTTAACCGCAGGGCATTTTGTGCCAGACTGGACCGTCTGTTTGAAGAGCCTCAGAAGCTGAAACAGGGCGCTATGGTAATGCTGGATCTGGACAATCTGAAATATGTAAATGATACTTACGGACATGATTATGGGGATGAATACATCAGGCTGGCAGCAGATGTGTTAAAGAAGTATCCCGATCCGCAGTCTGTGATTTCCAGGTTGTCCGGAGATGAATTTATGATCTTTGTCTATGGATATCAGAACCAGGAAGAGATTTTGCAGAAGTTTGCGGAAATGTTTGCAAAATTCAAAGATGCGAAGATTACCTTCCAGGATATGACATCCATTCAGGTGCGGGCTTCCGCCGGAATAGCGGCTTATCCCAAGGATGCGGTTAATTACCATGATCTTATCCGGTATGCGGATTTTGCCATGTATCTGGTTAAAAAGACAAACAAAGGACAGATGGAAGCATTCAATGTGGATATCTATAATAAAGAATCTTACCTGCTGCAGTGTAAGGAAGAACTGAATAAGCTGATCGAAGAAGAGCTGCTGGATTATATGTATCAGCCGATTATTTCCACAACTACCGGAGAAGTATTTGCCTATGAAGCTCTGATGAGACCCAGAACCACAAATATCAAAACTCCGTTTGAACTTTTAACACTGGCGAGGGCACAGTCCAAGCTCCATGAGATCGAACGGCTAACATTTTCAAAAGCGCTGGAAGGCTTTGCCAAGCTAAATGCATCCGATGGGAACGGAAAACTGTTCATCAATTCCATTGCCAACCAGTGTATGAGCGAAAAAGAAATCGCTGCTATTGAATCCAGGTACGGAGCATATCTGTCCAGGGTAGTTTTAGAAATCACAGAAGAAGACAAACTGGATGCACCCCTAATGGAGAGGAAGAAAGAAGCATTAAAATCCTGGGGAGCACAGCTTGCCATCGATGATTTTGGTACCGGATATAACTCTGAGGGAGTTCTCTTAAGTATCCGCCCGGATTATATTAAAATAGACAAATCCCTTGTAGAGGGAATCTGTCAGGATAAAAATAAGCAGATGCTGCTGCGCCACCTGGTTACTTATGCAAGGGAACATGATATAAAAACCATTGCAGAGGGTGTGGAAACGGCAGATGAAATGCAGGCGCTGATCCTGGAAAAGATTGACTATCTCCAGGGATATTATCTGGCAAGACCCGGATTTATTCCACCTGAAATACCGGAAAAAGTACGCAGGCAGATCATTGATTTAGGAAAAAATAGGTAAAAATAGGGATTATAGTTGAAAAGTGCATAAAAATGCATTATGATAATGGATAAAAAGATACAGAAGGGAAGAAATCACTATGAGTTTTCAAATTGCATTGATTTCGGGAGATGGAATCGGACCTGAAATTGTTCTAGAAGCAAAAAAGGTACTGGACGCGGCAGGTAAAAAATATAACTTCGCGTTAGATTATACAGAGGTACTATTAGGAGGTGCATCTATTGATGTCCATGGTATTCCGCTGACCGATGAGGCTGTACAGACCGCAAAGTCAAGTGATGCCGTATTAATGGGTTCCATTGGAGGAGATGCAGCTGTGTCTTCCTGGTACCAGCTGCCGCCGGACAGAAGACCGGAAGCAGGCCTTTTAAAAATCCGTAAAGAATTAAATCTGTTTGCCAATCTGCGCCCGGCATATCTCTATGATGAGTTAAAAGCAGCATGCCCCCTTCGTGATGAGATTATCGGGGAAGGCTTCGATATGATGATTATGCGGGAACTGACCGGAGGACTGTATTTCGGAGAGAGAAAGACAGTAGAGGAAAACGGCGTCAGAAAAGCAATGGATACCCTTACATATGACGAAAATGAAATCCGCAGAATTGCGAAAAGAGGATTTGACATTGCCAGAAAGAGAAGAAAGAAAGTTACAAGCGTGGATAAAGCGAATGTACTTGATTCATCCAGGCTTTGGAGAGCTGTAGTGGAAGAAGTGGCTAAGGATTATCCGGACGTGGCTTTGGAGCACATGCTGGTAGACAACTGTGCAATGCAGCTGGTGAAAAATCCGGGTCAGTTTGACGTAATTCTCACAGAAAACATGTTTGGTGATATTTTATCCGATGAAGCAAGCATGGTAACCGGATCCATCGGTATGCTGTCATCAGCAAGTTTAAATGAAACTAAATTCGGACTCTATGAACCAAGCCATGGTTCCGCACCGGATATTGCAGGCATGGACATTGCCAATCCAATTGCCACTGTCTTGTCAGCAGCAATGATGCTTCGCTATTCCCTGGATCTGGATGAAGCGGCAGATGCTATTGAAAACGCTGTCAGACAGGTGTTGAAAGACGGATTCCGCACAGGAGATATTATGTCAGAGGGATGCACGAAGGTTGGCTGCAGGCAGATGGGTGACCTGATTGCAGAAAGAATATAAAGAATATAAAAATACAGATAAATGACAGATCCGGCTGTTTGCCGGGTCAAGAGCGTGTTTGAAAAAGCAATTTTCAAACGCGCTTTGGTATCATAAACAGATAAGGAGATCAGACATGAAGAGTGATGCAGTAAAAAAAGGGATGCAGCAGGCACCCCACCGGTCATTGTTTAACGCCCTTGGCATGACAAAAGAAGAGATGGACAGACCGCTGATAGGTATTGTTAGTTCTTTTAATGAAATTGTACCGGGACATATGAATCTGGATAAAATTGTAGAAGCAGTAAAACTGGGTGTTGCAATGGCAGGCGGTACGCCAAGGGTATTCCCGGCAATCGCGGTTTGTGACGGTATCGCAATGGGGCATATTGGAATGAAATATTCCCTGGTAACAAGAGATCTAATCGCGGATTCCACAGAGGCTATGGCGATTGCCCATCAGTTTGACGCACTGGTATGTGTACCAAACTGTGATAAAAACGTACCTGGGCTTTTAATGGCTGCAGCGCGTGTCAACATACCTACGGTGTTTGTCAGTGGCGGACCAATGCTGGCTGGACATGTACACGGACAGAAAACAAGTCTTTCCAGCATGTTTGAAGCAGTAGGTACTTACGCTGCAGGAAATATGACAGATGAAGAAATTGATGAATTTGAATGCAAGGCCTGCCCGACCTGCGGTTCCTGTTCCGGAATGTATACGGCTAACAGTATGAACTGCCTCACAGAAGTACTGGGCATGGGTCTGGGAGGAAACGGTACGATTCCGGCAGTTTATTCTGACCGTATCCGTCTTGCAAAACATGCCGGAATGAAAGTAATGGAAATGTTAGAGAAAAATATCCGCCCACGTGATATTATGACAAAAGACGCTTTTATGAATGCACTGACGGTAGACATGGCACTGGGATGTTCCACCAACAGTATGCTGCATCTTCCGGCAATTGCCCATGAAGCGGGAGTGGAACTGAATTTAGATATTGCAAATGAAATCAGTGCGATTACTCCAAATCTGTGCCATCTGGCACCAGCCGGACACACTTATATTGAAGAATTAAATGAGGCTGGCGGGGTTTATGCAGTTATGAATGAACTGGATAAGAAAAACCTCCTTCATACAGACCTCATTACGGTAACCGGCAAGACAGTAAAAGAAAATATTGAAAATTGCAAAAATCTCAATCCGGAAGTCATCCGTCCAATTGAAAATCCATACAGTGAAACCGGCGGTATCGCAGTATTAAAGGGTAACCTGGCACCGGACTCCGGCGTTGTAAAACGTTCGGCAGTAGCTCCGGAAATGATGGTACATGAAGGTCCGGCAAGAGTATTTGACTGCGAAGAAGATGCAATTGACGCAATTAAGAACGGCAAAATCAATGCAGGAGATGTGGTTGTTATCCGTTACGAAGGACCAAAAGGCGGACCTGGTATGCGTGAAATGTTAAATCCGACTTCAGCAATTATGGGCATGGGACTTGGCTCCAGCGTAGCCCTGATTACAGACGGACGTTTCAGCGGTGCCTCCAGAGGTGCGGCGATTGGACACATATCACCGGAGGCGGCAGTAGGGGGGCCCATTGCCCTGGTGGAAGAAGGAGATACCATCCGGATTAATATCCCGGAAAATAAACTGGACTTTGTTATTTCTGAGGAAGAAATGGAAGAGAGAAGAGCAAAATGGCAGCCGAGAACGCCAAAGATTACCACGGGCTATCTGGCACGCTATGCAGCAATGGTTACTTCCGGCAACCGCGGCGCAATCCTGGAAATACCAAAGAAATAGAAAAGAGGTAAGCAGATGAGATTAACAGGTTCTGAAATCGTAATAGAATGTTTAAAAGAGCAGGGTGTAGACACCGTATTTGGATATCCGGGCGGTACCATTCTCAATATTTATGATGCATTATATAAGCATGAAGGAGAAATCCGCCATGTCCTCACCTCACACGAGCAGGGAGCAGCCCACGCAGCGGACGGCTATGCCCGTGCAACCGGAAAAGTAGGTGTCTGTATGGCTACTTCCGGACCGGGTGCTACGAATCTGGTAACCGGCATTGCGACAGCATATATGGATTCTGTGCCCATGGTGGCAATTACAGCAAATGTTGCGGTACCCCTCCTTGGCAGGGACAGTTTTCAGGAAATTGACATTGCAGGTGTGACAATGCCCATTACCAAACATAACTTTATTGTAAAAGATGTAGAAAAACTGGCTGAGACCATCCGCCGTGCATTTATCATCGCAAAAGAAGGAAGACCGGGACCGGTTCTGATAGATATAACCAAAGACGTTACTGCAAATGAATCAGAATATGAAATGGTGAAACCGGAACCCATTGAACGTAAAACAGACTATATTAAAGAAGATGATCTGGAAGCAGTCATCGCCTTAATTAATAAATGTAAAAAACCATTTGTATTCGTAGGCGGCGGAGCGGTAATTGCAGAAGCATCGGAAGAATTAAATGAATTTGTGGAAAAAGTGCATGCACCGGTTGCAGATACCCTGATGGGTAAAGGCGCATTTGACGGAACCAGTGAGCTGTACTGCGGTATGCTGGGAATGCATGGAACGAAGACCTCGAACTTTGGAGTTACCCAGTGTGACCTTTTAATCACCATTGGCGCCAGATTCAGTGACCGCGTTGTGGGAAAGGCTGACAGCTTTGCCAAAAATGCGAAGATCATACAGATCGATGTAGATCCGGCTGAAATCAATAAAAACATCATTGTAAATGAAAGTATTATCGGTGATGTAAAAGAAGTATTAAAGAGATTAAATACAAGGATTGAAGAGCACCGCCATGACGAATGGCTGGCTCAGATTGCAGATCTGAAGCAGAGATTTCCGTTAAAATATAACGAAGAAGGCTTAACCGGTCCTTATATTGTAGAAGAAATCTACCGCGTTACCAAAGGGGATGCGGTGATTACCACAGAAGTCGGACAGCATCAGATGTGGGCGGCACAGTATTACAAATACAAAAAGCCCCGCACGTTTATAACTTCAGGTGGGCTTGGAACCATGGGATACGGTCTGGGTGCCAGCCTGGGTGCGAAGCTTGGATGCCCGGATAAGACTGTCATAAATATTGCAGGAGACGGCTGTTTCCGTATGAATATGAATGAAATTGCTACGGCAGCCAGATATAATATTCCGATTATTCAGGTTGTTATTAACAATCACGTTCTTGGAATGGTGCGCCAGTGGCAGACATTGTTCTATGAAAAGCGTTATTCACATACCATATTAAATGACGCTGTAGATTTTGTGAAATTGGCAGAAGCCATGGGAGCGGAAGGAATCCGCGTTACAAAAAAAGAAGAAGTAGCGCCGGCTCTTGAAAAAGCAATTGCTCTTGGAAGACCGGTTGTCATCGACTGCCAGATCGACTGCGATGATAAAGTATTCCCAATGGTACCGGCGGGTGCGGCGATTGAAGAAGCATTTGACCAGGATGATTTAAAATAAAATAACCTATTGACTATTTTTTAGCATAGCGATAAAATAGTGCTTATGAGTCCAATTTAGGATGGTAAAGTAAAAAAGTGTTTAAATATGAGGAGGAAACAAAAGTGAGCAGAGTGTACAATTTTTCAGCGGGTCCGGCAGTATTACCGGAAGAAGTACTTAAGGAAGCAGCAGCAGAGATGCTGGACTATAAGGGGTCCGGAATGTCCGTAATGGAAATGAGTCACCGATCTCAGGTTTTTGATGAAATTATCTGTGATGCAGAACAGGATTTACGCGATCTGATGAAGATACCGGACAATTATAAGGTACTGTTTTTGCAGGGCGGTGCGTCACAGCAGTTTGCCATGATACCAATGAATCTGATGAAGAATAAAGTTGCAGATTATATTGTTACAGGCCAGTGGGCGAAAAAAGCTTACCAGGAAGCACAGAAGTACGGCAAAGCGAATAAAATTGCCACTTCTGAGGATCAGACATTTTCCTATATTCCGGACTGCTCTGATTTACCGATCAGTGAAGACGCAGATTATGTATATATCTGTGAGAATAACACAATTTACGGGACGAAGTTTAAGACCTTGCCAAATACAAAAGGCAAAACTCTGGTAGCAGATGTTTCTTCCTGTTTCTTATCAGAACCGGTTGATGTGACTAAATATGGAATTATTTATGGCGGCGTTCAGAAAAATATCGGTCCTGCAGGTATGGTAATTGTTATCATCCGGGAAGATCTGATTACGGAAGACACCCTTTCTGGAACACCAACCATGCTGCAGTATAAGACACATGCGGATGCAAAATCTCTTTACAATACACCAAACAGCTATTGCATTTATATGTGCGGCAAAGTATTCAAATGGCTGAAGAAAATGGGCGGTTTGGATGCAATGAAATTACATAATGAAAAGAAAGCAGCAATCCTCTATGACTTCCTGGATAACAGCAGATTATTCAAAGGAACGGTAGTAAAAGAGGACCGTTCTCTCATGAATGTCCCATTTGTTACCGGAAATGACGAGTTAGATGCGAAGTTTGTAAAAGCAGCAAAAGCAGCAGGATTTGAGAACCTGAAAGGACACAGATCCGTAGGTGGAATGAGGGCCAGCATCTATAATGCAATGCCAATTGAAGGTGTTGAAAAATTAGTGGAATTTATGAAGAAATTCGAAGAGGAGAACCTGTAAAATGTTGAAATATAATTGTTTAAATCCCATTGCCGAGGCAGGAACGGGTCTGTTTACAGAGAACTATGAAAAAGTGGATCAATACCAGGAAGCGGATGCTATATTAGTGAGAAGTGCGGCAATGCATGACATGGAGTTTCCGTCAAACATTGAAGCAATAGCAAGAGCCGGTGCCGGTGTAAATAATATCCCCCTTGACAAATGTGCAGATCAGGGTATTGTAGTATTTAATACACCCGGAGCAAATGCCAATGGCGTAAAAGAACTGGTAATTGCAGGTATGCTCTTAGCAGCACGTGATATTGTAGGCGGTGTAAACTGGGTTCAGTCAGAAAGACAGAATGAGTTAATTGCCAAAGCAACGGAAAAGGAAAAGAAAAACTTTGCCGGATCGGAGATACAGGGTAAGAAACTGGGTATTATCGGTCTGGGTGCAATCGGTGTAGCTGTTGCGAATGCGGCAACACATCTTGGTATGGAAGTATACGGATACGATCCCTATATTTCGGTAGATGCAGCCTGGAACCTTTCCAGAAGCATTAAACATATCCAGCAGGTAGATGATATTTACAGAGAATGTGATTATATCACCATTCATGTTCCGCTGATGGATGCTACAAAGAAGATGATCAATCAGGATGCAATCGCATTGATGAAAGACGGCGTTGTAATTCTGAACTTTGCCAGAGACCTGCTGGTAGACGAAGATGCTATGGTAACTTCTCTGCGTACCGGTAAGGTTAAGAAATATGTAACGGATTTCCCGAATCCAACTACAGCAGGAGAAAAGGGATGCCTGGTAATTCCTCATCTGGGTGCATCCACTGAAGAATCAGAAGAAAATTGTGCAATTATGGCTGTCAAACAAGTAAAGGATTATCTGGAAAACGGTAATATCAAAAACGCCGTTAATTATCCAAACTGTAATATGGGGGAATGTACCCACGTATGCCGTATTGCAATTAATCACAGAAACACCAAGAATATGATCGGACAGTTCGCATCCGTTCTTGGTTCCGCAGATCTGAACATTGCCAATATGACGAATACAAGCAAAGGTGATTATGCATATTCGTTATTTGATTTAGATACCCATCTTCCGGAGGTCGTACTGGATACTCTGAAGAATATTGAAGGCGTGCTGAAGGTTCGAGTGATTAAATAATGATTAACATAATTGTCGCAAAATGTGAGGTTTTGCGGCAATTTTTGTATCAGGAGAAGGATAAGCAGTATTAGAGCGTGTTTGAAAATGGGGATGGGCTGGCTGCCGCCGCCCGGATCTGAGACAGGAGGTATTTCATGTTGTATCAGGTAAAAAAGGTTTTAAGGCCTGTGAAGGCAGCAAAGACAGTTGCCAGATCGGTGAGAAAAAACCGCAGGGAATATGGTATATTGTGGGAGAAGTTACAGAAAGAATTACAGAAAATAGTGAAAGGCAGGAAGAATTAATGGCAGAAGTAAAGGCATTTCGGGCAATCCGTCCAAGAGAAGATCTGGCATCCAAAATTGCGGCACTTCCCTATGACGTTTATAACAGGAAGGAAGCAAAAGCGGAGGTGGCAAAGGAACCTTATAGTTTTTTGAAAATTGACCGTGCGGAGACACAGTTTCCGGATGAGGTGGATACCTATGATCCGTCCGTATATCAGAAAGCCCATGATATTTTATGGGAGATGAAAGCGGAGGGGGAATTTGTGCAGGATGAGTCCAGCTGCTATTATCTCTATGAGCTGGTTATGGATGGCAGGCCACAGACAGGCATCGTAGCCTGCGCGTCTATTGATGATTATATGAATGGTGTGATTAAAAAGCATGAGAATACCAGAGCAGATAAAGAACAGGACCGTATCCACCATGTAGACAGCTGTGATGCCCAGACGGGACCGATCTTCCTGGCTTACCGTAAAAATGAGGTGCTGAAAAAGCTGGTTTTACAGGGAAAGGCAGAGGAACCGGTATTTGATTTTGTATCGCCGGATGGGATTACCCATAGGGGATGGAAAATAGAGGATGCGAAGCTGAACCGGGAGATTCAGCAAGCTTTTGGAGAGGTTGGGCATATTTACATAGCGGACGGGCATCACCGTGCAGCATCAGCTGTTAAGGTTGGTTTAAAGCGCAGAGAAGCACATCCGGACTATGATGGTACAGAAGAATTCAATTATTTCCTTTCGGTTTTGTTTTCGGAAGACGAACTTCTGATTCTGGATTATAACCGGGTAGTGATGGACTTAAATGGAATGTCCGGGGAAACGTTTAGGGAAAAGGCAGCAGAAAAATTTGATATCCAGAAATCCGAAGTACCGGTTAAGCCGGATGCAAAGGGAATTTTAGGAATGTATTTAACAGACGGCTGGTATCGTCTGCAGGTGAAACCGGCATATGTTTCAGATGATCCGGTCAAAGGTCTGGATGTTTCTGTTTTACAGGATGAATTATTACATCCGGTGCTTGGAATCCAAGATCCCAAGACAGATAAAAGGATTGATTTTGTTGGCGGAATCCGCGGTCTTTCGGAACTTGAAATGAGAGTGAAAGAGTGCGGCGGTGTGGCATTTTCCATGTATCCAACATCCATAGGGGAACTGTTTGCAGTAGCAGATGACAGCCTTCTGATGCCTCCGAAATCTACCTGGTTTGAACCCAAACTCAGAAGCGGATTGTTTATCCACAGCCTTACGTAATACCGCGGGAACAGTTTTAGTTCCATTCATAAGATAAATGTGGTAAAATAGCCATATAGAAATGGGACAAGGAGGGTATGCTATGAATGAAAAATTATACGAGTTAATGGATTGGGCAGAAATTGAGGCAATTGTTTATTCAGAAGAGGACAATCCCCATTCATTATTGGGAGCACATCTTACAGAAGAAGGCGTATTGATACAGGCATTTATTCCCCAGGCAGTTCAGGTTGCCGTATGTATAGATGGGGTAAAAAAGGAATACGAAATGGAACTGGAAGATGAGGCAGGGTACTTCGCAGTCTTGATACCCAGAAAGAGCATTCCTGATTACACGTTTAAAATTACTTATGATACCGGAGATACGGAAGAGATAAAAGATCCGTATGCGTTTGCACCGCAGATTACGGAAAAGGAAACAAAAAAGTTCAATGCAGGAATCTGCTATGACATTTATGAAAAGCTGGGGGCCCACCCCATGACACTGGGTGGAACCGAAGGCGTGTATTTTGCAGTATGGGCGCCCAATGCTGCCAGAGTCAGCGTTGTTGGCGATTTCAATTCATGGGATGGCAGACGTTTTCCTATGAGGAGGCTGTGGGACAGCGGAATCTTTGAATTGTTTATACCTGGGGTTAAAGTGGGAGAGATCTACAAATATGAGATAAAAGCAAAAGGCGGACTCACTTATCTGAAAGCAGATCCCTATGCCAATGCCGCCGAGTTAAGACCGAACAATGCATCGGTAGTGGCTGATCTTCGGAACTTTAAATGGACAGATGCGGCGTGGCTTGCAAAGAGAAAGAAAACCGATACCAAAAAAGAACCCATGGCTGTTTATGAAATGCATTTGGGTTCCTGGAGGCGGCCTAAGGAGGAAGGAAGTGGCTTCCTGGGGTACCGGGAACTGGCACCACAGATCGCCGCATATATCAAAGAAATGGGATATACCCATATAGAGCTGATGCCAATCATGGAACATCCTTTTGATGGTTCCTGGGGTTATCAGGTGACCGGATATTATGCACCGACCAGCCGCTATGGAACGCCGGAGGACTTTATGTTCTTCATGGATTATATGCACCAGCAGGGCATCGGTGTAATTCTGGACTGGGTTCCGGCACATTTCCCAAGAGATACCTTTGGACTTTGTACCTTTGACGGAACCTGCCTCTATGAACATCTGGATCCAAGACAGGGATCACATCCTCACTGGGGCACACTGATCTATAACTACGGGCGTCCTGAGGTCAGGAATTTCTTAATTGCAAATGCTTTGTTCTGGGCAGAAAAATATCATGTAGATGGTATCCGTATGGATGCGGTAGCGTCTATGCTCTATCTGGATTATGGCAAAAACGATGGAGAATGGGTTGCCAACATGTATGGCGGCAATGAAAACCTGGAAGCTGTGGAATTTTTCAAACAGCTCAATGGCGTCTTTAAGAAAAAAGAAGGCGGTGCTATTCTCATCGCGGAAGAATCCACTGCATGGCCGAAGATCACGGCACCATTGGAGGATGACGGGCTGGGATTTGATTATAAATGGAATATGGGATGGATGAATGATTTTATCCATTATATGTCTCTGGATCCACTGTTTCGCGGCGGTCACCATGGGGAGCTGACTTTCAGCATGGTATATGCTTACAGTGAGGATTTTGTTCTGACACTATCTCATGATGAGGTTGTTCATGGCAAGGCTTCCATGATTGGCAAAATGCCGGGAGAGCCAACAAGCCAGTTCGCAAATCTGCGTGCCGCTTACGGATATATGATGGCACATCCTGGTAAAAAGCTTCTGTTCATGGGACAGGAATTTGCACAGTATTCGGAATGGTCGGAAGAAAAAGAGCTGGAGTGGGACATGCTGGATGTCAAACAGCATAAACAGATGCAGGATTATGTAAAAGCATTAAATGCATTCTATGTAAAGAACCCGGCGCTTTATCAGCTGGATTATGATCCAAAAGGTTTTGAATGGATTAATAATATATCTGCCAATGAAAATATGCTGGTATTTACCAGAAATACACGCAAGAAGGATGAAATGCTGTTAATCGTTTGTAATTTCTCTCCCCTTGTATATGAAAATCATAAAATAGGGGTACCTTATCCTGGTAAGTACAAAGAAATCTTTAACAGTGACAAAAAAGAATTCGGCGGAACGGGGATGGTGAATCCACGTGTGAAGCCTTCCAAAAAAGAAGAATGCGATGACCGTCCGAATTCCATTTCCGTAAAGGTACCGCCAATGGGAATATCCATTTTCTCTTATACGAAAGCGGTAGAGAAGAAAGCTGAACAAAAGCCGGAAAAAGCCAGAGAAAAGAAAAGCACTTTGAAGGAAGAACTTCAGAAGAAGATCGAAGAGGCGGAAAGCCAGAGTGCCGGACAGGCTGCGGCACCGACACCTCCAGTGGCTGTAAAGTCTGAGAAGCTTAAACCGGTTGAGGTAAAGGTAGAAAAATTAGAGCCGGTGGAGACAGAGAAGGTGTCAAAGATCGAACTAGAGCCGGTGAAGACAGAAAAGATAGAAAAGGTAACAAAGGCAGTAGCAAAGTCAGTGAAGCCGATTAAAAAGACAGCAAAAAAGTCGACGGCAAAGAAAACGACTGGAACTGCCAAAACAAAAAAGAAACAGGATGCAGAAAAAGATCAGAAATAAGAGTTATTAAAGATCAGAATTAAAAGAGATGAAAGGGTAATTAAAATGGAAGAAACAATTGCAGATCAGGTGGAGAAGGCGAATGCTGTCGTTAAATATTTTGAACAGAAACTCCCGGGTATCGCCGACTTTGGAATAAAAATCTTAATTGCCCTGCTTGTATTTTTTATTGGAAGTAAGATGATAAAGTGGATGTTAAAGCTTCTGAAAAAACCATTCCTGCGCGCAGGTTTGGAGGAAGGCTCCTTACATTTCCTTAATTCACTGGTAAAGGCGATTCTCTATATTTTACTGGTATCGGGAATTGCAACTTATCTGGGAGTAAAAGAAGCTTCCATTGCGGCATTATTAGGTTCTATGGGTGTGGGTATCGTCCTGGCACTTAAGGAATCCCTGGGGAATCTGGCAGGAGGATTTATTCTCCTGCTGATGAAACCGTTTAGCATAGGTGATTATATCAAAGAAGATGTGAATGAAAATGAAGGTACTGTCAGTAAGATAGATTTATTCTATACTACTTTACTGACACCGGACAACCGGACAATCAGTATCCCGAATGGTTCCTTATCCAATACAAGCCTGACGAATTTATCAAGACAGAATAAAAGGCAGCTGAGGCTGGTGATCGGCATATCATACAAAGCCGATATCAGAAAGGCGAAAGAGATTCTGGAGGAAATCCTGAATAATGATATCGCAATATTAAAGGAAGAACCCATAGAGATCTTTGTGGATAATCTGGCAGCGAGCAGTGTGGAATTAGGCTTTCGTTCCTGGGTAAAACCGGAGGATTACTGGCCGGCAAGATGGAGAATCATGGAACGTGTGAAATATGCGTTTGACCAAGAAGGCATTAACATTCCCTATAATCAATTAGATGTTACAATAAAAAATGCAGAGGTACAAAACGAGATAAACAGGAGGTAACTGTAATGGCAGTATCAAGAGAAACGGATGAAGAAAGGAATAGCGATACACAGGAACATCTTTCCGGAGCCCATACACATGTAAGGGAGGATGGGACTGTGTATGAACATATGCATATGCATGTTCATGAAAATGAATCCGTTCCACATTCCCATGGCCATGTACATTCCCATGAGAGCACAAAAGCGGTTATGAACCGTTTATCACGGGCAATCGGGCATCTGGAGTCCATTAAGAGGATGGTAGAAAGTGGAAGGGACTGCAGTGAAGTCCTCATCCAGTTATCAGCGGTAAAAGCAGCAATTAACAATACAGGAAAGGTCATTCTGCACGACCACATTCAGCATTGCCTGATTGATGCAGTTGAGTCGGGCGATACACAGGCGATTGAAGAATTGAATAAAGCTATAGACCGTTTTATAAAATAAAATATCTTGCAATGTGCAGATTGCTTTAAGGAAAGGGATGAGTTTATGAAGATAGACTATTTAATCAAAGCAATACAGCAATCTGAATATCTGGTGGCCCTTGGGGGCCTGAATATGATGCGAGAGGTAGGCATTACTCATTATCACGACAAAGATGAGGCCTATCGAATTGAAAGAAAGTATGGGTACTCTCCGGAGGAATTATTTTCTGCCCGTTGCTTTGCGACCAATCCGGAAAAATTTTATAATTACTATAAAGATGACATTCTGTCCCAAAATGAAGAAGAACCAGGACCTGCATACTATGCACTGGCCAGACTAGAGGCCATGGGAAGGCTAAAATATATTATTACAAGAGAAATATACAATCTTCCCCAGAGAGCAGGCTGCAAAAAAGTAATTAACCTTCACGGAAATATTTATGAGAATAACCATTGCCCAAGATGCTTAAAACAGTTTTCGCTGGAATATATAAAAAAAGCAGAGGGAGTTCCGCTCTGCGATGAATGCAACATTCCGCTCCATCCGGGTGTACGGCTGGTAGGAGAAATGGTAGATAACCATGTGATGAGCAAGGCGGCTGAAGAAGTGGCTAAAGCAGATGTACTGCTGGTACTGGGGCTGCATCTGAAAACGGAATTATGCAGGGAGTGCATACAATACTTCCAGGGTCAAAGGTTAATTTTAATAAATTCCCAGGAACATTATGCTGACAATGTTGCAGATATGGTGTATCATGACAATGTGCAGACGTTCTTTCCAAAGGTAGTGGATATGATTCAAATGTGACAGAAAAAATACGGGATTATTTAAAGGAGCATTAATCCAATGGACAAAGAAAAAGTGGATAAAGAAGATCCAGGTTATAAAAAACGCAGGAATAGAAAGATTTTGATTATCGTAGGAGTAATTCTGCTTCTGATAGCGGCAGCAGTGGCATTTGCATATTCTTATGTGCAAAGCAAGCTGGGAAAAATACAGTCCAGTGAGATGAATATGGACAAAGTAGTAGTAAATGAAGAACTGGAAACGAATAAAGTCATCAAAGGATACACGAATATAGCACTCTTTGGACTGGATACCAGAGACGAGGATCTCTCCCGGGCCAATAGTGATGCAATCATAATCGCAAGCATCAATAACGACACAAAAGAAGTAAAACTGGTATCGATTTATCGTGATACGTACTTATACATTGGCGGAGACTTATACAGAAAAGCAAATGCCGCATATGCCAATGGCGGAGCGGAACGAGCTGTATCTACATTAAATGAAAACTTTGATTTGAAAATTCAGGATTATATATCCGTTGATTTTAATGCATTAGCTGAGATCGTGGATTTATTGGGTGGAATAGAACTGACAGTAGATGAAGCGGAAAGCGTGCATCTGAATAATTATTGTGTGGAAACTTCAGAAGTAACGGGCAAGAGCTATGAAAAGCTTCCGGGCGCAGGTACTTATAACATGAATGGCGTACAGGCAACCTCCTATTCCAGAATCCGTTATACCGCAGGAAATGATTACAAGAGAACTGAACGCCAGCGGGAAGTAATTGAGAAGATCGTAGAAAAGGTGAAGAAAGCAGATGTAGGGACACTGAATAAAATCATGGATGAAGTATTCCCCATGATCCGTACCAGTATGGCCCAGTCAGAAATGATTTCTATGGGAATGGGAATGTTATCCTACAATATAACCGAGACAATCGGATTCCCTTACGATCATAAGACCGGCGGCAAAGGTGGATCAGGAGATGATGAAGTACCCCAGACATTGGAAAGCAATGTTATAAAACTGCACGAATTTCTTTTTGGCACAAAAGATTATGATCCTTCAGCCAGAGTCAAAGATCTGAGTCAAAAAATACAGAAACTCACCGGAGTAGGACCAAAAGAAGAATCTACAGAGAAAACCTCAGAAAAAACCTCAGAAAAATCAACTGGAAACTCAACAGAAGATTTCACAGAAGATAAGACGGAAGATTCCAGCGAAAAGACTACAAAGGAATCATATAGTAAAGATTCCGGGAAATCATCTAAGATTGGAACCACTGCTGAGACAGAGTCAGAAACTGAATCGGAAACAGAATCAGAGTCAGAGTAAGAGACAAAATAAAGCAGGATATGGAATGATGCAGTTTGCTGTTTGTACAGTAAGCTGCATTTTTATTTTTGTTAGGTTTTTGTTAGAATTTGTCAGATATTATTGCGGTCAGAGCCGGATTGCAGTATACTCATGATAGAAGAAATCAGTGATAGAAGTTTTCAGTGATAGAAGGAAAATCTTTACCACGGTTAAGAAATCAGGCAGGATTGATGAAAAGTCAAGGGGGAGAGATTGAGATGAAAAATAATCTTTGGAACGCTTTGGTTCATCCAGAAGAGGTGGATAAAATTCAAGTTATGGATGCTGTAGAGGATGGGCAGATAAAGGATTGGCGGAGAAGAAACCGGTTTAACTATTTTGTATATTTTAGTTCTTTCATTGTGTTTCAGATACTATTATATGTTTTTCGTGAAATACCGGTAGAAACATCAAAATGGTTGATCCTTATACTCTTTCCTTCTGCAATATTCTGTGTGGGGGATGCGGCATATGATTGTTATTGCGGATTACCGGGTAAATCAGATGTGGGAATCAGAAATCTGATCGGAATAATATTTAGCTATTGTATCGGTATCCTGGTATTTTGGATGCTGCTATATACCTTAGAAATATTTGGAGGACCAAATGGAAAAAGGTTAAGTTTTTTAGCAGCGACTGCTGCCGGTACAGTGGCTGCGCTATTCGTATATGTCGATATGGCAATTATATATCGTCAGTATGTAAAGAAGAACCTGCCAGGGGTAACCGGTAAACAAATCATGGCAACAAAGGTGGTTTCCGGCATCTGCGCAGGTGTTTTAATAGTTGCTTTCCTTGGACTGATTCTTTATCCATTCTTAACAATATAACCAGATAACAAACATAGAAGAAAATTTGAAGAAATAGTAAAAAAAGCTTGCAAAATTCCTAAAATTTGTATATAATAATTTAGGTCGGTGGTTGAGAATTCAACCACATGCTTCTGTGGCTCAGCTGGTAGAGCGCCGCATTCGTAATGCGTAGGTCGCCGGTTCAAATCCGGCCAGGAGCTTTGAAAAACCCTTGAATTTCAAGGGTTTTTTTGTATTATCTCCATGAATCGAAGTAACGGTCATAATTCATATTACTGTTTTTAACACGTTTAAACCAATGATTAGCGTCAGGAATTTTCAGGAATATCTAAATGAAACATCACATCTTCATAATCTTTGACAAAATATCTTATATTCGTTCGTCCCTTTTGAATAATCGTATGTCCCTCTTTCTCCAGTTCATCCTTTTGCGCTTCTACTCCGCCCGGGTATTTGGGATTTAATTCGCCGTTCGCCTTTAATGTCCTCCAGTAGGGTGTTTCATCATCACTTCTCTGGTAACTTGCCCATGCAGCAATGGATACAAAGATGCCGGCTGTGATTGGTTCCGTGAAATCCGCACCGCTCATCTTTGCAAAATACTCCCTTATTTTTCCTATGGTAAGAACTCTTCCAAAAGGCACCGTCTTCATTACACGGTCATAGGCAGCAGGCGGGGCGAAAAACATTTTGTCACCGCCATATTTGTTTATACTTTTTGGGTCCGTCACCGTCTGGAATTTAGGCATATCCTTCGCATCATTTAGCATTGCATTAAAATCTTTTTTGTCTTCATTTGCCATAACCAACACCTCCTGTACCAAGTATAGTCTGTAAAGATGATCCATGCAATGAGGCTGTTTAAATATTTTAGCAATATTTCTGTTGGAAACATATTTGGGGTATACGGTAAAAAGGTAGAAAAAAGGTATACGAAATGAAGATATACAGTAAGGAGGCATGCGGCACATGAGGAACAAAAGAAGCATATAAATAAAGCATCATAAAGAGGGGGTAGACAGTATGGATATTATGGATTATATAAAGCCAGGTTTGATTGTGGTTGCAATTATATTATATTTTATTGGTATATGGCTAAAACAAAGTACTTTGCTTCCGGATAAATACATTCCGTTGGTGGTTGGTTTTATTGGAATTGTGATATGCGGTATTTGGGTGATAGCCACATCCAGGTTTATAACGGGGCAGGACATTGCGCTGGGCTTATTTACTGCCATTGTGCAGGGAATACTGGTGGCAGGCTTAAGCACATATGTGAACCAGATTATAAAGCAGATCAATAAGCAGGAGTAGGTACCTGATTTTATGTCGGCAGGTAAATTAGAACAGACAGAATATAAAAACCCCGGCGCTATGCCGGGGATATAAGTATCTGATTTATTGGGAGTACCCCGCAGTTCTTGGGGAAGCCTGCGGAGCGCGAGTTGTGAAACGTACTAGATTTTTACCAATACAAAGAAATTCTACCATATTCATCATATTATGACAAGATAATTATTTTGCTAAATTTATACATAAATCGACAAAGTAAACTGTTTACAAAAATTTTATGAATCCTTTATTGATTTAAATTTTCATACAACCTATAATACTATTAATGATGGAAATAATATTTAGGAGGATTTGGAAGTGAAGGAAAAGTTTCAGAGGTTTATGGTGGGACGGTATGGAGCGGATGAATTATCGAGATTTATGATAATTGTGGCTTTTGTATTGGTGGTATTATCAATTTTTATCAGAAGCGGGTTGTTTTCATGGGTTCCGTTGATATTGCTGGTTTTGATTTATGTGAGAATGTTTTCGAAAAATGTTCAGAAACGCTATGCGGAAAACCAGAAGTTTCTGGAGCTAAAAGGCAGGGTTACCGGATTATTCCACGGACAGAAAAAGCGCCTGGAACAGAGTAAAGATTATCATATTTACAAATGTCCCAAATGCAAACAGAAAATACGGATTCCCCGGGGCAAAGGAAAGATATCAATTACCTGTCCCAAATGCGGAGACCAGTTTATAAAGAAGAGTTGATAGAAAAGCAGAGGATTGAGCGATGTTCGGATATGTGACGATTAATCAGGATGAAATTAAAATAAAGGATTATAAGACCTACCGGGCATACTATTGCGGGCTGTGTAAGCGGTTAGGAAAGCAATATGGAGTCAGAGGAAAGGTTTTGCTGACCTTTGATATGACTTTTCTGGGTCTGCTGTTATCAAGTCTGTATGAGTCCCAGGACGAGCTTAAATTGCAAAGGTGTGTATTACATCCTTCGAAAAAAGAATTGATTGCGGAAAATGAAATGCTGGATTATGCGGCGGATATGAATGTACTTCTGGCTTACCATAACTTAATGGATGACTGGTTTGACGATCATAATGCTGCCAAACTTACCCTTGCCAGGATGATACATAAAAAGTATAAAGAAACGGCAGAAAGGTATCCCCGGCAGCGCAGGGCAATTCAAAGATATATGAAAAAAATGCACGAATGTGAAGCGCGCAAAGAAAAAGACCTGGATGTAGCAGCAGGGCTTACCGGAACCGTGTTAAAAGAACTGTTTATCTATAAAAGAGATGAATGGAAGGAACCGCTGGGTCAGATGGGCTTTTATCTGGGGAAATTCATTTATCTGATGGATGCATATGAAGATGTGGAAAAGGATAAAAAGGCTGGAAATTATAACCCTCTGATACCAATGATGAAAGATTCTGATTTTACAGATAAGTGCAAAGACATGATGATGCTGATGATGGCAGAATGCTCCAGGGCATTTGAGAGGTTGCCAATTCTAGAAAATGTTGCTATACTAAGAAATATATTGTATTCCGGAGTTTGGGTGAAATACGAAAAAGTAACGAAGGAAAGAGCAGGAAATAAGAATGATAATGGATCCATATAAGGTGCTGGGGATTCCGTCTTCAGCATCTGATGATGAGGTAAAAAAAGCATATAGGCAAATGAGCAGGAAATATCATCCCGATGCAAATCTGAACAATCCAAACAAGGATCAGGCAGAAGAGAAATTCAAAGAGGTACAGCAGGCTTATGACCAGATCATGAAGGAACGTACCGGTGGTTATACGGGAGGTTATGGCGGACAAAGCAGTCAGGGCTATGGGCAGGGACAGGGTTTTGACGGCTATGGCGGTGGATTCGGTCAGCGTCAGCATGAGAGTGGTGAGCCAATCGAATATCAGGCAGCGGCGAATTATATCAATGCCGGACACTTTCAGGAAGCTTTGAACGTATTAAATAACATTTCGCAGCGCAATGCGAAGTGGTATTATCTCAGTGCACTTGCTAATGCAGGAATTGGCAATAATCTCAATGCGAAAGATTTTGCAGCCCGGGCAGCTGCTCTGGAACCAAATAATTTCCAGTATCAACAGCTTAAGAGACAGTTGGAGTCCGGCGGGCAGTGGTATCAGACAATGGGCAGCGGTTACGGTGGAATGCCCCAGAATTTTGATACAAGCTGTTGTACACAGCTTTGCTGTATGAATATGCTGTGCGGATGTTGCTGCAGACCATGTTAATGAATTAATTTCAACTTTATGAAAGTTTCTGAAAATGTGCCTGCATATGATACTTTGCGGTAGGAATGCACCAAATGCAGTCAGTGGGTGTGGTAATGCTGCACCAGCCCAATTTGGTACATCCCTGTCACAAACAGTTTATATCTTTTTAATTATAACAAATTATATGGTAAAAGAAACGGCAAGAAAGAAATAGAAGGTGGGAATCCTTCTTTTTTTGTGCCTTAAATGCACCTGAAACGAATCTGATGGAATGAGCAGCGCTTGACAGATGGGTGGTAAAATAATATGATGGAAGTGCAGAAATTAATAAAAGAGCATAAGAGTGAAAGGATGACAGAATGTATAAAATATTAATTGTGGAAGATGACATGATTATCGCTTCGTCAGTGAAAGAGTATTTACGGACATGGGGGATGGAGACGGAGGTTATCACAGATTTTGAGAAGGTCATCGAAAACTTTATTGCGTTTGATCCACAGCTGGTTCTGATGGATATAACTCTGCCTTTCTTCAATGGATATCACTGGTGTCAGGAAATCAGGAAGATCTCTAAAGTTCCGATTATTTTTCTGTCTTCTATGAGTGATAACATGAACATTGTAATGGCGATCAACATGGGTGGAGATGATTTCATTACCAAACCTTTTGACTTAACCGTTCTTGCAGCAAAAGTTCAGGCAATGCTGCGGAGAACATATGCTTTTCAGGGTCAGACAAATGTGATAGAACATAATGGTGCCATTTTAAATCTGAGTGATACTACATTATTATACAGGGAGCAAAAAACAGATCTGACAAAAAATGATTTCAAGATCCTGCAGATCCTGTTAGAAAATGCAGGGAAGGTCGTGTCCCGGGATGCTATTATGGAGCGCTTATGGGAAAGTGACAGTTTTATTGACGATAATACACTGACTGTAAATATCACAAGGCTGCGTAAGAAGCTTGAAGATATTGGACTGGAAGGGTTTATAGCAACAAAAAAGGGAATAGGATATATGGTGGTGTAAATGGATAAAATCAGAGAATATAAAATAATCGGCAGATATATGAAAGATCATCTGATGCAGATGTTGGCAGTTCTCATATTTTCCTTCATCTTTATGCTGATCTTCTATCTATATGGGATACCGATTAAAATATATGGCTACGCTTTTTTACTGTGTTTTGCGGTTGGATTTGTGATGACAACCATCAGCTATTGGAAATATAGAAGCAAGCACATAGCACTTGCAGGGCTTTTTAGCAGAATCACGGTAGAATGCAATGATCTGCCTCCCGCAGGAAGCTTGCAGGAAGCAGATTACCAGGAAATATTATTAAAACTGTTTCATGATACCGCTCAGGAAAAGGAGCAGGAAGAACGCAGTAAAAAAGATATGATGGATTACTACACCTTATGGGCACATCAGATTAAAACCCCTATTACTGCAATGCGTCTGCTTATTCAGGTAGAAGACAATGCCAGAAACCAGAGCCTGCTGCAGCAGCTGCTTAAAATCGAACGGTATGTTGATATGGTATTGCAATATCTGCGTATGGAAAATATGTCATCCGATTTGAAGCTTCAGGAATACAAAATTCTGGATTTGGTAAGGAAGGCGGTAAAGCAGGACAGTTCGGTCTTTATTTACCGGAAAATTCCTTTTGAGTTAAAAGAAATGGATGATACGGTGATTACAGATGAGAAATGGATGGTATTTGTGATAGAACAGATCTTGTCCAATGCGCTGAAATACACAAATGAAGGTAAAATATCGGTTTATATGGATCCAAATGAGCGGGAGACCTTAATCATCGAAGATACCGGTATTGGCATTCAGGAAGAGGATCTGCCCCGTATTTTTGAAAATGGATTTACCGGATACAACGGGCGTATGGGTAAGAAATCAACCGGCATTGGTTTATATCTTTGTAAGAAGATTTTAGACAGACTTGGACATTCTATTAGAGTTTCATCGAAAGTTGGTCAGGGAACCAGGATTGCAATTAATCTGTATCGAGAACAACTGAAAACAGAATAACCAGGGAATATACCAGTGGAAAGGAGACGCTAACTATGATAATTATAAGACCCCCTTGTTAAGCGTTACACAGAAATCGAGGACCTCCAATTATGATCTATATCGTACATAATAGATGATAAAATTGGAGGAAAATAAAATAAATACTTTTCATGTTAAGCTATTATATATCTACAAATTTATGAGTCAATGCATGCCCATCTATGCTTTTTATACGATTTTATTTATCCAGAGGGCAATGTCCGTTACGGATATCGCTGTTTTATTGGCACTTTGGAGTGTATTTACCATAGTATTTGAGGTTCCCTCAGGGGTTTTGGCAGATAGATGGAACAGAAGAAATATGCTTGCTATAGCAGCGGCGTTACAGGGATTATGTTTTACGATATGGTTTTTCTCTTATTCATTTCTGATGTTTGCCATTGGATTTGTTTTTTGGGCGATTGCGGGCGCATTTATTTCCGGAACGGAAGAAGGATTGACCTATGATAATCTGAAGTGTGACGGAAATGAAGAAGATTTTGCCCGGGTATACGGAAAAGCCCGGTTTTTTGCCAATATGGGTACGGTTACCGGTGTTGTATCGGGAGGCATCATTGCCAGTTTCGTCAATATAGAAAGCATTGCTCTGATATCTGCCATAATATGTTTCGTCAATGTGATAATCGTCTTACAGATCAGAGAGAAAAACTATTATGCTGAGAGATTGGATGAAGAATCACAGGAGTTTTTTAAAACCTTTCAGGAAGCAGTGATTTTTCTCAAAGGAAACAGAGGTGCCTTGATTTCTATTTTGTTTTTGGTGCTATTTGTAAGCCTGGGAGAATATATGGATGAATTTGATGCCCTTATTGTTCACGATTTTAAGCTCAGCAATATTTGGGTCAGTGTGATTCTGGCGGTGAGGTTTGTGTTCATTGCTTTGGGTGATATTCTGGCACCAATCGTACAGAAGAAGATTACTTCTGTCAAGCAAATCTTTCTGTTTAATGGACTGGCATGTATTTTTCTGGTTATGTTTACTTTATTTTGGCATCAGTATGCTTTAATCATACTTGGGCTTGGGCTGATGGCCATGGCAATCTCTGAAATTTTGCTGGTGGATGCGTTACAAAACAGGATCAATGAAGAAGGCAGGGCTACGGTAATGTCATTTTATGGTATGGGACAAAATGTAGTGATGATCTGTTTTAGTCTGGTCTACGCATTGCTGACCGGAATATTTACCTTGCAGCAGGTATATATGATCATATCGGTTTATGGTGTTATGGGCGGTGTAAGCTTTTATTTTTGTTTTAACATAATGAAAAACGGCATTAAAAAAGCCTAAAGTATTATAAAAATGATTGCCTGCAGTCTAACGGCTTTTAATAAAAGCCGGACTGCAGGCAATCTTTATAGAATGGGGATTTGAAGATATAATGGTGTAGTTTTGGTGTTGTTGATAACATATACTAAAGGAATAATGAAGGACCGGAGATATCGATAAACCGGGCGGGGAGCGAGTTGGGAGGGGTAGCACAACATGAATATAATGGTCGTTGACAGTAATAAACAGCACCTGGATGATCTTGTAACTAAAATACAGATGGTGTTTAAAAATGATACGATAGTTTCTTTTACAGATCCTTTGCTGGCAGTTAAACACGCATTAAACTGTCAGGTAGATCAATTGTTTACTGAGGTACTTATGCGCCGAATAGACGGATTTATGCTGGTATTACGGGTACGGAAATGTAATCCCATGGTTAATGTAATATTTGTTACAGAAAGCGACCGCTATATTCAGGAAGCAACCGCTATTTGCGCAGAAGGATACCTCATAAAACCAGTTACTGTAAAAAAACTTGAGGAATGCTTGGTGTGGCAGCCTATGGATGATTATTTATAAAATTCAGTCACTGTAGCAAAGAAAGCGTCAATATTTTCCCATTTTGAAAGAGGCGGAATGTCGCATCCGGATGAAATTACAAAGTTTGGATATTTGCAGCAGGCATCCATTACTTTAAGAGTGGCTTCGCGAATGGATTCCGGCGTGCCGTTACGAAATTCTCCGGCAGGGTCTACATTGCCCATTGCGATGATATCTTCCGGAATATGTGTCATCATTTCAGCCATACTGATGGCATTTCCAAAATGGTAAGCAGCTGAACCAGTGCTTAAGATGGAATCAATGGTCTGGATGGTACTGTTTCCACAGTTGTGGTAGATAACAAGAAAATTATCATCCTGAACGGCATCTATTATTTTTTTAACATATTCGCTGGAAAATTCTTCGGCTAAAGCAGGAGATAACAGTCCGGCTAAAGGTTCCGCCATAACGATGCCATGAGCACCTACAGCTTTGTATGCCTTTGCATATTTTATTAAAAACTCAGTTACTTTTTCTAACAGAGTATGTACCATTTCGGGTTCTTCATAACAGTAAATCATAGCTTCCGTAACATCCAGGAGACGTCCAGCCAGTGAGAATGGACCAATTATACCTGCAAATACGGGGCGGTCTGTAATTAATTTACATGCTTTCTCAATTGCTTCAATGTAAATGCTGGTTCGTCCTGCACCAATTTCCGGTATTTTCAGAGCTTCTGCTTCTGCCTCTGTAGAAATAATACTTCCGATTACAGTTGGAACCTCATCATCCGAATAGCGGATTGTAGAACCAAAACATTCTGCTTCCAATGATAAATCCATCAAACTAACCGATGCGGCTGCATCTACTCTGTCTGCGATTAATTTCATGCCTTTTGCCTGTAGATTACTGTCTGAAATTAATTCCTTTACGGTAATTCCCATTAATTGAATAGCCGGAAAAGACAATACGGGGAGCGCTTTTTTCACAGGTGCTTTCTTCATTTCTTCTAACCAAAGTCTAACATTTTTCTGCATTTATTTTATTCCTCCTGGATTTATTTTATAAACTAAGAATAGCAAAAAGCAGATAGGGTTTTTTTGAAAAACTTTTGAAGTTCTGAAATATTTTTTGATGTTGAAAAGAGCAATCACTGTGTCTATGACAGGCAGCAGGAGAAATTACGGGTGCGCTGATAGGTATATAAATGAAGAAATCATACTTAATGATCATTTACTTTCAATAAAAAATGGTAATAATTTTGTAATTATACCTAAAATACAAAAAAAATCCCTAGCAGTATGCGAAAGAAATTACCAAATATACAAAGAAAATAATAAAATCGGAATATTAGTTTGGGAAGGCTGATACTTGGTGCAGTTCGTCAAATAGGAGTGTGAAATATGATCCAAATATGATATAATAATTACCGGAAAAACATTTACTGAAGATGAGACCTATAATGAGCTAATATTATTATAGCCAAGTAAAAATTAAAGGAGAATGAGTATGGTGAAAAAGAAGAAAAATTTGTTAATTGCATTTATAATAGCACTGTTGATGGTATCGGTGTTACCCCTGAATGCTTTGGCAAAAAGTAATGTTATACCTAACGATGATTATGGAATACCTGATAAAGTTTTATATCAGTCTATATTACGAAAACTTGGTAAGAATAAAACAGAAACATTTACCAAACAAGAAGTAAAAAATATTACTCGTTTAAAATCAAACAATCACTATGATAAAGAGAAAATAAAATCATTAAAAGGAATAGGTAATCTAAAAAATCTAAAATATTTAGATGTAGCAGTGAACCAATTAACATCTTTGGCAGGAATTGAAAAATTATCTAAACTAGAAACATTGGATGCATCACAAAATAATTTAAAAACTGTATCAGAAGTGAAAAATTTAAAAGACCTAACTAAATTAGATGTTAGCGACAATCAGATAAAAAGTATAAGCGAGATAAAAAATCTAAGTAAATTAATATACATAAATATTAGTAGAAATTCCATAAGAAATTTAAATTGTTTTGATCATTTAACAGAGATCGAAACACTTTATGCCTCTAGAAATAAAATAAAAATATTACCTAATCTAAACAATAAAACAAAATTAGATTCGATTACTTTCCAACATAATTTCATAAGTAAAAAGGAATATAATAATAAAATACCAAGAAAATGGGATAAAAGTGATGCTTGGTATAAAAGTGAGGTTCAGCTTCAAAATCTTGTATATACCATTAAACCAATACAGCCTAGCTCATTCAATAAGATTAATAAAAATACAAAAAAAATAGTTGGGACAGCACAAAAAGGAGCAAAAATTATTATTCGAAATCCAACTGGCAGAAAAATTCATGCAATTAAATCAGTTAAGGCAGATAGCAAAGGTAGATTTACTTTTAAAAACCTGGATCTTAAAAAGTGGGCTGGTAAGACATTGTCGTTTCAATCATATATTATAGATCCATATTACAATGAACCTGATACATTAAAGACTGTTTTTTTTACAGTGGGAAATTAAATGTCAAAACTTAATAACAAGCCTGTAACCGCTTAACCGCAGTTATGGGCTTCTTTATTTAGGAAAAAATGAAAGTAGTAAATTCAATATCAGCTCTCAAAGCACATATATTGAAAAAAATGAAAGCAACCGTAGCCGAACAGTAGATGAGTCAGAATATGATGATAAATCCATTAAAAGCGATATTGTTGAGAAATGTGTCTTAATATGATAATATAAAAACATTATATAAAAGCTCTTTTCTTTTATCAGGAGGAGAGAAAATATGGAAGATAAACATAAAGTATGCAAAGATAGATGATCAAAAACTTAATCTAATATGCTGAAACCCCTCTAATATGGGCATATAAGGATATATAAAGAGTTATATATTGCCTTACAACCTTACAGAAATGTAAGTTATCCAATAGTAAATGTAAGCTAATATTATGGCAGACCAATTCTTTTTTTATTACAATAAGGACAGAAAAAGTTAGAGAGGAAGAATACTATGGCACTTTTAGAAGTAAAAAACTTAAAAAAAATATATACCACCCGCTTTGGAGGAAACCAGGTGCAGGCGTTAACAGACGTTAATTTCTCGGTTGAGGAGGGGGAATATGTAGCAATTATGGGAGAGTCCGGTTCCGGAAAAACTACGTTGTTGAATATTCTGGCATCATTGGACAAACCAACCAGCGGAGATGTTCTGCTGAATGGAAAAAGTATGCTGGCGGTAAAGGACAAAGGACTTGCGGCATTTCGAAGAGAAAATCTGGGGTTTGTTTTTCAGGACTTTAATTTACTGGATACCTTCTCATTAGAAGATAACATTTATCTGCCTCTGGTTTTATCCGGCAAGAATTATAAAGAAATGCGTCAGAGGCTGGAACCTTTAGCGGAGAAACTGCATATCAAGGATATCTTGAAGAAATATCCGTATGAAGTATCAGGGGGGCAGAAGCAGAGGGCAGCGGCGGCCAGGGCATTAATTACCAATCCTCAGCTTGTATTGGCGGATGAGCCTACAGGTGCTCTGGATTCAAAATCGTCGGATCAGATGTTAAAGCTTTTTTCACGCATTAATAAGGAAGGGCAGACAATTCTTATGGTTACCCACAGTACCAGGGCGGCAAGCCATGCTCAGCGTGTACTTTTTATTAAGGACGGTGAGGTGTTCCATCAACTGTACAGGGGCTCTATGAATAATGATGCCATGTTCCAGAAAATAACGGAGACCTTGACGGTATTAGCGTCAGGAGGTGAAGAGAATGCGTAATTCTTTTTACCCTAAAATGGCAGTTACGAATATCCGCAAAAATGCCAGGATGTATCTGCCTTATATGCTTACCTGCATTTGTACGATTATTATGTACCTGGTTATGAGTGCAATCTCGGGCAATCCGGGAATTGATGAGATGCAGGGGAGTGAGTCTCTGCGGATGGTATTGCAGTTGGGGCAGTCAATCATAGCTATTTTTGCAGTGATATTTTTGTTCTATACGAATAGCTTTCTGATGAAACGCCGGATGAAAGAACTGGGGCTGTATAGTATCCTGGGCCTGGAAAAGCGCCATATGGGAAGAATATTGCTCTATGAATGTATTTTTACCTCCGCCGTATCTCTGGGGATTGGTCTTTTAGGAGGAATTCTAATCAGTAAACTGATGTTCTTGATCTTGCTTAAGCTGATTCAGACAAATGTTGATTTTGAATTTATCATGAGCGGGGATGCAATTCGCAGTACGCTGATTCTTTTTGGAATTATATTTGTCTGTACGCTGATTTCAAATCTTTTCACAACCGGTAAAAGTAATCCCATTGAACTTCTGTACGGTGGAAATAAGGGAGAAAAAGAGCCAAAGGCAAGATGGATCACAGCTCTTATAGGATTCATCTGTACGGCGACGGGATATATCATGGCGATTACAGTGAAATCCCCGATTGATGCTATCATTCAGTTTTTCATTGCAGTATTGCTTGTTATTGTGGGTACTTATCTGCTGTTTATTACCGGAAGTATTGCACTTTTGAAAATACTAAAGAAAAATAAGACATTTTATTATAAGCAGAAACATTTCACCTCTGTTTCCGGAATGATTTACAGAATGAAGCAAAATGCAGTGGGGCTTGCAAATATCTGTATTCTGAGCACAGGTGTACTGCTAAGTATAGCAACCACCATTTCTCTGAATATAGGAATTGAAGAATTAATTCATAATATGTATCCGGAACAATATAACGTGACCTCTTATAATGCAACGAACGATAATGTAGACCAGATGAAAAATATTGTCTACGAAGAAGCAGAAAAAAATAATATTCAGATAAAAGATTATTATTATTACCGTTATAATTCACTGGGAGTTACCCAGAAGGATAATGAATTACTGTTAAAGGGGATGGATCAGGGGAATCTGAACGCCTGCATGTTTATGACCGTTGACAATTATAATGATGTAATGGGGACGGATAAGAAACTGTCTGAGAATGATGTATTTATCATTGATTTTAAGAAAGGTTTTCATTATCCAACCGTAAAAATAGGAGACAGGGAATTCCAGGTGGCTGAGGAAATCAAAGATAATGCTATGATTGCGAACCTTACCATTAACATGCTGGATGGATATGGTATTGTTTTTGCAAACCAGACAATTATTAATGAAATTTGTGCGGCATCCGATTCAGGGATCAATGAGGGAAGTGAGGAGCCGGATACATTTATCGGATTTAATGCAGACGGAGAGCAGAAAACATTGGACCATTATACCAATGTTCTCCATAAGAGAATGAGAGCGATGCTGGAAGAACATGAGAATCTTTTTATAAATCTCAGCGACAGAGACAGTGGTGCATCGATGCTTCGGGCGTCCATTAGCAGTTTTTTGTTCATTGGAGTATTCATAGGAGTTTTATTCCTGATGGCAACTGTTTTGATTATTTATTACAAACAGATTTCGGAAGGATATGAAGATAAAGAGCGTTTTTCTATTATGCAGAAAGTGGGTATGAGTAAAGGCGAGGTAAAGAAGAGTATCAGAAGTCAGATTTTAACGGTCTTTTTCCTTCCATTGGTGGTTGCCATCCTGCATGTGGCGGCTGCATTTAATATGATGAGTAAGCTTTTATTTATGTTTGGCCTATTTAATACAAATCTTTTCGTTGTTTGCACAATCGGTACCATCATTATTTTTGCCATTATATACAGTTTTGTTTTTGCAATGACGGCAAAGACATATTATAAGATAGTTGGATGATATTTTAACAGAAATCTTTGTAAAAGCAGTACTTATCCCTTTTTGGATCTGAAATTGAGGGAAAAGTACTGTTTTTTATTGGTAAATTCAAATTTACCATAAATTGGAAATATTTTTCTGCCAATTTTCCGTTATCATAATTTCATACGAAAGAAGAAAGGATATGATGAGATTATGAAAACATACGGTTATATCAGAGTGTCATCCAAGGACCAGAACGAGGATAGGCAGCTGCTTGCATTACAGGCACTGCCTGTTTTAATGGAAAACATCTATATGGATAAGCTCAGTGGGAAAGATTTTAACCGGCCGGCATATAAGAGGCTGGTACGGAAGATGAAAGAGGGAGATTTGCTGGTAATCAAGAGTATTGACCGGCTGGGAAGAAATTATGAAGAAATCATTTACCAATGGAGAGTATTGACAAAAGAGAAGAAGATAGATATCTATGTGCTTGATATGCCGTTGCTGGATACCAGGCAGGGAAAGGATTTGATGGGGACATTTATTGCCGATCTGGTGCTGCAGTTACTTAGTTTTGTAGCGGAAAATGAACGACAGAATATAAGAACCAGGCAGGCGGAGGGGATTGCAGCTGCTCGTTTGAAAGGGGTTCGGTTTGGCAGACCGCGCAAACCCATTCATCCGGATTTTCCGAAATGGAGAAAGCTCTGGCTGCAAGGTGAAATATCCAGCCGGAAAGCGGCGAAGAAAATGGGAATTTCCCATCAGACGTTTCTTAATTGGTTAAAATTGGAAAATAATTAATTTTTTATCAAAAATTGTAGACTTTTTTTGACATACTATGTATAATACTAAATGTAGGGTTAAATGCTATTATTTACCACTTTCTAATCTGTCAAAAAAAGTCTACTTTAACTGGCAAAAAAAGTCTACTTTTCTAGACAGTTGCTATCATATTGTTCGGAAAGGAAGCACAAATTATGGAGAACTTTAAAAAGTCTGTACTGGATATTTTAGCGCAGGAGCTGGATTGCTATGTATCAGACTTGCGCCAGGTAAATACGAAATACAATAAGACAAAGATATGTGCAGCCATCAAAGGTATCCCGGCATTGCAATTCCCGGCAAGTGAATGGAATGTTACCATAAACTATATGTTAGAAGAAGATGCAGACTATCAGAATTCCCAGGAAGCAAGAGATCATTTGATAAAAAGCTTAGAATGATTTTTTAAACTGTTCCGGGGCCTAGTTAGCACATATATATACATTCATACATAAAAGGGAGTAAGGTTATTGTATTAAGTATGTGGATGGGTAAGAACCAGCAAAGAAATATTGAAAGAAATGGTACGAATTGTGCAGGATCCGGGTTGTTTTCACGCATTGGTGGAAATGGTTCGGATTTTTTTATTGCTGTCTTCCTGTTAAAATGTAAAAGTAGTCTGACAGCTTCAGATTTTCCTAAGAATTATGGCGTTGACAATAGCGGTATGTGTGTACTAAGATAGATAGTACAGATGATATAGCAGTATTTCAGAAAGGAGAGTCTCATGATTATTGTTGACTACAAAGACAGGCGGCCCATTTATGAGCAAATTGTGGAAAAGTTTCAAATGCTGATTGTGAAAGGCGTAATGGAGCCTGACAGTCAAATGCCTTCTGTACGCAAGCTGGCAATGGATTTATCAATTAACCCCAATACAATTCAGAAAGCTTATATGCAGCTGGAGCAGCAGGGGGTTATCTACCCTGTAAAAGGAAAGGGGAATTTTGTCACAGGAGACAGAAATCTGCTGGTACAAAAGAAGAAAGTTGTTTTTGATGATTTTCAGACCGTTGTATCACAGGGAAGGGAATTAGGAATCACGAAGGATGAATTTTACATTAAAGTTGATGAGGTGTATGGGGAGGTAAACTATGATAGAAGTAATGTCCATTAGTAAGTCATTTGGCGACATTAAAGCAATTACGGATATCAGCACCACGATTCGGGAAGGTTCCGTATTTGGCTTGGTTGGAACCAACGGAGCGGGAAAAAGTACCTTCATGAGAATTCTGAGTGGGATATTAAAGGCAGACAAAGGCTCTGTTAAGATTGATAATATGGAAGTTTTTGAAAATATTCAGGCAAAAAAGCTTATTTGCTTTATTCCCGATACACCGTATTATTTCAACAATGCTACGGTAAAGGAAATGATGGAATACTACAAGATCATTTATCCGGAATTCAGTGAATTTCGATTTATAGAACTGGTAGAAAAATTTGGTTTGGATATGAAGCGGAAAATTAATACTTTTTCAAAAGGTATGAAAAAACAGGTATCTGTTTTGCTGGGTATTTGCACAAACACGAAATATCTGCTGTGTGATGAAACGTTTGACGGGCTTGACCCGGTTATGAGACAGGCAGTGAAGAGTATCTTTGCAAGTGAGATTTTAAACAGGGAGTTTACGCCCATTATCGCATCCCACAACTTAAGGGAGCTGGAAGATATCTGCGATCACGTGGGACTTCTGCATGAAGGCGGTATTCTGCTGTCAAGAGATTTAGAAGATATGAGATTTGAAATCCATAAGCTGCAGTATGTAATTCAAAATCCTACGGCGGAAGAGGAAATTCTAAAAGAGCTGGATGTAATGCAGTACGAAAAGAGAGGTTCTCTCGTTTCCCTGACCGTTCGCGGTAAAAAGGAAGCAATTCTGGCATTGGTAGGAAGTAAGAAGCCGTTATTCTATGAAATTCTTCCACTGTCGCTTGAGGAAATATTTATTAGTGAAACGGAGGTGGCAGGATATGACATCAAAAATCTCATTCTCTAAGTTATTGAAGCAGGATTTGAAACGCAGCGGCGGCATTATCGCGATTATATCACTGGCATTTTTCCTGTTGTTAACGGTAAGAGGAATTTTTACCTTAGATCAGATGCTGGCGTCAATGAAAAATGGAGGCTGGACGTTAAAAGAAGTCATCTCCCAGTTTGCCGGACTTCTGTCTTATAATGGTATGATTATTTTTCTGACCGTATCAAGTGCAGTTTTATGCGGGGTGTCCAGATTCTGCTATCTGCATTCCTCTGCAAAACTGGACTTTTACCACAGTCTTCCCATTAAACGGGAGAGCTTTTTCTGGGTACAATTTCTAAGCGGCGTCCTGCAGTATGTGGTACCGTTTATTGTGAATATTTTAATTGTATTGTTTATTGGTGCGCTTAGAGGTGTTACTACTGGGGGCGTAGTTGGTCAGGTACTTTTGGGTGGATTTATCCATATTTTGTTCTACCTGCTGATCTATATATCCGTAATCCTTGCAATGATGCTCACTGGTAAAGTCGTGGTTGGAATTCTTGCGGTTGGAGTATTCTTTTTGTATCTGCCGGGAGTTATCTTCCTGACAACGGGATTATTCAGCATCTTCTTTCAAACATTTTATCAGAATGAGAGTTTCTGGATGAAACTAGCAGAGTATTTCTCACCGCTGTTCCTCTATGGGCTGACGGTTGGGGCGGCAAGTGATGGATCCATGTTCTTAAGAGAACTGCTGATTGCGATTGTGACATTTGTGGCAATGCTTATACTTGTAATTTATCTGTACCGTATTCGTTCCTCAGAATCATCGGAGCGGGCAGTTGCATTTCCAAAGTCAGAATCCGTTATTAAATTTTTACTGGTAGTACCGATTTCCATTGGCTGCGGATTTATAGCCCATATGATGGCAATTGAAGGGAAAGACCTGTGGCTGGCATTTGGTGTGATCTTTGGCGGTATCATAAGCAGTGCGATTATTGAGTTTATCTATCATATTGATTTTACGAAAGTATTGGCTAGAAAGAAGCTCATGTTGGCATCCCTTATCGTATCATTCGTAATTATTGGTGTATTCCGGTTTGATGTATTTGGTTATGACAGCAATATTCCAAAAGAAGAAAACGTGGAAAGTGCGGCGATCTGGGTAGATGGACTGGCGATGAATGTCAACGAAAAATGGAGTGACAATGGCAGTTACATCTCCGGATCTGATTCCCAATCCTATGTGATGGATCATATGGAGGTAACAAAGCTGGATAGTATCTATGATATTGTGGAGTCCGCTTTGCATAAATCAGCTGAAGCGTCAACAAATAATGTGATTGTAAAGTACCGTCTGAAAAATGGAAAAGAAAAAATCCGTTCCTATCAGGCAGAACACAGTGTGATTGAAAAAGGATTAGAAGAACTGTATCAGCAGCCTGAATTTAAAGAAGGGCTGTATCCGGTTATAAACCTCACGGGAGATGAGATCAGTAAGGTAGAGCTGGTTAAAATGGATGAGACCATCCAGCTGAATCTGAACAGCAAACAGATGATTTCTCTGGTAGATACTTTCCGGGAAGAACTTGCGGCTCTGAAATTTGAAGATATGAAAGCATCCAGTATGGTCAGCATCCGTCTGGAGGGTATTAACAGAAAGGTTCCAAGCGGATCCTACAACTTATATCCCTGCTTCGAAAAAACGCTGGCATTGTTGAAAGAATATGGTTACAATGTCGATGCAAAACTGGATCCTGATAAAGTCATTTCTATGAGAGTGCTGAAGTACGAAGAACAGGGCAGCCAGGAAGAAGTTTTCAATTCTAAAGAAGACTTTAAAGAAATTGCGGATAAACTGGTAAGTTCGTCAGGCAATGACTATTTCCTGTATCCACAGTCCTCTTCGTATGATGTAACCGTAACTTATAAAAATGAAAAGGGTGATACCATAAGCAGCTATATGTACTTGTATAATGACAATATTCCCCAGTGTATCAAGGACAGATTTGGCGACAAATAATAAAGCGGAGCCTATCACCCAATTGAAAAGCATGTTATAATAATAGAGCATCCTGTGACTTTTGCTGCAGGATGCTCTATTACCTTTTAATAAGATGAGGAGATATTACATGAAGATTTTATTTTTTGGTACAAAGAATTACGACGAAGCGTTTTTTGGAAAAATACTGCAGGATAAAACATACAAAGATCTTGATATCACATATATAGAGCCGAATCTGACACCGGAGACGGCGAGTCTGGCTTGGGGATATGATGCTGTCTGCGCATTTGTAAATATGGATTTAAGTGCACCAGCCATAGATATGCTGAATAAATGCGGTGTGAAATTAATCCTGATGCGCTCCGCAGGATATAATAATGTAGATCTAGAGCAGGCTAAAAAGTATGGTATAACCGTTATGCATGTACCGGGATATTCGCCGGAAGCAGTGGCGGAACATGCTATGGCGCTGGTTCTCACAGCCAACCGACATACCCATAAAGCCTATATCAAAGGCAGGGAAAATGATTTCAGTTTAAGCGGATTGATGGGTGTGAACCTCCATGGAAAAACGGCAGGTATTATTGGAACCGGTAAAATTGGAATTGCGATGGCAAGGATCTGCAGGGGGTTTGGCATGCGGGTAATCGGATATGACCTTTATCCGAACAACACGCTGGATTTCCTGGAATATGTGGATCTGGATACACTTCTAAAAGAAGCGGATTTGATCTCCCTGCATTGTCCTATGTTTGAAAATACCTATCATTTAATCAATACGGAAACCATCAATAAAATGAAAGATGGTGTTATTCTGGTCAATACTTCCAGAGGCGGTCTGATCAAAACGGAGGATCTCATTAAGGGAATCCGGGAAGGGAAGTTCTTTGCAGTAGGTCTGGACGTGTATGAGGAAGAAAATGGAAGTGTTTACGAAGATCTCTCCGAGAGAATTCTGGGTCATTCTACTATGGCAAGACTGCTGTCTTTTCCAAATGTAATGGTTACATCACACCAGGGATTTTTTACAAAAGAAGCGCTGAATGCCATCAGCCAGACTACGGTAGAAAATGCAATGGCATTTTTAAATGGTGTGAAAAACGGAAATGAATTATAGTAGTTTATGTAAATATGCCAGTGGTTTATAAAACATAAATTTATGAACTACCGGGAAACATGCATATCCTGAGGAGATTTGCAGACACTATTTCTGACAGGAGGTGTCATACAATGGAAGATAATAACACATTGGGTATTGCCCTGGCACGTAATGCCTTAGATGAAATTCCCAATCCTCAGAGTGATGCACAAACAATTATCGGGCTTGTTAAAAATGGAGGACGTGTGACCGGTTATCAATTATCGGATGGTTCAACCGTTTCCAAAGAAGAAGGAGTATTCCTTGCTAAAGAAGGGGGAATCCGGGGTGTGGGAATTGCACACCGCAATGGTTCCGAGTACCTGAAATCCCTTCCGGATGATACAGAAAATAATAACTTGAGTAATCTGCCGTCAATTTCCGGCTGATTATGGGCATTGCCGCCTGGGCAGAGTTGTTTGTAAGGAAATAACGGAAAGTAATAAGAAAAGCAGAAGCGTATGCAATAAAAATGGCGGTCCGTAACAAAATTTTGTTATGGGCTGCCATTTTTTATTGCATATATTACCAGACTATGGAACTGATCAAATTTGAGGCGAATTACACAATGTTCTCACCTAACAGGATTTTAGGCATTGTTGTAAGACAACGATTCCACCGTTTATAAAATTGCTCCAATCCCAGCTTTGAAACGCGCGCATGAGCTTCTGCGTCATCAAGTGTCCAGTGCAAAATATAAGTTACTTTACCAACCCATTTTGTCAAACGAATCGGTGGTTTTCCTTCCTTGACTGCTTTGAAGTCTTCCTGGCGATGAGTGCGCTTGATATACTTTACGTCAATAACCCCAGGCTGCGACAGGTAAAACTCGGCTACATCTTTCATTAAAACTTCAATTTCATCTTGCTTATCAATTTTTGCCTCATATATGCATATTTCGTTGAACATCTAAATGCCCTCCCTTACTTTGCTTTCGACGCACTGCTGTCAGAAAGCAATTTTAAAACATGCGCTAGCTGCGAAACGTTAATCCATCGTCTGTCATGGATTCTACAATTGCAAGAGACTCCAGATGAACGCCCTGTTCCCGAATCATAGCGCCGCCTTCCTGGAAGCCCTTTTCAATGACGATACCTGCGCCTTCAATAGTTGCACCGGCCTGTTTCACGATTTCAATCAGTCCTCTCAGGGCGCATCCGTTTGCCAGGAAGTCGTCAATGATTAACACGTGGTCATCCGCATTTAAGAACCTTTTTGACAAGATGACATCGTATGTACGTTTATGGGTAAAGGATTCTACCTTTGACTGGAAAACATCTCCATCGATATTAATGCTCTGTGCTTTTTTTGCAAAAATAACCGGAACGTTAAAATATTGTGCTGCAATACAGGCAATGCCGATACCGGAAGCTTCTATGGTTAAGATCTTGGTAATCTTATCGCTGGAAAAGCGTCTTCGGAACTCTTTTCCGATTTCATTAATTAACTGGATGTCCATCTGATGATTTAAAAAGCTGTCCACTTTTAATACATGACCGGGCTTTACCACACCATCTTTTAAAATTCGATCTTTTAATAACTGCATTTCTAAAATTCCTCCACTGGGTTGATGTTATTTAATCATACAATATTCTAAACGGTATTACAATCATTTCTTGTAGAAAAATCTGCTTTTATGTGGAAAAATCTTTTTTTGTGAAAGTGTCGGTTGTCAGAAAAGTAACAATATGTTAGAATGCTACAGTACAGTTTTGTAAGGCGTACAGAATTGAGAAAAAAGATGTTACAGGAGAGAAAAGATGAAGGAAAAGAAAAACGGCAGTATCTATGAACTGAACGGAGTGGTTCCACTGCGTAAGGCAATTCCCTTGGGAATCCAGCATGTTCTGGCAATGTTCCTGGGAAATATTTCCCCTTTGATCATTGTATGCGGTATGCTGGATATGGCTTTGGATTTAAAGACCAGCCTTATTCAGAATGCCATGTTCATTGCAGGTGTGGCAACATTAATTCAGCTGTATCCGATCTGGAAAGTCGGAAGTAAGCTACCCATTGTAATGGGAACCAGTTCCGGATTTATCGGAACGGCGAAAGCAGTAGGAGCAAGCTTTGGATACGGGGCGCTGATGGGAGCATCCCTTGTGGGCGGAATATTTGAGATTCTTCTTGGATTTTTTATTAAGCCTTTACGGAAATTATTTCCACCGGTTGTTACCAGCCTTGTAATTATTTCAATCGGATTATCCTTACTGCCGGTTGGTATTAAATATTTTGGGGGAGGCGCCGGAAGCGAAGATTTTGGCAGCTGGCAGCACCTGCTGGTTGGAACCGTAGTTATTCTGGTAATTATTGTCCTGAAACAGTTTAAGAAAAGCTTTTTGAGTACAGCATCCATTTTAATTGGAATTATTGTGGGTTACATACTGGCAATCTGTCTGGGAATGGTTAATTTTGCTCAGGTACAGGACGCAGCCTGGTTCAGTCTTCCGACCTTTATGCCGGTTAAGATGGAATTCAATCTTCAGGCAATTATTGCAATGGGTATTATGTTTATTGCCACAACGGTTGAGACTGTGGGCGATATTTCCGGTATTACAAACGGCGGTCTGGACAGAGAACCTACTCACGAAGAACTGCAGGGCGGTGTTATTGCAGATGGTTTCGGCAGTTTCCTGGGGGCATTGTTTGGAGTGCTTCCCAATACTTCCTTCAGCCAGAATGTGGGTCTTGTTGCAGTTACGAAGGTAGTAAACCGTTTTGTTATTATGACCGGAGCCGTATTTTTAATCCTTTGCGGTTTCTGCCCGAAACTCAGCGCACTGTTTTCTGTTATGCCACAGTCCGTACTGGGTGGAGCAGCAGTCATTATGTTTGCGATGATTCTGGTAAGCGGACTGCAGTCACTGCTTCGGGAAAAAATTGATGACAGAAATGGTCTGATTATCGCCATGGCGATCGGACTGGGTGTTGGAATTGGAAATGTACCGGAAGTATTGGCACAGATGCCGGCATGGGTTGGTAACATTTTTGCTCAAAATGGTATCATCATGACTTTTGTAATCGCTACGGTACTGAATCTGGTGCTTCCAAAATCAAAAAAGGAAGTTGCGGATAATGAATAAAGCAGGTATCAAATAATAAGCTTTCAAGATAGCATGTGAAAGCAGCAGCTTGTTCGGATATTATTATATCCGGTAACAGGCTGTGGTTCGAAAAACTGGATGGAGACAGGCATATGAAAAATAAATTTGTAAATAAAATTACCGGTATCGTACTGGCGGCTGCGCTGGTAATGGGTTCCTTAGCCGGCTGCGGTGCCGGGGCGGATCAGAAAAACGAAACCCAGGCAGCAACAGCAGAGCAGACAGAATCCGTTGTACAGACAGAAAATGGGAATGAAAATGAAGCAAATAAACAGTCGGAGACTGCAGAGGGTGCACAAACCCAGGCAGCTTCTGATTCGGAAGGTATGACTCCGGCAGAAGGGGAAATTACCGTAACAGATCAGATTGGCAGAGAAGTCACCCTGAAGGGACCTGTTAAAAAAATAGTTTCTTCCTATTATATATCTACTGCCATAGCGATTGCTCTTGGACTTGAGGATAAGCTGGTTGGAATTGAAATGAAGGCGGATACTCGGGAACTGTATAAGAAAGCAGCACCCGAATTAGTAGAACTTCCGGCTGTTGGTTCCGGAAAAGGGATCAACATTGAGGAAACTGCTAATTTAGAACCGGACGTGGTGATTTTGCCAAAGAAGTTAAAAGACTCTGTGGGGCAGTTTGAAAAGCTGGATATCCCGGTATTGGTCGTGGATCCGGAAACCCTGGATAACTACCGGGACTGCGTGGCACTGCTTGGTGCAGTTGCCGGTGTATCAGAGAAGGCATCCGAGTTAAATGCTTATTATCAGTTGAAAATGGATGAAGTAGCAGAAATGACCAGGGATCTCACAGAGAAACCTTCGGTTTACTTAGCTGCAGGAAGCAGTTATTTAAGTACCTGCACTTCTAAAATGTATCAGAACGACCTGATCGCCATGGCAGGAGGCACAAATGTGTCACAGGATCTGGAAGATGGATATTGGGCAGAAGTATCACCGGAACAGCTATTAGAATGGAATCCCCAGTATATCTTTGCAGTAAGTTATGCCGAGTATAGTCTTACAGATATTACATCGGACGGGAAATTATCGGAAGTTCAGGCTGTGAAAGATGGCAATGTTAAAATGTTTCCGTCCAACATAGAACCCTGGGATTATCCTACCCCTTCGTCGGTGTTGGGGATTCTCTGGCTGACCCATGTGCTTCACCCGGATTTATATTCTGAAGAAGCATATATTCAGGAAGCCCGGGATTTCTATCAGAAGTTCTTCGACATTCAGGTTGAGGCATCTGATCTGGGGTTGTGATTGTAAGAGCATAGGTTTATAAAGGAGTTTTATGAATACGAGAAAAAGGTTTTGGATTTTGACGATCATATTAGTTTGTGTCATACTTTTGTCCTGCTGCGTGGGAAGATACGAGTTATCCCTGTCGGATATCTTTGCTATTATAACCGGGCAGGGAGGAAATGTAATGGACCGGAAACTATTTTATCAGATTCGTCTGCCCAGGACCTTTTTTGTGGTTTTATCCGGAGGAGCATTGGCGCTGGCTGGCACAGTATATCAGGCAGTCTTCCAGAATCCTTTAGTGTCCCCGGATGTTCTGGGTGTGAGCAGCGGATGTTCTGTGGGAGGGATTCTCGGAATCCTGTTTCTGGGACAATCGGTTCTGGCTGCCCAGGGATTGACTTTTGTATTTGGAATGGGGACCGTGGCGCTGGCTATGCTGCTTGTTTCATGGATGAGAGGAAATAAAAGGTATCTGATGATTATTGCAGGCATTATTGTAGGTTCCTTAGCGAATTCGGTGATTATTTTCCTGAAGTATACCGCAGACCCCAACCGGGAACTGGCTGCTATTGAATACTGGTTGATGGGCAGTTTTCAAAATGCCGGATGGGATTCTATGATTCGCGTGCTGCCGTTTATGGCTGTCGCAGGACTTTTACTGTTTTTGTTCCGCTGGAAGATGAAGGTCTTGATACTGGGTGATGAAGAAGCGGACGGTCTGGGGATTTCCCCGCATTTTGTAAGGAATATTTCTTTGATCTGTGCTACAATACTGGTAGCGGTAGTGGTAAGTGAGGCGGGGGTGGTATCCTGGATTGGATTGATAGCCCCCCATCTGATCCGCATGTTTAACGGCGATGATTATGTTAAGAATTTTTTCCAGAGTATTTTATTGGGAAGTATCCTGCTCTTGCTTGCTGATATCTGTTCCAGGAGTCTGGCACAGTCAGAGATACCAATCAGTATTTTTACCTCATTCTTTGGGGCGGCAGTGTTGGTGATATTCTTATGCAGAGGGAAAAACAGACATGAAAATTAGAGTAGAGAATGCATCGGTTTTAATCGAAAAAAAAGTGATATTACAGGAGATTTGTTTTTCTCTTCCGAAAAAAGAACTGGTTATGGTGATTGGTCCCAATGGGTGCGGGAAAACGACTTTATTGCGCCTGCTCATGGGGTTTCAGAAGCCCCAAAGGGGCGGAGTATTTTATGATGACAAAGCACTGGGGGATCATACGGTGCTGGAAAAAAGTAAAAAGATGGCTTATATGCCCCAAAATCCCCGCAGACAGGAAGCAGACGAGGTATTTGACTATGTACTGTTAGGGGTTACCCCGTATCTCAAGTATTTTTCCCTTCCCGGCAAGGAAGAGAAGGCGCTGGCTGAGCTGGTGCTGGCAGAACTGGGGCTGGGCGGATTTAAAAACCGCAGGATGGGTACCTTAAGCGGCGGTGAACAGCAGATGGTGGACTTTGCCAGAGCCAGAATGCAGCATACGCCCTGGCTGATTTTAGATGAGCCAATGGCTTCGCTGGATTATAACCGGCAGCATGAATTTATGCATCGTCTGGTTGAATATGAGAAGCGGTATGGACAGGGCATTCTCATGAGTGTCCATGACCCCAATTTTGCTCTGCGCTATGCAGACAGGGTGATTGTGATGGGACAGGGCATGATACAGGGCATAGTAAGCCGCATGGAAGATGGATTTGAAAATAAGCTGACCGGGTTATTGAACAGATCATACGAAGGTCATTTACAATTAATAGAAAAAGATGATAATTATTTTTATTACTGGAAGGAGGAAACACATGTTTCGGGCAAAGGAATTTGTGAAAGCAGCGAGTCTTGAAGAGGCATATACGTTAAACCAGAAGAGAAGCAACATCGTTCTGGGAGGGTTTGCATGGCTGAAGATGGGCGACAGGAATAAGCAGGCAGCCATTGATCTGTCTGGACTGGGATTGGATACAATTGAGGAGAAGGAAGAGGAATTTTCCATTGGAGCTATGTGTACGCTTCGGATGCTGGAAACCCACACGGGACTGAACCAAGCCTATGGGGATATATTTAAAGAATGTACCCGCCATATCGTAGGCGTGCAGTTTCGCAATTGTGCCACAGTGGGAGGCAGTATTTTCGGACGATTCGGATTTTCGGATATCCTTACCTGCATGATGGCTTTGGATACTTATGTGGAACTGTATAAAGGCGGGATCATTCCCCTGAAAGACTTTGTAAATATGCCAAAGGATTCAGACATCCTGGTACGGGTGGTAATCAAAAAGGATGGGCGCAGGGCGGCTTATTTGTCGGAGAGACAGACGAAGACAGATTTCCCGGTGATTGCCTGTTGTGTGGCAAAGGATCATGAACGGTGGTATGTGGCAGTGGGAGCCAGGCCTTATCGTGCGGTGCAGGTGACATTTCCGGCAGATGAGACCAAGTCTTCCAAAGATCTTGCAGAAAAAGCATCCTCTGAATTTACTTACGGCAGCAATTTGAGAGGAAGTGCAGAATACAGGGAACATCTGGCAAAGGTCTGTATCAGGCGTTGCGCCTGTAAAATTACAGGAGGTGAAGCATAAGTATGGAGATTAAATTTCAATTAAATGGAAAACCGGTTACGGCAGCGATAGAAGCCGGAGCTGTTCTATTAGATGTGGTTCGTGAAAAGGGCTGTTACAGCGTGAAGCGTGGATGTGAAACGGCAAACTGCGGCTTGTGTACCGTACTTGTAGACGGAACTCCGGTATTGTCCTGTTCCACACCTGCTCCCCGGGTTAACGGCAGAAAAGTTACAACACTTGAGGGAATGCAGGAAGAAGCAAAGGCATTTGGAACATTTCTGGCAAATGAAGGCGCTGAACAGTGCGGATTTTGCAGCCCGGGATTTATTATGAATGTCCTTGCAATGGAAAAAGAATTAGAAAAACCCACCGAAGAGGAAATCAAAGAATACCTGGCAGGCAATCTTTGCCGCTGCACGGGATATATGGGACAGTTGCGGGCAATCCATAAATATCTGAACAGGGAAGCAGATGGGCACAAAGACGGGAGGAATGTATGGAAATGAAGCAGCGTTTGGTGAATACACCAGTAATGAAAAAAGATGCCATGGCATTGGTAACCGGACAGCCGGTATATACAGAAGATCTGGCGCCGAAGGACTGTCTGGTTGTAAAAGTACTCAGAAGCCCCCATGCCCATGCGCTGATTGAAGAAATTAAGACGTCGGCGGCACTTAAGGTTCCCGATATTGTAGGCATCTATACCTATGAGGATGTGCCGAAGAAGAGATTCACTATGGCTGGGCAGACCTTTCCGGAGCCAAGTCCGTATGACCGGCTGATTCTGGATCAGAGAGTCCGGTTTGTAGGAGATGCGGTGGCAATTGTTGCCGGTGAAACGGAAAATGCCGTGGACAGAGCTATGCGCTTGATTAAGGTAAAATACCAGGTCTGCGAACCGGTATTGGATATTCATAAAGCAAAAGGAAATAAAGTCTTAGTCCATCCGGAAGAAAACTGGAAAAGCCTATGCCCGGTGGGAGCAGACAATAAACAGAATCTCTGTGCCCAGGCAAGTGATGAACACGGTGATGTGGAAAGCGTTCTGGAAAAATGCAGATACCGTGTGGAGCAGACGTATCACACCAAGGCGAACCAGCAGGCGATGATGGAAACCTTTCGGACATTCTCCTATATGGATGTCTATGGAAGACTGAACATTGTATCCTCTACTCAGGTTACCTTTCATGTAAGAAGAATTCTGTCCCATGCACTGGACATACCCAAATCCAAGATTCGTGTCATAAAGCCCCGAATCGGCGGAGGTTTCGGCGCGAAACAGACTGTGGTGACGGAAGTTTATCCGGCTTTTGTAACCATGCAGACCGGAAGAGCAGCCAAGATTATTTATTCCCGTTATGAGTCACAGATTGCATCTTCTCCCCGGCATGAGATGGAAATCAAAGTAAGGCTGGGTGCAGATGAGGAAGGAATTATCAGGGCAATTGATGTCTATACCCTTTCCAACACCGGTGCTTATGGGGAACATGGTCCTACTACGGTAGGGTTATCCGGGCACAAATCCATACCGCTCTATGGAAAGCTGGATGCTTTTAAATTTGCCTACGATGTAGTTTATACCAATGTTATGTCAGCAGGCGCTTATCGCGGCTATGGGGCGACCCAGGGTATTTTTGCAGTGGAGTCGGCAGTGAATGAACTGGCGGCGCAGATCAAGATGGATCCGGTGGTACTCAGACAAAAAAACATGGTACAGGAAGGCCAGGTCATGCCTGCATATTATGGTGAAACGGCCAACAGCTGTGCCCTGGACCGCTGTATGGCACGGTGCAGGGAGATGATCGGCTGGGACGGGAAATTTCCCCGTAAGGACATGGAAAATGGCAAAGTCAGAGGTGTAGGCGTAGCAATGGCTATGCAGGGTTCCTCTATTTCCAATGTAGATACCGCATCGGTTGCCATCAAAGTTAACGACGATGGATTCTACAGCCTAATGATTGGAGCTTCCGATATGGGAACAGGATGTGATACCATCCTGGCACAAATGGCTGCAGACTGTCTGAACTGCCATATGGAGGATATTGTCGTGCATGGCGTTGATACGGATATCTCCCCTTATGATTCCGGCTCCTATGCATCCAGTACCACTTACCTTACCGGAATGGCAGTGGTGAAAACGTGTGAAAGCCTGATTCGCAAAATCTGTGAAAAGGGTGCCGGTTATCTTGGACTTAAGACGGACCAGGTGGACTTTGACGGGGAAAAAGTATATGAGACAGATGGTGAAAAATGCATCACTTTAAAAGATATCGGCAATTTTGTTATGTGCAACAACGAAGAGGCACTTATGGCTTCTGAAGCGCATTCGTCTCCGGTATCACCGCCGCCGTTTATGGTGGGAATGGCGGAAGTGGAGATTGACAAGGAAACGGGACATATTGAGTTAATCGATTATGTGGCAGTCGTGGACTGCGGGACTGTGGTAAATACCAATCTTGCCAGAATCCAGGTGGAGGGCGGAATTGCCCAGGGGATCGGTATGGCTCTCTATGAAGACATTACCTATTCCGAAAAAGGGCAGATGTATCAGAATTCTTTTATGCAGTATAAGCTGCCAAGCAGACAGGATGTGGGAAATGTCCGGGTGGAATTTGAAAGCAGCTATGAGCCAACGGGTCCCTTTGGAGCAAAATCCATTGGAGAGATCGTAATAAATACACCGTCACCGGCGATTGCACATGCAGTGTACAATGCGGTGGGAGTGCAGATTCGGACACTTCCCATCACTTCCGAAAAAATATTTTTTCATATGCAGGAGAAAGATTCATGAACCTGGCATTGATCTTATTGGCGGCTGGAAACAGCCGCCGTTTTAAAAGCAATAAGCTGCTGCATCAAATCGGAGAGAATCCTATGTACCTTCATATAGTAAGGGAAATAGATAAATTGCCAGCAGATATATTTGTATCAAAAATCATAGTGACCCAGTATCCCAGGATAGAGCAGGAAATGAAAAAAAGGGGATATGGTGTAATCCATAATGCCTACAGTGAATGGGGGATTTCCCATTCCATACAATTGGGCATAACAGCCATCAGCGAAGAAAACAAGGCTGTGGACGGGATTTGCTTTGCGGTATGTGATCAGCCCTATTTAACAGCAAAAACCATTCACAACCTGGTAGAAACCTGGCAGTCCTCTAATAAAGGCATTGCCTGTCTGAAATATAAGGAACAAACCGGCAATCCGGTGATCTTTCACCGGAAATATAACGGGGAACTGATGAATCTGGATGGGGATACAGGTGGGAAAAGAGTTTTAAACCGCCATAAGCAGGATGTGGTATATTGTGAGCTTGCTGATGGGAGAGAATTAGAAGATGTTGACAGACAAAATTGACACGCTGTACAGGCAAATTAAGGGGCAGACAGGGCAAATAGTAGAAAAATATTTTCAGGATGGTAAATAATGAAAATATATATTATAATAAATCTGAGCATGTCTGAAAATTCAGTAAATCCGGTTACAACAGATAAAAAATGTACAGTCGGATTAAAGTGTTTGAAAAATCATTTCCGCCATTTGTCAGAAAGCAATTTTCGACACGTATTAGGAAATTTTCAGGATGCGGATGAATACTAAATTGGAATTATGAGAGGAGCATTGTATTATGAAAGATGAATACATTGAATTCACCATCGGTAAGCAGAAGAGTATTGCTCTGATTGCCCATGATGGAAAAAAACAGGAATTAATTGATTGGTGTGAGGAAAATAAAGAAATCCTGAAAAATCATTTTCTCTGCGGAACAGGTACCACAGCCAGGATGATTACCGACAAGACAGGACTTCCTGTGAAAGGCTACAACAGCGGCCCATTAGGCGGAGATCAGCAGATCGGTGCTAAGATTGTAGAAGGCAATATTAACTTTGTAATTTTCTTTTCTGATCCTCTGGAAGCACAGCCTCATGATCCGGATGTTAAGGCACTTCTTAGAATTGCCCAGGTATATGACATCCCAATCGCAAATAACAAGGCTACGGCTGACTTTATGATCACTTCCAAATTCATGGATGGTGAGTATAATCATCAGGTCATCAACTTCAAGAGAAATATTCAGGAAAGAGCGAAAACATTATAAGAGATGTTCTAAAATGAATAGGTTAAAAAAATAAAAGTCTTTTTTCCGGAAAACTGTGGAAAAAAGACTTTTTTGTATGGTGACATTGTTATGGAAGAGGCTTAAGCCCCATTGCCAAAGAAAATTTCCTTTATATTTTTTTTAGTACAAAGTGTACATAGCAGGAACAGCCAATAATCAGACTGCCTGACAGCACGAACAAAAACTGCATACCGTTTACAGCCATGCCAAACAGACTTCCGGAAGGCAAGATGGTTAACAGGGCAGCTCCTAACAAACTGGATGCAAATCCGATCATTCCGGCATAGGCACTGTTGGCACCTACAAAAAGCATTTGTTTATTATCCGGTGCATACTGATACTGCACGTTAAATACGGAAATGGCAATTCCGCCCCAGGCGATCCCGGATAGTGCCTGAAGAATTGGCTGCAGAACCAGACAGGTTTCTTTGGTCATAAAGAACCAGCTGATGTGTACACATCCAAGAAGCAGCATGGAGGTTTTGGTAACCCAAAGCCAGGATTTGCGGTCCGCCAGTCTTCCCCAGATGCCGGAAGCAAATACTCTGGATAAAGATGCAATAAGTCCCAGAAATGTCATATAGGTGTAATCCAGATTCAGCCCGGTTACCATATATACACTAAAAAACGGTGCAGCGATCTGGAGTCCCAGATTCCAGAATCCATAAAAACCGATTATTTTGCGGAAGCCCTTATTTTTTAGCGGTTCTGTAAAAACATGTTTCAGGCGGGTGCGTTCTTTGTATTCCTGTGCTACCGGTTCTTTGGCGGAGGAAAAACAATAAAAATCTACAAAAGTCATGGCAAGGACAGCCAGACCGATGGTTAAAAAACCAGCCTGCTCGGCATTCTGGCCCCGAAACCAGTCCAGCAGTTTTCCCATGGAAAGAGACACGATGGTGGTAAAAGCCAGTGCCTTGGCATCCCGCTTACCAAGATAAGAGCCAAGCTCTCTTCCGGGTACCAGTTTTCTAAGCCAGTTTCCTGCTCCTGTTCCGATGAATGCTCCGCATCCATGTGCTGCTGCGAAGATGCCTACGACTGCGGCAAGCCGAAAGGCAGGGTCGCTGACAAACAGAAGCACAAAGAAAATCAGTGTCAGCAGCAGGCGGTGCATCAGGGCAAGAAATGCGATGATAAATTTCTTCTCACGGAGGTTTTCCAGAACCACCGTAGAAAATAGCTGTACCACGCAGAGCAATGTGGGGATTGCGCCGATTATTCCGTTCAGGGAGTCATCGGCTCCCATCATATTGGCGTATCCGGAGAGAAAAGCACCGCTGGTCAGGGCGAGCACCCCGTTAGCCATACTTCCTTCCAGGACGAAGAGGCTGCGGGCTCTTTTAAAATCGGCTTCATTCATTGGCTGACGGCTGTAATAGGTATCAGAAATAAACGTTCTCATGTGAGTTATAGCGTACATGATAAAAATACCCTTTCTTTTTTTCGCAATATTTGATATTCTGTATGTAATTTGAAACGCTATGTAAGCGATCTCACATAGATTATCACTTGCTGATAAGCCATAAGCCACAGTGTAAAACAGCAGGTGAGCGAGGCCCCCAGCCGAAGACGACTTCGCATGGGCATTCGGCGTTACTGCTTGCAGGCTTGTTTGTGAACCGTAACTGCACTTTCAAATTAACTCTATTTTGTCATTAACAGGCGTTTTCTACAAGAAGAGAAATGGCAATAAAAACATGAAAATTCCGACTTTTCAAAACACATGGGAGGAAATGATGGAAAGCTTTTTACACTTGAAGGGAATTCTTCCGGTTACAGCATGGAATGCCGGATATTTTAAGAGCAGGGGACTTGGAACCCATGCAGACAGGACTATCGATTCCTTTGAAATCATATATGTGAATTCAGGTACACTAGGAATTTATGAGGAAGGGAAGAAATTTGAAGTGCCAAAAGGGCATGCATTGATTTTGTTTCCCGGCAGACATCACTGGGGAAGCAGACAGTTTGAGAAAGACCTTACTTTTTACTGGATTCATTTTCAGATAGATAAAAAATCAGAAGCGGGGGATGACATGATGTCATTGCCCCAATTAGTGCGCCTTGCAAAGCCCGAACAATTTGTGGAACTCTTCCGGCGTTTTATATTAAGGCAGGAACGATGCAGTGAAGACAGAACAGTATTGAATTTGATACTGCTTGAAATTTTATGTGAGCTATCCGACTCGGCATATCCGCTGGAAATCAGTACCACCAAGGTAGTACTGGCAAACCAGGCGGATCAGTATATCCGCCTGCATTTAAATGAGACTTTGTCATCGAATCTGATTGCAGAGGCATTATCCTGTAATCCGGATTATCTGGGGCGTATTTATCATGAGATCTATAATAAGACCCTGACGGAGGCAATACATACCTATCGTTTGAATAAGGCCAGCCGGCTTCTCATAGAAACCAGTGCCAATGTAAATGAGATCGCGGACCTGTGCGGCTATCCCGATGCTGATTATTTTCGGAAAAATTTCAAAAAGTACCGGGGGATGACGCCCAAAGAGTATCGTCAGACTTACTGTCTGATCTCTACGGATATTGAGGAATAAGGCAGGATACCGGGCGTTTTCCATGCGGGCTACGTTCTACAGCATTGGAATCTTAAAAATAAGGCAGGATATCGGGCGTTATATCAGGTTTTTTACAGAAGCACGCTCCACCAGTTCTACGTCCAGGGAGATTTGCCGGGGGGAGGCATCTTTGTCTTCTAACTGCTGAAAGAGCAGGCTTGTGGCTGATTTGGCTTTTTCGATGATATCCTGGCGGATGGTGGTAAGCGGCGGTGTGATCTGGCGGCTCAAGGGAAAATCATCGAACCCGATTACGGAAATATCTTCGGGGACACGTATATCGTATTTTTTAAATCCCTCAATCAGTGAAAAAGCGATCTGGTCTGCCGTAACGAACAGCCCGGTTACTTTAGGTAAAAGAGGCTTTAATTTCAGGGCAAGGGAGGGATCGTTTACCGGATCCCGAAGGGGAAAAATAAGCTCTTTTTTTAAAGGACAGCCGTGTGCTGCCAGTACCTCCTGAAAACCCCTTAAGCGTTGTTCCACAACACCATTTTTCTGGGTAATCTCAGGGCTGATAAATGCCAGGGAAGTATGGCCCTTCTTTATAAAATATTCTGCGGCGAGTCTGCCGCCTTTATAATCGTCAATCCCCACATTTGTGATCTGGTTTAAGGGACTGTAACTGTCGGTGAACACCAGCGGTATTTTATTTGCACCCAGGATTTCTCTCATGACAGAATCAAATCCGCCCACGAAAATGGCGCCTTCCACATTCCAGGAGCGCAGGCTGTATGTAACATCTTTGTAGTCGCTGACATAGCGCAAAATTAAAAAATATCCTTTTTCCTGCACATAGCGGGTAATTTCTCCCAGGAAAATAGCGTGGTACGAATCTTCCAGAGGGTTGCCTTCTCCATGGTAAAGCATGAGAAGGGCAATCAGTCTGGAGGATTTTGCCGCCAGAGCACGGGCAGAGGAATTGGGAACGTAGCCCCGCTTTGCAGCAATTTCTTTTATTTTAACAGCTGTTTTTTCTGAGACCTTTGTTGTATTTCCATTCATAACGCGGGACACGGTCATGATGCTGACGCCCGCCTCTTCGGCAATATCTTTTAATGTGATCATTGGTTACCTCTTTCCTTATCCCGGAGCATATCTAAATGTTTGGAGCAGACTAGAGCGTAAATACGCCACGTGTGGGATGTAACGATGTAGTTTAAACTTTATGGAATAGACATATTATACAAATTTTATTTGGGAAAATCAAGATATTGTACAAAGTTAAAAAAGGTTATTGACATTGTTAAAAGCGGGTGTTATGTTTATATCATAGCTTAGGTTAACGTTAACCTATATTAACTGTGGCAATTAAAAATATAGACAATAAAGAAAGGAATTAACATGATGGATCCGATTTATAAAATTGATGCCTGCCCTTTATGCAGTGAGGGGGCTGTTGTTCTTGGCGAACATTACCGCATTACCGTTCTAACATCCCAGCTCATCCGTCTGGAATACAGCGAAGAAGGAAGATTTGAAGACAGGCCGACGCAGAGTGTGTGGAATCGCAATTTTCCAGTTCCGAAGTTTCAGGTATTTGATAAGGGCGGGAACCTGGAAATCGTAACTGAATTTATACATATGATTTATAACAAAGAGAAATTTTCCTCCAATGGGTTGTCACTGCAAGTCAGCGGCAAGGGATGTACCACGCATAATGTCTGGCATTTCGGAGAGGAAGCGACGGATCTTTTAGGAACCGCCAGAACCCTGGATGAAGCAGACGGAGCGATTCCGCTGGATCACGGGTTGATCTCAAGAAATGGATATGCGGTTATGGATGACAGCAGATCATTGTTACTTACGGAAGAAAACTGGGTAGAGCCCCGCAAAGGCGAAGTCATGGATTATTATTTCTTTGGTTACGGCCACGAATATGAGAAATGTCTGAAGGACTTTTACCACCTCTGCGGCAGGACACCGCTGCTTCCCAGGTTTGTATTCGGCAACTGGTGGAGCCGTTACCATAAATATACAGAAGAAGAGTATAAGGAATTAATCCTGCGTTTTGAAAGAGAGAATATACCTTTTTCCGTAGCAGTTGTTGACATGGACTGGCATCTGGTGGATGTAGATCCTAAATACGGAAGCGGATGGACCGGATATACCTGGAATCAAGGCTTCTTCCCGGATCCCGGAGAATTCATGGAATGGCTTCATGCGCATCATCTGAAAATTACTTTAAACGTACATCCGGCAGATGGAGTCAGGGCTTTTGAAGAACCTTATCTGGCTATGGCAAAAGAGCTGGGGGTGGACTGGGAAAAAGAAGAGACGATTAACTTCGATGTAACCAGTCAGGAATTTTTAAATGCCTATTTTAAATATCTGCATCATCCAAATGAGGAGAATGGCGTGGATTTCTGGTGGCTGGACTGGCAGCAGGGAACGAATACGGCGATAGAGGGACTGGATCCTCTGTGGATGCTGAACCATTATCATTTTCTGGACAGCAGGCGTCAGGGAAAAAGAGCATTGACTTTTTCCAGATATGCCGGTCTTGGAAGCCATCGGTATCCGGTTGGGTTTTCAGGGGATACGGTTATCTCCTGGGAATCGCTGGACTTTCAGCCTTACTTCACGGCAAATGCCAGCAATGCAGGCTATGGCTGGTGGAGCCATGACATAGGCGGCCACATGTTTGGCTACCGGGACGATGAATTGTCAGCGAGATGGGTTCAATACGGGGTATTTTCACCAATATTGAGACTGCATAGTACGGCTAATCTATTTTCCGGAAAGGAACCCTGGAAGTATAATAAAATTGCAGAAAGTATTATGAAGAAATATCTGAAACTGCGGCACGAACTGATTCCTTATCTCTATACCATGAACCGCTATGCCAGCCGTGAAGGGCAGCCGCTGGTACGACCCATGTATTATCTGGAGCCGGAGCAGAAGGAAGCTTATGAAGTTCCAAATGAATATTATTTTGGTACAGAACTGATTGCCTGCCCGATTACAAAACCCGTGGATAAAAAAGCTGCAGCGGCGTCCTTTACCGCATGGCTGCCAAAGGGTATCTGGTACGATATTTTTAACGGACGGATTTATGAGGGAGGAAGAAAACTGTCCCTGTACAGGGGAATGGAGGATATTCCGGTATTTGCACGGGCAGGGGCAATTGTACCTTTGGCAGATCTGGAAGAATATACAAATTCCACTACGAATCCTGAAAAACTGAAGGTTGCCATTTATGCAGGAGCAGATGGGGTGTTCCATCTATATGAAGATGATGGAGACAGTCCGGAGGATCTGGATGAAAATTGGGCTGATACAGAGATGACATTTACATGGAATGAAAAAAAGGTATTTACCATCGGTGCCGCAAAAGGAAATACAGCGGTTCTTCCACGGGAAAGATCCTATACGCTGGAGATCACAGGGGTTACTAACGGAGAGGCATCCGTTCTGACAGGCGGCAGGCAGACTGAGGTCAATGTCAGCTATGACGAAATCAGACACACTTTATCCGTGAGAATTCCAAAAACAGCGGTTACAGAGGAAATTACCGTAATCCTTGAGGGAAAAGTGGAATTGGCACAAAACGATGTGGTAAAAGAGACCTTTGATTATCTGGAAAGAACGCAGTTAGAATATAATCTGAAAGAAGAAATTTATTTCATCGTAAGAGATGCGGCGAATGCGCTTCATGCTGTGTCGGCATTGCAGGCACTGGGGCTGGATGAGATGGTATTTGGAGCTTTGTGTGAGATTTTAACTGCAAAGCAGGTCGATCGAAACCAATAAAATAAATTCTATAAAATTAAATTATTAAAATGAAACCAATAGAGTGAAACTATTAAAGCGAAACTATTAAAGTCAAACTATTAAAGTCAAACTTTTAATATCAAACTTTTAATATCAATCTAATAAAACAGAAAATAATAGAAATAAAATAAGCACAGCCGGGAGAACAAAAATTACTGTTCCCGGCTGCGCTTATTTTGTTTCATGAAGTGTACTATTTTCTATGGCTTCTGATTGCCTTTAATATCTGAATAATAGGAAGGTTTACAAGAGCTAAACCATAAACGGTAAAGAGCTGCTGCATACTCAGGTCAGCTACCTTAAATACGCTGTGTAAGCCTGGTGTCAGGAGCACCGCGTTAATTAAGACAAAGCCGATTAAGAATGCGCCGATCAAAAACTTATTATTAAAGAATTTTCTTGTAAAGATTACCGGATGGTCGGACTTGCTGTTGAATCCGTGTACCAGTCTGGCCATGCAAAGTGTTCCGAATGCCATCGTACTTCCTACGGTTGCACCGCCCACACTGTTACCAAGTAAGAAAGCGATCATGGTAGTGGCACCGATGGAGAGCCCTTCCACGCCAATGCCAACCAGAAAATCTTTTGTCAGGATGGATTCATTTTTAGGGCGGGGCTTTTCTTTCATTACATCGCCGGTATGAGGCTCAAGTCCCAGGGCGATAGCGGGAAGGCTGTCAGTCAGCAAGTTGATAAACAGCAGGTGTACCGGTGCAAATGGTACCGGCAGAGCCATAATAGATGCGTAAAGTACGGCCAAAATTGCACCAAAGTTACCGGATAAGAGGAATTTGATGGAATTTTTAATGTTGGCATAGACATTACGTCCATTTTCCACTGCTTTTACAATAGTAGCAAAATTGTCATCGGTTAACACCATGGAGGCGGCATCTTTTGCAACTTCACTTCCTGTAATACCCATAGCAACACCGATATCCGCCTGCTTAAGGGCAGGAGCATCGTTCACACCGTCACCGGTCATAGATACGATATTACCCTTGTTCTGCCATGCCCGGACAATACGGATCTTATGTTCCGGTGAAACACGGGCATAGACACTGATGTGTTCCACAAAGTTTTCCAGTTCTGCATCGGTGAGATTTTCAATTTCTGCACCCTCGCATGCTTCCGAGATATCTTTTAAAATACCGATTCTTTTCGCGATAGCAGCAGCAGTAATTTTGTGGTCACCGGTAATCATAATCGGTTTAATACCTGCCTGAATACATTTTGAAACCGCTTCTGCAGATTCCTCACGGGGAGGATCCATCATGGAAATGAGTCCCAGGAAAGTAAGGTCGTCTTCAAAATCCAGGGAAAGGGATGCAGGTGCAGGAAGGACTTTATATGCAAATGCCAGAACACGCAGTCCGTTCATGGAGTAGTGTTCGTTCATTACAGCAAGATCTTCAGCATCTTCCGGTGTAAACGGACAGGCTTCGCCTTTTTTCTGAATGGAGGAGAGGCGATTGCTCAGAACATCCACCGCACCTTTTGTAATCATGATGATACGTCCGTCAATGTTGTGTAAGGTGGACATCAGCTTACGATCGCTGTCAAACGGTATTTCACTGATACGCGGGAATTTGGCACGTGTAGGAAGTGCTTGCACACCTACCTTGTCACCCAGGTTAATCAGTGCAGTTTCCGTAGGATCACCGATTTCTTTTCCGTCCAGATTGGTAGAGTCATTACAAAGGATACTGGAATATAATAATTGTTTCTGAAAGGTATCACCAGGATCAATGTCTTTGGCGGCAATGTTCTTACCATCGATATAGTAGTTTTCTACGGTCATTTTGTTCTGAGTCAGCGTACCTGTTTTGTCGGAACAGATAATAGAAACACTGCCCAGTCCTTCCACTGCCTGGAGCTTTCTGACAATCGCATGTTCCGCCGCCATTTTCTGTGTTCCAAAAGAAAGTACAATGGTTACAATGGAACTCAGGGCTTCCGGGATAGCAGCTACCGCTAATGCAATGGCAAATAAGAAAGAGTCTCCGATTGGATTACCACGGAAAATATTGATACCAAATACCAGGGCGCAGACTACTAAAATAAGTATGGAAAGCTTCTGTCCAAAGTTATCCAGATTCACCTGAAGGGGTGTCTTTTTCTCAGAAGTGGATTTTAACAGGCTTGCGATTTTTCCCACTTCTGTTTCCATACCAATTGCAGTTACCAGGAATGATCCTCTTCCGTAAGTCACGAAACTACCGGAAAACAACATATTTGTCTGGTCACCCAGAGGTTTTTCACCGGTAAGCACCTGATCTGTCTTTTCTACACTGACACTTTCACCGGTAAGCGCGCTTTCATTGATCTTAAGGCTTGCATTTTCAATAATACGTCCATCAGCAGGAATGTAATTACCGGCTTCTAATACAACCAGGTCACCGATAGTTACTTCGGCAGATGGAATTTCATGTACAATACCGTCTCGCATAACTTTAGCAGTAGGAGCTGACAGCGTTTTTAAACTATCCAGTGACTGTTCTGCTTTAAGCGTCTGGACGGTACCCAATATTGCGTTTATGGTAATTACAACAAGAATTACAATTGTGCTCTCAATATCTCCTAAAAATCCGGATACGACAGCGGCAACGATTAAGATAATAACTAAGAAATCTTTGAATTGTTCCAGAAATATCTGTAAAGTACTTTTCTTTTTTCCCTCAACCAGAACATTTTTTCCGTATTTGTTCTGATTTGCAATGGCTGCATCAGTGGTCAGATATTCACTGCTGCCATTTACCTGTTCCATAACTTCTTCTTTGGAAAGGGTGTAATAATTCTTCATATGAATGCCTCCTTTATATGGTTCCTTGTATGCATAAAAAAAACGATACCCCTATTGCATACAATTCACGCTGCAATAAAAGTCTCGCTACTTAGTTACGATACGGATGGAAACCATCGTACTGACGACATCGTAAACACTCTCGTGTTAGCTACTCCCTTTTACTTCTTTAATAAAGATAAGACAAAAATGAGAAAATGTCAAGGGAAAAATATTTTTTCAATCTGGCAGAGTTGTATTTGCAGCATTATAGCAGTAGTATTTGACAAAAAAGTGGAAATTACTCAAAAGTTTTAGAGATATATGGGAATAAGTGAGACGAATAAACTAAATATGATAACAAATGGAATTCCCAATGAAATTATCTGTGTGTTGCTAAGTAGTATTTGTGATCATAATTGTATTAAAATGTAGATTTAATGTAATGAATTAAGATCACACGGGAGCGAACACCTTATATGTGGTCTGCTATTACGCATTATATTTGGGTTTCGCTGATTAAGGACGCTTTTTAAATGATAGGTAGTGTGCGGAAAGATGGGCGTGGGAAACTGGTATGGACTCCGTCAGCTGGCCGCAGAACTGGTATTTTCTAACCTTTCCGAAGCGCTTTTTGGCGGCACGCGGGCATTCACCGAGAAATCCTGATGCATTTCTCGGTTCA
>UQGG01000038.1 GCA_900540475.1 uncultured Robinsoniella sp. | reverse complement strand
TTGTCCCCGAACCCTGGCTGTTTCCACACGCCGCAAGTGATAAAACCATCGTTCCAACTAATAAACCTGCCATTACTTTTTTCATCTTACTTCCTCCTTTGTTTTACCTTAAACGATTCGTTTTTGAATAACAAAAGTATATTATCTTTACTTTTATTTGTCAATAATATTGGTAATATTTTTATTTTTTTGTTAAATTTTCACATATTTAAACATTGTTTTTTGTAAATTTCTTTCTTAATATTAAAAAACGATTCGTATTAGTGCCGGGTATATTGCCTTTTTTTTCATTAAATGTTATCATTTTATAAAGTTAAATTATTTACAGAAAAGAGGTTACTCCATGTCATGTACAATCAAAGATATTGCTAAAGATACTGGTTTATCCATAGCAACCATATCCAAATATTTAAATGGAAAAAAAATATTAGCGGATAATAAACCAATTATAGAGGCCAGCATAAAAAAGCTGGGATACGTGCCAAACAAAACTGCCCAGGTTCTGCGTTCCCATAAAACAAATACCATTTGTGTGCTGATCCCTGATGCCGGTGATTATTTTTGGGGTCCTCTCTGCGGCTTTATCGAAGAAGCTTTGCAAAAAAACAATTATTCCACTATCATTAGTTCTTACAACCCTCAGATTACGGAAAGCAGCGATGAATTCCGTTTTTTAATAAGCAGTCAGATTGATGGTGTCCTTTTTGTTCCCAGAGACCAGGCTTCTTTTCATTTAGCTATCCTTATGCGCAATGCAAATATTCCATTTGTATATTTAGACCAGTTATTTGAAAATCCATTGTCTGATGCAGTTACGTCCACTAATTATCAGGCTTCCTTTGATATTATGGAATACTTAATTCAACATGGTCATCAACAGATTGGAATTATTAGCGGAAATTACAATAGTTATACTATCCGGGAACGGTATGAAGGCTGCAAAGATGCCTATATAAAAAATGGTTTTTCTGAAAAGGATTTGCTATTTTTAAGTGGTAAATTTTCTGCTGCTTCGGGAGCAAAACTTTTCAAAAAAATGATTTCCAGCCCCAATCCGCCTACCGCAGTTTTTATGCTGGGATGTAATTTAACTTTAGGTGCCATACTGGAATTAAATAATCTTGGACTGTCACTGCCAGATGATCTTTCCTTAGTATCCTTTGATGATGATCAGATTTTCTCTGCTTTCGATCCACCCATAACATGCATGGTACAGGATTTTTCTGAAATTGCCAGGGAGTCCGTAGATTTACTATTGCGCCGCATATCCGGAGATGAAGAAGGTTTTCCTGAAACCAAGATGGTCCCCACTCACTTTATGGAACGAAGCTCCGTTAAATCCATATTATCTTAATCATATTTTTCAATGCATTGGAAACCACATAAAAAGGAAGATCCTTGTTCCATATGCTCTACATTTGCAGTGTATACGAAACAAGAATCTCCCTTATTTTCAACCCATGGTTATTGGTTTCCCAAAAACTATTTTTAAACGCACTTCAGCGTTATCTGGTGAAAAGCCCTATTATTGGCTCACATAATTATACAAGCTGTCATCACATGTAATACAAAATTTCATTGTCTTCAAATCTGCTTCCAACACCGCTCTGCAGCCATTACTTTCTCTGATAATCTTCAATCTGTCATCCGCCGTATCTTCTACACAAAAAACATCCTCAAAAGCCCGGTATTCATTTCGGATCTGCATAAGCCTGCACAATTCTTTAACCACCGGCTTTTGCACCTCCCGCTCCACTTCCACCGTTGTATAGTTATGTCTGCTGATGTTTCTTGGGAAATCTGTCTTCCTCATCCATTCATAATCATTTTCACCTGCCAGAAGTCCCATATAATAAACCTGTGGAATACCAGGAGCAAAAAACTGGATAGCCCTCGCCAGCAGATAAGCATCATCTCTACAGTCCAGTGCCGAATAATAGGTGCAGTTAATCTGGTATACAACAGGCTTCTCATTCGCTTTTGCAGAAAAATCCATTTTAAAATTCGCACCATACCGTTCTGTCATTTTGATGACATGTTCCAGCTCTTCCCCTGTCAGTAAATCCTCCACATCCACTGTTCCAATTCCATCGTGGGTATCCAGCGTAGTGTACTGATTCCGCGGGCAGATAGACAACCAATGTTTTAACCGTTTTGCACTGCCTGTATATAGGGTATGAAGTACCAGTACCGGCAGTGCGAAGTCATACACCGCATAGCCTTTATCCGCAATTTTCATCTGTACTTTATAATGGTCATGAATTTCAGGCAGCATAGGAATCTGCTTATCATCCAGGATCTTTTGCACCCGTTCCATAAGCTCCCACATCTCAGGTTCTATGAAAAAACAGGAGGTCTGATATTTTTTGGTAGCAAATGCAAATGCATCCAGACGGATCAGGGAACCGCCGTTATCCATCAGGAAGCGGAGTGAACGCTCTATAAACTCCCAGGTAACCGGTGATTCCATATTTAAATCCATTTGTTCTTCACTGAAAGTACACCAGATATTTTCATGGGTACCATCCCGAAATACAATATCTTCACAGGGCGCATGATTTTTTCTCTTATTCAGCATTGCAACATCTGCAGGAGTCGGTTCTCCCCCGGGCCAAAATTCCTGGAATCGAATAAACATATCCTTATATTCTGACTCCTCGTGTTTTTCCACAAAATCCTGAAATTGTGCGGACTGTCTGGATAGATGGTTTATCATAAAATCATACATTAACTCATAGTTCTCTGACAAGGCATTAATATCTTCCCAATCTCCAAATGCCGGATCCACTTCCTCGTAGGTGGTAGGGGCAAAACCTCTGTCTCCGGTAGAGGGAAAAAACGGAAGGATATGTACCGCTCCTATCTCTCTGGAAAAATACATATCCAGCATTTCTTTTAGTTCTTTTAGATTTTTACCAAAGCTGTCGGCATAGGTAATCAGCATTATTTTATTATTCATAGTTTGTACCTATTGCGATAGCAGACAGACTGCTATACTACAATCCTTTATTTGGAATAACCTGGGGCTCCCCCAGAATTTTAGACATAATTATTGTCTTAGCTATACTTTCTAATACTTCCATTTTATTATAAGCATCTATCATATCTTTCCCATAAGTTAATGCACCATGGTTTTTTAGCAGAATCGCATTGGATTCTGTTACATGGGGTTTGACTGCACTAGCCAGAGCCTGTGTACCGGGAGGGGCATAATCAGCCAATGCAATATCCGGCAGCATCATTGTGGTTTCAATCAGATAATTATCCGGAATATTTAATCCTGCAAGAGCAAATGCAGTTGCATATACCGGATGTGTATGGATCACCGCATTGACATCCGGTCTCATCTGATAGATTAATTGATGCATCGGATATTCCTTGGAGGCTCTGCCGTTTCCTTCCACGGTATTTCCCAAAAGATCCAGTACCAGTATATTTTCCGGCAGTAAAAAGCCTTTGTTCTTACCGGACGGTGTCAGTAATATGTGGTCTTTGGACACCTTCATACTGATATTGCCGTCACAAGCGGTTACTAATTGCCGCTGATAAAGCAGATGGCAGATGTCAGTCATCGTTTTTCTTTCTTTCGAATACACTAAATTCCTCCATTTTCCCAAGTACAGGGTGTGGTATCATCCTCTGTTTCAATCATTAAAACCACAGTCCCTGCTTCCTGCATACAATCTATCTGATATAGATAGCCCTTACGATCCAGAAGAGGCGCCACGTCTTTTCCATTGACAAGTACCTTGCATACATTCTTCTTTGAAAAAAATGCTGCCTTTCCGCCCTGTCTTAAAATTGCCATTGTCATATTTGACTCATGCTTTACTTCCATGATGGGGTGAAAACTGATATATTTATCCAGCAAACCACAGAAGATCACATCCTCCTGATAAGGCAGAATCAGGTAAAATGCCACTCCATCTGCTTCCACGGATATTTCTGCTTTCTGCTCATGGTCCATTACCATGGCTTCTTCTTTGAAGTAGTCATATACCAGGAACCGTTCTCCTTCCAGATCATAAATATCTGCCGGTGAAATGGTGCCTTTTTGCAGACTCGGACTGATATTAAAGGCTGCCACTACCCCAGCTTTATGACTTTCTCCGCAGCCTGCAACATTGGTAAGTTTACAAAATCCTTCCTTTCGCGGGTCTGTAAAAATACAATCCTGCGATGGCTTTGCTCCACGATCCATCCTTAATATCCTGCCATCCCGATACACTAATGGCTGCACTGCTTCTGCATCTGTCTCCCCAATGCGGTCGCTGAAATATATGGGTCCACCGCTGATCGCCCTTAATAAACCATGTTTTCCTGCATCTTTGTGGGAAGTCCAGAACATATCCCAATCCAGAAAATATAATTCATCGTGATACAAAGCATTGTAGGCATTTTGCAGAAGATGTTCCTTAAATCCATCAGCCTGGTCCGGAACAAAATCATCGCTGTTGCGGGAAATGGCAGATCCCTGGCGTCCTAAGATATTTTCCATCGCCATGCCCATGCAGTTAATCAGTCTGCCGCCCATATAAGCTGCCGCTGCTCCTTCCAGAGCCATATGCGTCTGCTCCGCTGCCAGAGGAACCGGTTTGCTGTTCTCATAATAATTCTTTACAGCACTTTGGCCGTCTACTTTTACAAAATCGATACCGTCCCTGCGAAGCTGTTCATACCAGTCCCGGAAGAAACCATATCCCCGCTGCGCTTCCGGATAAGGCAGCAGCTTCCCATTTACCGTATCATACAGATTTTCTTTTTCTTTCTCCGCTAAAAGGCTTTCAGGCTCGATGCCGCCCCAGTAACCGCCAAAGGCGTGCCAGACGCCAAACCATTTTATATCGGTATCTTTTTTAATATCAGCAGTCATTTCTAAAAATCCCCGGGGAAACTTTTCCTTTTCCGGCGAAAAACTGTAAAGACGCTGGTCGTGAACCGACAGCCAGCCATCGTCCATCAGCATCCATCTTGCAGGAACATTTTTATCCTTTAACTCTTTTGCCTTTTCCTTCACTTTCTTTTCCGAAATATCCGTGTAGAAAGCATCCCAGCTGCACCATCCCAGATACTCGAACATGTCCGGATAATCCTTTTTATCTTTACCCGGCAGTCCTTTTATTTGTATCGCCGTACTGAATACACTGTTTATCGCAGAATACAGATCGTTTCCTTCTGCCATGAGAAAGACAGGTTCACAGAGACGATTTATACCACCCATATAGGCGGTGAGCGTCAATGTCAGAATACCTTCCTTTTCCCCTTTTGCATATGTTTTGAAATGTTTTCCAGACAGAGGCAGCAGATATCCTGCACCATCTTCATAATCCATATACAGGGATTGGGTTCTGTCCGGAATTTTACCTAAATCATCTGTAAATTCCGGTCTGGTCCACCAGTCACGATGCAGATAAATGGCAGTGACCGCCTTGGGATTCTGATTCAATTCTATTTCCAATGCAACAGGTTCTTTGAGATCCAGATTATCATTTTCCCGAAAAGGCTGATTCACCAGTTCCAGTTTTAGAAAACCCGATAAAATTCCCCCTGCTCTGCTTATGGCTACTTCTGCTTTTCCCTTATCATTTTCAAACAGATAACTTGCTTCTCCACCCCGGTCAATCTTGCCGGTATTCTGCCAGATATGTTCTCCGGATTTCTGGCATCGAATTTTTAATTGTATATTTTTTATACCCTGTTTCATCTTCTACCCCTTTCCCAAATGGATCTGAAAACGCTTTATGCGATGTTATCGGCTCCTTCTGCATTGCCGTCACCCCATCCTCATTCACATTCTGGTTTTCCACTTCTAAAAAAGTTCCGGCAGTCTTTGGGATCAGCAAAAATTGTATTTTTCGTTCTTCCCCTGGAAACAGCAGTACATAATTGTCTGTACCCAAGAGATAATAATCATCTGTGACCAGCTCTATTCCAACCTCTGCTGCCGCTCCCGTTCCGGTATTTTTTAAAACAAGCGTCTTTTCTAATCTGCCCTCTGGCAGCATTGTATCTTCAGAATAAAGCAATTCAACCTTTCCCCCGGAGTATCGCAGAGGCTTTAATATCTCTTTTTCCAGGCTGCTAAAAGTATAGGTATTTTCCGATAAGCACCTGCAGCTCTTTTGCAGCTTAACGGTTACAAAGAATATTCCCCGATCCTTTGGCGCGTGAAATACTGCTTTTCCCAAAACAGTGGAACCGTTTTTCAGAATATTTCCTTTCAAGATCATTCTGGACATCACTTCCCCGGATATTGAACGTACCAGCACTTCCGCCTCAGCAGAAAAACCTTCCCCGGAATTTGATACCACGATATCCTCTATGATTTCTTCTTCCGGAGCATAATTCAGTTTCTGATACGTCATAGATATGTGCTGTCTTTCATAAGCCCGTTTTACCTGATAATACGCAGATTTGGTTTCCCCGAAATAGTCGATCAGGTTTGTACAGGAGGCATTAGGCCAAGGCTCATTTAGCTGCCAGATAATCGTACCGCTGTTTTGAAAAGCACGTCTTCGGTCTGCTTCAATCATAAAGCGAAGTCCTTCAGACTGCATAAACTGGCTGCATTTCGTAAACAGCATCAGCTTCTCTTCTGATTTTGCTATGGCTCCGAACATTTCCACATCACGCAGATACGTCCCCCACCACTCACCGTGGTGCTGCCAGTTCAAATCACCGGACATAAGCGTGGGTTTTCTGGATCCTTCGGGCAAAAACTTTTCCAGACTTTTCACACTGCTGGTACCGTCCATCCCAAATTCGCTGTGAAACAAATTATCGGACTGTCCATATAACTCATAATGCTGGGGATTTCCTTCATATCTCCAGTTTCCATGCACATCATGACTGACACCTTTTTCTCTGGTGATAAATTCCCGGGGCCCCGATGCAGAGGTAGGCAGAAACATCCGGGTACCGTCATAAGTATCAACGATGGATTTTAACAGCGTTATATTTTTATTATCATCAGAAACCGGTCTGTCTGCTTCTTCCATCAGTTCATTCCCGCCGCTGTATACCATAAGTGCAGTATGATTGCGCTTCTCCAGTACCGCCGATTTTGCATTTGCTTCCAGAAGCTTGAGAAAGGCTTCTTCCTCACAGGGCTTGTTATCAATCCCGGAACTGGACTGGATAAATTCCTGCCAGATCAAGATGCCGTTTTCATCACAGAGATCGTAGAATATCTCCTTCTCTATCAGACCGCCGCCCCATACACGAACCAGGTTTACTCCTGCATTTACCATCGCTGTAATGAAATATGCATATTGCTCTTTGGTTACATTTCCGTAAATGTGATCCAGCGGGGTAATATTGACTCCTTTTACAAATGTTTTTTTACCATTTACCACAAATGTATAGGGCAATGCACCGGCATGTTCTCTTTCATTATGTGCATAAGAGAAGGAACGGATTCCCACGTATTTTGTATCCTTATATAAGCTTATACTGCCACTTGAGATACTGCTGGTAACCGGATAAAGCGGCTGTTCACCATCACCATTAGGATACCATAACTGTGGGTTTAAAACCACAATGGCCTTATCGAAACTTCCATCGGGATTCAGTTCGGCTTCCTCCACTCTTACAAAGGGGTCTTCCCGTACTTCTTCCCAAAAACCATCTGCCGGCATCACCCCAGACATTTGATCCTGACAATTCCGTATCCATCTTACATCCCTGCTGCTTTTGTTCCGGGGATGACCGATCGAGACTTGCACAGAGAGCTTCTGCAAATCTTCACCGTTTCTCCTGTCACAAACCATTCCTGATATATGGATCATTCCTTTGTTCTCTTCCACGTCTGTATGGATGAACAAATCTTCTATTCTGGCTTCTTCCATGATATCCAGAACCACATCCTGCCAGAAACCGATATTGACCAGATGCGTGGAAAAATCCCACTTATAATTAAATCTGCTCTTCTGGGTAGAGGTAGCGGAGGTATAACCGATCTGCCCCATCTCGGCTGGAATCCCTTTGAATATGACAACCAGTTTGTTTGTTTCTTTTATTTTCCCGGTAAGATCAATCCGTTTATGTTCATACATCCCTTTATGGGTATCCAGCAGTTCATCGTTGACATAGATCATCGCTTCATAATCCAGACCTTTAAACACCAGAAATACCCGTTCTCCAGTCAAATCCACCGAGCCCATTTGTCCTGCAAACTCCGTGCGGTACATCCACCAGCGGTTTTCAACCCATTCGCAATTCAGACTGTTTCTTGCATAGTAGGGATTCTCGATGTATCCTGCTTTCCATAAATCATAATGAACGCCTCCCGGGACTTTTGCTTTGATCCATGGTGTTACACCATGAAGTGTCTGGCCTGTTTCCATGCTTTTCTCTTTAATCGGAACATATGGCCAATATCCTTTTACCTGCCAGTTCAGATTCGATAATGATATTTCCATCTGACCCTCCTCTTATTCTTATGCAATTTACAAACACTCTACAGATCTGCTGTTCCTGAATCAGTGTCAGCTTTGAACACATTTATATGCTGTATCAAACATAGCAACTATATTTTCCGGCGGAACATTTCCCATGATATTATGTACCTGGTTAAATACGAATCCGCTGTCTTTTGAAAATATTTCAATATTCTTTTTCACATGAGCGGAGACTTCCTCCGGCGTCCCCTGCCACAGCACACTCTGGGTATCACATCCTCCGCCCCAGAAACAAATAGAATCTCCATATGCCTCTTTTAAATGCGACGGCTCCATATTGTCTGCAGAGATCTGAACCGGATTGACGATATCCACACCCGCTTCAATAATGTCCGGCAGCAATGCATCAATGGAGCCGCAGGAATGGAGGAAAATTTTAATATCACTATTTTCATGTACATGGCTGCAAAAGGCTTTCAAATAGGGCAGGCAGCACTCTTCATAACTTTCCGGTGAACACATCGGTGCATTCTGCATACCCAAATCACTGTTTACCTCTAATGCCTGAATATATTTTCCAAATCGCCGGTTCATGCGGTCAAATTTAGCTATATTTTTACCCAGCTGGGTCTCGTTCTGGTACTTGCAGGAATCCGGGTCCAATAACATCTCACAGGCAAACTCCAAGCCATGGAAAAACGCACCGTATCCCATAACCATCGTGAATTTATCCGTTTCTTTATATATTTCTTCTGCTCTCCTGCCAAACATTTCCCATTTTTCCGCCTCATCTGAAAAACCATAAAAATCAGGCCAGATCCCATCGAAAAAATACCCTCCAGCCGGCATATACATTTCACCCTGGGGAGAACTGATCCGATATCCCCCGTCTGGCTGTCTGGCAGGCTGGAAACTATCCGGTACCAAAAACTCATATGTCCCCCTGGGATTCCATTTATGGGTCTTTTCCCATGGTGGGTTTAACAGCATGGTATCTATATGAAATCTGTCCAGTACATCCGTATCCACTCTGGCAAGTCCCTGTTGGCAGTCAATCATTTCAATCCGGTCAACAGACAGTCCTAAATATTTTCTTAGTTCATAATAAGCATATGCTGAAATTCCGGTTGAAAAATGTACACCCAGATCAATTGGCATCCGGTCTACCGGTTTGTGTTCAATGGCATTCAACACTCTTTGACGGCTGCTCATATATTCTTTACTCATTCTGTAGAATCCTCTTCTTTCTTCCTGCTCGTGTTTAAAATTGCTCTGCAATGAATGATCAAACCCAGGTATAAATCTTAAATGTCTTTATTTCAAAACACCCGATCTCAAATTCAATTTCTTCGTCATTCACCTTCAGCTCCTGCATCTCTTCCTCACAGAGATTGGTTTCCAGCACCCGCTTCACCGGGAAATGAAACTTCAGTCTGATACCCGGCTCTTTTGCATTTTTAAATTCATATAAACGGACAATATAAGCCTCTTCTGCTTCCGCCTTTTTAACCGTATCGATCACAATGTGGCTGCAGTCAGTCTCTAACAGGGAGTAGGATGTCTCGGTCACTCCCTCCCCGGATGCAGCACCGCACTTATCACTTTCCAGCTTTTCGACATAAGTGTAAAGCAAAGGCATATTCAGCATCATAGCTTCTTTTTGTACCTCACAATCGGTAACACTTCCGCCGTGGGGATACAGGGAATAGGTAAATTCATGAATCTTCCGGTCCGCAGTCTCATCCGGCCGTATCGCTGATTTAATCAGGGTAAGTCCCAGTATATTCCCATGGATATCATAACCGTATTTACAATCGTTCATAATGGATACGCCATAATTTCCTTCAGACAAATCTGCCCACCGATGTCCGCATACTTCAAACTTCGCAAAATCCCATTCATTATTTGTATGGGTAGGACGCTTTATATTACCAAACTGAATCTCATACGCTGCCTCTTCACAGTGCACATCCACAGGAAAATATACCTTCAGAAGCACCTGCTCTTCTTTCCAGTCAGCTGTTGTCTTAAAATCAATTCTTCTGCTGTTGGAATACAAAATCATATCCTGGGTTATTACCGAACGGTTGAATATCCATACCTGACGTAAGACACCCCTCAGTGATCCTGATTCTACCACTTCCGTTTTTACAAGCTGAAATGGTCCGTATGGTTTTTCTTTATAATATACATCAATATCCCATGCATCGAAACGCTGGGGCTTGTCTTCGTATGCCTGCAGCTGATTCATCGGGGTGCTGCAGCTGATCTCACGTCTGTTCTCTTTATCATATAAATAAGCAATCTCGCCATTTGCGTTCAGTTTGATCTGATAAAAAGCATTTTCCATACTTGTCTGCGTAACCTTCACAAGAGGTGGCGCTTCCGGATGGGGTGCCTGAATGTTCAGACTGGCTTTTGGCGGATTAGAATAATGAATCATCTTATACCCATAGGAAGGAATATCTTTTATATATATCAGCATACCCTCTTCTGTTTTCTGGCTTTCAAGCTTTACCGATTCATACGCAAATTCCGAGGAAGGATTGCACCGCTCCCCATAAGGCAGGAATAGAATATCGTCTCTTAAGAATCCTGTTGTATTATACACTGCAATGGAATCCTCATTCACTCTGACTGCTGCCATAAGCGCTGTCTGAACCTGCCGGCAAAGCTCCCCGCCCTTATCTGCAATTTCCAGATAATCTCTGGTGGTATCCTCGTATACCTGACGAATAGATGATCCGGGAAGAATATCGTGAAACTGGTTCAGCAAAACCTTCTCCCAGAGAATATCCAATGTCTCCCGGGGATAGCTGGAAGCTGCGCCAAGGATAACTGACATGCTGGACAGGAATTCAATATTGTGGAGCAGCACCTCAGACTGGCGGTTAAACTTCTTATTGGCAGCCTGTGAGGTATAAGTCCCCCGATGAAGTTCAAAATAGAGTTCTCCATCCCAGGTACCCAGCTTAGTGTGATCCACATGGTCGTAAATGCGCTCAAAATAGTGCTCCGCCGTATCCATTTCTACTCTCGGAATACCGGGGATATTTTTCATGACACGGCTTTGCTCCAACATTTCTCTTGTTGGACCGCCCCCGCCATCTCCCCATCCAAAGGCTATTAAAAGCTCATCATTTTTATCCTTATCTTTGTAATTTTTCCATACCCCGGTTACTTCTTCCGGGTCCATATGCCCATTATAGGTATAGAACCAGGAACCATCTTCCGGCGTCGTTATAAAATGCGTAAAGATACTGGTTCCGTCTATGCCTTTCCAGTTAAACGTATCGTACGGAAAATGATTATACTGGTTCCAGCTGATCTTGGTGGTCATAAAGTATTTCATTCCTGCTTTTTTCATAATCTGCGGCAGCGCACCGGAATATCCAAATACATCCGGGAGCCATACCAGATTCGTCTCCTGCCCGAACTCTTCTTTTATAAATCGTTTTCCATAAATAAACTGCCGTACCAGAGACTCACCCGATGGTACATTCGTGTCGGGTTCAACCCACATTCCACCCGTGATTTCCCACTGGCCTTCTGCAATTTTTTCTTTCACCTGACTATAGATTTCCGGATAATCTTCCTTCAAAAACTTATACAGCTGTGGAGATGTATGCATAAATCTATACTCCGGATATTGTTTCATCAGATTTAATACAGTGGAAAAAGTCCTGGATGCTTTTTCTCTGGTAGCACAGAGCCGCCATAACCACGCCATATCAATATGGGAATGTCCCACCCCATATACGGTGGGTTTTATTTCTTCCACTTTTGCATAATGCTCCAGCTGTTCAAGCACATATGCCAGCGCTTCCCTGACGGACTGATAATAGCCCTCTTCTTTATATTCCAGAAAATTCACTTTAGAAAATGTCTCATTTAATACCTGGGTCAATTTTATCCTTCGCAGGTCATCCTCATCCAAAAGCTTCACACAGCGCAGCAGTGTATCTATGACATAGTAAAATCGATCTGACTGCATATCCAGTTTTACCAGCTGCGCAATCTTAAAAGTCCGCATTCTGGGCGGTACCAACACTCCGCTCCATGCCTTCAGCGCAATATGCAGAGTATCCCCATCCTGAAATAACGCTTTATCAAGAAGCGCTTCTTCATGCCAGACATCAATTCCCTGAACAGGGTTTCCGTTGATATACAGCAATACTTCAGCCGTAGATTCTCCACCGTCCCGGGGACCAACCGAGAGCTTTAGTGCCGTCTGCCCGTCCATAAAGACTTCCGGCACTTTCACGCTGGTACGGAACCAGGCTACCTTATCATAGCCGCCCCAGGTATCCCATAGCCGGAAACTCTGCCAGCTGCTGTCATCATAATTAATATTACAGGCATCATTTATGCGTTCATCCATATGATGTTCTATGTATTTCCATTCATCCAGTTCCACAACTTCACGGTATCTGGCAGGCCAGATATCTTCATCCATATATTTGCGGATCTTCTCCCATATAAAATTCGGATCTTTTACCTTCAATCGAATACCTCCTGTAGAAAATTCATTTCTTTCACTGCATGCCCAATTCACGATATGTATTGACGGCAGCGCGTCCGCAGAACAGGCAGCGCTGACACTGTGGTTACTGCCTCAGAAGATTCCCTGCCACGGATAAAGCAGCATAATCTCCCAGTTGTTCTCCCAGTCCCGCCGGCACAATCTGACATACCTGCCGGTTCTGTAACAATGTTTCCCTTCGGATGACCTCCAGCATTGGTTCCCTGAGAATATCTTCCTGCCGCAGATAAATACTTCCGATTACAATTCTCTCCGGATTCAGGATATCAATCAGCATAGAGAGACCTTTTCCCAGATTTTCACCTGCCTTTTTCAACAGATCAAGTGCCAGTTCGTCTCCAGCTCCTGCTGCCGAACCGATGTCTGCCGTAGTAATCTCCCCGGGTGTTTTCCCCGGTTTTAAAATCTGTGTCTTTCCTCCCTTTCTGATCCATTCCTCAATATATGGAACCGCAAACCTGGCAATTCCGCCGCCGCTGCAAAAGCCTTCAAAAGATCCCTTTTTTCCATAGCCTTCCGGTCCATCCTCTGACAGGCGCACATGCCCCACTTCCCCTGCCATATCACAGGTCCCGCAGTATAGCCTTCCATCCAGTATCAGTCCCGCACCAAGACCCGTACCAAATGTGAGAAATATCATATTATGCGTGCCTCTTCCCGCTCCCCACAGCCATTCTGCAAGTCCGCATGCATTTGCATCGTTTTGTACCTGAACCGGAACACCAAACAGTTTTACAAAAGGCGTAACTACGTCTATATGATCCCAGTTCGGCAGATTCGGCGGACACATAATGACTCCTTTTTTAGAATCCAGCGGACTTCCGCAGCTGATTCCAATGGCTTTTAGCGCTATTTCCGGATGAGCTGCCAACATTGCAGAAAGAGTTTCTGTCATCTTGTGCACTGCCTCCACCGGTGACTCAGGAGTGGGGAACTTTTCTTTATAACAGATCTTTACCCCGTCATCTTCCGTAGTTTTTCCAATACTTACCGCACATTTTGTGCCGCCAATATCAATCCCAGCCAAATAACTCATCCAAAAAATTCCTCCTCCAGCATCATACAGACTGTATGGTAAACCGGCAGATGAAGTTCCTGTATATTGGGTGTTTCCACAGCCGGTACACAGATGCATACATCGCACAGTTCCTTAAGCACTCCGCCCTTTTCCCCGGTCATTCCGATTGTTTTCATGCCCAGTGCCTTCGCCGTCTCCACTGCATAAATCACATTCTTAGAATTACCGGAAGTACTGATTCCCATCAGTGCACTTTTTTCGTCTCCATATCCGTAAACCTGCTGTGCAAATACTAACTCTGGTACTGCATCATTGGCAAACGCCGTAGACAATGCAATATTACTGGTAAGAGTTACCGCAGGAAGTCCTCCCTGTAAATGCTCCGCCAGCAGATCACCATATTCCAGAGAAATATTTTTTAGCTTTGCTTTCATTTCCGAAGATAACGGCCGTTTAATTGCAAATTCCTTCATCAGTTCACCTACGATGTGCTCCGAATCTGCCCCGCTTCCTCCGTTTCCGCAGACGAGAAGCATCCCGCCTTTACGAAAGGAGTCCCGTATGCAGGTAAATGCAGACCAAATATCGGATTCACATCCCTGCAATACCGGATACCTCATCAACAATTGTGTAATATGATTATAAATTTTCATCCTTATACCCCCTGGAAACCGCAGATATTTCTGCGGTTATAACAACATATTCATTGCTTTTTCCACAAATAATTCTGTTCCAAAGCTCCCGGATTTCAATACCATTTTATAATAAGGACTGTCAATACTCTGACAGGTAGGAAGCCCAGGCTCAATTTCTTCTAAAATGCGCATTCCCCGGATATTCAGACTGGAACATAAAGATGCGCTGGTGTCTCCTCCGCATACAATGATCCTCCTGATCTCATAATCCCGAATTACCTGTTGGGAAATCATGGCAAGCGTACCGGACACCATGGTAGAAACCTGTGTATTATCCATTCCTTTTGCCGCTGCAATGTGTTTCGTCTCCTCCACATCTTCCCTGGAATTCATAGAATGAAGCATTACAAACACTGAATTTTCATATGCTTTTTTCACCTCATTTAATACCCGGCTGCATTCCTGCTGCTTTGATCCATCATCAAATAACAGCTTCGTATTCAATTCAATAACCGGGTATCCCTGGCTTTTCATATAGGCTGTCTGTGCAGTAGTCTGGGGTGTCAGGCTGCCAGCCATACATAGAACTCTTTTTTCTGCCTCTTCTATTTTTGTTTCAGAAACTGGTACCCTGGATTGTCCGCGAACATAAATTTCAGCCAGGTATTTCGATAATGCAGAGCTTCCGCAGATGATCTTTTCATCAAAAAGTGCCTTAGCCAGTATAGCCAGATCTTCATTATTCCGCACATCCATAATCACATAATTATAGAGATTACGGCATTCATCTACCGCCTTTTTTACCGCCTCACTGCCCTGGTCAGTCACTTCATAAGTGATTGCACCCACTTTACGGCTTGTCTGTTCCTGCAAAATTTCAACAAGGCTTGACTTAGTCATGGGATGCACCGGATCCTGCTTAAACTGAGAATCGGCAAGCAGTACCCCGTGTACATAATGTTCACTGTGGATTGTGGTTCTTCCGTTATCCGGAAATCCCAGAACCACTACTGCAAAATCCTCTGAAAGAGCATCCAGCATAGCATCAAATTCTGCTCCTATATTTCCGCGGAATACCGAACACTGTTTATCTATATACTGCTTCACCTGAGGACTTTTCACCTGGCTGACGGCATCATATACCTTTCTGTAAGCATCCTCACAGGTATCAAATCTGGAATCAGTATCAATAATGACAACCTCACCTTCATCATAACTGGTCTGATTACCGTCTCCATAGCTGTACACAATTGTCTCAAGATCTGAGTTTCCGTACATAATTCCGATATCATTAGCTCCTGTAACATCATCTGCAATTACTACTGTATATGGCATTTTTTATCTCCTGACTTTTGCTGTAATTCCGAATAAACCGGGCGGCTCCCTAAAATATACACACTACCGTTTATTATACCACTAATGAAGCATATACCAAACTATTATAAATTCTCTTTCTGCTGTTCATACTCCAGCATATTAACTTCTGTAATTTCTTTGGAAGCATCGTATGGGATTTTAATCGTTTTAATCTCACACGGAGCAAAATCCAGAACCGTTTCCCTGTTTAAAAACGGCACTTTAAGGACAGCTTTTCCTTTTTGTTTCTTCCTCTCGTATGCACGGATAATAATTCCGTCACGGTCTTGTGCCTCTTTCATGACTACCGCTGCCACATGGTCGCTCTTCAGTTCCATAAACGATTGTTTCTGAGGCTGGCTGCCCGCATGGAAGGTTTCAATTATGGCAGCCGGTCTCTGATTCAACGCTGCTGCATGCTCTGCTATCTTTGAATCTTTCCAGGTGCCTTCATGAGGCAGCAGCAGATAAGTAAATTCCTGAATACCTTCATCTACATATTTATACTCCATGCCTTCTTCCAGCTGTTTGGGATCATGATGGGCAAATACCGAGTTTTTCAATATGGTCATACACATCTCATCCACATCAAAGGAATAGCTGTATTTCGCATCATTTGCAATTGCAAGTCCATACATTTTTCCTTTTTCAAAATGCTCTCCGGTAAAATCAAACCAGGTCTGTCCCGGTTCTTCTTCCCCATTGGCACTCTTTTCTATATATCCGTATGGAATCTCATAAGTCGGCTTGCGGAAATTAAACCTTACTGGATATTTCACCTTCAGCATCGTCTGAGGCTCTCTCCAGTCTGCCACTGTCTTAACTTCTACATAGTCCAGATCTTTGTACAGACGAAAATCGGAAATAACATAAGACTGGTTGTATTTATACTTGATCCGCAGTGTGGAACGGACAGGTCCATCTTCCAGTACATGAAGATAGACAGCCTTCATATCCCCGATTTCTTTATCAAATTTAAACTTATTATGAGACCAGGTATCGGATTTATCCTCGATCACAGACAGCCTTGCACCTTCTCTTCTGAGAATCTCCAGATCCGCCTTTTTATCAAACAGACATTTCATACATCCGCTTACCGGATTAAATTCCAAAAAGTACCTGTCGTTTTCCAGTGTATGTTCCGTTACTTTGACATGATCAAATACCGGTGCTTCTTCCACATTCAGATACAGTTTAAATACCTCATATCCCATGCTTGGCAGTTCTGCCGTAAACAAAAGCCTGGACTGTCCGTTTACTGCAGCTTCTGACTGAATCCGCTGGGCTCTGATTACATTGCCTTCACTGTCCGTAAGCTTATACTGGTCATTATTCAGCCCGCGTACTTCCAGGTCGATTACCATCCTGCCCTTAAATGGATGGGCATTGAATACGACAATGGGTTTCATAGTGATATCTTCTTCTATATCAATATCCCATGATATCGCCTGTATTGCGTAATTCAGGTTCTTCTGCCCAATTGCCATTGCCTGTCCATAGAGATAAGACGCATCTTCATAAGCAGACGGAATGCTGGTTCCAGCCAGAATATCATGAAACTGGTTGAACAAAACACCTTTCCAAGCTGTTTCAAAATCATCCGGATATACCTGTCCGGCTGCTTTATTTGCTATCGTGCTCCATGCCTCCGCAGCCAGCAGCAGATTCTCCGCTCTTCGGTTTTCACGTTTGATTCTGGACATCACACTGTAACATCCGCTTGCATGATGCTGGAGATCTCCGGTTACCTGATGGTATTCCTTCCCATTGCTGCGGATGGTTTCAAAAAATTCTGTGGTAGTTCCCATCTCCATGACCGGCATATCTTCCCTGAGACCAAGGGAATAGATACTCTTTAAATTTTCCCTGGTAGGTCCGCCCCCGTGATTGCCTACTCCGTAGAACATCATCAGGTCATCTTCCCCATCCTCCAGTTCGCATTTTAAACGCTCGGTATATTTCTCCAGATCTTTTCCCCAGGTGCAGTACTCATACGGAATCCGATAAGTCAATACCTTTGAACCATCCTCGGATTTCCACCAGAAAATACGTCCGGGCAGCCCTTTCTCCAGAGGCATCGGTCTCATAAATACATAGTTATCCAACCCGCTCTTTTTAAGGATCTGAGGCAGGTTTCCATTATGTCCAAAACTGTCTACATTATATCCGGTGACTGCTGTCTTTCCAAATTTCTCTTTAAAATAACGCTGAGCATACAATCCCTGTCTGACATAAGATTCCCCGGAAGGTATATTGCAGTCCGGCTGGATATACCAGCCCCCGGCTATTTCCCAGCGTCCTTCTGCCACCCTCTGTTTAATTTCCGCAAACATACCAGGATTATTTTTTTCTACCCATTCATAAAAGCAGGAAGAACTGCATGTAAATATAAAATTTTCATCTTCTTTCATACGGTCCAGCGCCGATTTAAAAGTCGCTTTTACCTCCTGGAATCCTTCCTGCCAGTTCCATAGCCATACCGGATCTAAATGGGCATTCCCAATCATATGTAATTTTTTATCCTTGATTCCCATAGTTACCCTGCCTTTCTATCAATATTTATATTTTGTAATAGTAAGAAGCCTGAACTTACAATGCCTTCCCGCTGCTGAACAGATAATGATCCATTTTTTCTTCCACCAACAGGCGTACTGCTTCTCTGGATTTTTCAATTACATCCTCCGGGTAACTGTTTAGCTCCGCTTCGGTCATATGGCCTTCCCGTCCCACTACTGCCAGCATCTCAAGTTCCAGGTCTGTTGCTATATTCACCTTGCTGACGCCGCCGGAAGGCATGCGGGCTGCTTTTGCCACCATATCACTGGGTACACCGGAACCGCCGTGGAGTACCAGTGGTGTATCCGTAAGCTCATTGATTCTGCCTATTCTCATATAATCTACGCTGGGTTGTTTTATGGTATATACGCCATGTGCCGTTCCAACTGATACAGCCAGACAGTCCGCCTGCGTCAGATTGCAAAACACCTGTGCTTCCTTTGGATCGGTAAACATCTCTTCGTCGGTATCTGTTTCAACAAAATCAGTGGTACCTATTTTTCCAAGCTCCGCCTCCACCGTAACACCAACGGGATGCGCAATCCCGGTTACCTTTTTTGTCACAGCCACATTTTCATCAAATTCCAGCTCTGAAGCATCGATCATAACCGAGGAAAAGCCATGGTCAATTGCTTCCTGGATCACAGCTATGGTCTTCGTATGATCTAAATGCAGTGCCACCGGAACCGATGGCTTTAGTTCTTCCATAACACGGTAAAATTCCTCTGTAAATTCCGCAATCCCCACCTTATGACGAATAATCTCTTTTTCTGAAAGCTGTACGATCACAGGAGATTTCCGGTTAATAGCTGCCTCAATAATCGGTCTGATCAGTTTCGTATAACGAGCCGAAAAAGATCCCACTGCATACTGGTTTTCTGTTGCATCTTTTAAAATATCTGTCAAATTCTCTACTCTTTTTGTCATAATGATACCCACTGCATATTACAGGATTACCTGCAATACCCTTTCTCTCCATCCGGAGCTTGTTTGAAAATCATCTCTGCCAAAGGCATAAATTTTTCACTCCATAATCTGTTATATTCCATACCCCGGTCCCCATCCGGATCATAGCAGTCTCTTGTCCTCAGAGGCTCTTCCAGAAACAGACTGCAGGCTTTTCTACCTTCATTCTTCTTGATAAACAGTGCTGCCGCCCCTAGCACAGTCGCCTCAGATACGGCTGGGACCTGAATCACTTTTCCCAGTACATCCGCCTTAATCTGCATCCAGACTCTGCTGTTTACAGCACCTCCGGCACAGCGGACCACCCCTGGACTTATTCCATGCCAGCGATAAAGTAGATCCATAATCCACGCCGCCTGATATTGAATTCCTTCCATGATTCCTTTTAAAATGTGCCCATAAGTATGTTCCATCCTAAGACCAATGAAATCCGCCCCGGTATCCGCCTTAAAAGACGGTGTGCCTGCTCCTGTCAGATACGGAAAATATAAGATCCCTGTAGGATCCCCGGGAAGAGATTCCAGCATGTCATTCATTTCCTGATAAGTAATTTCTTCTTTCTGGGCTGTTTTCCGAAACCACTCTACCGACTGTCCTGCCGAAGGTATATTTCCCATCCAGAAATATCCCCCGTCTACAAAGGGACCATATATAAATCCACTGTCCTGTTTAAACTGTTCTTCACGCAGTATCCCAATATAGGTCTCAGCCGTTCCCAAACTATTGCAAATGTCATTCTCCCTGTCCTGCAAAAGGGCAAATGCCGCACACACATGGTCATGGCCTGCAACCGCTGCACGGACCACATCCTGATCCCTGCATCCCAGCAGCTGTCTTATTTCCGGGTTACGTATGGCAATCCCTTCACCGCTTGGCAGCACACGTGGAAAATTGTCCGTGTCCAGTTTATACCCCCGTATGCGCTCTGCATCCCAGCGGCCTTTTCTTATATCGTATACATAAGTCCGCGCTGCAAAGCTTGGATCCGTGACAAATTCCCCTGTCAGTTTCCATGCAATAAAATCACACATGGACAGCCATACTGCATCCTCCTGACCAATATTTCTGTTCTTCAATAACCAGAGAAATTTATATATTCCATATTTAAAACTTCCCCGTAAACCAGTGGAAATAAAATTCCGGTCTTCTTCTTCTGCCGACACTTGCCGCGCAAGACCGATCGTCCGTTTATCAAACCAGGGTAAAATATCCGTTTCTTCAAGCCCGGTCCTGCGGTTTACAATCAGCCCCGCCTCTGCCATACCGGTTATGCTGATTCCCTGCACCTGCCCTTTCACAGATGCAAGAAGCCCTGCCATCTGGTTTTTTACAACTCCCCAGACCTCATCTGGTTTATAAACATCACCCCACGGGTCTTTCGACAAAGGCGTGTGGACCTTCTCAATTCCCATGATCCTGCCTGTGTGGTCAAATAATACTGATTTAATATGGGTCGTCCCAATATCTATTCCTATAATCATAGTATCACTTTCGTTATCATTTTTTAGTACCTAATTTATTCGATGTCCCCGCTTTTTCTAAGCGTTACATAAGCATTCTTTTAATCTGTCTATTCCCAGTACGGGACTTGTAAGAATCTGGTTCTGATCCAAATCCAAAGATGCGGATACCGCCGATGCCATAGATGCCTGTGCCAGCACAATTACATCAACCTCACCCTGACACCCTTTCAGAGCCTCCGCGATTTTGCTGTCATGGAGCTCTTTATTTTGAGACATGAGGGCATCATATGCCCCATCTACCAAAACTGCCCGGACACTTACTGTCCTTCCCGCTTTTTCAGCTTTGCGTTTAATCAGGCTGACGGTAGGGTTGAGTGTGGAATTTAGTGTTGCAAATACGCCTATTTTTTCTCCTTGTGCAACGGCTTTTTCTGCCATAGCTTCATCGATCCGAAGCACCGGAACCCGAAGTTCATGATCTGCTTCCTCTGCAAACCCGCCCACCGTAGAGCAGGCACTTAAAATAATATCCATTCCCAGCTTCTCTAAAATTTTTGCATATTCCAGCCAGCGCCAGCGCACCATCCCGGTATTCTTTTCCCCAGCCATATCTCTTAAAATAGAATCATCCAGAATATTATATACTTCCGCATCCTCAATTTTACTTTTAATCAGCTCCGTTAAGCTGTCTACGGTAGCTTTCGTTGTATGTATCACACCAATTTTTTTCACACTTTTCTCCATTTCTGATTCATATCGCCCTTACTAAAAAGCTATTTAACAGCGCCGCCTACATTCATACCCTCTATAAAATAATTCTGGAAACAGAAGAATAAAATTAAAATCGGTATCATTGACAGGAAAGAAACTGCCATCAAATAGTTCCACTCTGTGTATCCCTGGCCCTTGAATACCTGAAGCCCTAACTGTAACGTATATAGCTTCTGATCATTGATATATAGCAATGGTCCCTGGAAATCGCTCCACGCTCCTTTAAACGAAACCAGTGCAATAGTTGCCAGTATTGGCTTTATCAAAGGCATCATGAGCTTTCCCCAGATATAAAAGTGTCCCGCTCCATCTACTTTTGCTGCTTCCATCAGCTCATTGGGGATGGTACGGTAAAACTGCCGCATCATAAAAATATGAAAGGCATTTCCTGTGAACGCCGGAATGATCAGGGGCAGATAAGTGCCAACCCATCCAATCTTTGAAAAAATAACATAGGTTGGAACCAGCGTTACAAAACCAGGGATCATCATGGTTGCCAGTACAATTTTAAACAGTGGCTTTCTGCCTTTAAATTCAATTTTTGCAAATCCGTAAGCAACAAATGAATTCACTAATACATTTCCAATAATGGTGAATAATACAATCACAAGTGTATTTATGGTATATCTTGTAAACGGAGCTTTGGTCCATGCAATCGCAAAATTTTCAAACATAGGTACTTTAGGTATCATGGTAGGTGGATACTGCGCTACTTCCTGGGGTGATTTAAGAGCGGTACAGACCATCCAGAGAATGGGAAATAAAATGATCACAGCGCCCAGACACAAAATAACAAACATAAACACATCGGTTACACGGTCTCTTTTAAACTTTTGTTTTGAACCATTTTTTTCTTTCTGTCTAGTCATCATTATCACCTTCCTCGTAATAAACCCATTTTTTAGAACCCTTCTGATTAAACAGAGTTAAAATCATGATAATCGCAAACAAGAACCAGCACATAGCATTGGCATACCCAGTTTTAAAATTCTTAAATGCCTGATTCCACAGATGCACATTATAAAACAAAAGAGAACCTGCCGGATTTCCGGTTCCGTCACCAGAGAAAATATATCCTTCCTGGAATATCTGGAATGCTCCGATAATACCAATTGTCAGATTATAAAAAATAATCGGGGATAACAGCGGTACTGTAATTTTTGTAAACCGTTTAAACCCGCTGGCACCATCAATACTTGCCGCCTCATAATACTCCGCGGGAATGCTCTGAAGTCTTGCCAGATACAGAAGCATCTGTCCGCCCAGCCCCCAGAGGTGCATAAGAATAATTGCCGGTTTTGTCCAGTTCGGATCTGTAAGCCAGCCCGGACCTGTAATTCCCACAAATTTTAATATAGTATTTACCAGTCCATTTGCCGGATCCAGGAGTAACATCCATAGAAAATAAGTACCAACGCCAACCATAATAGAAGGCAGATAATAAATAGTCCGAAAGGTACGCAGTCCAAATATGGACCGGTTTAAAATACAGGCAACCACTACACCGCCGATTGTTACAAGCGGTATATTAATTAATGCATATATTACCGTATTCTGCAGACTCTTCCAGAAAAGCTGATCTTCGAAAAACATTTTTTTATAATTTGCCAAACCGGTAAAGTCCATCTTCATCATATTATAATCCGTAAAACTGGTGATAAATGAAAAGATCAGCGGGCCCATAACAAAGCAAAGAATCCCTATCAGCCAGGGAAGAATAAAGATATATCCGTAAACACTTTCCCTTGCCTTCATATTCTTAACACCAAGCTTACTCAGTAATTTTCCAAACATAAAGCTACCTTCTTTCTTTTTCTAAAAATGGCTCTTCAGAAAACAAAGAGCCATTTTAACGTGCCGCTATATCTCGATTTTTACTTCAGGAAATCCTGGAAAGCCTTTTGCGCATTTGCCAGAGCATCATCGGTGCTCTTTACTCCAAGTGTTCCTTCTTCAATTAACGGATTTATAACATCCGTGTAACCCTTCATCTTGTTCGGGGTTATTGCTGCTTTAGTATCCGATAAAGCCTCTGAAATTTTAGCAGTAATCGGGTCGCTTAAAAATACTCCGTCTTTATCAAAATCTGTTCTGGCTGAAAAATCTCCCAGTCTTTCACATAAGAATTCCTGCATATCCTTGCTGGTCATAAATTTTATGAATTCATAAGAACCCTCAGGATTTTTAGCTCCTTTTGGTATTTCCAGCACAAATCCACTTCCATTTACCGTGTGTCCATTACCTTCTTTATATTCCGGCATCAACATAACGCCATAATTTAAATCCGGATTTGTCTGTTTCAGAGAGGAAACATATGCGCTTGTCTGTAACAGCATAGAGAGTTTACCCGATGAAAACGGATCCTGCATACCAGATTTAAATGCCGCACTCATTTCATTATAAGTATTTCTGCCATAATGCTGTGTAAACTCATCTACCCACTTGAATACATCTTTGTTGATATCCGTATCTACAGTGGGATTTTCACTGTCGTCATACCAGATCTGTCCCTTATTGGCATTACAAACCCAGCTATCCAATCCGCCATTTCCAAGCAATGGAAGAAATCCAATTCTTTCATAAGTATCGCCATTCTTCTTCTCCAGCTTGTAAGCTGCTTCTTTTAACTCATCCCATGTCTTAGGCGGATTCTCAGGATCTAATCCTGCTTCCGTAAAATGATCTTTATTATAGTAAATTACTCTGGTATCTACCGAAAATGGTAAAGCATAAACACTTCCGTCTTCTCCTGTACAGGCATTTACATCTTGCTCGATAAAACTGTCAACTCCTGTCCCTTCGTCTTTTTTCAGGAAATCATCCAGGCTCTCTACCTGCCCCTGCTCCGCACGAAAACGAACTTCCTCCAAAGTATTTGCCATAATATCCGTAGGATTTCCTGCTGCGATCTGCGCTATGTTTTTCGTGAAGACATCTCCCCATGGAAGATTCACGTATGTAACCTCATATTTGTCCTGTGATTCATTAAACATTTTCACAGCTTCTTCCAAAACAGGTTTTCTGGCTTCCGATCCCCACCAGCCCCAAAATTCCAATTTCTCTTTGTCACCGCTGCTGGCTGTTTTATTTTCACTTCCCTGATTTTCACTTTGATTTTCGCTTCCGGCTTCTGTTTTTGCACCGGTACTTTCTGTTCCCCCTGTACTATTGTCCCCTGAACTGCATCCTGCAAGTGTTGACCCCAAAAGTGTTACTGCTAATGCTGCTGCAATTAATTTTTTCATTGCCATAAGAACCTTCCTCCTGATTTTAATTTTTTATAAGTTACTTCTCTTTTCATTCATTATATTATCATATATATATCATTTTTGCAAGATCTTTTTGAACATATTTTGAATATTTATGATATTTTTGTGACTAACGCTGAACCTTTTTACAAACCCTGCCTGTTTCAGCTGCATTTTTCAGCAGATAGCACCAAATAATTTTGTCCAGCCACAATTTTTATTCTTGTCTCTCGGCTTTATTTTCATATTATATTCACTTTTTTTCATTTAACTTCACTTTTTTCAATATAATTGTTCACTTTCTCTCCATATTATGATATGATTAATAAATCTTAACTTAATATAGTAAGCAAAATTAAAGGAGGCGTAGCAATGATTCCAGAATTGCGCCAGAAAAAAATAATTGATATGATCTCAGATACAGATATCATCACTACCGAGAGATTAACTAAGCTTTTGAATATATCACCTTCTACCCTCAGAAGAGATCTGCTAAAATTATCAAAACAGGAAAAGATCGTGCTCCTTCATGGCGGAGGTATCCGGCTTCTTCCCAAAATAACAGAATTGAGCATGACTGCGAAAATGAATATGCATAAGGATGCCAAAGACAAAATAGCACAAAAAGCAGTTTCTCTGATCGCAGATGGAGATGTAATTTATCTGGATCCATCCAGTACTACCTACCAGATGATTCCTTATTTACAAGAACACAGGGTGACGGTTATCACGAATAGTGTTTCACATATTGATGAACTGATTTATTATAAAATTCCCTGTATTATGGTGGGCGGTTCCATTAAGGCTGCCACAAATTCCTGTATCGGGCTAATAGCAGAAAATATCCTCAAAGGCTTTAACTTCAACAAATGTTTTATAGGAGCAAATGGATTCAGCATAACTTCCGGTATTACAAACCATGATATCAATGAAAATGTGATTAAAACATTGGCGGTCCGACAAAGCTGTGATCCTTATTTCCTGATGGATTCCAGTAAATTTAATGTAGTTGCCATGGTAAAACTGGCGAATATCAGTGACTATCCCATCATAACCGAGAAGTTAATACCAGAATTGAGCAGCTATCCTAACATCATTTATTCAAATAACTGATATGCCAATCAAAATAAGTGCATTAAATAATCAACTCCGTATCATTATTTGACCGAAAATAAACTTTTTTTCGGCTAAGTTTTAAAAAAAGTTCATTCATGGAACAGCAAATGTGATATAATGAAAAAAAGATTTAATCAAGGAGGCCCACGATTTATGATTCCTGCAATGCGCCAAGAAAAGATACTGAATATTCTCTCCAACGACGAGATTGTATCTGTTGAAGACTTAATGGATGTATTGAATATTTCCATCTCCACCATCCGACGTGACTTATCTAAATTAGAAAAAGAAAGCAAAATAGTTCTGCTCCACGGCGGAGGCGTAAAATTAGCCCAAAAGCCTACAGAACTCAGCATTACCACAAAGCTGGATTTAAACAGAGAAGCGAAATGTCTGATAGCGAAAAAAGCAGTTTCCCTGATTGAGGATGGCGATGTAATCTTCGTTGACCCCTCCAGTACTACCTATCAGATGATCCCGTTGTTAACGGATAAAAATATAACCGTAATTACCAACAGCATTTCACACATCAACCAGCTCATACATTATGGCGTACCATCCATTATGGTTGGCGGAAATATTAAAGCCACCACCAACTCGTGTATCGGTCCAATCGCAGAATCAACCCTAAAGGACCTTAACTTCAATAAATGCTTCCTGGGTGCCAACGGCTTTACCATTCAGGCAGGCATAACCAATCACGATATCAATGAAAAAGTTATTAAATCTCTGGCTCTGCAAAACTCAGCGAAACCCTACTTTCTCATAGATTCCAGTAAATACGGCTGTATCACAATGGTAAAGATCGCTGACCTGGATGCTTATCCGGTAATAACGGAATCCATATCCGGGGACTTAAAAGACTATAAAAATATGATTCTTGCTCAATAATATTGAATAGAAAACAGCAACGGCACGCAAAAGTTTAATTGGTATTCCGTAAGCGCAGGGGACTGCTCTACACAGAAAAAGAGCTGCTCACTAATAACATAGTGCGGCAGCCCCTCCACTTTAAAAATACCTGCTCTCTCAATATCAGATTACCTATATTTCTCATAGTATTTTTCAGCCGAATCATAATCCAGATTAAATCGTTTCTGCAGCTTTGCAACAATTCGTTCATGAATAATACCCTCTTCCAGATTATCCTGGATTAATATTTTTATCCCTTCCTCCTGACCTTTCTGTAGTCCTTCTGCCAATCCTTCTGCCAATCCTTCCGCCAGCCCTTCCGCCAGTGCCTTATCTCTTGCCTCTTTTACCTCTTTTTTAGCCATATATATGATGTGATTATGGTCCCGGATTGCCTTTTCCCTGGATTCATATTCGTATCTTTTTTGCTCATCGGCACTGATGTTCTTTAAGATCTGATATGCTTCATTTATGTATTCGTTTTTCTCCGCCATTTCCTTGAAATCCTCCTCCCGTTTTCCGTTCAGGAATTTCGCCCATTGTAACAGTTCATTTTCCGGCTCTTCCCATTTTCCCAGCTTAGGGAGTTCCAGTACATGCAATTCCAGTTTATCGGAATACAGGCTCCCTCTCTGGTCTTCCCTGAGATGAAAACAGGAATACCATTGATCGGTATCCTTTAGAAATGCAAAGTCCAGTATACTGATTTGGATACATTTCACCAGAACATCGTAGTTATCCCCGCTTACAATCTGGTCTGTATACATTTTGCAGGCATAAAACAGGGTGCGTTCTTCCCAGCAATGCAATGGCAATATCTGCATTTCCAGATCAATCTGGGTATTGTCATGCATTTTAACCCTCACATCCAGAATTCCAAGCTTTTCATTTTCAGCTGATTTTCTCAGGTTGGTATTCAGAAGTATCGTTTCCTGAATATCCTTTGGATCCAGATTCAAAAATGCAGCAATTAATCCTTTTCTTGCTTTCTCACTGCACATTAGTTCCTTAAAGCAAAAGTCCACCGTTGGGCGCATGATAAATGGTTCTGGAGCCGTTTTGTTATTTTCGGTCATATTACTTACTTGGGGCGAATTTTTCATTGTCAGTCCTCCTCTTACTGCAAGGCAGTATCCTTTGCTTCGTAAGAGGGTATAGAATTATTATAGCGACTTACGGCAAGCATAGCAACGCCTTATTTTATTGTCATTTAAATTGGAAATATTCTGGCAGAACTGCCAGCGTTAAGAATAGTATTACGATATTTATTCTATCATAATATATTTATTATTGCAACACATTTTTTTATTTTGTTACATATTATAATATTTTTAAAACTTGTTATCCCATTATTCGAAAAAAGATGCAGGTGCTCCTCCTGGACTTCTTCTCATGATTTTATTTCTGATTATGAATCAATCCAGAATGTGCCAGAAAGTTCTGAATAGAAACAAGTTCTGTGTCCGTACAAGTATTGACAACAAACTGCACTTCCTTAAATAAACAGGAGTGTTTTGGCTATGAATTTGAGATCCGATCTTAGCTGAGGCGGTTCTGGTGCATTCTGTTTGAAGAAACGGCTGATTCACGAAAACAGAATACAGAGAAAAATAATGTTGACATTGAACGGCTGAAAGCCATGATGCAATTGATCCATGATCATTATATGGATAAAATTACACTGGAGGATATTGCTATGACTGCTAATATCAGCACACGGGAATGCAGCCGGTGTTTTCAGCGCTGCATCAAACTTTCACCTATGAATTATCTAAACGAACACCGAATACGAATGGCCGCCCAGATGCTGCTTCAGACTAACAAAAGTATTATGACCATCAGTGAATGCTGTGGTTTTAGTTCCAGCAGTTATTTCGGGAAAATTTTTCAGGATTATATGGGTTGCACGCCTAAAAATTACAGAAAAAAATAAGTGTTGCAGGAAGTTGATAAATGCATATATATCGGTTCACAAAAATAAGCCCACATGCCATCTTTTAAAACGGCATGTGGGCTTCGATTCTGTTGCAGACTTTATTGAAAATTTGATGCAAATGCAATCAATTTCTTTTTTAAACTTCTTTTATTTCAAAATTAAAGCTCTGATTATCTCCATTTACCAAAGGAATATTTATTCCCGCATTCATCAGCGCACTTCCCTCATAGATACGGTCTTCCTCATTCACTTTGTAGAAGCTGTCCGGTTTCAATCCTTTTACTCTGACCCTGTATAATGCCGGGTTTGCATAAGAATGCAGAACCACAATACTGAACAGGGAACGGCTTCCATCTTCATTTACAAACTGCCATGCTGCGTAATCGTGATTTTCTTCCGGATTGCTCAGCCGGTAGTACGTACCGTACTGAATCAGGTCATAATTCTCTTTAAAGAACTGTATCTGCTGCCGCACCGCTTCCCGCTCTTCTTCATCCAATGTCCTTACATCCAGTTCATAGCCGAAGGTACCAGCCATCGCTACAGTACCTCTTGTCTGAAGGGGCGTGCTCCGTCCTGTCTGCTGATTGGGGCTGACAGATACATGGGCTCCTACACAGCTGATGGGATATCCAAACGAAGTTCCATATTGAATCCGAATCCGTTCGATGGCATCGGTGTCATCACTGCACCAGATCTGCGGCATATAGTACAGCATGCCGGCATCAAATCTTCCGCCGCCGCCGGAACACCCTTCAAAGAGGATATCCGGATACTTTGTAACAAATTTCTCCATCAGATCATAAAGTCCCAGGACATAACGGTGGCATACTTCACCCTGTCTGTCTCTTGGCAGTAATGCGGACCAAACATCCGCAAAATTACGGTTCATATCCCATTTCACATATTCCACATTCGCTTCATCCAGGATCTGGCCAATGGTTTCAAACAGATAATCTCTGACATCCTGCCTGGAGATATCCAGAACCAGCTGGAACCGCTCCAGATTCGGCTTTCTGCCCGAGACGCGCATACACCATTCCGGATGGTTACGAAAGAGTTGGCTGTCTTCGTTTACCATCTCCGGCTCAATCCATATACCAAATTTCATACCCAGGTCATTAATCTTTTTAGCAAGTCCGGTAACACCGGAAGGCAGTTTTGATTTATTTACAAACCAGTCACCAAGTCCGCTCAGATCATGGTTTCTCGTGCCGAACCAGCCATCATCCATAACAAATAATTCAATGCCCAGATCCCTGGCACTATCCGCGATAGAAACCAGCGTATCTTCCTCAAATTCAAATTCCGTTGCTTCCCAGTTATTGATAAGTACCGGTCTGCGCTGCTTTTTGAATTTGCTTCGGATCAGATGATCCATATATAATTTATGAAAATTACCGGACAGGTTGCCAAGACCGCTTGCACTGAAAGACAGAATTACTTCAGGTGTGGTAAACACATCTCCCGGTTCCAGCTTATACCGGAACCCATCCCCGTTTATTCCCATGACAAACCGTGTCTGGTTAACCTGGTCCACTTCCACCTGCGCCATAAAATTACCGCTGTATACAAGAGAAGCACCAAAGCATTCCCCATATTCTTCCCCTGCATCCCGGTCGCAGATAATCATAAATGGATTTTCATGATGGCTGGACGTCCCTCTTGCACTGTCAATCAGCACTTTCCCGTGGCAGACATTTCTTCTCTGCATCATCCGCTCCATGTTGTGTTTTCCATAGAAGGAAATAACATCAAAATGATCTGTTGTAAAATCAAGGCATACCGACAGAGCTCTGTTCAAATATACCGAATCCTGATTTCCATTTTTAATCCGGCAGGCTCTGGTAATCACATCATAGTCTTCCAGCACGCCATATAACAAGGTTACTTCCAGATCAGTTGCCTGATCCTTTAAAACGATTTCCAGGGTCTGGGCTTCCGCGTTATCAGCCCATACAGCCGGCAGGCCTTTCAGTCCGTATTTACCGTCATATATTTTATGAGAAACATATAAAAGTTCTGTCACCTGGCTTCCATCCGGATTCTCTGCCTGAAGACAGCTGGAACGGTAATCTCCCATTCCAAAAGTGGAATACTCCTGAGGATAGGTATCCAGGGAATACCCTCTGTCATTACCGCCCTCATAGGGATTTCCGGAAAATCCTCTGTTAATTCCACGGATCAGATAGGATAATTCCATGCTGCTGATTTTTGCTCCATAATACACATGTATTAAATGCTGATAGCTGCTCACCATCATTTGATAGGTGGCATTTTTTGTCTGTATGGTAAAGACTTTTTTCTCCTGGTCAAATGTAATTGCCATTCCATTGGCCTCCTTCTTTTCGATTCGTGTTTTACGTTACTATTCACGTCCAGAAGGCCGCTCATAGTAACGATTCGGAGCGATATTTAAAGTTTTGCTACGCAAAAATCGCCCCTCACTCCTGAATCACGTTATCGCGGAATGCGCAGTTCAGCGCATTCCTGCCCGTGAATAGTAACTGTTTTACAGCTTACCGCCGGAAGTAGCAATTCCTTCTATAAACTGTTTTTGGAATATTACATAGATAACGATCATCGGGAGGCAGGCGATCAGGGATGCTGCCATCAGTTCCGGGAATTTCGTTACATACTGTCCCTGCATTTTCGCAAGTGCGGCAGAGAGTGTCAGCATGTTTTTATCTGTGTTTACGATCATGGGCCACATCAGATCTTTAAATGCAAATACGGCGGTAAAGATACCCAGTGCTACCATTGCAGATCTTGTTAACGGTGCCATGATAAATAAAAATGTCTGTCCAATATTACAGCCGTCCAGTCTGGCTGCCTCTTCCAGATCATTTGGCAGCCCCATGTATCCCTGTCTTAAGAGAAAGGTACCAAACGCTGTTACAAGTCCCGGGAATACCAGGGCAAAAATCGTATTCATCATACCCATTTTACTGATCATCAGATACTGGGGTATGATAAAGATCTGCGCCGGAATCATCATCTGGAACAAAACAAGGGAGAACATCAGGTTCTTGCCCTTAAAATGCAGGCGTCCAAAAGCATAGCCCGCCATCGTGGCTGTAATTACCGCACATAATACCCTGCCAATGATTAATAATAATGTATTTTTATAAAGCAGCAGGAAATTCATATTATCCCACACCGCTTTAAAAGCATCTGTTCTCCAAACCTTTGGAAATATGATAAAAGGGTCTACCTGGGTAGCTTCCGTTACCGACTTAAATGCGGTTAAAATCATCCAGAGGAAAGGTACCAGCATGGTAATAGAAATTAAAATCAAAATTACATGAATCAATACAGATACTACTTTTTTCTTCGATTCCATTACTTTCCCTCCTTCTAATTATAATGAACCCATTTTCTCTGTGCGATCATCTGGAATACAGTTATAACCATAATCACAACTAAGAGCAGTACAACGATTGTGGAACCATAGCCGAGATTTTTCTCCGTAAATGAGTACCGGTAGAACAGGTAAACCAGCGACTGTGTCTTTTCCAGAGCCGGATTAGACTTGTCCATCACCATGAATATCAGATCAAATACCTGTAATGCACCGATTACCCTGGTCACCAGTACAAAGAAAATGGTTGGGGAAATCAGCGGGATGGTAATGTGGAAAAACTGTTTGATGCCGGTTGCACCGTCAATTTCTGCCGCCTCATAATAGTCATGTGGTACTTCCTGCAAACCTGATAAGAACAACACCATATTGTAACCGATAATGGACCATACACCCACAACCGCGATGGCAAACACCGCAATCTTCGGGTTCGAGATCCAATTGGTGTCTGCACCGGTCAGATTATTAATCAGACCAAAGTCAGAATTGTATAACCATCTCCATACCATAGCAATTGCAGCAGGTGCCGCAACCATTGGCAGGAAGAAAATTGTTCTGTATACGCTGCGCCCTTTCATCTTACGATTGAGCAGAACAGCCAGAACAAGGGCAATGGCTATGGAAAAAGGAACTTCCACGATTGCATATTTAAAAGTATTTAATAACGCCTGCCACACCTGTCCGTCGCCAAAAAGTTTCAGATAATTGTCTGCTCCAACAAATATATTTCCCTTTCCAAAATCTCCGGTCTTAAAAAAGCTCTGGTAAATAGTCTGTACGATTGGGATAATATTTAAAACAATTAACCCGATCATCGTTGGCAATATAAACGCCCAGCCCCAGAGAAATTCGTTGCGGGCGCGGGAAGTGCCTTTTACTTTTTTCTTTGACATCTATCCCAACTCCTTTCGTTTTTAATTTGATGGCGGTACAGCAGACCTGCCATACCGCCACACTTATTTCCATGAATCACAATCTGCTTACATATAACTGTTAAAGCAGTGTAACTTATCTGTATTTTACTCTTCTGCTAAAGATGCATTCATTTCTTCTGCGATTTTCTTGCAGGTTTCAGCCATATCAGCATTTCCTGCCCATACGTCTTTTAAGAGTTCATTTGTTTTGTTTTCCCAGATTACAGTAGATCTGGAATAAGGTCTGATTACCATATCATCCCGTACATCTAAATATGCCTGTAAATTAAATTCAGGTGCAGATTTAACCCAGTCTTCGGATGTTCCTTCATACGCGGACATGGTAACACCTAACTCAGCCTGTTTTTTCTGTGCTGCTTCTGTTCCAAGATATTCAATCAGTTTCCATGCATTATCTGTATTTTTACCATTCGCGGATGCTGCCCATCCAAGTCCGTTGTATACGGAACATCTTCTTCCAGATTCCGCATCTTTTGGCATAATTGCTACGTCCAGATTCTCTTTGGCATAGTCATCATCTTTGAAACTGGAGATCATCCAGGAACCCTGGAATGCCATAGCCAGCTGTCCGGATCTCAGTAATACATCCGGTCCGTTTTCTGAAAGGGTCTGGCTGCTTGGCATAGAACCGTCTTTGATCAGCTGCTCAACATACTGCATTGCCTTAATGGTATTCGGATCATCATATCCGGAAGTCTTTTTATCATCAGATATTACTTTTCCGCCCATATCATAGATGATATTGTAATAACCTTCGTGGTTTGTATCACTCTTCATTCCAAGACCATATTGTGATCCGTCTTCTTTTGTCAGTTTTTTCGCTGCTTCCGCAAGGGTATCCCAGGTCCATGTATCATCCGGATATGCTACACCGGCTTCGTCAAACATGGTTTTGTTATACCAGAGTGCGATTGTATCAATGTCTTTTGGAACTGCATAGACATGATCATTATAAGAATAAAGTTCCTTGATGTCTTCCGGGAACTTACTCATATCCAGTTTATCACTATCCTTGATTTTATCGGTCAGATCAAGAAGCATATCATTTTCCATATATCTCTGTGCTTCATTGGAATGCATCCAGAATACATCCGGCATTGATCCGCCCTGTGCTCCTGCTTCCAACAGTGTCCAGTATTCATTCCAGGTAACAACCTGAATCTGTGTTGGGATGCCCGTCTCTTTTGTAAAATCATCCATAATCTGTTTTAAGCCCGGTTCCTGGTAAGTATCCCAGATCATAACGGAAAGCGCATCACCGGATGCATTTTCAGTAGTTGATGCTGTATCTCCTGCTGCAGATTCCTTCGTGGTACTATCTGTAGCATTTCCGTCTCCTGTATTTCCTGAACTGCCGCAAGCTGTAAGGGATAATCCCATAATTCCCGCCATAACAAGTGCGCATGTTTTTTTCATTTTTATCATTTTCTAAATCTCCTTTTACCTTAATATTACTTCCTGTCATTTGTTTTTCATAAACTGTTTCTGGTCCTATTATCAAGTCTTTCAGCATATCATCAAACTTATTATGGGAATTATAGAGTCTGCAGCCTTATATTTCCAGCATTTTGACTAATACGCCTTTTTCTATGTGATTTATATTAACACTTTACACAAACCTTGTACATGCGATGGTATTATTTCATTTATACCTTTATGTGTCATTTATACTCTGTCATTGACGCTAGGACACATAATGGTATATAATACAAAAGATAATTTATGGAAATGAGGTGCTAAAACGTGCGCGACTATCTTTTTTTGAGTAATGATTTTTTTGATATTACCATTTATCAATATGGCTACCAGCAATGTGAGCCTTTTCATACCTTCGGTCCGGCGATGAGAAATCATTACCTGATTCACTATATTATATCCGGAACTGGCGTTTACCGGGCTGGTACCGAAAAATCCGAAGCAGAATACCATCTGCACGCAGGCCAGGCATTCTTAATCGAGCCGAATAAAGTCATTCACTATACTGCTGATGAAAAAGATCCCTGGGAATATATGTGGATAGAATTTGACGGTCTAAAAGCAAAAGAATATGTCAATCATGCAGGACTTTCACATGAATCACCAATATATAATTCCTTAAATGAAGAGGGAAAAAAGAAAGTATATGCTTATCTCAGCTATATAATCGACCATCCGGACTCCCCTGCCCCGGAGATCATGGGCTATACTTATTTGTTTTTCAGCGCGCTGATCGAAAGCTCTAAAACAGCAAGAGCCCTCCCGAAAAATGATATTAAGAAATTTTATATTCAATCTACTGTGGATTTTATTGAGAATTACTATATGAAAGATATTTCCGTGGAAGATATGGCGGCCAATCTCAGCCTGAACCGCAGCTATTTCAGTAAACTTTTCAAAAAAATGACACAAAAAAGCCCACAGGAATTTTTGATCACATACCGCATTCATAAATCCTGTGAGTTTCTTCGCTCCACTGATATGACGATCGCCCAGATCTCTCCTTTAGTGGGCTATGCCAATCAATTTCATTTTACACGTGCATTTAAAAATATCATGAATATATCTCCAAATGAGTGGAGAAAACGCAATCGGTATTGATAGGTGTTTTGCTGATTAAGGACGCTTTGTGGAATGTAGGTAGTGTCCTTTATCAGCTAAACCCCCATTTTACACTGCTGCTTATCAACATACATCCTTTCGTCCGCCTCCCTAAACAATGTTTCCGCATCTTTATTACTGGTCCCTCTGATTGCTGAGCCACTGGCAATCGAGATGTCGTGGCTGTGCACTTTATTATATTTTCTGATCCGCTCCTTCAATGCCCGGTTCAATTCATCCAGATCCACATCATCCTTATGTATTGCAATCAAAAATTCATCTCCCCCGATTCTATAGATATCTCCCGCACCGCCGTATTCCTGCTTAATACATTCTGCTGCCCCTTTAATCACCTCATCCCCTGACTTGTGTCCATATAAGTCATTTGTCTGCTTCAGATTATTTAAATCCAGCATCACAAATGCAAGGGGGGCTTTGTGCTCCTGATTTTTATCCTTCGCTTTTTCCTGTTCCATAAATTCATCAAAGGAAATGCGGTTCATAGTCTGTGTCATCATATCCGAATAAGCCATTTTTTCATAGAGTTCAAACTGCGTCTTCTCCTTCAGATAGAGAAAAAGTTCTTCATAATTTAAATAAATCAGAATAATCAGGAAAGCAATCAGTCCATATCTGAAAAATTTGCTGTTATCCTCCATTGGATTGGTGTAAAAACGGATCAGTGCAATTATAGAAAAAACAGTCAGAACCAGAATGGCACACAACATCCCTTTCGCTTTCCTGGAATTCATTTTCACCGCTTCATATAATAAAAATGCCACTAAAATAATAATCACCAGAAACATCATTAAATGGGTAATAATCAGCATCTGGGGAAAATCAGCTATATTTCCCATATAAATAAGACTCTGGACAATCATATTGACCCATAATACGGTTTGTATCAGCTCAATATATTTTCCTTTATCCTTACATATGTTTTTTACAAAAGACAGCATATAGACCGGCATTGCCATAAAGCTGATAAAAGAGAGGATGCATAAAGCCACGCTGTTCCCGATCATAAGCTGGGATAGCTCGGAATCAGACCAGATCCACACCGAGGAAATCACCATGAATAATCCCAGATATAAAAATGAATCAAAATTATAATTAAGCTTTTTGATGTAAAGTCCTGCATAAACGATAAGCAAAACAATCCCAAATAACAGCAGAAATAAGATACATCCTATCTTTCCCACATTATTGTATATTACTTCTGTAACATACGCGCCTGCCGTACCTATTTTGACAGAGCCGACTCCTCCTGACAGATTTTTATAGGGGCGCCGTAATTCTATGGTAATATCCTTGCCGCTGTCCGCAGTAGATACCGGTATCTGACAGGAAATGTACCCCAGCATACTCCCCACAGGAGGCTTGGTATCAAAACCATATTCATAGACACACTCCTGTCCGATATAAACCCGGACTTCCTGGTATCCATTATTAAATATTATTTTTTCTCCATCCTTCACCTTGGGCATCTGATTTTTAAGACTTATGTATCCTTCTTCATTTTTGTATTTTAATGGAAATTGAACCCCATCTCCCTCTTTTCCTTCCAGCTGCCAACCATCCTGGAACAGTCTGCATTTCTCGACCTGGGGGCGGACATCCGGCAGCGCTGTCGTATTAATTACATTCAATAACATCGTAATCAACAGTATACCGGACAAACATGTTAATATTCTTCTTAACGTAATCTTATTTTTTTTGTTCATATATCCTGCTCCGTCGTTCCTGAATCTCATTGAAATATTCCTCAAATCTTAAGACTCACTCTTGTGATAAGATATCTTCTTAAAGTTATCTTATCACAATCAACAACAAAACTCTATATAATTTAATCCCGCAATTTCACATGCCGGAACTTTTTCCCTTTCCCCTTCCATATAATAAGATAAGTCAAAAACCATACCGCACAGTGAACCAGCAGAATTGCAATATCCTTACCTGCTTCTGCCGTCCTGCCATTCATCAAATTCATAAGCCCGTAAAATGTTGCGCCAGATGGCAGCAGATATGACAATCTCCATACTATACCTTCTCTTGGCGCCACCAGATAGCAGACGACCGGTGGTGCGATAAATAATATCATGACCATTTTCAAATACACAATTCCCACCATAAGTCCATCTGCTATCTTCCCGATAAATAAGCCTGCCAAAGCCGAAATAAAAGCAGAAAAGTTAATCAGAAGCAGGATCCGGGGAATCTGGGATAACTCCGGGCGCATACAGGCACATGCTGTCAGTATTGTGGAGAATACTCCTCCGGCAAATCCCAGCAGGATTTTCTGGAGCAGATAATTTGCCGGTGTCACAGGCAGTATTTCATTAATCAATGCAACCCCATCTTCTTTTTCCCCAATCATACTCATGGCATTAAAGGTACATCCCATAAACATAGCCGTCACCATTGTAATGACAATCAGCAAAGATTTTAACACATTACCGCCACTGGCATTTGGAAAAATATTCACATTTTCGTCGCCAAATAAACTGCGGTTATCATAGAGCACAGGCAGGGTATCAGCGATTTTAACTGTGACGCTTAATTCATCACCTGCCCGCATTGTCTGAATGCTGTCTCCGTTTCGCAGCACTCCTATCATTTGAGATGACGGATTCAGGATCTGTGCTTTTAATTCCCGTATACTTCCAAACGTTGTCACTGCTCCGCTGTCTTTCAGCCATTCTGCCGTTTCTTTCGGCAAATCATTTTCAATAATGCCAAAAGATGTCTCCTGTATTGCAGTTAAACTTGATCCTGATATAAAATGAATGGCTATTCCAACAATGACCGGCAGTAAAAATGAGAGGATACACATTTTATCTTTACTGATATTTTTCAGTTGATATTTGAGTCCGTTCATTTTATCCCTCCTTTGCCATTTCCCGGCTTAAAACTCTCCTGGCAAAATAAAACAGAAATCCAATAACCGCAATACATACAAGATAATAAATGCTGTTACTGTCTGGTGTTCCAAAATAAGCATTCTTCATAGCCATAAACAAATGGTACATTGGATGAAAGTTTATCCATCCCCAGGATACACTTGTCTGTCCTGCAAGAAAGACCGGTATGGTAATAAAAATTGCTAACACCAGGTAGAGTAAGGAAAACTGCTTAAAATCTGGAATCCATACGGCACAGAGGAAGCCGGTCAAAGACATGATCGTGGAAAGTATCCCCACCTGAAGCAGCACATCAGGCATTACAGCCAGGGCAGATGGAATCCCTAAATTGATAATCGTGAGCAGGACAGCAAACAGCACATCCGACAAAATAAACAGTAACAGCTTAGAACCTATAAATGCAGCTTTGCTTACAGGCAGAATACTATGCACGCGAATGACTCCCATCTGCTTTTCTTTAAACAGCGTTGATGCAACTCCCAGGAAACCGACTGCTGTAAGTTCAAAAAACAAAAACTCACTGGTGATCTCACGACGGTTTTTCATTTCTTTATTATTGTTTCCCATAACCAGGGCACGGCTCCCACCGGTATTCCAAAGCAATGACTGTGCATAAGCCCCCCGATGATGGTCTGACTTACTGCTTCCGGAGCTGACCATTATAATTTCCGTTGTATCGCCGCTGGCATCAATCCCAACAGCATAACCATCCAGACAGACCTTTTGCAGCCCTTCTTTTGAATTTACCGAGATGACCTCCGCTGATGGATTGCGCTGCTTTCCCGCAGGGTCAAATAGATATACCGGATAAATATCCTGGTCTGTTTTCACATAAACTAAATTGATATAGCAGGAATACAGGATCAGTGATCCCAGTGCCAACAGAAAAAACCTTCCCGAAAGCATCATACGGAAATCTTTTTTTATCAAAGACAGAAAACTGTTTTCCATCAGGTCAGCCCCCTTCCCGTATATTGGATAAACATTTCCTCCAATGTGGGTTCTTTGGAGTGAATGCTGATGATCTCATCATGTGGAAAGGAAATGCCCGCCTCCAGCTCTGGCGGCAGTATGATCCTGCTTACCCGTTTTCCAAGATACCGATATTCAATCATAATTTCCTTACTGCTGCTGCGCTCCTTTAATTTCTTAGGTGTATCAAGCGCCGCAATAGTTCCATTGGAAATAAAGGCAACTCTGTCACAAAGCAGATCCGCATCGTGCATATTGTGGGTGGTGAGAAACACGGTCGTTCCCTTCCTGCGTTCCTCTTCAATAATCTTCCGAAATAAAATGGCTCCCGCCGGATCCAGTCCGCTTGTAGGTTCATCCAGGAACAAAAGCCTGGGATTACTTAGCAATGCCCGCGCCATACTCACCCGCTGACGCATGCCTTTGGAATAAGAGGATACCGGCTTTTTCAGAAAATCCGTCCTGAACTCCAGTATCTCCAGCAATTCACCTATATCACGCCGTTGTTTAGCGGGATAAAATGATGCAAAGTAATTCAGATTATCCAATGCACTTAAATTGGCATATAAGTATGGGAACTCGAAAAGCACACCTATCTTCTGGTGAAATTCAACCGGATCCAGTGAGGGATTCTTACCAAATAGAGATATTTCTCCTCCATATCCTTTTAAAATCCCGGTGAGTATTTTTTGTGTCGTAGATTTGCCTGACCCGTTTGGACCCAGAAATCCGAATATTTCTCCGGATTTCACCTTAAAATTTAGCCCGTGGAGCGCCTGTTTGTTCTTACCATATGCAAACGTCAGCTCCTTTACCGCAATCATTCCTCATCCCCCCACCGATTTCTGCTGTCTTTCTGTTCCTCTTGCTTTCTGCTCCACCACTTGATAAACTTTACCTTGGCGGGGATAATCACTGCGGCGCCTGCAAGAATTATCAGCCACCAGTACCATTCCATATCTAAAAACTTCATAGTTAAACCTCCTATTCTAAAACGGGACAGCATCTGCCCTTTCTGTGTTACTACATCTGACTTTATCTGAAAATTTATTCCGGCAGGCTGCATATCCTCAAACAGGGATACACCGCTTGCAGAAAACTATTTTCAAACACATTATAGAAAATGAGGTTGAAATCGAAGTGTGACCGGAGTGAAATCGGTGTGAAATATTTAGGATTATCATTGTTTCGAAATATTTTTTTATTTTTTATATTATTTATAATCCATTTTACCTTATCCCCTTTTCTTTTCTCCACAGCACAACCGTAACGAAGGTTGCACATAGATCTGCCGCAAGCTGTGCCAGGATCAGTCCGGTTAATCCCCATAAATTCGTAAACAGAAACAGAAAAGGAATGAAAAACAGCCCCTGTCTGCATATACTCAGAGCACCGCCTGTTAAGAACTGAAACATACAGACCGGAAATCCGATCTTCAAAACTTCTGTGTAAACCACCTTATCATGTTTAAACCTGCCCAGGGAAATCTTCAAATAACTTTTCCCCCTAACCAGGAAGCATACATACAATGCCGAAGATACAATCTGGGAAAACAGAGTTGCTGCAGCTGCCCCGGCAACCCCCATATTACAGCTAAAAATAAGAATCGGGTCCAACACAAGATTGATACATCCTCCTACTAGTGCCTCCCGGCGTAAATACGTCGATATATAGTGCCTGATATCTGTGTCAGGTGTGCGACTGTGAATCGACGGCGTAGCGGGCTACGGCTAGATTCACAGTTGTGCAGCTGGCGCAGATAGCGGGTGCTATATAGTGGCGTATTTACGCCGGGAGGCACTAGCATAGCAGTCATTCCAAATCTGGAATTACCTTCCGCAACCAGCATGTTATTCATCATCATATTAAATACATTAAATATAAGTCCGAAAAGATAGATCATACCGTACTCTTTTGCATATGTGATACTGCTTTTCGTGGCACCCAGAGTATAGATCAGCGGCTCAAAAAACAGCATCATCCCCCCTACCACAGCTATGCTGATAAATATTCCCGAAAACAGCGCCGTACTGCTGCAATCGGCTATATCTTCATATTTTTTTCTTCCCAGAAGTCTGGAAATATACGATCCTGCACCGCAGCCAAAGAGCAAACCTATCCCGGAAGCAACCATGGTCAGCGGATAGACCACGGACACCGCAGCCGTTTGCAGAGTTCCAAGTCTTCCGATAAAAAATGCATCCACAATATTATAAAGTGCAGATACCAGCATTCCAATCATGGTTGGAATCCCCAATTTCAATAAAGCCTTTTTTATATTTTCTTTTTCCAGAAGATATATTCTTTTCTCGTTTTCATTCATATTTATATCCCTTTCTAAGTCCTTTTTAGTTTAGCAGTAATATAGTTTAGATATATTACAGTATAGTTACTATACGTTTGATGTAAAAAAAACTGCTCCTGCCAGAGTGTGTTTCAATCTGCAGCATATGCGTTAATATCTATTAACACGCTCTGGTGACAGAATATTTGTGATAATACTATTGATATTTCATGTGGCTATTTGTCTTTTAATTTTTCATCAATATTTTTTTCAAATGCCAACAGTATCTTCATCATATAATCGCCCATAGATTCCGGCATTTCCTTCAGCAGTGTAAAAAACTCATCATTTGTCTGCCTGTGATACTCGATGTGAGCCTTATAATTCTTAAATCCATCCTCGGTCAGACTTAACACAACTTCTGTATCAGAATCCGGTGAAACTTTCTTTTCCACCATACCTTTATCCACCAGTTTATAGATCATCTGTGAAGCGGCGCCTTTTGTAATACCCAACACTCCTGCCAAAGCTGTAATATTAATTCCGGTATGGCTTCCAACAGCATCTATTGTATGGATCTCAGCTCTTGACAACAGGACATCCGTACCGTAGGTACGTTTAATATTTTCCCATTGGTTATATTTATGGATCGTACGCTCCATAAGCGAAGTCAATTCCGTATAATCTTTCATCTCTTATCACCTCACAAAAGTTCAGTATCATTACTGTATAGCAACTATACACACTATAATCCTATGCAGCATTTTTGTCAAGTGAAAATATTGCTGTTATTCCACAACCGGCATAACAAAATTAAATTCGACACCATCCAAACAATTTCGAACACCATACTCCAGATCATGCATAGTCAGAATCTGAGCCATAATTGCAAGGCCCAGCCCGGAACCGTTCTGATTTGCCCTGTTACTCTTATAAAATTTCTCCCAGATTTTAGTAAGCTGCTCTTCGGGAATTGTCACTCCCTGATTATAAATGGAAAAATACAATTTTGAAGCTTCCACATAAATGGCGAGCCTTATAACGCCACCGGGAATCACGTTCTTTTTCCCATTTACAATCAGATTATCCAACACCTGCTCCATACGTCCCTTGTCAGCATTTACATAAACCTTGTCATCCGGCAGCTCATACAATAATTGAAAATCATCATCCGGGATATCCATTAACAGCCTCCCTGCAACGGTTTCCGTAAATTCAATAAAATCAAAGCGTTCCCGCTGAAGGCTTACTGCACCGGCTTCTAACGCTGACAGATCCAGCAGTGAAATGATCATTTGGTTCATCAACTCCGTTTCGGAAATGATAACCTGTGTATACTTCTTTTGTTTTTCCGGGTCTGTCTCATCCTGCAGACCTTCTGCATAGGCGCGGATCACCCCCAGCGGTGTCTTCATTTCATGAGACAGCCGATCCGTCAGTTCTTTACGCTGGGCAAGGAGCTTTTGTTTTTGATCCACATCTTTTGCCAGCTGGGCATTGGCACCTTCCAGCAGGGTAAGTGACTGCTGCAGGTTAGACGCAAGCGCATTCAGGCTGACGGATAATTCTCCAAATTCATCATTAGATTCTATTGTACATGCCTGGGAAAAATCTAATTTAGCCATTCTTCCTGCCGTTCTATTCAGTCGGTCAATAGGATTCGTAATATACCGTCCTAATAGATAATTAACACCCAGAATCGTACCAAGCAGCAGTAAAAACCATATAGCAAAAGAGACAGCGCTGCTCACCGGCAGCTCTTCCACCAGAATATAAAATAAAACGATTGCCCCGCCTGCTGCTTTCGAAAGAAAAAACACTTTTTTTCTTACTGTGCGAAGCCCAAAGAGTTCTTTTGCCTTAATCCAATTCATAACGGTACCTCAAATTTATAACCGGAACGGATAAGGGTCACAATGTGGCTGCCTTCACTTCCCAGCTTTTGCCGCAGCGTCTTAATATGGGTATCCACCGTTCGGCTGTTACCTTCAAAATCATATCCCCAAATCCGGTTTAACAGCTGTTCCCTGGAAAATACCTGCCCTTTATTCTGCATAAAAAAGTGCAGCAATTCATATTCCTTATGGGTAAGTTCCGTCGGCTTTCCATCCACATAAACCTCGTGGGAAGCCGGTATCAGGGTAATCTTCCCTGCATTCATAGAATTCGCTGATACGGTCAGTGATCGTTTTAAAAGTGCATTCACCTTAGCCAGCAGCACCCTGGGACTGAAAGGCTTCGTCATATAGTCATCTGCCCCAAAGCTGTATCCCTTCAGCTTATCTTCTTCCTCTCCTTTTGCCGTGAGCATAATAATGGGCATCCCACTCATTTCACGGGCAAATCTGCAGACAGAAAATCCATCCAGATGAGGCATCATGACATCTAATATCATGAAGTCCATGGGCGTATTTTTTAAAATAGTCAACGCCTCAATCCCATCATCAGCCGTCAGACAGGAATGCCCTCCCCTCTGCATATATTCTACTATAATTTCCTGCATATTCTGCTCATCTTCTACAACTAAAATCTGTGCCATACCGTTCATCATCTCCCTTCGGATGCTGCCTGTCATGAAATCCTCAATTCTCATAAAATTATGGATATTATCTCATAAGCAAGGCGAAAAAACAACATTGAAAGGAAATCAGAGAAAAGTATGGGCCCGCTCCGGAAAGCACGAAACAGGTGCAGCATAAATTATTTCCGCTCTTCTACCATTTTAACAAACCACTCCACAGTAGCCGGATCATAATGGGAAAAGAAAGAGCTGCTATTTTTATCAAGTGTTTCTATATCCCTCATATCCTCAGCGCTCAGTGAAAAATCAAACACATTGAAATTTTCCACCATTCGTTCATAATGAGTAGATTTGGGAATTACAACAACTTTTCGCTGAATATGCCATCTTAGCATAATCTGAGCCGTTGTCTTACTATATTTCTCACTGATCGCCCGAAGTACGGTGTCTTCAAACAGACCTCCTCTGCCTTCTCCAAAAGGCGCCCATGCCTCCATCTGCACACCATATTTATCCATATACTCCTTTGCGAGGACCTGCTGATTATAGGGGTGGGTTTCCACCTGGTTAACCATTGGACAGATACGGGCAAATGACGCAATATCTACCATCCGGTCAGGATAGAAATTGGAAATGCCAATGGCACGCAGTTTTCCTTCCTTATACATCTCTTCTAAAGCTCTCCATGCACCGTAATAGTCAGAAAAAGGCTGATGCAGCAGCATAAGATCAATATAATCTGTCTGCAGTTTTCTCAAGGATTCTTCTACAGACTTTCTGCATTCCTCATAGCCGTAATGTTCGATCCAAACTTTAGAAGTAAGAAAAATATCTGCTCTTGGTATTCCCGATTTTCCTATAGCTGTTCCTACCTCTTCTTCGTTAAAATATGCCTGCGCCGTGTCGAGGGAACGATACCCTGCTCTTAAAGCATCCAGCACGCATCTCTCACACTCATTTTTCGTAATCTGATAAACGCCATATCCTAAAACCGGCATCTCTAAACCATTGCTTAATGTTACAAATTCCATGGTCTTCTCCTCCTTATAATGCTCCCACAATTTTATGCGGCACATATGCTTCTTCCAGATAAGTTATCTCATCCTGCGTTAATTTTACCTGCAGGCTTCCTGCTGCATCGTCCAGATACTTTGCTTTTGTTGCTCCGATAATTGGTGCTGCAACACCTTTCGCAAACTGCCAGGCAAGTGCAGCCTGAGTCATCGTAATCTCCTTCTTCTCTGCAATTTCAGATACTCTTTTCACAATTTCCATATCGCTTTCCTGGGTGCTGTCATATTTGCCTTTAGCAGTTACATCGGTTCTGCTCCTTAAGGTATCTGCTGACCAGGTCCCACGTGACAGTCTTCCGGCAGCCAGCGGGCTGTACGGCGTTCTTGACACATTCTGGTCATCACAGACCGGGATCAGCTCCCGTTCATCTTCACGGTAAAGCAGATTATAGTGATTCTGCATAGATACAAATTTTGTCCATCCATTCTTTTCGGCAGCATACTGCATTTTCATAAACTGATATCCATACATGGCAGATGCACCAATCGCACGGACCTTACCTGACCGGACCACCTTATGCAGCGCTTCCATAGTCTCTTCCACAGGCGTTTCATAATCAAAGCGGTGGATGATTAACAAGTCTATATAGTCTGTACCCAGGCGTTTCAGGGAACCTTCCACCTCCCGGGGTATGGCTTCTCCTGAGAGTTTGCCCTCATTGAAATAAACCTTTGTTGCCAGAACCACTTTCTCTCTTGCTATATTATTTTTCACTGCCCTGCCCAGATATTCCTCGCTTGTTCCTGCTGAATAACAGTTTGCCGTATCAAAAAAATTAATCCCCAGATCCAGCGCATGTCTGATAATCTCTTCACTTTCCTGTGGGTTCAGTGTCCATGCATGCATTTTGCTGGCTGGATCCCCAAAGCTCATGCATCCTGCGCATAAGCGTGAAACCTCAATATCGGAATTACCTAATTTTATATATTTCATTTTCGTTTCATCCTTTCTCATTGATTCATTGATTACGGATACCTGTACCCGCTTTGACTGCTGATCAATGAATTTATACCCAGATTTCTTTTGCCATATTAAATGCTGCCCAGGCTTTCGGCCACCCCGCATAGAATGCAGCGTGAGTCAGTATCGCTGCAATCTCTTCCCTGGTGACGCCATGATTTCTGGCATTTGTAAGATGGAACTTTAAAGAGCTGTCCAAAATACCCCCTGCCATCAATGCGGTAACAGTAACAATACAGCGGTCCCTGGCGGACAGTTTATCTTCTTCTGACCATACCTGGCCGAACAGTACATCATCATTTAACGCTGCAAATTGAGGAGCAAAATCCCCAAGCTGATCTCTTCCTGCCGTTACTTTTTCCATATCATTATTCCTTCTTTCTATTCGTTGTTCGGATATAACCTTCGTATTTAAAATCATTTTAATTTTTCATATTCACCCTGATCTAAAAATTCCATCCACTCATTAGACGCCCCCTCAGCCGGAACTTCTACTGCCAAATGCTGAAACCAGCTGTCTTTGGCGGCACCATGCCAGTGTTTCACCTCAGGTGCTATATTCACTACATCACCGGGATAAAGTTCTCTGGCAGGGCTGCCCTCTTCCTGATACCAGCCCCTTCCCCCGGTTACCAGCAGAATCTGTCCGCCTTTATGATGTACATGATAAGCATTGATTGTTTTGGGAGCAAACGTAACTACCCCTATGCCAACTCCCGTAGTGGTCAGCATATTCAAATAACACTCACCTGTAAAATATTGTGCAAATGCAGCATTTTCACTGCCTATTGGAAAAACTGCACCTGGTCCTAGATCCTTGTTGATCTGATTCAAATTCATAATATATCATACCTCCACTTTCATTTTTATATAGTTCAAGCGTTTTTTCTGTGCGTCACACCTTATAAGGGATTCGTTCCAAATGAGGGGCGCATAACAGGCTATATTACCTGAGTTGGAACAAATATACTACAGAGTGGGGGCGGTACAGATAGCAGGATTGCATTTACAAACACGCTATGGTTTTATATTACACCAACCTTACTTTGTTAAGAAGTATAAATATGTTTACATTGTATAAACCATAAGTTTATGCATATATTTGATATGTGTGGTGCTGGGTAAGCAAACGCTTTGTAAATGAAGATGGTGTACAGAAAGAAAGGCGTAGGAAAATGATATGGACTCTGCTCTACGCTTCCTCCGCCCATATCATTTTCCCACGCCCTTCTTTCCGGGATTCAGGCTATCGCCACAAAGCTGGTTTTCTCAGCAGAGTGAAAACCCCGGGAATCCCGTACATCGGAACCCGCCACATACCATAACTGCATTTTCATCCACAAGTTCTAAAAAAGCTTCTTTATCTCTTTTTCTTGCGGCTTCCCACATACTCTTTTCTAGTTTTTGAATCATAAGTAAACCTCTTCCTTAAATCTAATCTATGATCTGGTTAAGCAAACTTAAACTCTGGAATCATAGCCATTTTTTAATATCATTCCGGGAGCTTATCGCATTTCCGCCACGAATAGCCAATTCCTTTCCTACTTCAGCCCCGGGACACAGTTTCTGAATATCCTGAATGCTGCTGCCCATACCACTGCCTTCATGCGTACAGAAAGGGCGAATTGTTTTTCCGGTAAAATCAAAGTGTTCCAGAAACGTAAACACCGCCATAGGCATAGTCCCCCAATAATTAGGGAACCCCAGATAAAGAACATCATAGGAATCCATACTTGTTGGATACGTTTTTAATTCGAGGCGGGCATTCCTTTTCTGGTCCGATTGAGCCTGGGCAATGCATTCATTATAGTCCTTTGAATATGCCTGCTGCGGTTCTATCTTAAACATATTTGCTCCTGTCAGCTCTTGAATAATACCGGCTGCCACTTCTGTGTTTCCGGTCTCAAGCATTTTAAGCCCCTCATTTACATAATTCTCATCTTTCCGTGAGAAAAATACAATTAATTCTGCCATTAGCACTACCTCCAATCTTTTGTATCTGTATTGTATCCCTTTTCCCCTTTATTTTGAATCTCCAATATGTTATCGCTGTATGAACTTATAGTTCATAACCAGAGAGAAAAATCTATAATTTTCCTGAACCTTTTTCCCTAATATTACATCCGGAAAGTCTTATTTCTCAAAATACCCTCTAATTTCCACCATTCTCTCCTGCTGTGACACCTGAAATGGACATCTGCTATTACAATGCCCGCAGCTAATACAGTCAGATGCAGTTTTTTCCAGGGTCAGATAATGTTCTTTTGCCAGGATATCTCCTTGTAATGCCAGATCATAATATTTGTTGATCAGACCAATATTTAATCCAGCCGGACATGGATGACAATGTTTACAATACACACATTTTCCAACGGATTCGTCTGGCGTAAGAGAACTGATGACCGAATAATCTCTTTCCTCAGCTGTTTTATCAAAATAAGTCAGGATTTCTTTTAACTGTGTAACATTCCCAGGTCCGCCTAACACAGAAAGAACCCCAGGCTTATCCAATGCATACTGGATGCACTGCGCTGTTGTTAAGGCATGGTGAAAAGGCGATTTTTTTTCATCTAAAAGTTGTCCTGCATTAAAGGGTTTCATAACGGAAATGCCCACACCTTCCTTTTCACAGCGCCGATACAAGTTTTGCCGCTCCCCGTCACTGCCAATGGCATAATCGCCATGGCCATAATCATACATTGGGTTAATGGAAAACATCAACATATCAATCAATTTCATGTCAAGTACTCTGTCTGCCAACTCCGGAGCATGCGTTGATAATCCAATGTGTTTCACAACCCCCTGTTCCTTCATTTTCATTATGTAATTAAGTGCACCCTGTTTTTCATAAGCTGCCAGATCAGATTCTTCATCCAGACAATGAATAAAACCAAAATCAATATAATCCGTTTTCAATTTATCCATCTGCCAGTCTATCGATCGTTTGATCGTCTCCAGTTTCGTGCTCCATCCATATTCCCCTGTCGTATAATCAGCCCCAAAATGTACCTGAAGCATTGCTTCCTTTCTGCGTCCTTCCAAAGCTTTTCCAAATGCTGAGAAAATAGCTGCATGTCCGCCTGCCATATCAAAATAATTGATACCAGCATCTAACGCATATTGTACTGTATCAATGATATCCTTTTCTTTTTGCTCTCCCACAACAGATGTGCCCATTCCAATGACGCCAATCAGCTCATCTCCATGGGGTAATTTTCGATACTCCATATTTACTATTTACTCCTCTTCTTTTTTACTTATGTTGAAAAATTTGCCGGTTGATAGATGAAACAAATATTTCTATCATAGCAATTCTATTAAATGACCGTTACCTGATTTGCAGAAATTCCTGTACAAATCGGATTGGTCTTAAAAAATATAGTACTACAATGAGGAGTATATTCCCTGAAGTTAACTTTAAGTCAAGATATTTTTAACATTAATTTTTTAGAGGGTATTTCATGTTTTTAGTCTCACACTTTTCAAGGTATTATGATTTTAGTTAGCAGATACCTCCAATCAAATCGGATGTTATTATAACAAGCAAGCAATCTTGTGTTCCATCGGAATTTTTATTGACCTGTAATCTCCAATATGTTATCGTTGTATTAACATAAAGTTTATACATTCTATTCTATGGAGGTAATGCCATTTATGTACAATCAGATGCTGGAAACATTTATAGCGGTAGCTGACTTCGGCAGCTTTACAAAAGCAGCTAAACACCTGTATATCTCTCCTACTGCCGTTATGAAACAAATAAATACACTGGAAAATCATTTGGATCTCAGGCTTGTGGAACGTACACCAGCCGGCGTCCGCTTAACAGATGCAGGTGCTGTCATATATCAGGATGCCAAATTTATGATAGATTATTCCAAAAAATCAATCGCAAATGCCCATGCCGCCATGCATGCACAGGACACTACTTTTTGTGTCGGCACCTCACTTCTGAATCCGGCAAAACCCTTTATGGACATCTGGTATCGCGTGAATAAGGATTTTCCTGAATATAAGCTGCATCTTGTGCCATTTGAGGATAATCATGAAGGGATTCTTGGGGAAATTGGACAGTTGGGAGAAAAGTTTGATTTTCTGATAGGGGTTTGTGATTCCAAGGCTTGGCTCAGCCGCTGTAATTTTCTTGCCCTGGGCAGATACAAAAAAATGATTGCAGTGCCAAGAGAACATCACCTTGCCGGTAAATCACGAATTGACATAGAAGAATTGTATGGTGAGACACTGATGATGGTAGCCCACGGTGATTCCGGAATCAATGATTTTCTCCGCAATGATTTGACGAAACACCATCCGGAAATACTGATAGAGGATACACCCCAATTTTATGATTTATCTGTATTTAACCGCTGTGCTGAGACCGGAAACGTGCTGCTCAGCATTGAATGCTGGCAAGAGGTTCATCCGGGACTTATATCCATTCCGGTAAATTGGGATTACAGCATTCCCTATGGTCTGCTTTATAGTCTGGATGCACCGGAAGATGTTCTCCGATTTGTCGACAGAGTAAAAGCAGTGATATAGGACCGCCGTTTTATACGAACAACGTGCTTATACAATCTCCATTTATATGGACATAAATTAAGTGGGAGCGCATCATTTGTATGCGCCCCCACTACGATAACTCCTATACTCTATGATCTAATCCTATTCTCTACGATAACTTCCACGCCATGCTCTTATTCTGCAGTTCTACCATATGTCTGTACATTCCCTTTTTCTTCAGAAGCTCTTCCGGCGCACCCTGCTGCACAATTCGTCCGTTTTCCAAAACTACCACCTTATCAGCACTGGCTACTGTGCGCATCCGATGTGCAATAATTAAAACCGTTTTCTTGCGAATCAGTCTGGATAAAGCATCCTGTACTGCACTCTCGTTTTCCACATCCAGGCTTGCCGTGGCTTCGTCCAGAAGAACTACAGGCGCATCCTTTAACAGTGCCCTTGCTATGGAGATTCGCTGGCGTTCTCCACCAGATAGAGTAGAACCATTTTCTCCAATCACGGTTTCATATCCATCGGTCAGGCGCATGATAAATTCATCACACTGCGCTGCCTTTGCTGCTTCGATTACTTCTTCATCCGTGGCACCCTTACGTCCGAGCCTGATATTTTCCATAATGGTATCCCGGAACAGGACAACGTCCTGAAAGACAATCGCGTAATATTTCAGTAAGGCTTCCGGATCAATTTCAGAAATATCTCTGCCGCCCAATTTGATTTTTCCTTTATTCACATCCCAGAATCTGGCTGAAAGCTTTGCTGCTGTAGATTTTCCGCCGCCGGACGGACCTACAAGAGCTGTAACCTCTCCCTGTTTTGCTGTAAATGTTACATCCGAAAGTACTCCTTCTCCATCTCGATATGAAAAATCCACATGTTCAAAGCTGATGTCAAATCCGTTGGGTTTAAAATCTTCTGTTCCAGTCTGTACCGGCTCCTCCTGAATTGCACGCATACGGTTAATTTGTAGTTTTGCATTAAAAGTTGCCGCCATATTCATAAGAACAATGCTGAGGGGATCGTAAATTCGCGCAGCAGCAAATAGAAACCCAAGAAAATACAGTAGTGTTAGCTCTCCCCGAACAAAAAGATGAGCCCCAGCCAGAACTGTGGTCGCCATTCCAATACGTAAAAATGCCTGGGCAGAGCTTACAAAGGTGCCTGCTGCCAATTCTGACCGAATGGCTGATTTTTCTGCTGCTGCCGTTTTTTCCTCCAGTTCTTTTAGATAAGCTTCCTGTCGATTGCAGGCTTTCAGATCACGATTGGTTTCCAAGCCTTCCTGAATACAGTCTGTGACGGCACGTTTTGCCAGAATATTTTTTGTACCATATGTGTCCTGCAGCTTTTTGGAGCAGATTGTCAAAAGCAGCGCTGCCGGAACAACCCACAATACAGCCAATGCCATTTTGGCATTAAAGCAGAACATACTGATTCCCACTATAGTAGTGGAAATAACAGCTGCGAACAACACCGGGATATAATGAGAAAACATCTGATCCAGGCTGGAACAATCTGCAATCATAGTTGCTGTCAGATCGCTCAAATCTCTTTTTCCAAAAAAGGAAAGGGGCAGCCTGCGCAGTGTTTCAGCCAGTGCAATTCTACGGTTGGCGCTTTCCTTATATACCGACAGATAAAGGGCAGCATACTGAATGTAATGAAGTACAAACAGCACAACTAAGATCAGTGCCGCAATTGAGGTATAATACAGAATCTTTTCTGCTGTATTTTCTCCGTTGGGAATGGCTGTCAGCATATATTGGATCACTGCCATGATGACGCCAACCGGAAGCATCAGACTGATGTTGCATACTACCGTCAGCAATACTGCCTTTACAAAGTCCTTTGCCCCCTGATGACTCAGTGCAAAAAGACGTTCAATTTTTGAAATCATAATGTGCTCTCCTTTCCAACCTTCCATTTTGCTGACTTCTGATAATCCCTCCACATTTTGGCATACAGACCCTGTTTTTCCAGAAGTTCACCATGGGTTCCACACTCCGTAATCTTCCCATTATCCAGAACAAGAATGTTGTCTGCATTTTGAATTGTGGATAGTCGGTGGGCAATCATAAGCACCGTTTTACCTCGAATCAGTGACTCAAAGGCTTTCTGAATCTGTGCTTCATTTTCCGGGTCCGCAAATGCCGTTGCCTCATCCAGCACAATAATCGGAGCATCCTTTAGAATAGCCCTAGCTAACGCAATCCGCTGTACCTCGCCGCCGGAGAGATAAATTCCTTTTGTCCCCACAACCGTGTCCAAGCCATCCGGCAGTTTTGCAAGAATATCCTCACACTGTGCTGCTTGGGCAGCTCGGAGAACCTGCTCCCTGGATGCCTCCGGTTTTGCTGCCCTGATATTATCGAGCAGACTTTGTTTAAACAGCCGCGTATCCTGAAAGACAAAAGCAACCTGATCCATCAAAAGTCTGTTGTCTATCTCACGAACATCAACGCCGCCAATCTGCACCTGTCCTTCCTGGACATCCCAGAACCTGGGAATGAGGCTGGCTGCTGTGGTTTTACCCCCGCCGGAAGGCCCCACCAAAGCTACTGTCTGACCCCCGGACACACGAAAACTGATATGGGAAAGTGCAGGTCTTGTGGCTTTCGGATAAGTAAATGTGACATTCTTAAACTCAACCGTTCCGCCGGAGGGTGCTATGGTATACGTGGCATTTTTCAATGGTTCCTGGGATAAGACTTCCTCCATTTTAAATACAGCCTCATTTGCTTCCATAACAGACTGGGAAGCATACATAATCCGGTTAATCATATTTCCACAAGCGGGTGCAAACAACGCATAGAAGATAAAGTTGGGAATGACACTCCATCCGTCGCTGACAGAAGCAATATAGAGTGCTGCCGGAATCAGTAGGAGAAATGTTCCGTTAATTGCACTTAGAAAACAAGTGTTGCCCATTTGACAGCTCATAGCGTATTTGCCGGCAAGATCGCTGTAAGACAAAATTGCCGCATAAAATGCCTTGAAGGAATATACCGTCTGCTGAAATACCTTTACAACGGGAATGCCTCTGACATATTCCACTGCTTCGCCGCTCATCTTTTCAATTTCCTGCTGATAACGGTGAAAAAAGTTTGCATTTTTTCCACTCATCATCATCCCCATAGATACCAGTGCCAGAACCATGGTGAGAAGAGAAAGTGCTCCCATCCTCCAGTCAAACAGAAACAAAAAAACAATTGCTGCAAGTGGTGTCGCGACTGCGCCAATGGTATCAGGCATCTTATGCGCCAGCAAATCCTCCGTAAGCGCTGCATTATCATCCACCAGCTTGCGAAGCTTACCAGACTGATTCCCTGTAAAAAAGCCAAGGGGTAGTTCCACCATATGCTGCATCGCTTTCATTCGCATATTTCTAGCTGTGCGAAATGCAGAAATATGGGTCATCATTAAAGCTATAAAATATACTGCCAGATTTGCAACTGAAAACCATACTGCAAGCCATCCCCACTTAGCCAGATTATCTGCGGCTGCAAAATTAGGATATACCGCAAGGACATCTCTTGCCACCAGCCATACAAATACATAGGGCATTAAGCCGACGACGGCTGCAGCTCCTGATAATATACAGCCCAGGATCGTCAGCCAGCGATAATTACCGGCATACTGAAGTAAAACAGCAATACTGCTTTTCTTTTTCATTTTCAATTTCTTCTTCCTCTCTTTCTTCCTTTCTTTTTCTCCCCTAAAAAGAGGAGCATTCTGTTTCATTCCATGATAAATATCTGTTTCAATTCCTCCACATTTTCCCCATCCAGTTGATAGAACGCCTTCACTTTTCCATGTTCCAGATGCAGCACATGGGTGCAGCTTCCCGCAACCAGTTCCAGGTCATGTGTAATCACAAAGGACACCAGCGCATTCTCCCGATTTGCCTGCAGCAGCGTACAAAACCGCTGCATTCCGTCATAGTCCAGCCCGCTTGTGGGCTCATCATAAAACATCCACTTTTTCCCGGCGCAAAGAGCTGCACAGATGGCAACTCTTTGTTTTTGTCCACCTGACAGACTTGCGGGATGTCTCTCCCGAAGTGGTAATAAGTCCATGGAATCGGTCAGCTGTTGTTCTTTTTTTGCCAGCTGCGCTGAAAGCCCCATTGTAATTTCTTCCGAAACACTATCGCAGAACAGCTGATGGTTCACATCCTGCATCACAATATAACTATTCTGTATCCTGGCTGCCGGCTTGCAGTCCCGGCCATCCACAAGGATCTGTCCCTGGCACTTCAACAAACCGCTTACGCATTCAGCAAAGGTGCTTTTCCCGGCACCGTTTTCTCCTACAACAGCAATAATTCCATGTTCCGGAACCTCTAAATGCTCAATAGAAAGCACCTCCTTTTTGTTCCTTTTATATTTCAGATGGTGAATGCTCATAGCGATTTTATCTATCTTGTATCCACGCTCCCTAATCCTTACTCTTTCCAAAAAAGGTGCACGCAGACCAAGTGCTTCCCTTGTTTCATCAGGCATTTTCCTGATATCCTCTGAAAGGTAAATCTGTTTTATTTCTCCCTGCTCCATATAGAAAAAACGATCCGCCAGGTCTATCAGATAATAGAGTCTGTGTTCCGAAATAACTATGGTATTCCCCGATTCTTTTAATATCTTCAGCGTCTTTTTCAACCGTAAAATTGCTCTGGCATCCAGATTGGACGAGGGCTCATCCAATACATACACCTGTGGATTAGCAGCATAAACAGAACCACATGCAATTTGCTGCTTCTCCCCACCGGATAATTCAAAGATATTTCTTCCAGTTAGGTGTTCCAGTTCCAATATCGCAACACTTTGGTTTATCCGCTCTCTGATTTTTTCCGGCTTCATTGCCTGATTCTCACAGCCAAATGCCAACTCCCCATCTGTATCAATATGGAAGAACTGACTGCCCGGATTTTGAAAAACACTCCCAATAAGATCTGCCGTTCTTGACAACTCCGCATTTGATACATTTAAGTTTCCTACCCGGACATTTCCCCGGTATGCACCCTCGTAAAAATGTGGAATCAAACCATTTAATACTCTGGTAAGCGTTGTTTTTCCGCATCCGCTTCTTCCGCACAGAACGACAAATTCTCCTTTGTCCACATGCAAATTGATATTTTTAAGACCATTTTCTTCATCGGATGTGTATGTAAAATATAAATTTTCTACCTTTACCATTTCATCATCACCTCACATAGCCGGAAATCCAGATCCCGGCATATCCCAGCGTAATAATCAGACACATATAGTCCCATCCCTGCATCTGCGTTTGTATCAGACATGTTCTTTCTCTGTTACTGTCCAACCCTCTGGCAAGAGATGCTGCAGCCAGTTCCTCAATGATGGAAGCTGCGCTGAATAACAGCGGAATCAAAACATATTCCATTGTGGTCATGGGATGACGGATAACATAGACTGGATGAAGGGAAATTCCGCGAAATGCCATGGCTTTTTTAATTCCACTCCACTCTTCCCGTACAGTCGGTACAAATCGAAACATAATCAAAATCGGGATAATCGTTTTCACAGGCAGTTTCATCTTTTGAAGTGCTGACATAAACTGACTGGTATTTGTCGTCTGAAACACCAGGGTAAAAGCCATAACAATCGGTATCATCATTCTGGAAATCACACAGATCCCAAGCAGCAAAAGTCCCGCCACGCCAGTAATTCTGTTTGGAATATAAATGGAACATACAACCGCCAGACTCATGAATCCAAAGCTCTTTATTGCAAATACCCATTTTCCACTGAGACTCAGCACCAGCATCAGAAACAGAGCTATACAGATGTTAAGTATGGGCTGCGTAACCGTCATTACAAAACAACAGGTCACACAAAACATCAGCAGCTTGACCCTTGGATCAAGATTAAATCCCCCGCCCATTTACATGATGCCTGCCTTTTCAAAATGCTTCTTAACAAATTTTGATGCTGTCAGGACTCCCACTGCGCCGCCAGCCACCGCCAGTCCTGCCAATACAAAAATAATCCATTCAGGCGTTAATCTGTCTACAGTCTGTGCATAAGCGGAACCATAAAACTGTTCGCACATTTCAATAAAGTGCTTTTTTGCAAAGCCCAGCATTAAGAACGGACCGATCATAGTCAGGTTAAATACCGGATAGGACAGCAGAAACATTTTTTTAGACTGATATCTTCCAGCCCTTGCAATTAACTCAGCGCCTATACCGCATATCAATGCCCAGATCAAAGAAATAAAAGAACTGGTACTTGTCACTATCCCAAATAAAAGTGCAAGAATCATAATTGCTCCAAATTTTTTAATTTTAGTAACATAGAGCATATACACGGTGGCGCACACACATCCTACCAAGAACGGGGAGAGAATATACAGTATAGGTATCATTCCGGTAGCTGCCACAAGCACCATCATCAAAATGATATAAATTGCACCAAACGCTCCTGCATATATATAATCCTTTGTTTTTAGTCTCTGTCTCATAAAACCCTCCTGTCATATTTTAGTTAGCTACGCCTAACCAATAATACAAAATAAAGGAATATTCTTCCACTCTGTTTAGTCAAAATACTCCATTTGGCCATTTTTTCTATATTTATTTGGAGTTAAACCATAGATACTTGAAAATGCTGCTGAAAACTTGCTTGGATTCTCGTAACCGATTGTATTTCCAATATCTGCTATGGACTCATCTGTTGTTTTCAGCCTTTGAGCAGCCCATTCCATGCGGCATCCTTTTAAGAATTCATAAGGACTGCACCCATAAATGACTTTAAAATTATCCTTAAGTCCTGTCTCCGATATATGGAAACGTGCAGCCAGCTCCTTAATGGTAAAATGCTTCTGCATATTCTTTTCTATATAGTTTTTGATCCGGCTGATTGTTTCTGTTTTCTTATCTGTTACAGCATGATATTTCTTATGCCTTGCCCCTTCATAATGGACAAATTCTGTCAGCAAGTGAAGAACATGTATTTTCATATGAATATAGTCGCCCTCTCTGGATGCTTCATACAAAGCTTCGAGGACTTTTTTGATATGCGTATCACAAACAAACCGCTCAAATCTTTTACCCAAAAGGTGCGTTTTAAAGAGATCGTTAATATCAATCATAAACAGCCGGAGAAAGTCAATTGCTTCTCCTGCTATCATCTGAGGATAAAAAATGATATTGATACCCTGAAAATATCCCATGGGTATATAAGAATCGAAACTTTGATACGTATTAGTCATCATGGAAATCTCACCCTCAGAAAGTCTAAGAAACCGATGCCCGTCTATCCTGCTTTCATAAACACCTTTATGAGAATACGCAATCTGATAATAATTGCATTCATTCACCTTTCCATAGAAATGTTCATGTGTCTGATAATCTGTGCAAAAAATCTCAATACCCGGCAAAATCATATAAGCGGTCATATGTACTTTGTTTTTCGGTTCATCAATGCTATATTCGTGAATAAAATCGTTTACTTCTCTTTTTAAAAAACCGAATCCGCTAAAATCCATCCGTACCGATGGATAATCCTTTCCTTTCAATACGTCACCTTCTTTTACTTTTCTACCTACCCCTGCATCATCTTTCATACAATAACTGCGCATCTGATTACAGTCCAAGTGGTTAGCTATACCTAACCGCATTTTATCAGCTTTTATCTGTATAAGCAAGCATCTCTTTACGTTTTTATTAATTTGATTGATATTGCTGTCCACGGCTAATTGAACCTTATACTTTACACTTCCCGCATATTATTGTATTCTTATTATAATTAAATCAGAGTATGTTGCAAACAAGCTTTGAAGCCTATGAAAAATGCATACTAATAAACACACACTATGAAATGTGAAAGGACAGACCCTATTATGAAATGCCCAAACTGCGGGGCGGCACTGGAAGATTCTGTGGCGAAATGCCCTTACTGCGGTTCCACCAACTTCCCCGGCGCCGAAAAAGAATATATGAAGGAGCTTCATGAACTCCATAACGATCTGGAAAAATTAGAAGAAGTCCCCATGGACTGCTTTGAAGATTCTGTCAAAAAAGAATCTGCACGTGCAGGTAAACGCATTGGTATTTCTCTGCTGATAACCGCCCTGGTGGCACTTGGAATCTTTATACTCTTCCGGTTCAATGACTTCCAGCTGCAAAAGCAGGACGCCGCACAGACTGCCTGGGAACGCACTGCATTTCCAAAAATGGATGCCTGGTATGAGAAAGAAGATTACGATGCTGTACTGGACTACATACTGACAGATCCTGAGTCACAGAAATATTCTATTTACAACTGGAAGCATTCTGACTTTATCTGGGCATATGCGGATTATCTCATAATTATTAATCCGGAGCAGAACAGTGAAAAAGATATAATGACAGCCATGACTTCACTCCTGATCATGTCCCGCCTGGAAAATATGCGCCAGGAGGATTCCGCGAAAGTAAAAACATACCGGAAAGAAGCCGAGCAGATTTTAAACGAACGCTATAACATGACCTTAGACCAATTACAAAAAAACTATGAGGAGGCGGTAAAAAAATGAAATGTACATTCTGCGGAGGCCCATTAACCTTAAAGGATGAAAAATGTCCTTATTGCGGTGCCCCAAATCCTGATATTCTAAAGCACCGCTCTGATATGAAGCATTATCAGTCAGAATTTAAAAAAACACAGGATGACGTTTATACCACAACTCATAAATTTACGAGTTTCAGTGTCCGCACAAGCATCATCGCTTTTCTGGTCATCCTCAATGTTGCCGCTTTGATCCTGATCGGGTCCGCATGGCCCATCTACAAAAGCGTCACCAAAAGCACGTTACATAAAAATGTAGCTGTACATAAAAAAGCCATGGACGATCTAATCAAAGATGAAAAATATATAGAACTGAATGCTTACTTTAATTCAAACAATTTATACCTGGGTGACGAATTTGATACTTACACTGCAATTACAAGGGTGTCAGATAGTTATAACAGCATTTTCAACTCGATTAATTCCATGATCAATCCGGAACTTTCCAGCAGCTGGTCTCCCAGATATCTGGTTTCCAGCCTCTCTTCCTACTATGAAACCATATCGGGAGAATATTTTTTATATGAGGGAAAATACCTGAATGAACATTTTGCTGCATTAGATGATATTGATCAGAAAATCCGGCTGCTGCTGACCTCTTTCTGCAAACTGACGAAGGAAGATCTGAGTACGCTCCCCAATCTTTCCGCAAATGGAATCCAAGACTTACTGGAAAGGAGATTAGACATCCATGAAGAAGAAACGAATTAGCATATCGGGCATCCTGATTATCATACTGACGATCCTGTTTGTCTTTTTACTCCTTATGGGTATCACACGGCTTAAAGAAGAATTCCGGGGTTATACAAAATATGACGAGCAGTCTTTTGCGTCAGATCTCAAATACCAGGATTATGTATCCATACTGCGAAAAACAGCCCAAAATGAAGCCCAGGGTGCCAAATCAAATGAAATTCTTGAAGAATATTATGCGCTTGGACACTACTATGAGGCTGCTGTTCATTACAAAATTTATAAAGACAGCAACTATACAGAAAAAGCTGCTGCATATAAAGCTGTCATGGATGAGGAAGAAAAGAAAATGGGACAGCTCCAGTCTGAAATACCAGACATGCTGGAAATACTTTCTAACCAATAAATACTTTGATTCAAAAAACGCCTGTATCATGAGATAAAGCTCTCATGTACAGGCGTTTTTAACAATTATCAATGAATATTCTATTACGCTTACACGATCTCATCCAGCGGGCTGATCTCCACGCCTTCCTCTACCAGTGTTTTACGGATCTTCTCTACAAATGCCAGGGCTTTTTCCCCATCCCCGTGGACACATACAGAGTCCGCTTTAATCGGGATATCTTTTCCGGTAATCGCAGTAACCTTTCCTTCTTTTACCATACGGACAACTCTTGCAATCGCTTCTTCTTCATCCGTAATCATAGAGCCTTCTTTTCTCCGGTTAACCAAAGTTCCATCCTCTTCATAAGCTCGGTCTGCAAATACTTCCAGTGCAGTACGAAGCCCACAGTCGACAGCTGCCTTAGCCAGCTCTCCACCGGACAATGCCAGGACAATCAGATACTTGTCAAACTCATAAATTGCTTCGCAGATACCCTTTGCAAGCTCATAATCCTTTGCTGCCATGTTATAAAGGGCTCCATGGGGTTTTACATGCTGCAGGCTGATCCCCTGGGCTTTACAGATTCCAGCCAATGCTCCGATCTGATAAAGCGTATAGGCTTTTGCTTCCCCCGGCGTAATGTCCATGACACGTCTGCCAAATCCCATAAGATCCGGCAGTCCCGGATGTGCGCCAACCCGCACTCCTTCTTTTTTCGAAATCGCCACTGTCTTCTCCATAACAACAGGATCAGAAGCATGATAACCACATGCCACATTTGCTGATGTAATAAATGGAATCACACGATCATCCATTCCAATTGTATAGTGTCCAAAGCTTTCGCCCAGATCACTGTTTAAATCAACTTTATACATAATTAACTCCTTTCTTTCTGGTACAGCATTGCTCAAATAATTGAGTCATACGAACTAGTTTCACGATCCCAGTTTCATCAACTGTTCAATAAAACCGGTATCCGCTTTGCCTTCGCAAAATGTAGGATGCTTCAGAATCTGATACTGGAAATCAATATTTGTCTCGATTCCCATAATTACCATTTCATCCAGCGCAGACCTCATCTTCTGCAATGCCGCTTCCCTGTCTGGCGCATGTACGATAACCTTGGCGATCATGGAATCATATTCTGACGGTATGCGGTATCCGGTATAAAGCCCGGTATCCACTCGTACTCCATTTCCCGCCGGAAGATGCATATGTTTAATCACACCAGGACTGGGCATAAAGTTCTTCTCCGGAATTTCTGCATTAATACGGCACTCAATGGCATGGCCGCGAAGAAGGATATCGCTTTGGCTAAAGCTCAATTTTTCTCCCATAGCAATACGGATCTGTTCTATAATTAAATCCGTACCGGTAACCATTTCTGTAACACCATGCTCTACCTGAATACGGGTATTCATTTCCATAAAGAAAAAGTTGCCTTTTGGATCTACAATAAACTCGATTGTTCCTGCATTTGTATAATTTACAGTTTTCGCCGCAAGAATTGCATAGCGGTTCATTTCCTCCCGCATTTCCTCAGAAATAGCAGGTGATGGTGATTCCTCAATCAGCTTCTGATGGTTTCTCTGTACAGAGCAGTCACGTTCTCCCAGAGCTACTACATTTTTATATGCATCCGCAATAATCTGTATTTCAACATGTCTCGGATTTTCAATAAAACGTTCAATATACATGGTATCGTCGCCAAATGCATTGGCGGATTCCCTCTGTGCCATATTAAATTGAAATTCAAATTCATCTTCATTCTTAGCAACGCGCATCCCTTTGCCGCCGCCGCCGGAAGATGCCTTAATCATAACCGGATATCCGATTTCTTTTGCAATCTTTGTACCTGTTTCCGCATCATAAACGGGTTCCTTCGTACCAGGAACAACCGGTACTCCGGCATCCATCATGGTCTTTCTGGCATGGGATTTATTCCCCATACTGTCAATTACTTCAGCGGATGGTCCGATAAAAGTGATTCCATTGGCATCACACATCCGTACAAACTCACTGTTCTCAGATAAAAATCCAAATCCCGGGTGTATCGCATCAGCAGCCATATTATTCGCTGCGCTGATAATACGTTCCATATTCAGATAACTGTTCTTTGCAGGACCTTCTCCAATACAGATACGCTGGTCAGCCAGCTGTACATGAAGGCTGTCTTTGTCCTCCTTGGAATAGATCGCTACACTGCGAATGCCCAGGTTACGGCATGCCCGGATAATTCGAACTGCTATCTCACCCCGATTGGCTATTAATATTTTTTTTAACACAGTCCAATCCTCCCTATATGCCTATAATTTTTTAACGCGGAACAGCGGCTGTCCATATTCTACCTTTTGTTCATTGCTTACTAATATCGCTTCTATCTCACAGTCAAAATCGCTCTCAATTTCATTCATCAGCTTCATTGCTTCCAGAATGCAGACTTTCTGACCGCCTTTTACCACGTCGCCAACTTTGACAAATGCCGGCTCATCCGGTGATGCCGCCGCATAAAATGTTCCTACAATCGGAGATGTAATAAAGCACTGCTCCTCTTCTTCCTCTGCCGCTGCCCCGTTTCCGGCAGCTTCCGCAGCCGCATAACTAACAGCCATTCCTTCCGGAACTCCAGGACCATATTTGATCTTGCTCATGGAAATCTTAACGTCTCCTTCTTTGATCGAAAATGTTGTCAACGATGACTTCTCAATAATTTTTATCAATCCCTCTATCTTTTCTAAGTCCATACAAATACCTCTCTTTCTTCTAACGTCTCTTCTACTCTAACTTCTATGAAAAGAGTTTTTCCAGCCGCTTTGCAACCAGACGGCAGTCTAAAACTTCTTTACATGGTTTGTGTATTTCTTTTCTTAAATCATCCATTTCCTTGATCTCATCCAGATAAAGGCTCTGGGCGTCTGTAACACTAATCGCTTTAAACCGGATCTTATGGTCTGTCTTTCTCTGAACCAGCTTCGGTATATCTACAGAAGCAACTGTTGCAATCTTGGCATAACCTCCTGTGGTCTGCCTGTCAGAAAGCATAATAATCGGCTTTCCATGGGATGGTACCTGTACGGATCCCATCGTAATGCCATCTGAGATAATATCCGCTGTATCTTTATATGCAATAAATGGACCTTCCAGGCGGCACCCCATGCGATCAAAATCGCTGGTCACTTCATATTCGCTTTCCAGAAAACTTTCCAATCCCTGCTTTGTAAAATGACTGTCCTGGGGTCCTAATACAACTCTCAAAACAGCATCCTCCTGGTCAAATTCATCCAGATCCAGTTTTCTGGATAAAAAGTATGGCAGATATCTCCTTTTAATGCGGAATCTCACATAATCTCCAGCCTGAAGTTTTCGTCCTTTATATCCGCCTACCTGGCTTCTGATATTGGTTGAACGGCTGCCCATAATAACCGGTATATCCAGATAACTGGAAAATGCAATATACGCCCTGCTTCCCGTTCTGGCACTCTGAAATTCCAGTATATCCCCTTTATTCATATAAATAGCGGTATACATGGGAGCCGGCTTTTTATTAATCATTGGCTGGAAATCCCCTCCGGTTATTGCGATGATCGTAGCCGATGTAAATTCCAGGGTAGGTCCAATCAATGTAATCTCAAGCGCCGCCTCATTCTCCGGATTGTCCAGAAGCAGATTTGCAATTTTAAAAGACCTTACATCCATGACGCCTGATACGCCAAATCCCTGGCTCTGATATCCGGTTCTTCCCAGGTCCTGAACCGTTGTCAGCATGCCTGCTTTTAATACACGAAATCCCATCTTACACACCTCCTTCATGAACGATACACTGATATTCGTCCCTTGAAACTAATTCTTTTATGCGGTAAAACTCTGTCTCATCAATGGGAATGAAACGAATATAATCCCCTGCTTCAAACAAAATCGGCACATCCCGGTTGGGATCATAAGTCTTCACCGGAGTAAGTCCAATCAACTGCCATCCTCCCGGAGAATCCAGTGGATAAATACCCGTCTGGGAACCTCCGATTCCCACACTTCCTGCACTGATTTTAATTCTTGGATTTGCCAGACGCGGTGTATGAAGGCGCTCATCCAGTCCTCCTAAATATGAGAATCCCGGCAGAAAACCGAGCATATAGATCAGATAATCTTTGGAGGAATGCAATTTAATCACTTCCTCCCGGGACATTTTAGCATTTTCCGCAACGGTATCAATATCCGGTCCAAACTCTCCGCCATAGCAGACAGGGATTTCAATAATCCGTTTTTCTCCCACTTCCGCCATAACGTCCACTTTTACTAATTGACGCATCCGCTCTACAATCATTTCATATGAGATAATTCTGGGATCGTAATTGACCAATAAGGAGCAAAAAGCCGGGATCGTATCCACGATTCCCTCGATCTGCTGCTCCTTAATCAGCTGTACAATAGCCGTGATTTTCCGATTGATTTCCGGGCTGATTTCTTTGCCAAACTCAATCAAAATCGCAGAATCACCTGCTGTTAGAATTTCAATTTTAAGCATATTGCTCTCTCCTATTTCAAAAAGGTGCAATCATATTGACTACACCTTTGTATTTTCTATGCGAATAATTTGCCAAGACCTGAAAGGGAAGTAACACCCAGATAGGCTGCAAGCAGAACTACCAGGATACCCAGGATCAGCAGCCACTTCGGATGATGGTAATCTTCTCCCATAATACTCTTTTTCTGGGATGCTACAAGACATACACCTAAAGTAACCGGTAAGATCAGACCATTTAAGGCTCCAGCCAGAACCAGAAGAGTTGCAGGCTGTCCAAGAATCGCCATAACCAGCGTAGAAATTGCAATGAAGGCAATGGTAACCCATTTTTCATATTTTGCAATCGTCTTGCTCAAAGTCTTCATGAAAGAAACCGATGTATAAGCCGCACCAACGATAGAGGTAACAGCCGCACAAAGCAATACTAATCCAAAGAACCGGTAGCCCAGTTCTCCTGCACCCTGGCTGAAAGCATCTGCAGCCGGATTGGACGGGTCTAAAGTAAGGCCTTTTGCCACTACACCCAGAATCGCAAGGAATAAGAAAATACGCACGATCGTTGCAATTCCGATACCCATGATAGAACTCTTGTTAACTTCTTTTAAATTCTCTTTCTTCGTAATGCCGCCGTCAATCAGACGATGTGCACCTGCAAAGGTAATGTAACCGCCTACGGTTCCTCCAAGCAGCGTTAATATAGCCGGGAACAGCGCGACAGCACCAGTGGATGGAATAAATGTTTCTTTAATTGCCTGTCCAACAGGAGGCTTAACAATAATAATAACCACAAAAATTACAATAATCATAACTGCGCCAAGAACTTTTGTCAAAGTATCCATAGCCTTTGTGGCATTTTTAAGTAAAAACACAACGATAGCAATTGCACCAGCTAAAATATAACCTGCTGTCAGCGGCAGTCCTAAGAGGGTATTAAATCCCAGCGCACCTCCGCCTACGTTACCGATATTAAATATCAGTCCTCCTAATACAACCAGCAATGCTACAAAATACCCCAATCCCGGGAGTAACTTATTCGCCACATCCTGTCCGCGCATCCCGGATACACAAAGCACACGCCAGACATTCATCTGAACAACGATGGCTAATAAAATAGAAACTAAAATAACAAATCCAAAACTCGCCTGAAAATCACTTGTAAACTTTGCAGTCTGTGTCAAAAATCCAGGACCAATTGCTGATGTTGCCATGATAAATGCAGCTCCCAACAGTGCACCACCATTTGATTTCTTCTTTTTTTCCATACAATTCCCTCTCTCTTTCATTTAATCTTATCGAAGCCACATAGTCGGTATATCCGGAAGCTCTACATCCATTGTGCCCGCAGAATGTGACTGTAATAGTAAAATTATACATTAAAATTTATTCCTAGACAAGTATATATTTTAAATTCACGGATATCTCATATTACATGAAGCAGGAATGAATTATCAAATACGCTCTTGAGCGTGTTAGAAAATTGCTTTCTGTCAGCTGTGCGTCCCAGTTTGTGGGAGATTTGTCCCGGATGAAGGGCGCGTAGCGGGCTACGTAACCTGAATTCGGTGCAAATATTCCGCTAAGTGGGGCGTGCAGATGGCAGGAATGAATTATCAAACACGCTCTAGCTCACTGAAAGCTTTCATAAATTCTTTCACTCCATAGTTTTCAAATTCCACTTCCATCATCAGATCATCTTCTTTTAATATTTTACCAATCCCATATTTTTGATGCTTCACCATTTCCTGCGTTACCTGTTCTTTTGCTTCCTCATTGGCTGAATTTTCCACCGCCCCCTCAGTCTTAGCTTTCTGAATCTGCCTTTTCAATTCCTGGAGATTCACTTCCCTTTTCCCGGGAGTATCCTCTTGAATGAGATGGGCAGGTATCATATGGATATACCGGCTTTCCCCCGGCAGCACCCGGTAGAAATCGGGATTCGTATAATACGAAAGTTCCAGATAATCTTTCGCCCTGGTAATACCAACAAAAAACAGCCGTCTTTCTTCGTCCTCCTCTTCAAAATCCTTTGACGGTAAAGGAATCAGACCATAATTTACTCCGGTGATAAAAACATGGGAAAATTCCAGCCCCTTTGAGGCATGCAGCGTCATCAGCTTAACCGATTCTTCCTCACTTTGGATGTCTTTCTGCAGTATATTTACGCCATATAGCGCTGATGAATTCAGGAAATCACGCATTCCCTCTAATAACGGCATATTCTTTTCCTTTATATAATCAAACAAAATCTCTGCCAGATCAAGGACTGCCTGCCCGTCTTTAGCATAAGCAGATGATGTGGGCATGAGGTATTCGTCCATTTTAAAATACCCATAAAGTTCCTCCGGATTATGGATTTCACTGCTCTGTTTCGGGAAATTTATCATTTTTACAAATAGTTCAGACCCTCCCACATGATTCCCATCCTGATTACTTAATACTTTTCTGGCTTCTTTTTTAGACAGTCGCTCTCCATAATCCCGGCTGTTTAACACATAGAATCCCGAAAGGTTATCCTCCGGGTTGACGCTGAAACGCAGAAGTTTCATCATCCATTTTAAAACCGGAATATCCTGTATGGTCTTTTTCATGGAAACTTCATAGGGAATATCATTTTCCGCAAATACCTTTTCAAAGACTTCTGACTGGCTCTGCAAACGGTAAAACACTGCAATTTCTTTTAGGGGAACACCTTCCAGCTGAAGTGCCTTTATTTTATCAGCCAGATAGCATGCCTCATTAAAAGGATTATAATGGTTCTTCAGAATAATTTTATTTCCGGTTTCCCGCATCCCCTTTAGCGGAGATCCATTTTGTGAAAAGCACTTAGCCACCTCCAGAATGGAGCTGCTGGAACGGTAATTAATGGGCAGAGATAATTCCTTTGCCTGATACTTCTCCTTTAGCACATAGAATACATTCCAGGTGCTCCCCCGCCAGCTGTATATAATCTGATTGGGATCGCCCACAGCAAAGAGCCTGGTTTCACCATTCATAAACTTTTCAATAAAATCCAGCTGCATCTTATCGCAGTCCTGCACCTCATCAATAATTATCCATTTGGCTTCCATACCAGATGCTTCCAACAATTGATTTGTCTTTTCCAGAAGATCAGAAAAAGACATTTTATTCTGCTTAACTTTTTCTTCTTTCAACAGCTTCAGGAGTTTGAGAATATCATCCTGGATTCGGGAGTTATTTTCTGTAACCTGCCCCGCCGCGGCCTGCTCCAACCGTTTTTTTAACCGGTTTTTATATTTAATCACCAGTTTTTCTTCCTCAATCAACTGCATTGCAATATCCAGTTCTTCCTCCGGTTCGATCACAAGAAATCCTTTTGTATAGCCCAAATCTTCGATAGGCAGCTTACTCCTCAAAAGATGCAGCGCCACACTGTGGAATGTACCAAACGTCCCCATTTCCTCCATATCCAGTCCCGCTCCGGTGTCAGACAGGCGTTCCTTAATTTCATTTGCAGCCTTATTGGTAAACGTAAGCACCACCATATCCTGATAAGGAACTTTTTTAACATGATGCAGGTACATAATTTTAGAAATCAGTACCGTCGTTTTCCCGCTGCCCACATTCGCATTGACGATACAGGCATCTCTTTCATCCAGCACAGCATCCTTTTGGTACTGATTCAGCCGTTTCAATTCTTCTTCAAACTGCATGGAAACCTCCTATTCCATCAGATTCTCATATCTTCTCTGTAGCTTATCCTTTACTTCTTTCCGCTCTCTTCCCTGCTCCATCTGCTTAATCTGCAAACGGATACCCTGAGGAGCTTCCGTGTAAAAAGAAATTATATTTACAAGGCTCTTTCGATTGGTTTCCTCCAGAATCCATTCCTTATAAAAACTGCTGTCCGTAAATAATATCAGGCTCGGGCCATCTGTCTCTACCTGGGGAATCGTACTCAAAAAGGCTGCAAAGGAATCCCCTCTCTCCTTTAAATACGTACAGAATTCCTGCCACCTGCCCGGCAGTTCCTCAAACTGAAACTGTTTTTTCATAAATGTGGACGGAGCATACTCCACAAGCTTGACCTCTTTTGGAACCGGTTCTTCCTCCAGCAGGTTTTGCAAGCCCCAGAGAATCATATTTTTATCTAATTTATAATCTCCGATACACACCGCACATCCCTTCTCACATTTACAGCCGCTCACCATGGTAATGGCATTTCGGATAATCTGCTCCGTCAGGTCATACACTTTCTCTGAATACCCCAATCCGCCGATATACTTATCGTAGACAAACAGGAATACCTCTCCGGAGGCAAAGTTTTCTCCCATACCAGCTGCATTTCCCGACATGACAACGCCGATATCCTCCTGTTCTGTCATAGTCGCCATCATTGCCGCATTCTTAATCGCATAACACAGACCTTCAAAGTGGTTGTTGCGGATGATCTGGCCGCCCGGACTCTCCTGGAGCAGACGGCGGTATGCCTTTACCACATTTTCAGGAATCTTAATCCAGGTACTTTCTGTATCATAATCCTTGGACAGCGGCTGTTCCAGCTGCTCATACCCCAGGTTCTGGTGATTATGAAATTGCAGTTTTTTAAACATATAGACCATCTCATCTACGTTGACGTCACCAAATCCAATCCTTATACGTTTATAGTCCCGTTCTTTGCTGCCCTGGATCATCCGAATATTGGTATTGCTGCCCGGCATCGTATAATAATTTCCCTGAAATGTCACCGCATATGCCGTTTTACATTCCAGATCCAGCTTTAACACCTGATACTGCACACCGTCGTGCATATAAACTGCACCCTTGTGGATTTCACGAAAAGCCTGAAGCTCGTCCATTTCCGTAATTTCCTTCTTGTTATCCTGATTTATCAGCTTATATCTGGATTTGTCAATATTTCTTAAACTAAAGTCTCCCGCTGGAAAAGCATTTCCTGTCCATGCAAATTTACCGTTCTGGCTAGTCAGTTCACTGGCACGTATTAAAACAGGAATAGTCTCGCCCAGATCCGGAAAAAGTGAGATATCATCCAGGGTCAGCGGAATCTCAGCTGCTGCCGCCCGGATATGCGACAGTTCAATAAGCAGATTATTTTTATCAATGACCGCATTCTCACTGCCGGATGCAAACAGCCATTCCGGATTAATTGCAATATACTGGTCAAAAGGAAGATTGTCCAGAATCAGATAATTGGTACACCGGTTGTTGCTTCGTCCTGCCCTGCCTGTCTGCTGCCAGAAGGAAGCCCTTGTTCCCGGATAACCGGAGAGAACCGTAGTTTCAATTTTTCCAATATCGATCCCCAGCTCCAATGCATTGGTAGAAACCAAACCGCAAAGCGCTCCGGTAATCATCTTATTTTCAATTTCTTTTCGTTCCAGTGGTGTATACCCGCCGCGGTAACCCGATATTTTATCGGTGAGAGATATCCCGAAGAAGCTTTCCGCTTCCAGCTTATCCCTGGCTTCCTTTAAAATAATCTCCACATTTTTCCTGGACCTGGCAAATGCAATAAAGCTATGGCCGTTCTCCACTAATTCAGGAAGAAGTTCTGCTGCCACAGCCGTAGACTGCACCTGTCCATAATATTGCTTATCCTTTCCCATAATCCTGGGCGGCTGCACCAGTTTATAATTTCTTTCCGATGCCCCGGATCCATCCCGTTCAATCCTTACAAATGGCTGTCCGCATATGCCTTCCGCCAGTTCCACCGGGTTGGCAATCGTTGCAGAGCTGCAGAGAAACTGTGGGGATGAATGGTAATACCTGCAGACTCTTCCCAGCCTGCGAAATACATTTGCCAGATGAGAGCCGAAAGCTCCCCGGTATGTATGAAGCTCATCGATCACCACAAATTTCAGATTCGAGAAAATAAAATCAAATCCGAACTTACTGTGATTGGGCAAAAAAGCACTGTTGATCATCTCCGGATTGGTCAGAATAATATTTGCACTTTTGCGAATCCTGCTTCTCTCATTTACCGGTGTATCCCCATCATATACGCCCGCCGATATTCTATTCTCACCGAAATATTCCAGAATCGGCAGAATTGCGCGGTACTGGTCACTTGCCAATGCTTTGGTAGGATAAATAAATACAGCCCTTGCCAGCGGATTTGACAAGATTTCCTGCATGACCGGAAGAAGGAAACTCAGTGTTTTTCCGCTCGCCGTAGAAGTAGTAATCACAATATTTTTCTGCTTTTGTGCCTCTGAGAACATTTCAGCCTGATGGCTGTAAAGTTTAGAAATTCCCCTGCCGGAAAGATACGCACATATTTCCTCAGATAATCCTTCGGGATAATCAACATATGCCGCTGCCCTTTCCGGAATCGTTTTATTGTAAATAATATAATCCTGTATATTCACGAAAATGCTCCTATTCTATGTAAAACAATATTATTTTTATTATAGCGCATAAGACCGTGAATTACATCTGTTTTTTCCTTTTTAACTCTAGAGCGCGTTTGAAAATTGCTTTCTGACAGCTGTACGTCACAGTTTGTGGGAGATCTGTCCCGAATGAAGGGCACATAGCGGGCTATGTAACCTGAATTCGGGGCAAATATGCCGCAAAGTGGGGCGTGCAGATGGCGGGAATGAATTTTAAAACACGCTCTAGTGTAGCAACTAGTTGTCAAAAATGTTTTAGTGTGTTAATGTTAAATAAAAA